>NZ_JBICZP010000010.1:70425-312019 GCF_043202015.1 Kitasatospora sp. NPDC048239 | reverse complement strand
ACGTTGACGGTGGTGATGACGTCGATCCCGGCGTCCAGCAGCTCCTCGACGTCCTGCCAGCGCTTGGCGTTGCGGCCGCCGGGGACGTTGGTGTGCGCCAGCTCGTCGACCAGCACCACGGCCGGGCGGCGTGCCAGGACGGCGTCGAGGTCCATCTCCTCGAACTCGGCGCCCCGGTAGGGGCGGAGGGTGCGGGGGACGGCCTCCAGAGCGCCGATCATGGACTCGGTGTGCCGGCGCCCGTGGCACTCGATGTACCCGACCACGACATCCGCGCCGCGCTCCCGTCTGCGGCCGGCCTCGTCCAGCATCCGGTAGGTCTTGCCGACACCGGGGGCGGAACCGAGGTACACCCTCAGCCGGCCGCGGCGGGGGCCGGTGCCGGGGGTGAGGTCGCGGGCCATGGGCGCTGCTCTTTCGTCTGCTGCTCGGTCTGCTGCTTCGCCTGCTGCTGCGTCTGCCGCTGCGTCTGCCGCTTCTGCGGACGGGGTCGGGACGCGCGGCCGACCCGGGCGCGGGGGCGCTGCCCCGGCCCGGGCCGGCCTGCTTCACCCGTTCAGCCGATCGGCCGTCACTTCTGTTCCACGAGGGCGGTGTTGAGCCGGACGACGTTGACGCCGGGCCCGCCGAGGAAGCCGAGGGAGCGGCCCTCGGTGTACTTCGCGACGAGCCTGTCCAGCGTCTCCACCGGCAGGCTCCGGGCCTTGGCGACCCGGGCGATCTGCTCCTTGGCGTAGGCCACCGAGATGTGCGGGTCGAGGCCGGAGCCGGAGGCGGTGACCGCGTCCACCGGGACGCTCGCCGGGTCGACCCCGTCGAACTCGGCGACGGCCTTGCGGCGGTCCTCGATCGTCGTGGTGAGGTCCGCGCTGTTCGGGCCCAGGTTGGAGGCGCCGGAGGCCTTCGGGTCGTAGCCGTTGGCGGAGGGCCGGGGCTGGAACCACTGCGGGTCCGGCCGGGCCGCCTCGTCGGCGTCGTCGGGGTTCTGCTTGGGCAGGTCGTAGTTCTGGCCGAGCAGGCTGGAGCCGATCTCCTTGCCGTCGGCGGTCTTCACGATCGAGCCGTTGGCCTTGTCGTTGAAGACCGCCTGGCCGATGCCGGTGACCAGCAGCGGGTAGGCGAGGCCGAGGACCACCGTCATCACCAGCAGCATCCGCAGCGCGGTGAAGTGCGTGCGCACGGTGGTGGGCAGGGGCTTGGACATGATGCGTTCCTCCTTTCCGTGGGTGTCAGCTCAGGCCGGGAATGAACTGGACGACGAGGTCGATCAGTTTGATCCCGACGAAGGGGACCACCAGGCCGCCGAGGCCGTAGACCCCGAGGTTCCTTCGCAGCAGCGAACTGGCGTCGGACGGGCGGTACTTCACGCCGCGCAGGGCGAGCGGTATCAGGCCGATGATGACCAGGGCGTTGAAGACGATGGCCGAGGTGATGGCGGACTGCGGGCTGTGCAGGCCCATGATGTTGAGCCTGTCCAGGCCCGGGTAGACCGCGGCGAACATCGCCGGGATGATCGCGAAGTACTTCGCGACGTCGTTGGCGATCGAGAAGGTGGTGAGCGCGCCGCGGGTGATCAGGAGCTGCTTGCCGATCTCGACGATCTCGATCAGCTTGGTGGGGTTGGAGTCCAGGTCGACCATGTTGCCGGCCTCCTTGGCCGCCATGGTCCCGGTGTTCATCGCGACGCCGACGTCGGCCTGGGCGAGCGCGGGGGCGTCGTTGGTGCCGTCCCCGGTCATCGCGACCAGCTTGCCGCCCTCCTGCTCCTTCTTGATCAGGGCCATCTTGTCCTCGGGCGTGGCCTCGGCGAGGAAGTCGTCCACGCCCGCCTCCTGCGCGATCGCCCGGGCGGTCAGCGGGTTGTCACCCGTGATCATGACGGTCCTGATGCCCATCCGGCGCAGCTCGTCGAACCGCTCCCGCATGCCCTCCTTGACCACGTCCTTGAGGTGGATCACGCCGAGGGCTCTCGGTGCGGCCGCGCCGACCCTGGAGGCGACGAGCAGCGGGGTGCCGCCCGCGGCCGCGATGCCGTCGACCAGCTCGGTGACGTCCTTGCCGACCGTGCCGCCGTTCTCGGTGACCCAGTTGGTCACCGAACCGGCCGCGCCCTTGCGCACCGAGTGGACGCCGTCGGCCTCGTCCAGGTCGACGCCGGACATCCGGGTCTGGGCGGTGAACGGCACCCAGGTGGCGTGCGTCAACTCGCCCTGGGCGCGGGCCCGCAGGCCGTACCCGGTCTTGGCGAGGACGACGATCGAGCGGCCCTCCGGGGTCTCGTCGGCGAGCGAGGAGAGCTGGGCGGCGTCGGCGAGCTCCTCGGTGGAGACGCCGGCGGCCGGCTGGAACTCGGCGGCCTGGCGGTTGCCGAGGGTGATGGTGCCGGTCTTGTCGAGCAGCAGGGTGTTGACGTCCCCGGCGGCCTCCACGGCCCGGCCGGACATCGCCAGCACGTTGCGCTGGACCAGCCGGTCCATGCCGGCGATGCCGATCGCGGAGAGCAGTGCGCCGATGGTGGTCGGGATGAGCGCCACGATCAGGGCGACCAGCACGATCATCGACTGCGGCGCGCCCGCGTAGGTGGCCATCGGCTGGAGCGTGACGACCGCGACCAGGAAGACGATCGTCAGCGAGGCCAGCAGGATGTTGAGCGCGATCTCGTTCGGTGTCTTCTGCCGGGCGGCGCCCTCGACCAGGGCGATCATCCGGTCGATGAAGGTCTTGCCGGGCTCGGAGGCGATCTTCACCACGATCCGGTCGGAGAGCACCTTGGTGCCGCCGGTCACCGCGCTGCGGTCACCGCCCGACTCGCGGATCACCGGCGCAGACTCACCCGTGATCGCCGACTCGTCCACCGAGGCGACACCCTCGACCACGTCACCGTCACCGGGGATGACTTGCCCGGCCTCGACCACCACGTGGTCGCCGAGGCGCAGCGCGGTGCCGGAGACCTCCTCCTCGGCCCGGCTCCCCGGCCAGTCGGTGAGGCGGCGCGCCATGGTGTCGGACTTGGTCCTGCGCAGGGTGTCCGCCTGCGCCTTGCCGCGGCCCTCGGCCACGGCCTCGGCCAGGTTGGCGAACACGGTGGTCAGCCAGAGCCAGACGGTGATCGACCAGGCGAACACCGACGGATCGGCGATCGCGGCGACGGTGGTGACCACCGAGCCGACCTCGACCACGAACATCACCGGGTTCTTGACCATCACCCGGGGGTCGAGCTTCTTCACCGCGTCCGGCAGTGCGGCGAGGACCACCTTCGGGTCCAACAGGCCGCCGGACGCCCGGTGCGGGGCCTGGGCCGGTTCCGGCTGCTGGGCGGCCGGCTTCCCGGCCTTCTCGGTCAGGGTGGGGGACATCAGGAGAGACCTTCCGCGATCGGCCCGAGAGCCAGGGCCGGGAAGTAGGTGAGGCCGACGACGATCAGGACGACGCCCGACAGCAGGCCCACGAACAGCGGCTTGTGGGTGGGCAGGGTGCCCGGGGTGGCGGGGACGGGCTGCTGCCGGGCGAGCGAACCCGCCAGCGCCAGCACGAACACCATCGGCAGGAACCGGCCGAGGACCATGGCCAGGCCGATCGCCGTGTCGTACCAGTCGGTGCCGACCGTGATGCCCGCGAACGCCGAACCGTTGTTGTTCGCGCCCGAGGTGAACGCGTACAGCACCTCGGAGAAGCCGTGCGCACCGGAGTTGAGCATCCCGGCCCGCTCGCCGGGCAGCGCCATCGCCACACCCGTGCCGATCAGCACGATCGTCGGCGTGGTCAGGATGTACAGGGAGGCGAACTTCATCTCCCGCCCGCCCAGCTTCTTGCCCAGGTACTCCGGGGTGCGCCCGACCATCAGCCCGGCCACGAACACCGCGACGGTCGCCAGCACCAGCATCCCGTACAGGCCCGAACCGGTACCGCCGGGCGCGATCTCGCCCAGCATCATGTTGAACATCGTCAGCCCGCCGCCGAACGGCGAGTACGAGTCGTGGAAGGAGTTCACCGCACCCGTCGACGTCAGCGTCGTCGAGGCCGCGAAGAGGCCGGAGGCGGCGATGCCGAACCGCTGCTCCTTGCCCTCCATCGCCCCGCCGGCCGCCTGCAGCGCCGAACCGGTGTGCTGCGCCTCGAAGAAGGTGATCAGCGCGACCGAGGCCACCCAGAACAGGCCCATCACCGCGACGATCGCGTAGCCCTGCCGGTTGTCGCCGACCATCTTGCCGAAGGCCCGCGGCAGCGCGAAGGGGATCAGCAGGATCAGGAAGACCTGCAGCACGTTGGTGAAGCCGGTCGGGTTCTCGAACGGGTGCGCCGAGTTTGCGTTGTAGAAGCCGCCGCCGTTGGTGCCCAGCAGCTTGATGACCTCCTGCGAGGCCACCGGACCGCCCGGCACGGACTGCTGCCCGCCCGTCAGGGTGGCCACCTCGTGGAAGCCGTGGAGGTTCTGCACGACGCCGTTGGCCAGCAGCACCAGGGCGAAGACGACCGAGACCGGCAGCAGCAGGCGCAGCGAGATCCGGGTCAGGTCCACCCAGAAGTTGCCCACCCGGTCGGTGCGGTTGCGGGTGAAGCCGCGGATCAGCGCCGCCACGATCGCGATGCCGACGGCCGCGGAGACGAAGTTCTGCACCGCCAGGCCCGCCATCTGCACCAGGTGGCCCATCGCGGACTCACCGCTGTAGGACTGCCAGTTGGTGTTGGCCACGAACGAGATCGCCGTGTTCCACGCCTGGTGCCCCTCCATCTGCGGAACGCCCAGGTTCAGCGGCAGGTGGCCCTGCAGCCGGATCAGGCCGTAGAGGAAGAGGACGGAGACGGCCGAGAAGGCCAGCACCGAGCGCAGGTACACCGGCCAGCGCTGGTCGGCGTCGCCGTCCACGCCGATCAGCCGGTACAGGCCGCGCTCGGCTCTGAGGTGCTTGGAGGTGGTGAGGATACGGGCGATGTAGTCGCCCAGGGGGCGGTAGCACAGGGCCAGCGCGCCCACCAGGGCGAGGGCCTGCAGCCAGCCCGCGAGAGTGGAGCCCATGTCAGAACTTCTCCGGGTGGATCAGCGCGAGGACGAGGTAGCCGACGAGCGCGATGGCGACGATGAGACCTGCGATGTTCTCGGCGCTCACAGCTTCTCCACCCCCCGTGCGATCAGGGCGATGACGGCGAACACGGCGACCGTGACACCGACGTAGATGAGATCGGACATGGGCTCCACCACAGTGGTTCGGGGTGGCCGCGCGCTCCTGAGCGGACCGGACGCGGCACCGGCGGCGGGCCGGCGTGCCCAGCAAATCGCCTGTTCGGGGGCCTGCCGCCGTTCTTGACGCGCTCCATACGGCGCCCGTCCGGTTGTTGACGGGGTCCATACGGGCTGGCCGGCGGCGGGTCTGTGGGCCGGTCGGCGGGCCGGGTGCGGCGGTCGGCGGCTTCGTGGGCCGGTCGACGGGCCGGGTGCGGCGGTCGGCGGCTTCGTGGGCCGGTCGGCGGGCCGGGTGCGGCGGTCGGCGGCTTCGTGGGCCGGTCGGCTCCGGCCGGTCCGCTGGGGAGCCGGCCGCGGAAACGGCGGGGGCCCCGGACAGCGGGTGCTGTCCGGGGCCCCTGGTGGCCGGTCGTCAGGCGTTCTCGGGCGCCGGGAGCCGCTCGCGCTCCGAGCGCACCGTCGGCTCGCCGCGCCGGACCGATCCCGGGGCCCGGCGGGAGGGGTGGTCCGCCCGGCCGGAGGAGCTCAGCTGCCAGGGCACGCTGATCACCATCACGCCGGGGGTGAAGAGCAGTCGGCTCTTCAGCCAGAGCGCCGACTGGTTGTGCAGCAGGTGCTCCCACCAGTGGCCGACCACGTACTCGGGGATGAACACCGCGACCGCGTCCCGCGGACTGGTCCGCCGGTACTCGCGGACGTACGCCACCACCGGCTTGGTGATCTCCCGGTACGGCGAGTCCAGCACCTTCAGCGGCACCTGGACGTCCAGCACGCCCCACTGCTGCTCCAGCTCGCTGGTGGCCTCGCGCTCCACCGCGACGGTCAGCGCCTCCAGTGAGTCCGGCCGGAACGCCTGCGCGTAGCCGAGCGCCCGCAGGGTGGGCTTGTGCAGCTTGGAGACCAGCACGATGCCGTGCACCTGGGACGGCCGCACCGAGTCCGCGTCCGGGTCGTCCACCGCCAGTTCGTCGGCGACGCTGTCGTAGTGCCGGCGGATGCCGCGCATCATCACCCAGAGCACGATCGCGGCGACCACGGCCAGCCAGGCGCCCTGGGTGAACTTGGTCAGCAGCACGATCACCAGCACCAGCGCCGTGGTGACGGCGCCGAACGCGTTGATCACCCGCGAGCGCTGGGCCGGGCCGCGCACGGCCGGGTCGGTCGCACCGCGCAGCACGCGGTTCCAGTGCTTCACCATGCCGATCTGCGACAGCGTGAAGGAGGTGAAGACGCCCAGGATGTAGAGGTGGATCAGGCTGGTGACGTCCGCGTCGTACAGCCACAGCAGCCCGCCGGCCACCACCGCGAGGGCGATGATGCCGTTGGAGAAGGCGAGCCGGTCACCGCGGGTGTGCATCTGCCGGGGCAGGTAGCGGTGCTCGGCCAGGATCGAGGCCAGCAGCGGGAACCCGTTGAAGGCGGTGTTGGCCGCCAGGATCAGCACCAGCGCGGTGACGGCCTGGATGAAGTAGAAGAGGATGCTCTGGTCGCCGCCGAAGACCGCGGCCGCCAGCTGGGCGATCACGGTCTGCTGCGGCGCGGTGTGGCAGTCCCCGGCGAACCTGGTCAGCTGGCAGGCGTCGTCGGTGATGTGCACCTTGGACATCAGGGCCAGCGCGGTGATGCCGACGAACATGACCACGGCCGTGGTGCCCATCACGGCCATCGTGGTGGCGGCGTTCTTCGACTTGGGCGCCCGGAAGGCCGGCACGCCGTTGGATATCGCCTCCACACCGGTCAGCGCCGTACAGCCGGACGCGAACGCCCGCAGGCCCAGCATCAGCAGTCCGAGCCCGGCCAGGGTGTCCTTGCCGTCCACCGGCAGCACCCCGTACGAGGCGCTGGCCGCCACCGGGGTGTCCCCGAACGCGGCCTTGACCAGGCCGGTGACCACCATCAGCAGCATGCCGCCGATGAACAGGTACGTCGGCGCCGCGAAGGCCTTGCCGGACTCCCGGACGCCGCGCAGGTTCATCGCCGCGAGCAGCACCACGAAGGCGACCGCCAGCTCGACCCGGTAGTCCGCGAGCGAGGGCAGCGCCGAGATGATGTTGTCCACGCCCGAGGCGACCGACACCGCGACGGTCATCACGTAGTCGACCATCAGCGAGGCGGCCACCACCAGCCCGGAGTTGGCGCCGAGGTTGCGGGACACCACCTCGTACGAGCCGCCGCCGCTCGGGTAGGCGTGCACGACCTGGCGGTACGACAGCACCACGACGGCCATCAGCGCGACCACACCGGCCGCGACCCACGGGGTCAGGTAGAGGAAGGCGGTGCCACCGACGGTGAGCACCAGCAGGATCTCCTGGGTCGCGTAGGCGACCGAGGAGAGCGGGTCGGAAGCGAAGATCGGCAGCGCCAGCCGCTTGGGGAGCAGGGTCTCGCCCAGCTCCTCGCTGCGCATGGCCTTGCCGATCACTAGGCGCTTGAGCGCCTGGGGCACGTTGAACACATGGGCGAGCGTAAGGGCCCGGAACGGCCGGGCAATGGGCCCTGCCGGAGTAACGGAAAGGCCCGGCGCACCCTTTGGGCCGAATGTTCCCGCAGGTCGGAGGCGCTATAAGCGCGGTGCGCCGAGTGCACGCGGGGCATATCGAGGGCGTTAAGCCCCCCCGTTAAGACATCGTCAAGATATGCCGAGAAAATCGGTCATTAAGCCCACGGGGCGACAATCCGCCCTCGCTGATCGGCCGGGCGGGAGGGTGGTCCGGGGTCGTCGCGGGTGGTCGGGGGTGGTCGGGGGTGGTCGGGCCGGTGTCCCGGCGGGCGCCGGTTGGGAAGACGATCAGCTCGGACGGAGGACTCCCGGCGCGCACCTCGGCACACCCGGGACCACTCGGCGGTGAGGCTGAACGGCCCGACCCACCCCTGGACAGCCACTTTGCTGCCTCATGGATGTAATTGCAAGTAATACGCAATAACACGCCCGCCGAGCTGATCCCACGCTGCGCATCCACTCGACTACTCTCCGCATGTGAACCGCTCCAGCCCCCTCCTGCTCATCGACCTCGACCACACCCTGGTCGAACGCGTCGGCGGCCCCGACGCCTGGACCCCGGCGTTCTGCGCCGAGCACGGCATCCCCGCCGCGGACGCCCCCGCCGTCTTCGAGATCCTCCGCGCCGACCGCTCCCCCGCCGGCTTCACCCGGATCGCCGACCGGTACGGCCTGCGCCACTCCGGCGCCGCGCTCTGGGACGCCCACGTCGCCCAGGAGGCCGCCCGCACCCTCCTGATCCCCGGCGTCCCCGCCGCCCTCGCCGCCCTGCGCGAGGCCGGCTGGACCATCGGCGTCGTCACCAACGGCTCCACCGACATCCAGCGCGCCAAACTCGCCCGCACCGGCCTGCTCCCCGCCGTCGACACCGTCTGCGTCTCCGAGGAGGCCGGCGCCCGCAAACCGGCGCCCGAGATCTTCCACCTCGCCGCCGAGCGCCTCGGCCGCACCCTCACCCCCGCCGACTGGATGGTCGGCAACAACCCCGCCACCGACCTCCAGGGCGCCCACGCCACCGGGCTGCGCTCCATCTGGATCACCCCGACCCCCGCGCCGCCGCTCCCCCCGCAGCACCCCGCCCCGACCTACACCGCCCCCGACACCCCCGCCGCCGCCACCCTGCTGCTCTCCGCCCCCGCCTGACGCCCCAAAACAGAACCGGCCCCGAACAGCGTTTCCGCTGTTCGGGGCCGGTCTGGTAATCCAGTGGCTGGTGCAGGGTTCGAACCTGCGTAGCTTACGCGGCAGATTTACAGTCTGCTCCCTTTGGCCGCTCGGGCAACCAGCCAGGATTGGTGTCTCGCGGGGCTTGCCCCGTTCGACTCCGTAAACAATACCCGATGCCGGGGGGTGGTTCGCCACTCGATTGGTCACACGATGATCAAGGAGTACGGCGTGGCTGTCGGGGGCGGCGGCGGGGTGGTGCTGGATAGGCTGGGGCGGCGGACGCCCGGTGGGGCGGGCCGTGTCAGTGAAGCCACAGCATCAAGGAGACCAACACCCATGGCCGACTCCAGTTTCGACATCGTCTCGAAGGTCGAGTGGCAGGAGGTCGACAACGCGATCAACCAGACCTCCCGTGAGCTCGCCACCCGCTTCGACTTCAAGAACGTCGGCGCCGAGATCAGCCGATCCGGCGAGACGATCGAGATGAAGGCCAGCGGCGAGGAGCGGGTGAAGGCCGTGCTGGACGTGCTGCAGAGCAAGTTCATCAAGCGCGGTCTGTCGCTGAAGGCGCTGGACGCCAAGGACCCGCAGCTGTCCGGCAAGGAGTACAAGATCTTCGCGGACGTGAAGGAGGGCATCACCCAGGACGATGCCAAGAAGGTCGCGAAGATCATCCGCGACGAGGGCCCGAAGGGCGTGAAGGCCCAGGTCCAGGGTGACGAGCTGCGCGTCACCTCGAAGAGCCGCGACGACCTGCAGACCGTGCAGACCCTGCTCAAGGGCAAGGACCTGGACTTCGCGATCCAGTTCGTCAACTACCGCTGAGCGGAGCCCTGGCCGGGGAGGCCCCGCGACGGTCGGCCGTCGCGGGGCCTTGCTGTTGTCCGGGTGGGGCGCCGGTGCGGCGGTCCGGGCAGGGGCGCGCCCCGGGCCCGGGGATCGGGGCCGGGGCGCGCCGGTGGGCCGACGGGTTGCTAGAGGCCGGTGAGGCGGGTGACCGTGGCGGTGGCGGTGCCGAGGACGTCGGGGGCCAGGCCGGTGACGGCCTGCTGGACGGCGGCCGGGTCGGGCTTGGCCGCGGTGGCGGCGTCGACCAGGGCCGAGGCCTTCGCCTTGAGGGCGGTGAGCTGGTCCTCGATGGAGAGGGCGGGCAGCGGCGCCGCCGTGCGGGGCTGCTGATCCACCGGCAGCGGTACGGGTACGGGGACGGGCGGGGCCACCGGGGCCGCGGGCAGTTGGCCGAGCAGGGCAGTCGCCGCGGACTCGAGCGTGGCGAGCAGCTGTTGCAGGACGCCGAGGTCCGGCGCCCCGGTCGGCGGGGTCGCGGCGGTCAGCAGGCCGTCGACCAGCGTGAGGATGTCGCCGAGGCCGCCTAGCGCCCCGAGGGTGGCGGTCGGGTCCGCCGCCGCAGCAGCGGGCGGGGTGGCGGTCGGCGGGGTCGCGACGGGGGGAACCCCGACGGGCGGCGCGGCGACGGGCGGGGCGGCAACGGGGGGAACCCCGACAGGCGGAGCCCCGACCGGGAGGGGGATGTCGGCGCGGGGCACGGCTACGAGGTGGGGGACCGCGGCGTCGGAGCCAGTGGCAGTACCCGGGCCGGCGGTGGTGGCGGACGCCGTGGCGACCGGGGTCAGCACAACGGCTGCGGTCAGCGCGGCGGCCATCCAGGTGGAACGCATGGGTGGTGCTTCCTTTCGATGCGAAACAGGCGAAATGCCTGATTCACACGTTGGGGCACACCAGTTGGCCCAGCCACCGCTCGTACGCCGAACGGTTCGCCACCCGTCAACCGGGCGGCTCGGCCGGGGCGAAGCGGGACCGGAGGCCGACGGCCCACCACTCAGCCGGCTGCCGCCCAGCCGCTGGTGCTGCGGTGCGCGGGCAGGCCGACCGCGTCGAACTCGTCCAGGTGGCCGCCCTCCACCCGGGCCCCGATCCGGCGCAGCACGCGGGAGATCGGGCTGCCCTCGGGTGGGAAGGGCTCGGACTCGGCGCTGGTGAGCGGGCCGAGGTCGAGTCGGCCGTCGGCCCAGACCGCGGCGCGCTGGGTGCCGGTGCCGCCGAAGTAGTCGGCCTCGACGCAGGCGATCGGACCGGCCTTGGACCAGGCGGCGAGCCGGCGCTCGAAGCCGCCCGGGAACCACTCGAAGCCGCCCTCGCCGCCGTGCGCCCCCTCCTCGCCGCCCAGTTGGAGGGCGGCCAGGAAGACGGGGGTGGCCGGCAGCAGCGCCAGCCCCTGGCCCAGCGGGGCGATGCGCGCGGCCGGGACTTCGGCGGCCGCCACCGTGATCAGCTCCACCGGGCCTATCAACGCCTGAAGTTCGTATGGCATTCAGTCATCCTGGCCTATGCCACTGACAGTTCGCCCGGGATTTACGATTCCGTGCCCGGAGCGGAACCGGACGGTGCACCGGAGCCCCGCGCGACCGGCTCCGACGGTGCACCGGAGCCCAGCGCGGCCGGATCCGACGGCACCCCGTAGAGCAGGCCGAGCAGGGTGATGTCGACGGAACCGTCGGCATCGCTGTTCCCGTCGGCCATGAACTCGTCGATGACAGCGGCGAGTTGTGCGCGCAGTCGAACCAGCCTGGCGGGCTCCACCCGGAGCACTATGTGCGAGAACAGACTGGGCGGCCCGGCCGATCCGTCCTTGGGGGCGCTGAAGTCCAGCCGCCCGGACCGCGCCTGGGCGTGGAAGTCGTCGCGGACCCGGTCGACTGCGGCGAGGACGGCGCCGTACGCCTCGGTGCGGGTCGGGGAGCCGGTCGCGAAGAGCTCCGGGGAGAGTCGGACCGACTCCTGCGCGGCCGCGTAGCGGCTCTCGACGATCCCGGAGACCAGCCGGGTGCCGGCCACGACGATCAGGCCGGCCTTCTCCAGCTGCTTGAGGTGGCGGTAGAGCTTCGTCTGCGACTCGCCGAGGAAGGCCGCGATCTCCTTGGCGGTCAGCCCCTCGCCCGCGGCCTCCATCAGCGCCCGGAGGATGCTCAGCCGGAGCGGGTCGGCGAGCGCCTTCAGCGTCTCGACGTCCCCGACCTGGCGCTCCCCGACCTGGCGCTCCCCGACCCGCCCGCCGGCGGCCGCCCCCGCGGCCCCGGGGCCCTCCGCGACCGCGGCGCCCCCCTCGGCGCCCTCCTCGACAGTGCTCTCGACCATGGGACCACCCTCCCAGATCCCCGGACGCCGACGCAATCACCCTTGCGCAACCAATCACGTCAGAGTAATCATTTACGGCAGCGTGAATGATGACGCAGACACGAACATCACAGGGGGCAGGGATGGGCACCACCACGGCGAAAGCCGACCAGCAGGGGCATCCGGACACGGCGGCCGGGGAGCCGCCGCTCGTCCCGCTCCGGCGCAACCTGCGGTTCCAGACGCTCTGGGCCGGCCAGGCCGCCTCGACCCTCGGCCTGCACCTCGCCGACACCGCGTACCCGCTGCTCCTGCTCGCCATGACCGGGTCGTCCACCCTCGCGGGGGCGTTCGGGGCGCTGCAGATCTGCGCCTCGGTGGTGTTCGGCCTCCACGGCGGCTCGGTCGCCGACCGGTACGACCGGCGGCGGGTACTGCTCGTCGCGGACACCGTCCGGCTGGCCGCCGCCGCCAGCGTCCCGCTCGCCCTGGCGCTGGACCGGCTCACCGTGCCGCACACCCTGCTGGTCGCCCTCGTCATCGGCGCGACGATCGGCTACACGGGGCCGATCCGGCTGATCGCGGTGCGCTCGGTGGTACCGCCCGCGCAGCTCTCCCAGGCACTCGCCCAGGACGAGGCGCGGATGAGCGGGGCCGGGCTGATCGGGCCGCCGCTGGCGGGGTACCTGTTCGGACTGGGCCGGGCGGTGCCGTTCCTCGGCACGGTGGTCACCGCCGCACTCTCGATCGCCTCCGCCCTGCTGGTCCGGTTCCCCGGCCGCCCGGAGGCCCCCTCGCAGACCCCGCAGGGCGGCGTCCTGGCCGGTTTCCGCTTCCTGGCCGCCGACCGGGTGCTGCGCCCCGCCCTCGCCGTGATCCTGGTGACCAATCTGACGGGTACCGCGATGCTGCTGCCGGTGATCGTCCTGCTGCGCGGCCACGGCACCTCCAGCGGCGGGATCGGCCTGGCACTGGCCGGTGAGGCGGTGGGCGCGCTGGCGGGGGCGCTGCTGGTCACCGGGTTGCACCGGCGGTTCGGCCCCGGCCTGCTGCTGCTCGCGGTGGCCTGGCTCGGCGTGCCCGTCCTGCTGGTGCCGCTGCTGCCCGGCGGCCCGGTCGCCGTCTTCGCGGCGCTGTTCACCATGGGCCTGGGGACGCCCGCGCTCCGGGTGATGATCGACGTCCTGGTGTTCCGGCAGACCGCGGACGAGCTCCGCGGGCGGGTGATCGCGGCGACCATGACGCTGCTGACCGTCGGCATGCCCGCCGGGATGCTCGGCAGCGGCCTGCTGCTCGACCACCTCTCGCCCGGTACCGCGCTGTCGGTGATCGCGGGCCTGCTCGCCGCCGCCCTGCTGCCCGCCACCGTGTCCCGGACCCTGCGCCGGGCGGTCTGGCCGGCGCCGACCGCCTGAGCGGGCGGCACCGGGCGAACGACACCGGGCCGGCGACACCGGGCGAACAGCTCCGGGCAGGCGACGCCGACCGGGTGGCCGGGCCCAAACCTCCTCCGAACGCCCCTGACAGTCGATCACCCGTGCGGGTGCACGCGGCATGCGGCGTGCCCGGCAACCGGGTGAACTGGCCGGGTACGGCCCGCCACCGGGGCCCTCCCGGCGCAGCGGACGAACGGGTCCCGCGGACGCGCAGACCCGGGCCGTACCCGGAGGAGGACTCATGAGTTCCATGGACGCGCCCTCGTCGGGCGGCCGGGGAAGCCCGGCCGCCCATGACCGGACCGGCTCCGGAACGGGCACCGGGACCGGGGGCGGGGGCGGGGCGGTGGCGGCCCGGATGGCCAGCGCGCCACGCATGTCCTGGCTGACGCTCGCCCTGATGACCACCGCCTCGGTGGCCAGCCTCCGCGCCGCGCCGACCATGGCGGTCTACGGCCTGGCCTGCGTCTTCCTCTACCTCGTCCCCGCCATCGTCTTCCTGCTGCCGACGGCCCTGGTCTCCGCCGAGCTGGCCTCCGGCTGGGAGGGCGGCGTCTACCGCTGGGTGTCGGAGGGCCTGTCGAAGCCGCTCGGCTTCCTCGCGGTCTGGTGCCAGTTCGCGATGACGATCTTCTACTACCCGTCGCTGCTCGCCTACGTGGCCTCGACCATCGCCTACGTGGTCAACCCGAGCCTGGCCAGCAACGGCCCCTACACCGCCATCGTGATCATGGTGCTGTACTGGGCCGGCGTCTGGGTCTCCTCGCGCGGGACGAAGGCCGTGGCCGGCCTCTCCTCCTGGGGCCTGGTGATCGGCACCCTGATCCCCGGCACGCTGCTGGTGGTGCTCGGCCTCGTCTTCCTCGGCCAGGGCAACCCCTCCGCCGCCCCGATGAACGCCGCGCACCTCTTCCCGCAGTGGACCGGCCTGGCCAGCCTGGTGCTGATCGTCAACAACTTCCTCAGCTACTCCGGCATGGAGATGAACGCGGTCCACGTCTCCTCGCTGAAGAGCCCGGCCAAGGAGTTCCCCCGCTCGATGTTCACCGCCTCCGGGATGGTGCTGCTGATCTTCATCCTGCCCGCACTGGCGATCAGCTGGGTGGTGCCGTCCGCCGAACTGAGCCTGACGGCCGGCGTGATGCAGGCCTTCGACTCCTTCTTCCAGTACTTCCACATCGGCTGGCTCACCCCGGTGATCGCGGTGGCGCTGGTGGCCGCCTCCCTCGGCGGCATGCTCACCTGGCTGGCCGGGCCGTCCAAGGGCCTGCTGATGATCTCCCGGCAGGAGGGCTACCTGCCGCCGTTCCTGCAGCGGCTCAACAAGGAGGGCATCCAGCAGAACCTGCTGGTCACCCAGGGCGTGGTCACCACCGTCATCGCCCTCGCGTACGCGCTGATCCCGAACGTCTCCAGCGCCTACTGGATCTTCTCGGTGATCACCACGCAGGTCTACCTGATCGTCTACCTGCTGATGTTCGCCGCGGCGATCCGGCTGCGCCGCACCCAGCCGGACCACCCGCGCGGCTACCGCGCCCCGGCCCTGGTCCTGGTGTGCGTGACCGGCCTGCTGTCCTCGGCGGCCGCGATGGTGATCGGGTTCGTGCCGTCCTCGCAGTTCGGCAGCGGCAGCGTCTGGTCCTACGTGGCGATCGTCGGCGGCGGCCTGCTGCTGCTCGGCCTGGTGATCCCCCTTCTCTTCCTCAAGCTGAGCAAGCCCTCCTGGCGCTCCCCCGAGGCCCAGGCCGAACTGGCCGAGCAGGAGGCCGAGGAGCGGCGCGGCACCAACGGAGGTACGGCATGAGCACCATGATGGCCTCCCGCCACCGCTGGATCTACCTGGGCGCGATCGTCCTGCTGATCGGGATGCTGATCACCGGTCTGCTGACGTACTCCCAGCTGCACGCCACCAACCAGGCCAACGACAAGGCCAAGCAGCTGACCGCCGCACTCACCGCGGCCGGCTATCCGGTGCCCAGCCAGAGCCAGATCGTGCACACCCTGGGCGAGGACGGTGGCGCCGTCTGCGAGAACCCGGCGCACGCGCTGACCCAGGCGCAGTGGAAGTACGGCATGTCCAACGGCGCGGGCGGACCGGGGCAGCGACCGGTGCTCTCCGACCGCGAGGTGGTGTACGCCGAGTCGCTGGTGCTCTCGGTGTACTGCCCGGACCAGCTCGACGCCATCAAGGAGAAGATCGACGATCTCAAGCTCCGCGACACCATTCGAAACTGACGCTCCATCATTTCAATTTCCGCTGCGAAGTCCCACCACGAACGCCTCGGGAGCCCGCCCATGACCGACGAACTCGCCCGCCGGATCGCCGCCCTGATGCCCCGGGCCAAGGCCGACCTGGCCGAGCTGGTCGCCATCCCCTCCGTCGCCGACCCCCGCCAGTACCCGCCGGAGAAGTGCCGCGAGGCCGCCGAGTGGGTCGCCGCCGCCTTCTCCGACGCCGGACTGCGCGACGTCCACCTGGAGGAGACCCCGGACGGCAGCCACGCCGTGATCGGCCACCGCCCGCCGCCGCCCGGCGCACCGACCGTCCTGCTCTACTGCCACTACGACGTCCAGCCGCCGCTCGACGACGCCGCCTGGACCTCCCCTCCGTTCGAACTCACCGAACGCGACGGGCGCTGGTACGGGCGGGGCACCGCCGACTGCAAGGGCAACATCGTCATGCACCTCACCGCGCTGCGGGCGCTCGGCGACGACATCCCGGTCGGCCTCAAGTTCGTCTCCGAGGGCTCGGAGGAACAGGGCACCGGCGGACTCGAAGCCTATGTGCCGCCGCACGCAGGCGAGTTGCACGCCGACGCGCTGCTGGTCTGCGACACCGGCAACGCCGCGGTCGGCATGCCCACCGCCACCACCTCGCTGCGCGGGCTCGCCAACGTGGTGGTCACCGCCTCCGCCCTGCACGGCGACATGCACTCCGGCATGTTCGGCGGTCCGGCCCCGGACGCGCTGGCGGCGCTGATCCGGGTGCTCGACTCGCTGCGCGGCCCCGACGGCGGCACCCGGATCGACGGGCTCGACTGCGACGGGTCCTGGAGCGGCGTCGGCTACGACGAGCAGCAGTTCCGGCAGGACGCCGGAGTACTGGACGGCGTCCGGCTGACCGGCTCCGGCAGCGTCGCCGACCGGCTCTGGGCCCGGCCGGCCGTCACCGTGCTCGGCATCGACTGCCCGCCGGTGGTCGGCTCGGCCGCCGCCATCCCGGCCACCGCCCGGGCCCGGGTCAGCCTGCGGATCCCGCCCGGCACCGACCCGCACACCGCCCAGGAGGCGCTGATCGCGCACCTGAAGGCGGCCGCGCCGTGGGGCGTCCGGGTGGAGGTGCAGCCGGAGAGCACCGGCTCGCCGTTCCGCGCCGCCACCGGCGGGCGCGCCTACAGCGCACTCGACAAGGCCATGCAGGAGGTCTACGGCAAGCCGATGGCCTTCCTCGGCCAGGGCGGCTCGATCCCGCTCTGCAACGTGTTCGCGCAGGCCTACCCCGAGGCGGAGATCATCCTGATGGGCGTGGAGGAGCCGCGCTGCCTGATCCACGCACCCAACGAGAGCGTCGACCCCGGCGAGATCGAGCACATGGCCAACGTCGAGGCGCTGTTCCTCCGACACTACGCCAACTCGGCGGGCACGTGATGGAGTTCGGTTTACCAGGGACAGATCCGAGGAGGAACCCCATGCCACGACCGTTCACCACCGAGGACTACAGCGCCCGGATGGCCCGAGCCACCGCCGACGCGACCGCCGCCGGGCTGGCGGGCCTGGTCGTCGCCCCCGGGCCCGACCTGGTCTACCTGTGCGGCTACCAGCCCACCGCGATCACCGAGCGGCTGACCGCCCTCGTCCTCACCGCCGGGCGCGAACCCGCCCTGATCGTCCCCAAGTTGGAGCGACCCGACGCCGAGAAGGCCCCCGGCTCCCCCGCCGTGCGGCTGCTCGACTGGACCGACGGCGAGGACCCGTACGCCACCGCCGTCCCGCTGATCGACCCGGCCGGACGGTACGGCGTCTCGGACAACGCCTGGGCCATGCACCTGCTCGGCCTGCAGGCCGCCCTGCCCGGCACCGGCTACACCTCGCTCACCGACACCCTGCCGATGCTGCGCGCCGTCAAGGACTCCGACGAGCTGGACCGCCTCGCCGCCGCCGGAGGGGCCGCCGACGCCGCCTACCGGGGCATCCTGGAGGTCGAGTTCGCCGGGCGCCGGGAGACCGACGTCGCCGCCGACCTCAGCGCGCTGCTCATCCAGTACGGACACAGCCAGGTCGACTTCACCGTGGTCGGCTCCGGCCCCAACGGCGCCAACCCGCACCACGAGGCCGGCGACCGGGTGATCCAGCCCGGCGACACCGTCGTCCTGGACTTCGGCGGCCTCAAGGACGGCTACGGCTCCGACACCACCCGTACCGTGCACGTCGGCGGCGACGTCCCGACCGAGGTGCAGAAGGTGCACGACGTCGTCCGGCAGGCGCAGCAGACCGCCTTCGAGGCCGTCCGGCCGGGGGTGAGCTGCCAGGAGATCGACCGGATCGCCCGCCGGGTGATCACCGAGGCCGGGTACGGCGAGTACTTCATCCACCGCACCGGCCACGGCATCGGCATCACCACGCACGAACCGCCGTACCTGGTCGAGGGCGAGGAACGGCCGCTCGTGCCCGGCATGTGCTTCTCGATCGAGCCGGGCGTCTACCTGCCGGGACGCTTCGGGGTGCGGATCGAGGACATCGTCACGGTGACCGAGCACGGCGGGCGGCGGTTCAACAACACCCCGCACGAGTTGGGCATCGTCTCGTGACGGGCCTGGCGGGCGCGGCCGGGCCTGGCGGCGCGGCGTAACGGCTGCTCACGGCCGGGGCATTCCGCTGTCTGAGTCTTTTCTGGACGACCGGCGGTTCGCGTGAAGAGTTCTCCAAGAATGGCTTGCTAGCTTCGACCGACATGACAAAGCTGCTCCGCCCGGCGCCGACCCCACCCCCGCGCGCCGGGCGGCTGCGTCCGGTGTCCCGGCCCCTGCCCAGTGCGCGCGCGACCGCACTGGCCCGGTTGCGGCTCCTGGCGTGGCCGCTCTACCTCCTCGCCCTGGTGCAGTACGTGCGCATCAACGGCGTGCCGTACGCCAACGACGTGGTGTTCTGCTGGCTGATCGGCGCGCTGCTCGCGGCCGCCGTGCACGCCGGGCACGGGCTGCGCCGCTTCCTGCTCGTGCTGCGCGACTGGGTGCCGGTGATGGCCGCCGTCTGGACGTACTCGCTGCTGCGCGGCTACGGCGCGCACACGCCGTGGGCCCCGCACTGGCGCCCGCAGCTGCTCGCCGACCGGGTGCTCGGCTTCGGCGAGACCTGGACGGTCCGGCTGCAGCACGCGCTGTACACGCCGGGCTCGCCGCACTGGTACGACTACGTGGCCGTCACCGTCTACATGTCGCACTTCTTCGCGGTGTTCCTGATCCTCGCGGTGCTCTGGCGGCGGCGGCACGACCGGTTCCGGCAACTGCTCGTCTGCTACCTGGTGCTGACCTACGCCGGGTTCGCGACCTATGTGCTCTTCCCGGCCGACCCGCCGTGGCTGGTCGCCCAGGAGGGCCACCTGCCGCAGCTCACCCGGGTGGTCTCCGAGGTGCTGGCCGAGAGCGGACTGCCCCGGGCCGGCTCGGTGTTCGAGAACGGCAGCAGGTTCGCCAACGACGTCGCCGCGATGCCCTCGCTGCACTCGGCCTACCCGATGATGCTGACCCTGTTCTTCTGGCCGACGGCCGGGCGGTGGCTGCGGGTCCTGCTGGTCGCCTACCCGCTCGCGATGGCGTTCACCCTGGTGTACGGCGCCGAGCACTTCATCGTCGACGTGTTCGCGGGCTGGGCCTACGCGGCGGCCACGGTGTACGGGGTCCGCCGGGTGCGGGCCCGGCGGCTGCGGGCGCGGGAGATCCGGGCCCAGGAGGCCCGGGCTCGGGAGGCCTCCGGGGTGTCGCTCGGCGGCTGACCTGCGGGCAGGGGGCGGGAGTTCGGTGGGCGCCTCCGGCGCGCGATGGCCCAGACTGGGCCGGTGCCCACTCCGTCTCCGCTGAAGCCCACGGCCGAGCAGTTGCTCGCGGCCCGTGACACCACGATCCCCGATGTCGTCGCGCCCGGCCTGCGGGTGCTGTTCTGCGGCATCAACCCAGGTCTGTGGTCCGGCGCCACCGGCCACCACTTCGCCCGCCCCGGCAACCGCTTCTGGCCCGCACTGCACCGCTCCGGCTTCACCCCGCGCCAGCTGCGCCCGGACGAGCAGGGCGAACTGCTCGACCTCGGCCTCGGCATCACCAACGTCGCCCCGCGCGCCACCGCCAAGGCCGACGAGCTCACCGCCGACGAGCTGCGGGCGGGCGGGGCCGCGCTCACCGAACGCGTCCTGCGGCTGCGCCCGCAGGTGCTGGCCGTGCTGGGCATCGGCGCCTACCGGACGGCCTTCGGACGGCGCGGCGCCGCGATCGGGCGGCAGGAGGAGGGCCTCGGCGACACCGAGGTCTGGGTCCTGCCCAACCCGAGCGGCCTGAACGCCCACTACACCCCGGCAAGCCTCGCCGAGGAGTTCCGCCGACTACGCGAGGCCGTGGGGGCGCCGTAGCCCCGCTGCGGCCGCCCTGCACAGGAAGTCGGACCCGCCGACTTCCTGTGCAGGCAAGCAGGCCCGACCCCCGGGAGCGGCCGGGGATGCTCTCGGTCAGGCCGCTGCCAGCCCCTGGGGGAGTGGCAGGGCGCGCAGCTCGCGGATCAGTGCCCGGACGGGCGCCGTGCCGGCCAGTTCGGGGGTGGTGACGTACCCGACGTACCGGCTGGGCGGGCGGGGGCCAAGGTCCGTGACGGCCAGCCCGGCCGGGGCACCCAGCAGGGCCGTCCGCGGCATGATCGCCATGCCGAGGCCCTGGGAGACCAGCGACACCGCGACGGTGTCGTCCTCCACGTCGATGGTGGCGGGCGGGATCCAGTCCTGGCGGTCCCACCAGTCGCGGGTGTACGAGCCGCAGTTCTCGTCCCAGTCGACCAGCGGCAGCCCGCGCGGCGCCGGGTGGCCCTGCGGGTGCACCAGCGCGTACTCCTCCGCGAAGAGCCGTGCCGCGACCAGCCCGGGCACGGGCGAGGCCCCGGCGCCGTCGAGGGTGGCGAGCCCGAGGTCGGCGCGCCCGTCGGCGACCTCGCCCGCGGTGCCCCGGCCGATCTCGCGGACGATCCGGACCTGGGGGGTCAGCCCGGGGTGCCGGGCCGTGAGCCGGGCCAGCACGGGTGGCAGCAGGTGGGCGGCGACACTGCGGAAGGCCGCGATCCGCAACGGTCCGGCCACCTCCCCGGCCCCAGTGCCGGCACCGGCCGCCCGGACCTCCGGGCCCATCGCCTCCAGCAGCCGTAGAATCCGCCGCGCGTACGCGACGGCCCGCGCGCCCGCTTCCGTGGGGCGTGCGCCGTGGCGACCGCGGTCGAAGAGCACCGCGCCGAGCTTCCGTTCGCAGGCGCGCACGGCGTGCGAGACGGCGGACTGGGTCATCCCCAGGCGCGCAGCGGCCGCCGTGAAGCCCCGCTCCTGCTCGACGGCGACCAGGACGCGCAGTTCGTGCGGGGCGAGCTCCGGGGCCGGGCGCGGCGCAGCGGTCGCAACAGGATCGATCATGGACCCGAATCTAGGCCCTGTCCGGCCGGGGGCCTGCCGGGCCGGCCTCCCGTCGTATCCATCGACGCTGCTCATGGAACCGCGCCTTCCATCGATCCGGCCCCCTGCCCGGATCCCCGGCGCCTCCGTACGGTGATCACACACCCCACCCCGCACCAACCGCCGGAGTCCGCCATGCCCCGCCCCGCCGTCCAGACCGTCCGCGCCGTCCACCTGGTCTCCCGCCCGGACGGCCCGCCGACCGCCGACAACTTCGCCTTCGTCGAGGAGCCCGCGCCGGCGCTGAACGAGGGCGACGCGCTGGTCGAGAACATCTACCAGTCCGTCGACCCGTACATGCGCGAGGAGATGGACGAGGGCGGCTGGGAGCTCAACGCCCCGCTGGAGGGCCGCACCCTCGGCCGGGTCGTGAAGTCCCGTACCCCCGCGCTGCCGGTCGGCGCGCTCGTCCACCACCGCAAGGCCTGGCGCACCCACTCCGTGGTCACCCCGGCCGAGGCCACCGTCCTGCCCGACCTTCCCGGGGTCCCGCTGAGCGCCCACCTGAGCGTCCTCGGCGGCACCGGCCTCTCCGCCTGGGTCGGCCTGACCAGGATCGCCCGCCTCAAGCCCGGCGAGGACCTCTTCATCTCGGCGGCCGCCGGCGGCGTGGGCACCGCCGCCGGACAGCTCGCCCGCCTGCTCGGCGCCGGCCGGATCGTCGGCAGCGCCGGCTCCGCCGCCAAGGTCGAACACCTCACCGGGCACCTCGGCTTCGACGCCGCGTTCGACTACCACGACGGCCCGGTCGCCGAGCAGCTCCGCGCGGCCGCCCCGGACGGCATCGACGTCTACCTCGACAACGTCGGCGGCGACCACCTGGAGGGCGCGATCAGCGCCATGCGCGACCACGGCCGGATCGCCTGGTGCGGCGCGGTCGCCCAGTACAACAACCGCCTGCAGCCGCCGGCCGCGCCCCGCAACCTCTACGACGTGGTCGGCAAGAGCCTGCGGCTGGAGGGCTTCCTGGTCCGCAAGCACCTCGACGCCAAGCCCGAGCTGTACGACTTCCTCGTCCCGCACCTGCGCTCCGGTGCCGTGGTGCCCGACGAGACCGTGGTGCGGGGCTTCGAGCACGTGGTGGACGCCTTCCTCGGGGTGCTCCGGGGCGCCAACACCGGCAAGATGATCGTCCAGCTCACCGACGCCCCGTAGACCGGCCCCCTCCGCCCGGCGGAACGAGGCCCGGTGGAACGAGGCCCCGGCAATCGCCTCCTCAGCGGGCGCCGAACTTCTCGTCGGTGGGGACGACCTCGCGGCCCAGGGGCATCAGCGAGATCGGGATCATCTTGAGGTTCGCCCAGCCGAACGGGATGCCGATGATCGACAGGAACAGCGGGATGCTCGTGATCAGGTGGCCGATCGCCAGCCACCAGCCCGCGAAGACCAGCCAGATCACGTTGCCGACGCAGGACGGCGCCCCGGCGTCCTGCTTCTCGACCGTCGTGCGCCCGAAGGGCCAGATCACGTAACCGGCGATGCGAAAGGCGGCGATGCCGAACGGGATGGTGATGATCAGGATGCAGCAGATGATGCCCGCGATGGCGTACCCGATGGCCATCCAGATGCCGCAGAAGATCAGCCAGAGCACGTTGAGGACGAATCCGATCACCTTCATGTTGCTCAGCCTCCCATGGGTGGTGCTTCCAGACTGGTATACCCGCCCGGGCGCGCCCCTACATGGGGCTACGCGGTGCTACGGGATCTTTGGGGGCCCTCCCGGACCTACCGGGGGGCCGCCGCCTCCACGGCCGGGGACGACGGCCCGAGGGCGCCGCGGAACCGGCAAGGGGCGCATCGGGGGCGCGCGGCGGACGAGGGCCGCACCTGCGCACTCCCCGCACCCGGCCCGCAGGCCCGCAGCCTCACTCTCCGGCGCCCACCCAACACCCACCCCGTGACCACTCCCGGTCGACACACTCCCGGTCGACACGCACCCTCCGGTGACGCGAATGTGGCGGATCATCAGGTGAGGCGACGTCAGTTCTTGTCATTTCGGTGGTGCTTCGTGGATCAGATCGCTACCGTCGCTGACGCAACCCGGGCGGCGCTGGAAGACCTGCCAGTCCTGGCGGACACCTCCGGCGGGATCACGATCGATCCCGTTGTGCGCCACGTGACGCAGACGCGAACAGCCGCAGGGTCTATCCAAGGAGATGACGGGGCTGCCCTCATGCCCCGTCCAGGTTCGGGAGGGAACGCGCATGGTGTCACCGGATCCGCAGAGCCACTGGATCGCACTCGTGGACATCGAGGATTTCAGCCTGCGCCCCGAGACCGTGCAGGCCACCCTCCACGAGGAGCTGTACGAGGTGGTCTGGTTCGCCTTCGGGCGGGCCCGGCTGGAGCGGTCCGCCTGCCAGGTGCAGGACCGCGGGGACGGCATGCTGATCCTGCTCCCCGCCGCGACCAGCCCGGCCGTACTGCTCCGGGAGCTGCTGCGCGGACTGCAGGACGCACTGGCCGAGCACCACGCCAAGTACCGCGACGACCACCGGATGCGGCTGCGGGTCGGGCTGAACCAGGGGCTGGTGATCCAGCACGACGAGCGCTGGGCCGGCACCGCGATCAACGACCTGGCCCGGCTGGTGGACGCCGGACCGGTCAAGCGGGTGCTCACGGCGGCCGAGCGGGCGCACCTGGTGGTGGTGGTCTCGGAGGAGCTCCACCGTGCGGTGGTGCTCGGCCGGTACCCGGGCATCGACGCGGCCGCGTACCTCCCGGCCGACTTCGTCACCAAGCACGGGGAGCCGCGCCGGGGATGGGTGACCGTCCCCGGGTACCCGGCTCCTCCAGGACTCCCCCCGGCGTCGGGGGAGCTGCCGACCGGGGTCGGGGGACCCGGGGGCGGCGGTCTCGCCGGGGGGCCGGACGGCGGAGCCGGGACGGGGGACCCGGCTCCGCCCGTTCCGCACCGGCCACCGACGCCCGCGCCCGCCCAGGGCCCCACCGAGGCGCCACCGGCACCCACCACACCCACCGCACCGGCAACCCCGGCACCCGCCTCCCGGCAGATCAAGGTCAAGGGTGACTACGTCGAGGGCGACAAGCACGTCACCATCCACCCGACCGGTCCGGTCCGACCGTGAGCACTCCCCCCGCCCCGACCCCGACACCCGCCCCGGCCGCCCCGGCCGCGGCGCCCGCACCCGCACCCGCACCGGCCCCACCGCCCGCCGCCGGGGCCGGATCGCCACCCGCACCACCGTCCGACGGTCCGTCCCCGGCCCCCGAGCCGGGTGCCGCCCCGGGCCCCGGCGGCGACGGCGCCCCGGCCGGCGATCCGGCCGCGCCCGCCGCCCCCAGCCACAGCGTCGGGGCCGGCGAGAGCGCCGCCGAGGCCACCGCCCGGACCGGCCAGAGCAGCAAGCGCAAGGACCTGCTGCGACAGGCGCGGCTGCGCGTCGAGGGCGACGCCGTCGGCGGCGACAAGATCGTCATCATGGCCGGCGAGGAGCACCGGATCACCCTGCGCTCCCTCTCCCCCGCCGTCGTCGAGGCCGTCCGGCACTCCTTCCAGGAGCCGCCCCGCTGGGACGAGATCCGCACCAACGCCTGGCGCCGCCGCTCGGTGGTGCTGCGCGGCCCGGCCGGCGCCGGGAAGACCGCGGCCGCCGTCCGGCTGCTGCTCACCGCGCAGTCCCGCTCCTGGTACCTGCTGGACTCGGTCGCCCAGCTCACCCGGCTCACCGCGGTCGAGCAACTCGGCCAGGGCGCCGGGCTGCTGCTCAACTGCCCGGCGGACGCCGCCGAGCTGCGCGGCCCGCTGCTGGAGTCGCTGGAGCACGAACTGGAGCGTTCCGGCGCACATCTGGTGCTGACCGTCGGCACGGACGTCCTGCTGGACCGCGGTCTCGGCGAGTACGTCCAGCGGCTCGACCGGCCGCCCGTCCTCGACACCGTGGTCCGGGCCCATCTCGCCCGGCGGATCGGCGAGTCCGCGGCCGACGACACCCTCGACAGCGGCGACCTGAAGGACCTGGTGGCCGAACTGCTGGGCGCGGACGGGTCCTGCCGGACCGCCGCCCGGCTGGCCGAGGTGCTCGCCGACGAGCACGCCGGGGGCGCGCTGGACCCGGACCGGGTCCGCACCCTGCTGGACCAGGGCGACGGCCAATCCGTCGACGACTGGTTCGACGGCCTGGCCAAGCCCGAACTTCGCGCCCAGGCAGTCGCGTTGGCGGTCCTCAACGGCCTCCCCCAGGAGGACGTGGCGGCGGGCGGCGCCGCCCTGCTGGCCAGGTTCCGCAGCGACCGGACGCTGGTCACCGTCCCGCCCGGCGGCCAACCCCCGCTCATCCGCGACCCGTTCGCGAATCCGCGCCGCGCGGTGCTGGAGCAGCTGCGGGCCAGGACGGTGGCGACGGTGACCCGCGGCCAGTACGGCTGGCTGCCCTGCACCATCACCGAGTACCGGGACGGCGGCCACGCCCCCCGGGTCATCCGGCACGTCTGGTCCGAGTACGACATCCAGGCCGAACTGCTCGACTGGCTCGGCGAGTTGGTCGACTCGGCCTCCGAACAGGTGCGCAGCTTCGCCGGGACGGCGCTCGGCGTGGTCGCCACCGGCGCGTTCGACCACCTGAGCACCTGGGTCTTCCCCGGCTGGATCCGCGACGAGGACACCGGCACCCTGCGCCGCGAGGCCGTCGCGTACGCACTGCGGGTCTGCGTCGAGGACCCTGCGCTGCGGGCCGGCGTACGGGCCATGGTGGACGGCTGGTACCTCTCCGGCGCCTGGCAGGCCCAGGCCGCGGCGGCCCGCGCCTACGGGCTCTGCCTGGGCGGCGCCGACCTCGCCACCGCCGTGGAGGCACTGGCCCGGATGGGCACGGTGGACGACATCCGGGTCGCCATCGCCATCGGGGACAGCTTCGCCGACCTGATCGAGGAGGACGTCGAGGGCACCACCCCCGTGGTGCTGACCGCGCTGGTCGGCATGATGCAGCGGCACGAGAGCCGGGCCACCGGCCACCTCGCCTTCCTGATCCTCGCCGACGCCCTGGTCACCGAGATCCCGCCGCCCGCGGCCGGCGCCGCCCCGCGCAGCCGGCCCACCCTGCTGCACCTCGTCTCACAGCAGGACGGCCTGCGCGAACAGCTCGCCCACCTCTGGTCCGAGGTGATCGGCGGGGAGCTGTTCGGCACCGAGGCGGCCGGCGTGCTGCGGATGTGGGCGAGCCAGGCCGAGGCCGATCCGCACCTGCTCGACGACCTGCTCCGCATGCTCCGCGACCTCGCCCAGCGGACCGCCCGCAACCGGGACATCCTGCTGCGCTACGCCTCCCGCTGGGACGCCTACGACGCGCTCCGACCGCTGCGCCGGTCGGCCGCCCTGCTGCGCGCCGTCCTGGCCCCCTGAACCGACCCCCACAAGGAGACGCCCCGGCCATGGAACCGGTGTCACTGATCATCAGCAAGGCCCCGATGTCCGCGCTCGCCCTGGGCCCCGCCAAGGGCGCCAGCCCGCACGTGGCGGTCGTCTACGTCACCCCGCGCGGTGAGGTGGACTGTTTCGAGGGCCGCCCGATGACCTACTCCCAGCAGGCCTTCTCCAAGTACCGCACCCGCTTCGAGGTGGACATGCGGGACCACCAGCGGACGGTGACCATCGGCCGCAGCCCGCTGGTCTCCCGCGACCAGGTGCACGCCTTCGAGGTCGTCGTCACCCTAGCCTTCCGGGTCGACGGGTGGGACGGCGCCAAGGACTGGGTGCGCGGCGGGCTCCCGGACGCCCTCCCGGTGGTGTACGACCACATCAACCACCTGTTCCACGGCGCCGGCCAGGGCTTCGACATCGAGGACTCCTTCGGCCTCCAGCAGCATCTGAACCGGCTCTGCGGCCCGCCGAGGGCGGTCGGCGCCGGCCTGCTGGTGCACGGCTGCCGGGTGAACGTCCGGCCCGACGCCAAGTCCCGGGAGTTCCTGGAGGGGCTGGTGGAGGCCGCGCGCGAGGAGCGCACCGGTGCCGCCCGGCACGTGTCCGGCCGGGGCGGGACGCACCGCGAGATCGAGCTGAGGCGCATCCAGCAGGAGGCCGAGATCGCCGCCACCCGGCGCCAGTCCGAGGCGCTCAACGGGATGCTGATGACCAGCGAGAACCTCATCCGGCAGTACCTGGTCACCCACCCGCAGGACGCTGCCGGGGCGGTCGAGATGATGCGGCAGCTGGAGGAGGCCCGGTCGGCCCGGGAGGATCTGCAGGACGCCCGGTCGCTGGCGCTGTTCCAGCTGATGGCGGACAAGGGGCTGGTCCTTCCCGGCGACCTCAACGACATGCGCCACCGGCTGGTCGGCCAGGTCGAGCGGGCCACCGGCGTCGGACCGGCCGCGCCGTACCCGCCCGCGGTGTCCTGGGACGCCCCGCTGGCGCTCGGCGCCACCCCGGCGGGCCCGGCCAACCGCGCCGCCTCCGCACCCGCGACCGACCCCGCGGGCCGGTCCGCCCCGTACGACTCCGCTCCGTACGCGGCCACCCCTTACGAGGCCGCCCCCTACGGGGCCGTCCCGCCGCAGCCGGGCGGCGCGCCCACGGCCGGCCTGTACGAGCCGACCGTGGTGAACTCCGCCGCGGCCCCGCACGCCCCCGCCGCGTTCCCCGGCGCGGCCCTGATCTACCTCGTCCTGGACGAGTCGCTCGACTCGGCCGGCCTGGACGAGCTCAACCGCGGGCTGCGCAACCTGCACGACGCCCTGTCCGCGAGCCCCGAGGTGGCCGCCCGGCTGCGGATCTGCGTGCTCGGCATGGCCGCCGGGGCCGAACTGCGCCTTCCGCTGGAGGCCGTCGGCCCGGGCACCCGGACACCGATCCTGATGCGCCGCCCGGGGCTCTCCTACCGGGAGGCCTTCCGCACCCTGCGCACCCTGCTGCCGCAGGACGTGGCGCTGGTGAAGGCGGAGCAGACGGCCGTACTGCGGCCGATGGTGTTCTTCGTCAGCGGCGGCACGCCCGGCGAGGGCGGCGACTGGCAGGACGCCCACGACGAGCTCGTGGACCGGTCCCGGCACCCGTCGGCCCCGCACATCGTGGCCTGCGGCCTGGCCGCCGCCGACCCGCGCGCCGTCCAACGGATCGCCACCAGACCGGAGTTCGGCCACATGGCCGCACCGAACACGGACGCCGGCTCGGCGGCGCACAGCTGCGCGGCCTTCCTGCGGGACGCGGTCGTCGGCTACGGACGGCGGCTGGCCGCGGGATCCACCGAGTTCGACATCGTCGGCCCGGACGGCTTCCGTCCGGCGGCCGACACCCTCTGAGCGCACGGACACCGAGAAGGGATCGCAACACCATGGACGGCAATCGGGGCCACCTGCTCCCCATCTACGTACTCGCCGACGAGTCGGGCTCGATGAGCAGCCACATCGACGAACTCAACGACGGGCTGAGGTCACTGCACCAGGCGCTGCTCGGAGAGCCGATGGCGGCTGCCAAGGTCCGCTTCTCGGTCCTGGGCTTCTCGGACGACGTGGTGGAGCGGGTCGGCATGGTCGACCTGCGCGGCGCCAACGAGTTCCCCCGGCTGCGCACCCGGGGCATGACCAGCTACGCCAAGGCCTTCGAGGACCTCATCGCGCGGATCCCGAACGACGTGGCCGGGCTCAAGGGCGAGGGCTACCAGGTGCACCGGCCCGCGGTGTTCTTCCTCAGCGACGGGGTGCCGAACCACGGCGAGGACTGGCAGAGCGCCCACGGCCGGCTCACCGACCGGAGCATCACCCCGGCCGCCCCGAACATCATCGCCTGCGGGATCGGGGACGCCGACGCGGCGGTGATCGCCAAGGTGGCCACCAGCCAGGAGTTCGGCTTCGTCGCCAACAAGGGAGTCGACGTCGGGCAGGCCATCGCCAAGTTCTGCACCTCGCTCACCAAGAGCGTGATCGCCTCGGGCCGTTCACTCAGCTCGGCCGAACCGCAGCTGGTCGTGGACCGGCCGGAAGGCTTCACCGTCGCAATCGATGTGATCTGACCGTGGCACCCCTGTTCAACCGCGGGGACGACGACGAGGACCTGCCCCAGCCCGCGGTTCCCCCGCCGACGGCCCCGCCGTCCCGGCTCTCCCGATCGCCGCGCGAGTGGCTGCCGGCCCCGACCCGGGGCCCGGCACCGGCGGCGCCGCCGACGCCGGCGGGCCACCCCCACCACCACCCGCACCCGCAGCCCCACGCGCACCCGCGCGAGCACCCGCACGCCTACCCGCACGCCCAGCCCCCGCGGCCGGCCCTCCCGCCCACCGTCGGCCCTGCGGCCTCGGCCGCGCCGCCGTCCGTCCCCGCGATGCCCGAGCTCTGGCAGCCCGTGGTGGTCGGCGACCCGGTGGCGGTCTTCGACCCCCGCCCTCCCACCGGCCTGTCCTACCGCCCGGACACCGTCTGCGACGGCTGGTCCACCCCCGAACTCGACCTGCGGCTGGCCTCCGTCCGCGGCTACCAGCACCGCTACGACGGCCGGCCCCGGGAGGACGACGCCGCCTGCGCCTGGGACCGCACCACCGGCACCGTGGTCTTCGCCGTCGCCGACGGCGTGTCCAGCGCCGAACAGCCGCACATCGGCTCCCAACTGGCCTGCCGCAGCGCGGTGGACGAACTGCTGGCCCAGGTCAGGGCCGGCGCCGGCCGGGTCGGCGACTGGGAGAAGCTGCTCGGCACCGTCCAGTGGCAGCTGATCGAGCAGGCCCGGCGCATCCTCAAGCAGCCGGGCGCCGGCATCGAGGCCACCGCCCAGCTGCTCGCCACCACCCTGGTGGCCGGCACCGCCACCCCGACCGGGGGCGGGGTGACCATCGAGGTGGTGTCGGTGGGCGACTCCGGCGTGTGGCAGATCAAGTACGACCGGATCTACCAGTTGCTCGGCGGCAAGTCGGCGGGCCCGGACGGGCTGGTCTCCTCCTCGGTGGAGCCGCTGCCGGGCGTCCCGACCCGGATCCGCCCGATGAACTTCTACCTGGACCCGGGCTCGGTCGTGCTGATCGGCACCGACGGCTTCGGCGACCCGGTGGGCAACGGCCGCGGCGAGGTCGCCCGGCTGTTCGTCCAGGGGCTGCGCCGGCCCGTACCGCCGCTCGGCTTCGCCCATCTGCTGGACTTCTCCCGCGAGACCTTCGACGACGACCGCACCCTGGTCGCGCTCTGGCCGCGCGAGCTCCCGGCGCACGGGAGGCCGCGGTGAGCGTGATCCGCTTCCGGCCCGACCAGCTGGGCGACTACACGCAGTACGGGCTGGGGCAGGGCGGCCAGGGGTTCGTCTACGAGGTCCCGGTACCGCCGCCCGGCCTCACCGGCCCGCTGGTCTACAAGGAGTACCGCGCCGGGATGCTGCTGGACCCTGGCGTCCTGGTGGCGATGGCCGGGTTCCCGGACACCCTCGGCCCGGCCGATCGCGCCTTCCTCCTGGACCGGCTCGCCTGGCCGCTCGCCCTGGCCGAACGCGGCTCGCAGATCAGCGGGTTCGCGATGCGCAGGGTCCCGCCGGAGTTCTTCATCGACCTGGCGGGCGACGCCAGGCCGCAGGGGTTCCAGTTCCTGCTGAACGACGCCGCCTTCCTGCAGCGGATCGGCGTGCACCTCGACGACGAGCAACGGCTCCTCCTGCTGCGGGACTTGGCGACGCTGCTCGCCCGGCTGCACGGCCACGGGGTGGCGGTGGGCGACCTCTCCCCGAACAACGTGCTGTTCACCCTGGCCGGCGCACCCCGCTGCCTGCTGATCGACTGCGACTCGATGAGCCTGTACGGGCGCTCCGCCGTCGAGCAGGTGGAGACGCCGGACTGGGAGGTGCCGGAGGCCGCCAAGGCCACCCCGGCATCGGACGCCGCCAAGCTCGGGCGGTTTGTCCTGCGCCTGTTCAACGGCGACCAGCACAGCCTGGACGACACCCGGCTGCGCGCCCTCTCCGGGGAGCTGGCCCGGCTGGCCGGGAGGAGCCAGCACGCCGACCCGACCGCCCGGCCGCCGGCGGCCGCCTGGATCGGCCCGCTGGACCAGGCCCTGCACACCGTCCGCACCCTCGGCCCGGCGGCGGCGCCTCCGCAGCCGCCACCACCGCCGGGGATGCCTCCGCCGGTCGCGCCGCCCGCCGACACCCGGCCGCGCCGCCGGGTCGCGCCGGTGCTCGTCGGCCTGCTGGTCACGGCCGCCCTGCTGGTGGGCGGCGACCGGCTGGTCGAGTACTACCGGGCCTCCTCGGCGGGCTCCTCGACGGCCTCGTCCACCGCGTCCACCGGTCCGACCGGCTCGACCGGCTCGACCGGGACCACCGCGGCCCCCACCGGCCGGCCGGCCGTCCCCACCGCGAAGCCGCCCACCGCCGCACCGACCACCGACCACACCGTCCCGGTGGACACCGGCCAGGTCGCCGGCCACCCCGAAGCCACGGGCGTGGCCACCCTGTTCAGCCGCTTCTTCACCGCGGTGAACACCCGCCAGTACGACACCGCACTCGGCTACTACGACCCCGACACCACCGCGATCGACCTCGACTCCGAGCAGGCGCGCGCCGAATGGCGGCGCATAATGAGCACCACCCAGGACTCGAACGTCGCCATCGCCGCCATCACCGGCTCCGGCTCCTCCACCCGCGCGACCGTCCGGTTCCGCAGCCGGCAGGCCGCCGGCTACGGCCCCCAGGGCCACGAGGACCAGACCTGCACGGACTGGCAGCTCACCTACAACCTCTCCCGCTCCGGCAGCGGTTACCGCATCATCAGCGCCCCGGGCTCCGGCGTGAGCTTCCGCGGGTGCTGAGCCGGCCGCCTCACCCTCCGAAGGCGGCCAGCTTGAGCCCGTCCACCGAGGTGATCCGCAACGACTGCCGGCCGGTGGCGATCAGCCCCTGGCCCCGCCACTGCTCCAGGACCCGGCTGACCGTCCGGCGTGAGCTCAGCACCAGCCCGGCCAGGTCGTCCTGGGAGAGGTTGAGCCCGATCCTGATCCCGCCGGTGTGCGGTACCGGCTCGCCGCAGCGCTCGCCGAGGTCCAGCAGGAGCGCGGCGAGCCGGACGGCGACCGGCTCGGTGACGTTGGTCCGGTGCTCGTCCGCCTCGCGCAGCCGCCGGGAGAGGGTCTGCTCCAGGGCGGCGGCGGTGCCCTGACGGGACTGCGCGAAGGCCCGGAAGCGCGCCGCGGTCAGCTGCAGGACCTCGACCCCGGTGGCGGCCAGCAGCGAGGCCGAGCGCGGGCGGCCCTCCAGGACGGCCTGCTCCCCCAGGAGGTCCCCGGGGCCGCGCAGGGCGAGCAGGGCGCGGTACCCGGCCGAGGAGTACGAGACCACCTTGATCCAGCCGCCCAGGACGACGACCACGTAGTCGGAGGCGTCGCCCTGGGCGAAGAGCTGGGTGTCCGCCGCCAGTTCGACGCGGGTGCCCAGGCCGAGCAGCGCCTCGCGGTCGGTGGCGTCCAGCGCCGACCAGAAGGTGACGGGCCCGCCCGTCGGACCGCCGCCCACCGCGTTAGCCGACGATCCAGGCCAGGCCGACCGCCGCGACCCCGGCGACCGCGAACTGCAGGGACTGCTGGACCCGCCGGTGCTTCTTCCAGGCGATCTGGCTCATCACCACCAGCTGTCGGCTCAGCGTCTCCAGCGGCGGGGTGGCGGAGAGCTTCTCGGCCAGCCGCGCCGGCTCCCAGTGCCGCAGGTGCCCGAAGTAGACGAAGTGCTCCCGCCAGTCGTCACCGCCGCCCTTGCTCCGCAACCGGGGGCTCACCACGGACACCGCGGCCAGCGCGGAGAGCGCGAGCAGCGCGATGCCCAGCCAGAACACGGTTTTGGGGAACACCCCGGTCAACCGATCCGGCTGGTTGCCGGTGCCGAAGAAGGCGGTCAGGGCGCCGATCGCGGCCGATTCGAGGGTGAGCGCGAAGGCCGCCTTGGCGTCCACCTTCCCGGTCCAGTCCTGCAAAGAGGCGTGGATCTTCCAGGCCGTCTCCACCGGATCCGTCTCGGCCATGAAGCCCCCATTCCGCTGAGCCGTCCTCCCGGGCACGAAGCACCAGTGTGGCACCTCGCCGCCCCGGTGAGCAGGGCCTTGCACAACTGCTCCGCCCGTCCCCCGCAGCCGGGTTCGGCGCGTCCGGGAGCAGCGCCGTGCCCCACCGGTGGGACCGGCGGGGCGCGGCGGCGGGGCGGCGGTCAGACCGCGAGCACCCGCAGGGCCGGGTGGTCGACGGTGTTCAGGTAGAGCTTCTCCTTGGAGTGCTCCTGCTCCAGCTCGACCACGAGCCGGTACCGGTACAGCCCCGGCTTGGCGGTGCTGAGCACCGTTCCCGCCCAGTAGTAGTAGACCGGGGTGAACGGGGAGCGCATCCGGTCCGGCATGCCGTAGATCTTCAGCTCGGTGAAGATCTTCCGCTCGGCGACGTCCTCCTCGTCACCCGCCTCGGTGTCCAGGAAGACGATGTTGTTGATCTTCGGCATCGGCGGCCAGGTGCCGTCGAGCCGCTTCTCCATGTCGATCGGGCGGATGATCCAGTTCAGGACCTGGCCCTGCTTGCAGACCGTCTCCAGGTGGGACGTGCCCTGGCCGGTGCCGCCCACACTGTTGTCCATCATGTACATCGCGTCGGTGAGCGCGCCGTCGGCGGTCGCCCGCTCCATGTTCACCAGGGTGACGACATTGAGCTGGACCGAGTTCAGCTGGCCCGGATTCTGCTTCTCCGCAGCGCTGTTGAGCGTGCCGCTCGTCAACGTTCCTCCTCAGTGGGAATGGTGGTTCCGGTCCGGTCGCCGGACGGGCCCAGGACAGGGCCCAAGACAGGGCCCGGAGCAGGACCCCAGGACGGGCCCTAACCGACCAGGGACGGCGACAGGGCGGCGGCGATCGGCTCGTCCCGGGTGCCCAGCCGGAACTTCAGCCGGTACGGGACGGGTTCGGTGACGTCCTTCTTCACCGTCGCGGTCCAGTACGCGACATCGGTGCCGGGGTACACCCTGCGCTCCGGCTCGCAGACCTCCGGGTCGATCTCGACGTCGTCGATCGCGACATACGCCTCGCACTCCAGGGCCAGGCAGTTCCACAGGAGTTGGTCGCCCGCCCGGACCTTGGTGCGGAGCTCCTCGGTGCCCTGGCCGGTGGAGCCGCCGGCCCTGTTGGTGTCGTACAGGTAGAGGTGGCCGGCGGTGCTGCGGGACGCCAGGGCGCCCACCGCATCCACGACGGCGGTGATCGAGATCGGCCGCTGCGAGGCCGCCTTGCGCGACTGCGCCCTGGCCTTGGTGCTGGTACTGCTCGCGGTGGTCATCCGCTCCTCCTCGGTCCTCGATGGATCAGGTGGATCAGGTGGGTGAGGGTGGATCAGGGCGGTCAGGCGGGCGCGCCCGGCGGGACGGGGAGGTAGCCCATGCCCGACCCGGTGAAGGCGTTGCGCTTGGGCTCGGTGACGATCCTCAGCCGGGACTCGCAGGTGAGGTTCACCGGCTCCCAGGACCACTCCCCGCCCTTCTGCACCAGGTCGTGCAGCTGGATCTTCATCGTGTAGCGGTACTCGCCCGGGCGGGCGGTGGCGATCGTCGCGGACCAGTACCAGCCGTCGGTGACCAGGTCCGGGGAGCCGTACTCGGCCGGGTAGATGATCTTCTCGTCGACCGCCTCCCCGGTGATGTCGGTGATCACCGGGGCCGGGTAGCTGTGCGCGGCCGCGCCGCCGTCGGCGACCAGCCGGCCGGTGACGTCCAGCATCTTCTGGCCGGCCAGGCCGCGGGTGCCCGCCGTGGTGCCCACCCGCCGCCCGGCGGTGCGCCGGATCCGGGTGACCTCGGCGGCGCTGATCGTGCCGGAGCCGTCGGCGAGGGCGGCCAGCTCGGTCAGCGCCTGCTGGTCGGCCTGCCGCGCCCGGTCCGCCTGGTAGCCGCGCGGGACGGTCGGCGGAATGGAACCGAGGCTGTACGGCAGCCAGTTGAGCACCTGCTCGCTCGCCTGCGAGCCGTCCTGCCAGTAGGACCCGTTGACGATGGTCACCAGGTCTCCGGTGCCCTGGCCCTCGGAGCCGTGCAGCTTCATGTTGTCGAACAGGTAGGTGTTGTCCCGCAGCGTCCGGCTGGCCAGCGCGTTGCCGACGTCCACCAGCACGATGACCGCTAGCTGTTGGGGCATGAGCCCGCCTCTCTCGTTGTGGTTCGGGGGGTTCGGTCCGGCCGCGCCGCCGGGCCCTGTCCGGCCGACCGGACCCGGCCGACGCGTCCTAGACGCACATCAGCGCGGGCGAGTCGATGTGCAGCACGCTGTACGGGCCCTCGTACATCTGCAGTTCGAGGCGGTACCGGTAGGGCACCCCGGGCGTCAGGTACGGCGGCACCACGCCCGTCCAGACGTCGAGGTCGAGCTTCTCGCCCTGCTCGGTGGGCTCCGCCGGCTCCGGCGCTCCCCCGTGGCCCGCGCCGAGGAAGGTGATCCTCCTGATCTCGACCGGTGTCTGGAGGTCCACCGCCAGGGCGGACCACTGGACCACCTGGCCGGGGGCGACCACGGTGCACAGCTCGGGCGTGCCCTGGCCGGTGCTCTGGAACGGCCCGTCGTCCACCAGGGAGAGGTTCCCGTCGAGCAGCGTGCCGGCCGAGAGCGCCCCGATGACGTCCACCACCACGGCGATGTTGACCTGCGGTTTCATTGACACTCCTGTCCTCTGTGGGTGTTCGGTGTGCGGTAGGGGCCCTACCCGCGGTCGCGGACCAGCGGGACCTTGCCGACACTCGTCCGCTCGATCTCGTTCGAGGACCGGTGGACGAACTTGAGCAGGAAGCGGTAGCCGGTCTTCTCCACCGACACCGGGTTCGCCTCGCCCTGGTTGAACAGCGACAGCGAGCGCGGCATCGCGTGGACGAACACCCGCTGCAGCCCGTAGGGGCCGAGCGCGGCGTCCGTCCGGTAGGTCAGCCCGGGCACGTCGTCGACCGAGGCGAGCAGCGTGATGGTCCGGCTCTCACGGTGGTTGACGAACTGGATCTCGTGCGCCGCCTCGTCCAGGTCCACCACGCCGACCGCCCGCAGCTCCTCGCGCAGCGCGTCGTAGGCGCGCGAGGCGGAGTACTGGCTGTCGTTCAGGTGCAGGATGTCGCCGGTGCGGCCGGCGAACTCGAACTGCCCGGTCCGCAGCCCCGGCCCGTCCAGTCGCGGCCGCCGGATCATCCGGTCACCCAGCTTGAGCCGCAGCAGCGGCGCCTCGTGCGCGTGCAGGCGGGTGACGACCAGCTCGCCCTCCTCGCCCTCGCCGACCCAGCGGCCCTGCTCGTCGACGATCTCCACCAGGTGCAGCCCGGGCACCGCCGCCAGCACGGGCGACTCCGCGCGAAGCTGGAGGCCGATGGTCTCGGCCTGGGTCGCGGCGAAGTAGCTGAGGATCGTCAGGTTGGGGTACACCGCCTGGAGTTCGGCCCGCTTGCGCTGCGGCAGCACCCCGCTGCCGTACAGCGCGACCCGGAAGCTCTCCTTGGCCTCCCGGCTCATCCCGGCGCCGAGCTCGCCGAGGATCGCGATGCCCGCGGTGATGCCCATCAGCGCCTTGGGCCCCGGGTAGGAGAACATGTGCTCCAGCACGGGCGCGGTCACCGGGCCGGCCCCGATGTAGTTGATGCCGGGCACCTGGGCCAGCACCCCGCCGACCATGGTGCCGCTGCTCCACATCTGGTAGTCGGCCAGCGTGGTGTAGAGCCACCTGGGGCCGGTGCCGCCGCCGAGGTACCGGTCGAGCTGGTACGCGCCCATGAAGTGGCCGGCCACCTCGTAGGTGTCGCGCAGCTCCCGCAGCGAGTAGACGGTCTCCAGCGGTCGTCCGCTGCTGGTGCCGCCGCTGGCCACGATCTCGAAGCCGCCGGCCGCGATCGGCACCACCATGCCGGGCCGGTCGTCCATGAAGAAGTCGCGCTGGACGTCCTTGTCGGACAGCGGGACGGCCTGCCAGTCCTGGTACGTCGCCGGGGCGCCGCCCACCCCGGCGCCGGCCAGCCGCTCCCGCCAGAGCGGGTTGAGCAGCGCGGTGTTGACCATCTGCTGGATCCGGCGCAGCACCAGGGCGTCCTGGACCTCGTGCGGCAGCTCGCTGTAGGGGGCCTGGCAGGCCCGCTCGGCCTCGCGCATCCGGCTGAGGAAGGAGGGCAGCTTCCCGACGGCGTCGACCGACTCGGGCCGGAGCTCCGCGTCGGGGATCAGCCGGTCCGCCAGTGCGGCGGCCTCGGCGGCGCCGACCGGTGCCGTCCGGGCCTGCGGTACGGCCGTCGGCGATACGGTCACTGGGCTCATCGTGGATTTCCTATTCACTGTCGCTGCCGGTTTCCCGGCCGTTGGCACGGTGGCGCAGGTCGTAGCCGGCCCGCCTGATCTCGCCGAGCAGCATCCGGAAGTGCTCGGTGGTGATCCGGTGGTTCATCAGGACCACCCGCAGGGCGGCGACCCCGTCGATGTCGACCTTGGAGATGAAGAAATTCCCCTGCCGCTTGAGCCGGTTCCGGATATCCAGCTGGAGGCGGTGCACATCGGATTCCGCGAGCCCGGCGGGGAGGTGCCGGAAACAGAGGATGTTCGCCTCGGGCCGGTGCAGCGGTTCGAAGTCCGGCTCGTCCAGCAGAATGGTGTGGATGTCCGCGGTCAGCCGGCAGAGGTACTCGATCTTCTCGGCGAAGAGCGCCCGGCCGTGAATGCTCCAGAGCGCCCACAGCGGCATGATCATCGGTCGCTTGGTGCACTCGAAGTTCTTGTCCCCGCTGTCCAGCGCGGTATAGGCGTCCGGTTTGTCGTCGAAGACGTAGCTGGCCTGCTGCCGGAAGGCCCCGGGGGCGTCCCGCCGGTCGCGGTAGAACAGCAGGGTGCAGGGCGCGGGGACGAACATCATCTTGTGCGCGTCCCAGGTCAGCGAATCCGCCTTCGCGATTCCCGCGAGTTTCCCGCGGAGCTCGTCGGAGACCAGCAGGCTGGCGCCGTGCGCGCCGTCGACGTGCAGCCAGAGGCCCTTCTCCCGGGCGAGGTCGGCGAGCCCGTCGATCGGGTCGAAGGCGCCGACCGAGGTGGTGCCGGCCGAGGCGACCAGGCAGAACACCTCCAGCCCCCGCCGCTCGGCGTCCTCCAGGGCCCCCCGGGCCCGGTCCAGGCAGATCCGCTGCTCCCGGTCGAGCGGCAGGCGGACGAGCTGCTCGTCGCCGATGCCCATCACGCCGGCCGCGCGGGAGACGCTGTAGTGCACGTCCGCGCCGACCGCGATGGCGGGCCGGGAGCGGCCGGCGAGCGCGCCGCCGCCCTGCGACCAGTAGTCCGGGAACCGCTTGTTGCGGGCCGCCAGCAGCGCGGTCAGGTTCGCCAGCGAGCCGCCCGAGGTGGTCACCATGGCGAAGCTCTCCGGTTCCCACCCGATGAACCGGTTGAGCTCCTCCGCCATGATGCGTTCCGCCACGTTGGGCAGCTGACCGGCCTCGTAGAACGAGGACGGCTGGTTGACCACCGAGCCCACGAAGTCGACGATCCCGGCGAGCGGGACCACCCCCGAGAACTGCCGCCCCAGGTATCCGGGCGAATGCACCTGGATTCCGGTGCGCACATAGAGGTCGACGATCGCCGCCAGCCGCTTCTCGTCGAACGCCGCGATCCGGTCCCGTTCCGGGGTCATCAGCCCGCGGGCCGCCCGGTCCAGGATGTCGGGGTCGATGAGTTCGAGTCCGCGGATCGAGGCGTCGGCCAGCTGGTGTTCCAGCTGGGCCGTCACCGATTCCGCGCTCTCCCGGAAAAGCCTGGCGTCGAACACCTCGGAAAGGGTGCCGGCCCAGAGGGTCGACGCCGCGAGCGGGGAGGCACGCGAGGGCTGCCTTCCGTCGCGTTGCTGGAAAACGGGGGCCGACTCTGATCGGGTTTCCGCCACGGGATGTCTCCCAAGAATTTCGCCGACCGCTCGGCGGTCATATCGGCGTACGCGATTGGGCCTTACTTCGCGTCAAGACTCCCGACCGCCCAGCGGCCTGTCCAGCGTTCTCACCCCTGGGGTGAAGGGATTCAGATCACAATTCGATAGTTGAGAAAATATGACCATCCATCGGTCGGGCGGCCGGTTTATTCACCATTCCGCCACGGCGTGAGCGAGTGATGATCATGCCTTCGGCATAGGCCCAACAGGAGGAGAACCGTTTCTTCAGCAGGTGCCGACCGGCGCGCGACACGCCCCGCGCGCCCTCTCCCGCCAGAAGACGCCCCTCAGGCGCTTCGGATGCGCACCACCCCGTCCGGCAGAACAGGGCGGAACGGGCGTTCGACCGGGCGTGGTACCGAGAGGGGCCCTACAGCGGGGTAACGGCCTTCAGCACCAGCAGCAGCGCCACCGCCGCGTTGAGCGCGCAGAGCGCGGAGGCCGCCGCCCCCACCGCCGCGACCATCGCGGCCAGGCCCGCCCGGCTGTGCGCGGGCGGCCAGTTCCGCGAGGACGGCACCGGGCCGAGCAGCGCGGCCACCCGGCGCGGGACGGGGCCGGGCACCGGTCCCGGCGCGGCGAAGGCCGCGAAGCCGGGCACGGGCGCCCGGCGCGAGACCAGGGCGGCCCGGGCCACCGCACGGGCCGTGATCCGGCGGTCGCCCACCGCCTGCGCGGACTCCTCGTCCGCCCAGCGCTCGGCGCTGTACGCCACCGCCTGCTGCAGCGGCCGGAGGAACGGGTTGACGCACCCCGCCAGCTGGGTGGTCAGCAGATGGCGGTGGTGCCGGTGGACGAGGTGCGCCCGCTCATGGGCGAGCAGCGCCTCCCGCTCGTCCGCGGCCAGCCCGGCCAGCATGCCGGTGGACACCACCACCCGCCCGGGCGAGCCGGGCAGCGCGTACGCGTACGCGGCCCCGTCCGGCAGCACGGCGACATCGCCGAACAGGCCGGGGCCGCCCGCCGGGGCGCCGGCGGCGGGACCGCCGGGCGGCAGCCCCTCCAGTGCCCGCCGGGCCCGGCCGCGGACCCGCAGATGCCGCACGACCGTCCTGGTGGTGGCCGCGGCCACCACCAGGAGCACGCAGATCGCCGCCGTCCCGATCGTCTCGTGGTACTGCAGCGCCGCCCGTACCTCCGGGTCGGACCAGCTGTCCGGCAGCGGGTTGCCCGGGATCTGCGCGGTGCCCACCACGCCGATCAGACCGAGGCAGAGCGCGCTGCACAGCGCCATCACCGCACTGATCGCGGTGAGCAGCCGGGCCACCCCGCGCGGGTGCAGGTGCTGCCCGGCCAACCGGGCGATCGGCACGGCCGTCAGCGGAAGGACGAGCGGGAGGAAGACGAAGACGCCCACGGTTCGGCTCTGTTCAGTTCTCGCGGTCGGCCGCGGCCGGATCGGCGGACGCACTGTCCAGCAGGGTCCGCAGCAGTTCCTCGTCGTGCGGCAGCAGGGCGGTGACGAAGCTGGCGAGCACGGCGTCCCGGTCGGGTTCGCCGTCGAGCATCCGGCGCATCCGCAGGGCGGCCAGGCCGGCCGCGTCGGAGGATGCCTGCCACAGGTAGGAGCGGCCCGAACGGGTCCGGGAGACGGCCTTCTTAGCGTGCAGCCGGGACAGGATGGTCATCACGGTGGTGTAGGCGAGGCCGCCGTCCAGCCGCTCCTGCACCCACCCCGCCGTGGCCGGGCCGGGCGCCCGCTGGAGCACCGCGAGCACCTGGGCCTCCAGCTCGCCCTGGCCGCGCCGTCTGGCCCGCGGATCCCCGGCCGCCGGGGCGTGCCTCTCCTCAGCCATGACGGCCGCTCCCTCCGGATGCCGCGCCCCGCCACCGGCGGGACACACTGTCATCCTAACGAGCGGCCGGTCCACGGCCCGTTCCAGGCCCGGCCCGCGGCACCGGCGGCCCCGGCGGCACCGGCCTCAGCGCAGCGGCAGCCCGGCGTTCTGCCGGCGGTCCAGCTCCGCGATGTCCGGGTGGTGCAGGTCGAAGGCCGGGGACTCGGAGCGGATCCTGGGCAGCGTGGTGAAGTTGTGCCGCGGCGGCGGGCAGGAGGTGGCCCACTCCAGCGAGCGCCCGTACCCCCACGGGTCGTCCGTGGTGACCCGCTCGCCGTACCGCGCGGTGTGCCAGACGTTGTAGAGGAACGGCAGCGTGGAGAGGCCGAGCAGGAACGAGCCGATGCTGGAGACGGTGTTGAGCGTGGTGAAGCCGTCCGAGGCCAGGTAGTCCGCGTAGCGGCGGGGCATCCCTTCGGCGCCCAGCCAGTGCTGCACCAGGAAGGTGGCGTGGAAGCCGACGAAGAGCGTCCAGAAGTGGATCCGCCCGAGCCGCTCGTCCAGCATCCGCCCGGTGAACTTGGGCCACCAGAAGTGGAACCCGGCGAACATCGCGAAGACGACCGTCCCGAACACCACGTAGTGGAAGTGGGCGACGACGAAGTACGAGTCGGAGACCTGGAAGTCGATCGGCGGCGCGGCCAGCAGCACCCCGGTCAGGCCTCCGAACAGGAAGGTGACCAGGAAGCCGACGGTCCAGAGCATCGGCGCCTCGAAGCTCAGCGAGCCCAGCCACATGGTGCCGATCCAGTTGAAGAACTTCACCCCGGTCGGCACCGCGATCAGCATCGTCATGATCGCGAAGAACGGCAGCAGCACCTGCCCGGTGACGAACATGTGGTGCGCCCACACCGTGATCGACAGGCCGGTGATGGCGAGGGTGGCCGCGACCAGGCCGCTGTAGCCGAACACCGGCTTGCGGCTGAACACCGGGATCACCTCGGTGATGATGCCGAAGAACGGCAGCGCGATGATGTACACCTCGGGGTGGCCGAAGAACCAGAACAGGTGCTGCCACAGCAGCGCCCCGCCGTTGGCCGGGTCGAAGACGTGCGAGCCGAACTTGCGGTCCGACTCCAGGCAGAGCAGCGCCGCCGCCAGCACGGGGAAGGCGAACAGCACCAGTACCGCGGTCAGCAGGATGTTCCAGACGAAGATCGGCATCCGGAAGAGCGTCATGCCCGGCGCCCGGAAGCAGACGATCGTGGTGATGAAGTTGACCGCGCCGAGGATGGTCCCGAACCCGGACAGCGCCAGGCCCATGATCCAGAGGTCCGCGCCGATGCCGGGGCTGTGCTGGAGGCTGTTCAGCGGCGCGTAGGCGAACCAGCCGAAGTCGGCCGCGCCGTCCGGGGTCAGCAGGCCGCCCATCACGATCAGCGAGCCGAACAGGTAGAACCAGTAGGCCAGCGCGTTCAGCCGGGGGAAGGCCACGTCGGGCGCGCCGATCTGCAGCGGCATGATCCAGTTGGCGAACCCGGCGAACAGCGGGGTCGCGAACATCAGCAGCATGATCGTGCCGTGCATGGTGAACAGCTGGTTGAACTGCTCGTTGGACAGCAGCTGGAGGCCGGGCCGGGCCAGCTCGATCCGCATCAGCATCGCCATCAGGCCGCCCGCCAGGAAGAACGCGAACGCCGTGGTCATGTAGAGGGTGCCGATGCGCTTGTGGTCGGTGGTGGTCAGCCAGCCGACCAGGGCCCGGCCGCGGCGGCGCCGGGCGCCCGCCAGCCAGCGGTCCAGCCGGGGGGTGCGCGAGGGGTGCGGGGTCTGCTCCGGGACGTCCTGCGGCAGAAGCGTCATGCACCGCGCCTTCCGTGCTCGGGGGCCGGCGGCCGCCTCCCCACGGGCACCGGACGGTCGTCGGACAACCACTACCAGTCGCCGGCCGCGCCGGCCGGGGGCACGCGGGCGCGTCACCCGAACAGGCGCGGCCCGGTTGCCCGGCGCCCGGGCCGGGCGGACCGTCGAAGTCCGTACGACTGTTCGGTCTAGGAGGAGTCCATGAGCAGCCAGTCCGCCCCCGACCAACCCCCGCCCTGGCGCGCGGGCTCCAACGCGCCGCCTCCGCCGGGGACGAACAAGTTCAGCGACTGGGCGCCCGGCCTGGTGATCTTCGCGGGTGTCCTGATGCTGCTGAACGGCTTCATGGAGGCCCTGCGCGGCATCATGGCGATCGCCGACGACGACGTCTTCCTCACCACCCAGCGGTACGTCTTCCGCTTCGACCTCACCGGGTGGGGCTGGATCCACGTGATCATCGGAGCGCTGGTCGCGGTGGTCGGCGCATTCCTGCTCAAGGGCGCATCCTGGGCCCGGTACGCCGGTATCGTCCTCACCGTCGTGAGCGCCCTGGACAGCTTCCTCGCCGTGCCGTACTACCCGTTCTGGTCGTTCATCGTGATCGCGCTGGACGTCTTCATCATCTGGGCCCTGTGCGTCTACCGACCGGACGAGGTCGCGTTCTGACGGCCTGCCCGACCCTGCGCCCGCGCCCGTCCAGGGCGCGGGCGCACGGCCGCCCGGCTCAGGCCCGGGCCCGCTGGGTGACGGCGATGCAGACCAGTACCACCAGCGCGGTGACCAGCGCCGCGGCGGGGAGTCCCTCGCCCAGCAGCAGCACCGACCAGCCCAGCGTCAGCAGCGGCTGCGCGAGCTGCAGCTGACTGGCCCTCGGCACCCCGATCTGCGCCATCCCCCGGTACCAGAGCACGAACCCGCCGAACTGCGAGACCGCCGCCGTGTAGGCCAACCCGGCCACCGCCTTCGCCCCCAGCCGGACCGGCTCGGTGCTCAGCGCGATTCCGGCGGTCAGGACCGTCACCGGCAGCGCCACCACCACCGCCCAGGCGATCACCTGCCATCCCGGCAGCTCCCGGGAGATCCGCCCGCCCTCCGCGTACCCGGCCGCGCAGACCAGCAGCGCGGCGAACAGGTAGAGGTCGGCGACGGTCGGCCGCCCGTGGCTCTGCAGCAGGGTGAAGGCCAGTACGGCCGCCGCGCCGGTGAGCGCGGCGCACCAGAACCGGCGGGACGGCCGCCCGCCGGTGCGCAGCGCCGCGACCACGGCGGTGGCCAGCGGCAGCACCCCGATGACGACCGCCGAGTGCGCGGTCGAGGAGGTCCGCAGCGCCAGCGTGGTCAGCAGCGGGAAGCCGAGGACGCAGCCCGCCGAGACCACCAGCAGCCCCGGCCAGTGCCGCCGTTCGGGGAGGGGGACGCGGGCGGCCGCCAGGCAGATCGCGGCGAGCAGCCCGGCCAGCGCGCAGCGCAGTCCGGCGGACGTCCAGGGGCCGAAGTCGGCCAGCGTCCAGGTGGTGGCGGGGAAGCTGAAGGAGAAGGAGAGGACCGCGAGCGCGGCGAGGGCCGTACCGGACCGCTCCTGCGGGCCTGCTACTGCCGAATGCCGGATAGCGCTATCTTGTGCCGTCATGAACGAGCGTAGCAGCGTGGCCGATCTCGCCGACAGGCTGCGGCGGGAGGTGGAGCGCTACCCGGAGGGCGGGAAGCTGCCGCCCAGCCGGGCCCTGATGGAGCGCTACCAGGTCAGTCCGGTGACGGTGTCACGGGCGATCGCCGTCCTGGCCGCCGAGGGGCTGGTGCTCTCCCGGCCGGGCGCCGGGGTGTTCCGGGCCGCCGCCTTCCGCGGCTCCGGCGGCCCGGCGGCGGTGGGCGCGATCCGCCCCGGCGACCTCTCCTGGCAGGAGGTGGCGCTCAGCGCCGACGCCGGGCCGCGCGACCTCGGTGCCGGCCCGCTGTTCGCGACCCTGGCGGTGCCCTCGCCCGAGGTGATCGACCTGAACGGCGGCTACCCGCACGCCTCGCTCCAGCCGGAGCGCCTGCTGGCCGCCGCGCTGGCGCGGGCCGGGCGGCGGCCGGGTGCCTGGGAGCGGCCGCCGGCGGCCGGGCTGACCGAACTGCGCGCCTGGTTCGCCCGGGACATCGGCGGCAGCGGCGGGCTGCTCGGCGCGGGCGACGTCCTGGTCACCTCCGGCGGCCAGAGCGCGCTGACCGTCGCCATGCGCTCGCTGATCGCCCCGGGCGCGCCGGTCCTGGTGGAGTCGCCGACCTACCCGGGGATCCTCGCGGTGGCACGGTCCGCGGGGCTGCGGCCGGTCCCCGTCCCGGTGGACGCGGACGGCGTGCGGACCGACCTGCTGGCGGCGGCCTTCGACGCCACCCGGGCCCGGGCCTTCGTCTGCCAGCCGCTGTTCCAGAACCCGACCGGTGCGGTGCTGTCACCCGCACGGCGTACCGAGGTGCTGCGGATCGCCCGGGCGGCCGGGGCGTTCGTCATCGAGGACGACTTCGCCCGCCGCCTGGTGCACACCGACTCGCCCGCGCTGCCGCGCCCGCTCGCCGCCGACGACCCGGACGGCGTGGTGGTGCACCTGAACTCGCTGACCAAGGCCACCTCGCCCAATCTGCGGGTCGGCGCGCTGACCGCGCGCGGCCCGGCCCTGGAGCGGCTGCGGGCCGCCCAGGTGGTGGACAGCTTCTTCGTCCCCCGGCCGCTCCAGGAGGCGACGCTCGAACTGGTCGCCGACCCGGGCTGGGCCCGCCATCTGCGCACCCTCGGCGCGGAGCTGCGCGACCGGCGGGTGGCCGCGGTGGCCGCGCTCCGCCGGGAGCTGCCCGGTCTGCTCGGCCCCCACCGGACCGGGGGCTACCACCTCTGGCTGCGGCTGCCGGACGGCGTCGACGAGGGCGCCCTCACCGCGGCCGCCCTGCGCGCCGGCACCCTGGTCACCCCCGGCCGCCCCTACTACGCCGCAGAGCCCCCGGCGCCGCATCTGCGCCTCAGCTACGCCGCCGTCGACAGCGCCACCCGGATCGCCGAGGGCGTCCACCAGCTGCGCCGCGCCTACGAGGAGGTGGCCGGCTGAGCCGGGCCCGTCACCCCCGGTAGCCCGCCATCCGCTCCAGCCGGGCGATCCGCTCCGCCATCGGCGGGTGGGTGGAGAACATCCTGGCGCCCGCCTCGCCCGGGCGGAACGGGCTGGCGATCATCATGTGGCTGGCCGTCTGGAGCTGCGGCTCCGGCGGCAGCGGCAGCTGCCGGGTGCCCGTCTCCAGCTTGCGCAGGGCGCTCGCCAGGGCGAGCGGGTCCCCGGTGATCCGGGCGCCGTCGGCGTCGGCCTGGTACTCCCGGGAGCGGCTGACGGCCAGTTGGATCAGCGAGGCGGCCAGCGGCCCCAGGATCATGATCGCGAGCATGCCGAACAGCCCCGGGCCGTCGTCGTCGTCACTGCGGCCGAACGGGATCAGCCAGGCGAAGTTCACCAGGAACATCACCACCGAGGCGAGCGCGCCGGCGACCGAGGAGATCAGGATGTCCCGGTTGTAGACGTGGCTCAGCTCGTGCCCGAGCACGCCCCGCAGCTCCCGTTCGTCCAGCAGCCGCAGGATGCCGTCCGTGCAGCAGACCGCCGCGTTGCGCGGGTTGCGCCCGGTCGCGAAGGCGTTCGGCGCGGGGGTCGGGGAGATGTACAGCCGCGGCATCGGCTGGCGCGCCGAGGTGGAGAGCTCACGGACGATCCGGTACAGCCGCGGCGCCTCGATCTCGCTCACCGGGCGGGCGCGCATCGCCCGCAGGGCGAGCTTGTCGCTGTTCCAGTAGGCGTAGGCGTTGGTGCCGAGGGCGACCAGCAGGGCGATCACGAAGCCCGTGCGGCCGAAGAAGGAGCCGATCACCAGGATCAGCGCCGAGAGGCCGCCCAGCAGAGCTGCGGTCCTCAGTCCGTTGTGCCGGCGGTGCACGGCAGGCCCTCCAATGGTGCGGTGGGGAAGCCCTTTCTGCCTCGTCCCTCTGCCCCGACAACGGGCGGGGCCGTCGGCCTTGTTCCCTTGTGCGCACCTTGTCGCCCGGCCGGGCCTGCCGGGCCGTGGCTCACGCCGTATCGGACGGGCCTAGAAGAGCGTGCCGCCCGCGACCTGGAGCACCAGCTGCGGGGCCACCGAGAGCACCACCGCCACCGAGGCGGTCAGCCCGAGGGTGGCCGCCAGCGGGACGGGCAGCCGGTGTTCGGCCGGCCGCTCCCCCGCGTCGGCGGCGTCCGGCGCGAACAGCCGCGCCGTCCAGAGCAGGTAGTAGTACAGCGCGATGACCACATTGACGGCCATCACCACGGCGAGCCAGCCCAGCCCGGCGTCGACGGCGGCGCGGAACACCACCACCTTGCCGAACAGGCCGATGACGCCCGGCGGCAGCCCGGCCAGGCAGAGCAGGAAGAAGGCCAGCGCCAGGGCCGTCCAGCGGCGGCGCGCGAACAGGCCGCGGAAGTCGTCCACCCTGGTCCCGGCGCGGCGGCCGACCGCGGCGACCACGCCGAAGGCGCCCAGGTTCACCACGCCGTAGATCAGTGCGTACGCGGCGGTCGCACCCAGCGGGTCCGCCCCGGTCGGCGCGTAGCCGGCCGCGGCCAGCGGCACCAGCAGGTAGCCGGCCTGGCCGACCGAGGACCAGGCCAGCAGCCGCACCGCGCTGTGCCGGGTGTCGAAGCGCTGGCGCAGCGCGCCCACGTTGCCCACCGTCATGGTGACGGCGGCCAGCACCGCCAGCACCAGTCCCCAGGTGTGCGCGTACGGGCGGAAGGCGACGGTGGTGGCCAGCGCCAGACCGGAGAGGCCGGCCGCCTTTCCGACCACCGAGAGGTAGCCGGCCACCGGCAGCGGGGCCCCGGTGTAGGTGTCGGGCACCCAGAAGTGGAACGGGACGGCGGCGACCTTGAAGGCGAAGCCGACCAGGGTGAGCACCGCACCGGCCTCGGCCAGCGGCCTCAGCTGGGCGGGGGCGTGCTCCAGGCCCTCGGCGACCGCGCCCAGGTACAGGCTGCCGCTGGCGGCGTAGACGAAGCCGACGCCGAGCAGCATCACCGCGGTGGCGGTGACGGAGGAGAGGAAGAACTTCAGCGCCGCCTCCGCGCCGCGGCCGTCGCGGCGCAGCGCGACCAGGGCGAAGGCCGGCAGCGAGGCCACCTCCAGCGCGATCACCAGGGTGGCGAGGTCGCGGGAGGCCGGCAGCAGGGCGGCGCCGGCGGCGCTGGAGAGCAGCAGGAACCAGTACTCCCCGCCAGGCAGCCGCTCCTCCTCGACGGTGTGCACCGACAGCAGCGCGGCGATCAGCGCGCCGCCGAGCGCGATCAGCTGGAAGACCAGCGCGAAGTGGTCGGCCACGTAGGAGCAGCCGGTGGTGCCGGTGAGCCCCGTGACGCCCTTCGCGCAGAAGGTGGCCCGTGCCGTGCCCCCGGTGAGCGGGAGGAGGGCGAGCAGTGCGAGGGCGAGCCCGGCCACGGAGAACCAGCCGAGCAGCTTCTTGCGGCGCTCGGGCAGGAAGAGGTCGGTGAGCAGCACCGCCAGGGCGGCCACGGCGGCGATCAGCGGGGGCGCGATCGCCACCCAGTCCACGGACTGGATCAGTGCGCCCGGGTCGGCTACGGCGAGGGAGGTCACAGTGGGCTGCCCCGTGGAGTGGGATCCGAGTGCGGACTGGGCGCCGAGCAGGGTGCCGGTCATGATCAGCCACCCCCGAGGAGGTGCTTGACGGCGGGGTCGGACAGGCCGAGCAGGAGCGCGGGCCACAGGCCCGCGAGCAGGGTGAGGGCGGCCAGCGGCGTCCAGCTGACGGCCTCGTACGGGCGCAGGTCGGCGAGCTCCGCCACCGGGGCGGGCTGTTTCGGGTCGCCCATGCAGACCCGCTTGACCACGATCAGGAGGTACCCGGCGGTCAGCAGGGTGCCGAGGCCGGCCAGCACCATGTAGGTGACGAACGCGGGGCGCGACAGGCCCGCGGCCGGGTCGAACGCGCCGAACATCGCGAGCAGCTCGCCCCAGAAGCCGGCCAGCCCGGGCAGGCCGAGGCTGGCCACGGCGGCGAAGGCGAGCAGTGCGCCGATCCGCGGCGCCCGTCCGTAGAGGGCGCCGCCGGTGGCGCCGGCGAGGGTGTCGAGGTCGGCGGTGCCGTAGCGGTCCTTGAGCGCGCCCACGATGAAGAACAGCAGGCCGGTGACGAGCCCGTGGGCGATGTTGGCGAACAGCGCGCCGTTGACGCCCACCGGGGTGAGGGAGGCGATGCCCAGCAGGACGAAGCCCATGTGGCCCACCGAGGAGTAGGCGATCAGGCGCTTGAGGTCGCCCTTGGCGCCGGGGCGGGCCAGTGCCAGACAGGCCAGCGAGCCGTAGACGATGCCGACGGCGGCGAACGCGCCCAGGTAGGGGGCGAGCGTCGTGGTGCCGTCGGGCACGACCGGGAGGAGCACCCGGACCAGGCCGTAGGTGCCCATCTTCAGCAGCACGCCGGCGAGCAGCACCGAGCCGACGGTGGGCGCCGCGGTGTGCGCGTCCGGCAGCCAGCTGTGCAGCGGCCAGGCGGGGGCCTTGACCGCCAGCCCGATCATGATCGCCAGTGCGGCGACCACCTGGGTGGTGTGGCTCAGGCCGCTGCCGTGCGCGGCGGCCAGCGCCTGCATGTCGAAGGTGCCCGCCTTGCTACCCACCAGCAGGAAGCCGAGCAGCATCACGGCCGAGCCGAGCAGCGTGTACAGGATGAACCGGTTGGCGGCCGGCACCTTCGCCCCGCTCCCCCAGCGGGCGATCAGGAAGTACATCGGGATCAGTACGACCTCGAAGGCCAGGAAGAAGAGCACCAGGTCCAGCACCGCGAAGGTGGCGAGCATGCCGACTTCGAGGAGGAGGAACAGCCCGACGAAGGACCGGGCCGTGGGCACGCCGTCCCCGGAGGGCAGGCGCCGCTCCGAGTAGACCGCGCAGAGGAAGGTGAGCAGCGCGGTCAGGACGATCAGGGGCAGCGAGACGCCGTCCACGCCGAGGTGGAGGCGCACGCCGATGGCCGGGATCCAGGCCACGTCGGTGGTGGCCTGCATCCGGGCGGGCTCGTCGTGGTCGAAGCCGGCCGCGAGGACGACGGTGAGGAGGAGCACCGCACCCGTGACGACGCTGTTCAGCCGCAGGGCCCGCCGGTCGGCGGCGGGTCCGTCGGTGCCGAACACCGGTGCCAGGGTGACGGCGGCACCGAGCATCGGCAGCACCAGGAGGGCGATGAGGACTGCGTTCATCGGGTGCTCCAAGCTGCTGCTGCGGTCGGGGCGGCGGTCGGCCGGTTCGAAGTGCTGCGGTCGGGCATGCGCTACACCGCCACCAGGACGGCCAGCAGCACGACGCCGGCGAGCAGTGCGCTGAGGTAGGTCTGCGCGTTGCCGGTCTGCGCGAGCCGGACGGCCCGGCCGAGCAGGTTGGCGCCGACCCCGCTGCCGCGCACGTACGTCTCGACGACCTCGCGGTCGAGGAAGCGGACCAGCTGGGCGGCGGCGGCCACCGGGCGGACGAACAGCGCGCTGTAGAGGCGGTCCACGCCGAAGCCGTGCCGGGCCGGACCGAACAGCGGGCCGAGCAGCGCGCGCCCGGGGTCGGCGACGATCACCTCGGCGGCCGGGGCTCCGGCCTGCTCGGGTACCCGGCCCTCGGCCGCCGGGGCCGGCCGGCCGGCGGTGAGCCGTGCGGTGGCGGAGCGCCAGGCCGCGTACGCCACCAGGATGCCCGCCACGGCGAGTCCGGTACCCATCACCGCGGTGGCGGGCGAGGGGCGCAGCGAGCCGCCGTCCAGCAGGGCGGGCAGCCAGTCCGAGCGCAGGCAGGCCACGCCGAGGCCCATGGTCGGAACGGCCAGTACCCAGAGCGGCCAGCGCATCGCGGGCGGTTCGGCGGTGGCCGGGTCGGCCTCGTCCACCTCGGGCGAGTACGGCGCGTCCGCCTCGGGCCCGGCCGGTACGGCGGTGGCCTCGGTGGCGGCGCGGGCGCCGTCCGGACCGTGGAACGCCACCAGGAACAGCCGGGTCGCGTACGCGGCGGTGAGCAGCGCGGTGAGTCCGGCCGAGATCAGCACGATCCACCCGGCCGCCTGCGGGACGGCGGAGGCGGGGCCGAGTCCGTTGGTCAGCGCCTCGCCGTTGGCGGCGTGCTCGGCGGCGGTCAGCACCGCCTCCTTGCTGAAGAAGCCGACGAACGGCGGGAGGCCGACCAGGGCGGCCAGGGCGATGCCCATCGTCCAGTAGGCGTCCGGGACGCGTCGGCGCAGCCCGGGCATCCGGGACATCGCCGAGATGGAGTTGGTGTGCGCGGCGTGGATCACCACACCGGCGGCCAGGAACAGCAGCGCCTTGAAGACACCGTGGCTGATCAGGTGGAACACCGAGGCCTCGCGGTCGCCGCTGGCCAGCGCGCCGGCCATGTAGCCGAGCTGGCCGACGGTCGAGTACGCGAGCACCCGCTTCAGGTCGTCCTGGGCGAGCGCGCAGAGTGCCGATCCGATCATCGTCACGGCGGCCATCACCGCGAGCACGACCAGCGCCGCGCCCGACAGCAGGAAGACCGGCATCAGCCGGGCGACCAGGTAGATGCCGGCCGCGACCATGGTGGCGGCGTGGATCAGCGCGGAGACCGGCGTCGGGCCGGCCATCGCGTCCGGAAGCCAGGTGTGCAGCGGGAACTGCGCGCTCTTGCCGGCCACGCCGCAGAGCAGCAGCAGCGCGGTCAGGGTCGGGTGGCCGAGCCGTCCGTCGGCGGCCGCCGCCAGGACGTCCTCGATCCGGAAGCTCCCGGCGTCCGCGCCGAGCAGGAAGAGGCCGAACAGGAACGGCACGTCGCCGAGCTTGGTGACCAGGAAGGCCTTCAGCGAGGCCGAGCGGGCGTCGGCGGTCTCCCAGTGGTGGCCGATCAGGAAGTACGAGCAGATGCCCATGACCTCCCAGCCGACCAGCAGCACGATCAGGTCGCCCGAGTAGACGACCAGGAACATCGCCGCCGTGAACAGCGAGACCAGCGCCGCGTAGGAGGGGTAGCGCGGGTCGTCCTTGAGGTACGCGGTCGAGTAGACCTGCACACAGGTGGCGACCAGGCCGACCAGGACGGAGATCAGCGAGCTGAACCCGTCCAGGTGGATCGCGAGCGCGATGTCGGGACCGCCGGTCGGGGTGAGCCGGGTGGCGGCGTCCAGCGCCTGGCCGCTGCCCAGCTGGATCGCGACGACCAGCGCGAGCACGGCCGAGACGGCGACCGGCACGATCGCCAGCGGCCGGGCCAGGCCGGGGGCCCGCCGGCCGACGGCCAGGGTGGCGGCGGCTCCGAGTGCGGGCAGGGCGGGGACGAGGACGGGCAGGGCGAGGTTCATGCGACGGCCTGGCCCTTCAGTCCGCTCTCGGCCTCCGCTGCCTCGGGCGCGTCCTCGGACGGGTCGCCGAGTGCGGTGACCTTGTCGATGTCCGCGGTGCCCCGCGCCCGGAAGAGCAGCAGGACGATGGCGAGCCCGAGGCCGATCTCGGCGGCGGCGATGGTGATGGTGAACAGGGTGAGCGCCTGGCCGGCGTGCAGCGAGTCGCGCAGCCAGGCGTCGAAGGCGACGAGGTTGAGGTTGACGGCGTTGAGCATCAGCTCGACGGACATCAGCACCAGGACGACGTTGCGCCGGGCGAGCACGCCGTACACGCCGGTGCTGAACAGCAGCGCGGCGAGGACGACGGGATAGGCGAGGTGCATCGGCGGTCAGCCCTCCTGAGGCGGAGTCGTCGAAGCCGGGGAGGCGGCGTCGGCAGCAGCCGGCGCGGACGGCTCCGGGACGGGCGCCGTCGCGGCGACGGTGCCGTTCGAGCCCACCGGCCGACCGGCCCGCAGCCTCCCGGCCCGGGGCGCCGGCACCCGCCGCCGGGCGCCGCGCGACAGCACGATCGCCCCGACCAGCGCGGCCAGCAGCAGTACGGAGAGCGCCTCGAAGGGCAGCACCCACGTCCGGAACAGGCTGGCACCCGTCGCCGCGGCCGAGCCGCCGCCCCCGCCCAGGTCGATCCAGGAGGTCCGGAAGGCGTCCACGACCAGCGTCACCAGCGTCCCGGCCGAGGCCAGCGCGACCACCAGGGCCACCCAGCGGTTGCCCGAGTCGGCGTCCGGTGAGCGGCCGATCGGCGCCTTGGTGAGCATCAGGCCGAACAGCACCAGGACGACCACCGAGCCGAGGTAGATCAGTACCTGCACCCAGGCGATGAACTCGGCCGTGAGCAGCAGGAACTCCACCGCCAGCCCGCCGAGGGCGACCACCAGCCAGAGCGCGGCGTGCACCAGCTGCCTGGTGGTGACGGCGACCAGGGCCGAGCCGAGCACGGCGATGCCGACCAGCAGGAAGACGATCTCCACCCCGGTCGGGGAGAGGAAGGAACGGCCGGCCGGGTCCAGCGGGCCGGTCGCGGCGAGCAGGGCGACGGCGCTCACTGCCCATCACCCCCCTCGTCCGAGACGGCGGCGGCAGCAGCGGCAGCGGCAGCCGCAGCGGCAGCGGCAGCGGCAGCCGCCAGCTTGTCCGCCGCCTTGCGTGCGGTGGCGATCTCCTTGGGCTCCTCGGCCGCCGGGTCCAGCGCCGGCGGCGCCGGGACGGTCCACATCCACTCGCGGAGCCTGTCCCGCTCGTGGGTCAGCTCCAGGATGTCCGTCTCGGCGTACTCGAACTCCGGCGACCAGAACAGCGCGTCGAACGGGCAGACCTCGATGCAGATCCCGCAGTACATGCAGAGCGAGAAGTCGATCGCGAAGCGGTCCAGCACGTTGCGGGTGCGGGCCCGGGCGTTGGGGTCGGCGGCCGGCAGCGTCTCCTTGTGGGAGTCGATGTAGATGCACCAGTCCGGGCACTCCCGGGCGCAGAGCATGCAGACCGTGCAGTTCTCCTCCAGCAGCGCGATCACGCCGCGCGAACGCGGCGGCAGCACCGGCTGGACGTCGGGGTACTGCGCGGTGATGCTCTTCTTCGTCATCGTCCGCAGGGTGACGGCGAGGCCCTTGGCCAGGCCGGAGCCGGGGAAGCTCATGAGATCGCCACCTTGATGATGCCGGTGAGGGCGAGCTGGACGAGGGCGAGCGGGATCAGCACGGTCCACGCGAAGCGCATCAGCTGGTCCTCCCGCAGCCGCGGGTACGTGACCCGCAGCCAGATCACCACGAAGGCCAGCGCGAAGGTCTTCAGGATCGTCCAGAGCCAGCCGAGCTCGTCCGGCAGCGGGCCGTGCCAGCCGCCCAGGAAGAGCACCGCGGTCAGTCCGGAGACCACCAGGATGCCCACGTACTCGGAGAGCAGGAACAGCGCGAAGCGCAGACCGGTGTACTCGGTGTACGCGCCGAAGATGATCTCCGAGTCGGCGATCGGCATGTCGAACGGCGGGCGCTGCAGCTCGGCCAGACCGGCCGTGAAGAACACGAACGCGCCGATGATCTGCCACGGGATCCAGTACCACTGCCAGGCGTCCACGATCGCGGGCAGCGACAGCGTCCCGGCCGCCATGGCGACGGAGGCCGCCGCGAGCACCATCGGCAGCTCGTAGGACATCAGCTGGGCGGCCGTCCGCAGGCCGCCGAGCAGCGAGAACTTGTTCGCCGAGGCCCAGCCGGCCATCAGCTTGCCGATCACCCCGACGCCCATCACGGCCAGGACGAAGAACAGTCCGGCGTCCACGGCCTGGCCGACGAAGCCGTCCGGGCCGACCGGGATGGCCAGCAGCACGAACAGGTACGGCAGCAGCGAGACGGCGGGGGCCAGCTGGAAGATCCGGCGGTCCGCCCCGGCCGGGACGATGTCCTCCTTCTGCGCGAACTTCACACCGTCGGCGACCAGCTGCGCCCACCCGTGGAAGCCGCCGGCGTACATCGGGCCGAGCCGGCCCTGCATGTGCGCCATCACCTTGTGCTCGGTCTGGCCGATGATCAGGGGGAAGGTGAGGAAGACGACGAGCGTGGCGACGCAGCGGAGCAACGTGTCGAGCAGGTTCACGCGCTGTCTCCGTCCTGGTCGGGGGCCTGATCGGCGGGGGTCTCGGCAGGGGGCTCGGCGGGGGCTTCGGCGCCGGGGGCCGACTCGGCCGGCTTCCCGGGCTCGGCGGGCGCCTGCGGCTGCGCGGCCTTCTCCGGCTCGGCGGCCTTCTCAGGCCCGTGCGCCGGCGACGGCGTGTGCCAGGGCGCGTCCGAGGACTGCGTCCGGGCCGGCGCCGCCCGCTCGGGCTTCACCGGGGCACCCTCGGCGGGCGCCACGGCCGCGGCCGCCTCGGCGGCGTCATCGGCGGCGGGAGCCGGCTGGCTCGCCGAACCCTCCGACACCGACCTGGTCCGCCGCGGCCGGTCGGCGCGCAGCGGCGCCCCGCCCTCGGCAACGGCGCCCTCGGAGGCCTCGGCCGCGCCCTCGGCCGCCTGGCTCACCGAGCCCGCGTCGACGGACCGCGTCCGCCGGGGCCGGTCCGCCCGCACGGCGGCAGCGCCCTCGGCCGCACCTGCACCGGCTCCGGCGCCGGCGCCGGCCGCAGCACCGGCAGCCCGCGGCGTCCGCGCCGCTCCGGCCGCCCGCGCACCACGTGCCGGCCGCTCGGCGACCGGCGGCAGGGTGCCCTTGAGCGGGCCCCACTCGTTCGGGTCCGGCACACCGGCCGGCTGCATCTTGCGCCGCGCCGGGCCGTCGCCGTGGTCGGACTCGCCCGGCTCCTTGGCCCCCGGCCAGGCCTTGGCGACCCGGGCCGCGAGCACGAACTCCTTGCGCAGCGGGTACCCCTCGAAACCGTCCGGCAGCAGCAGGGTGGCCAGGTGGGGGTGCCCGGGGAAGTCGATGCCGAACATCTCGTGCGTCTCGCGCTCGTGCCAGGCGGCACCGGCGTACACCGCCACAGCGGTCGGCAGCGCGGCGCCGTCCCGGGGCACCCTGGTCCGCAGCACCAGGTGGCGGACGCCGTGCGCCCGCGGGGCGGCCAGGTGCGCGACCACGGAGAAGCCCTCGGCCAGCTCGTCGACGGCGCTCAGCCAGTCGAAGAAGCTCAGACCGAGCGTGTCCCGGGCGGCGGTCAGCGCCTCGATCCAGTGCTCGGCGGGCACGTCGACGGTGATCAGCCCGTACGCCTCGGCGCCGGTGGCCCACTCGCCGACCGACGCCGCGTACTGCTCGGCGCTGCTCATGAGGCTCCCCCTTCCACGGCCGGGCCCGCATCCGGACCCGCGGCGGCGCCGGAGGCCGGCCCCGCGACCAGCGGACGGCGCAGCGCGGCGGCGGGCGCGGCGTACCGCTGGGGCAGCGACTCGGCGGCGATCTTCTCCTGGAGCTTGAGGATGCCCTGGAGCAGCGCCTCGGGCCGCGGCGGGCAGCCGGGCACGTAGACGTCGACCGGGATGATCTGGTCGACGCCCTTGGTGACGGAGTAGGAGTCCCAGTAGGGCCCGCCGGAGTTGGAGCAGGCGCCGAACGAGATGACGTACTTCGGCTCGGGCATCTGCTCGTAGAGGCGCTTCACGGCGGGCGCCATCTTGTCGGTCACCGTCCCCGAGACGATCATCAGGTCGGCCTGTCGGGGGCCCGGCGCGAACGGGATGACACCCATCCGGATGAAGTCGTGCTTGGCCATGGACGCGGCGATGAACTCGATCGCACAGCAGGCCAGGCCGAAGTTGAAGCACCAGAGGCTGTAGCGGCGGCCCCAGTTCAGGACGACCTTGACCGGGTCCGGCGCGAGCCGGGCGAGCGGGCCGAGGGCGCTCCGCTCCATCGCGGCTCCGGGGCGCGCCGGGTCCGGGAGGCCCAGCGGGACGGGTCCACCGGAGGCGCCCTGCGCGTGCGGGTGGTTGTGGGTCACGTCCATTCCAGAACGCCCTTCTTCCAGGCGTAGAGCAGCCCGACCGCGAGGAAGCCGATGAAGACGAACATCTCGATCAGCGTCCCGGCGCCGTATCCGGCGGTGGCGAAGACGGTCGCCCACGGGAACAGGTAGATCGCGTCGACCGCGAAGATCACGTACAGGAAGGCGTAGACGTAGTAGCGGATCTGGGTGTGCGCCCAGTCCTCCCCCACCGGGTCCACGCCGCACTCGTAGGCGAGGAGCTTCTCCGGCGAGTACACCACCGGCCGCAGCAGCCGGTTGGCGGTGAACGCCACGGCGACGAAGAGCACGCCGACGACGGCGAGCAGGCCCATCGCGGCATACGCGTCGAAGTAGCCGCTGCCGGCCGCCGGGTCGGCAGCCGCGTGCTGCGCCTCCATGCCCCTCGCCTCCACATCGGCCGTGAAACCGCTTTGAGGGCAGTTCTACGACGTTTCTTTACACGGTCATAACCATCGCCAATGCGTGAGTCTAAGTGCACGGCTCGGATGCCCCCGCACCCCGCCCGGTCCGCAAGACGGCCCGTGGACAACCCGTGGACACCCGGGCGCCGGTCGGCGGACTTCCGGGCCGCACCCGGTGGGGGCCGCCGGGGTGGGGATAACCCCCGCCCGGGAAGACGTATCACCCCCATGGCACCGGGCGGACCCCACCAGGGAAGCTTGGATCACCAGCTCGACGAGAGGGACGGTAGATCCAGATGAAGCCTCTGCACCGCGCCGCGGGTGCCATCAAGGAGCAGGACGCGCGCAGTGAGCGCGACCCGCTGTACGGCGCGCGGATGTGGAAGCAGGTCGGGCAGCTGATGCTCAACCTGCCGATCGGCATCGCGGGGTTCGTCTTCACGATCGCGCTGCTGTCGATCGGCCTGGCGCTGTCGATCACCGTGGTCGGCCTGCCGCTGCTGGCGGCCGGTCTGGCCGGCTGCCGGGGCCTGGGCTCGGTCGCCCGCCGCCGGGCCCGCGCGGTGCACGGCTCCGAGGTGCACGAGCCGGAGCCGGTGCACCGGTCCCGCCCGGGTGCCACCGGGTACGCGATCGCCCACCTCACCGACGCGCTGAGCTGGCGGTCCGCGCTGTACAACGTGCTGCTGCTGCCCTGGGGCGTGCTCAGCTTCGCCGTGACGCTGGTCTGTGTGATCGTCGGCTGGCCGGTGCTGCCCTGGGTGGTCCGCTTCGAGGGCGCCGTGGACCGGATGCTGGTGGAGACCCTGCTCTACCCGGGCGCGCTGTCCGAGCGGGTCCGCGAGCTGGAGGACGACCGGGGCACGGTGGTCGACACCGCCGCCGCCGACCTGCGCCGGATCGAGCGCGACCTGCACGACGGCGCCCAGGCCCGGCTGGTGGCGCTGGCGATGGACCTCGGCCTGGCCAAGGAGAAGCTGGAGGAGGACCCGGTCGCCGCCGCGAAGATGGTGGACAACGCGCACGGCGAGGTGAAGCTCGCCCTCCAGGAACTGCGCGACCTGGCCCGCGGCATCCACCCGGCGGTGCTCACCGACCGGGGCCTGGACGCGGCGCTCTCCGCGGTGGCCGCCCGCTGCACGGTGCCCGGCGGCGTCAAGGTGCACGTCGGGCTGAAGAACGACCGCGGCGAGGTGGAGCGCCCGGACTCCGCGGTGGAGGGCATCGCGTACTTCACCGTCAGCGAGCTGCTGACCAACGTCTCCAAGCACGCCGGCGCCCGGACCGCCACGGTGGACGTCTGGCGGGCCGGCGACCAGCTGATGCTGCTGGTCCAGGACGACGGCAAGGGCGGCGCGGCCCCCTACCCGGGCAGCGGCCTGGCCGGGCTGGCCGACCGGATCCGGGCGGTGGACGGGGTGTTCCTGGTGGAGAGCCCGCACGGCGGACCGACCACGGTCACCATCGAACTCCCCTGGCGCACCCGCACCGCCCGCCGCTGACGCTTCGGACCGGCGGACGGGCAGCAGGACGGCAAAAGGGCCGGGACCTCGTCGAGGCGGTGACGAGGTCCCGGCCGTTCCCGTACGGCGCCGCGCCCGCGGACCCTTGCGCGGCGGGCGGGCGGGGCACCGACAGGGGTTCAGGGGGTCTGCAGGGTCCCGAGGGTGACGTCGGCGGTCCTGGACTGCCCGTCGCGGGTGTAGGTGACGGTGACCTTGGTGCCCGGGGTGAGCGAGGCCAGCGCGGTGGTCAGCGAGTTCAGCGACTCGACCGGGGTGTCGCCGATCCTGGTGATCACGTCGCCGACCTGGAGGCCCGCCGAGGCGGCCGGTCCGCCCGCGGCAACGGCCACGATGGTGGCCCCCGCCGGCCGGAAGTTCTGGTCGAAGTACGTCCGGGCGGTGATGCCGAGCGCCGCGCGGCCGGAGTTGGTGACCTTGCCATCCTTGATCAGCTGGTCGGCGATGCTGGTGATGGTGGCGGCCGGGATGGCGAAGCCGATGCCGGGGGCGGCGGCGCCGTTGGTCTCCGGCTCGGTGGCGGCCAGCGTGTTGATGCCGATCACCCGGCCCTCCAGGTTGACCAGTGCGCCGCCGCTGTTGCCCGGGTTGATCGCCGCCGAGGTCTGCACCATGTTGCCGATGGTGGCGCCCGGCGAGCCGCCGCCCTGCGGCTCGGAGACGGTCCGGCCGGTGGCCGAGACGATGCCCTGGGTGACGCTGCTCGACAGCCCCAGCGGGCTGCCCATGGCCAGCGTGATCTGGCCCAGCTCGACCTTGGCGGAGTCCCCGAAGACGGCCGGCCTGAGGCCGCTCGGCGGGCTGGTCAGCCTGATCACCGCGAGGTCGGACTCCGGATAGCTGGCGACCAGCGTGGCGTCCAGCGCCTTGGTGCCGTTGGCCAGGGTGACGCCGAAGGTGGTGGCGGCGCCGACCACGTGGGCGTTGGTGACGATGTCGCCCTTGTTGTCGTAGACGATGCCGGAGCCCAGGCCGCTGTCGGTGGTGATCTGCACCACCGAGGGCAGCACGTCGGCGATCACCCGCTGGTAGGCGTCCTCCAGCTGGTTGCCGCCGGCCGTCGGGGAGGACGAGGAGGAGGCGCCGGCGGCGACCGAGGAGGAGGAGCTCTGGGAGGAGCCGCTGCTGCAGCCGGCCAGCGCCAGGGCGGTCAGCGCGGCGACCGCCCCGGGGGCGAGCAGGCGGGCGCCGAAGGCCTTGGGCCCGGTGGGCCGGGGCCCGGCCGGGAGCGGGCGGGTGGGTTCCTTCTTGCGGTTCACCTGGGCTGCCTCCGATTCCATCGCCACACGCGGGGATCGCGCGGGGACCACCCGCAGACCGTCCGGAGCCGCCCCGCGGAACGGCCGAAGGGGGGCCGGAGGGCTCGCTGCCGGGGATCATCGAGAGATCACAGAGCTCTTTGTGAGCATTTCACCGATTTGTCCGAATCCCTGCGCCGACTCGCCCGGCACCGGCCGGAAACCCGGAACGCCTAGGATGCGGGCCATGACTTGGTTGATCACCGGCGGTGCCGGATACATCGGCGGGCACGTGGTGCAGCAGCTCCTCGACGCGGGCGAGCGCGTGGCCGTCCTGGACGACTTCAGCACCGGCGACCGCACCCGGCTGCCGCAGGGGGTCGCCCTGGTCGAGGGCTCCACCCTGGACCGGACCGTGCTGGACGCGGCGATCCGCGAGCACGGCGTGCAGGGGATCCTGCACTTCGCGGCGAAGAAGCAGGTCGGCGAGTCGGTCGAGCAGCCGTTCTTCTACTACCGGGAGAACATGATCGGCCTGCAGACCGTCCTGGAGGCGGCCGCCGAGGGCGGGGTGAAGCGCTTCCTCTTCTCCTCCTCCGCCGCCGTCTACGGCATGCCCGACGTGGACCTGGTCACCGAGTCCACCCCGTGCGACCCGATGAGCCCCTACGGCGAGACCAAGCTGGCCGGCGAGTGGCTGGTGTCGGCCGTCGGCAAGGCCTACGGCATCTCCACCGTCTCGCTGCGCTACTTCAACGTGGCCGGCGCGGCCTCGCCGGAGCTCTCCGACGCGGGCGTGTTCAACCTGATCCCGATGGTCTTCGAGCGGCTCACCGCCGGCACCGCCCCGCGGATCTTCGGCGCCGACTACCCGACCCCCGACGGCACCTGCGTGCGCGACTTCATCCACGTCTCGGACATCGCCTCCGCCCACGTCGCGGCCGCCAGGCGGCTGGCCGCCGACCCGGCCGGCGAGACCGCGCTGATCCTGAACATCGGCCGCGGCGAGGGCGTCAGCGTCAAGGAGATGCTGGACGTGATCGGCAAGGTCACGGGCTACGACGCCACCGGCGAGGTCACCCCGCGCCGCGCCGGCGACCCGGCCCGGGTGGTCGCCTCCGCCGAGCTGATCCGCCGCGAGCTGGACTGGACCGCCCGGTACGGCGTCGAGGAGATGGTGGCCTCGGCGTGGGAGGGCTGGTGCAGCCGCCACCCGGAGGCCCGGAAGAAGTAGCAGGGCCGGACGGCGGGGGCCGCGGCCCCCGCCGTCCGCACCGGCGTCAGTGCGAGGGCACCGCGGTGCCGTAGAAGGCGTCCAGCGCGTAGACGCAGCGGTCCTTGCTGCCGACGAACACCCGCCCGCCGATCGCCACCGGTGACCCGGTCAGCTCGCCCTTGGTGCCGAGCTCCCAGCGCAGCTGACCGCTCGCCAGGTCCAGGGTGTGCAGCGAGTGGTCCCGGCTGCCCAGGTGGACCAGTCCGTCGGCGACCGCCGGGGAGCCGACGATCTCGCCCCGCGTGGTGTAGCGCCAGCGCTCCCGGCCGGAGGCCGCCTCGAAGGCGTACAGCACCTCCCCGCTGCCGACCAGCACCATGCCGTCCCCGACCACCACCGGCTCGGCGCCCTGGCGGCTGCCGGTGGCCCCGCGCCAGCGCTCCCGGCCGGTGGCCGCGTCCAGGGCGTACACGGTGCCGAGGTAGTCCGCGACGTACACCGCGTCGGTGTCCAGCGCGGGCGGGGTGAACAGCACCACGGGGGCCTCGAACCGCCAGCGCTCGGCGCCGCTGGCCGCGTCCAGCGCGTACACCCGGGTGCCGGCCGTCACGTACAGCACCCCGCCCCGCTCCGCCGGGTGCGAGGGCACGTCCTCGCCGACCCGGAAGGACCAGCGCAGGCCCGCACCGCGCGGGTCGACGCAGCGCAGCCGCCCGCCTCCGTAGTAGTACACGGCGCCCGCCACCAGGGCCGGGCCGGACTGCGGGTTCTCGTAGTCCTGCTGGGCGTCGTCGGCCCGCCAGAGCTCGGCGCCGGTGGCCGCCGAGCGCAGCTGCACGCCGCCGCCCCGGATCCCGCAGCAGAGCACGCCGTCGGCGGCGGCCAGCGAGTACACCCAGCCGTCCAGCGAGTGGCGCCAGCGCTCGGTGCCGTCCGCGACGTCCACCGTGTACAGGTGCGGGCCGTCGGCGGCGTGCACCCGGCCGGAGTCCACCGCGAGCGCCCAGGCGACGTCCCGGGTCTTGTAGCGGCGCTGCCCGGAGGCGATGTCCAGGGCGTGCACCTCGAAGCTGGAGACGAACAGCGTGCCGTCGGCCACCACCGGCGTGCCCCAGACGTCGTTGGACATCCGGAACCGCCAGGGGCGCCAGCGGGCGGCCGGGACGGGCGCCGGGGCGACCCGGCGGACCCAGTCCGTCTCGGCGGGCGCGGTGCCCGGACCGGCCTGCTCGGCGCGCGGGCCCGGGCCTATCCGCACCGAGGCGCCGGCCAGCTGCACCCCGGCGGCGTCCCCGGCCCCCGGGCCGCCGTGGCGGCGGCGCGCGGAGATCTTCTCGGTGGCGGCCTCGACGTCCTGCCCCTGGACGGGCGGTGCAGCGTGCACCGGGCCGGTCCCGGGCGGGGCGTGCGGCCCGCCGGGGTGCTGGGTGCGCGGATCGGCCTGTACGGGCCGCTGGGGCGGCACCGGCGCCTGCGGGGGCCCGCCCTGCGGCGGCCCGGCCTGACCGATCGGCGCGGCGCCCTGGACGGGCGGCCGGGCGGGCGGCGCGGTCTGCCGGCGGCTGCGCTTGCGCTCGATCAGCTCCAGCGCGTTGGCCGGCAGCCAGTCACCGGCCTCGCCCGAGGCGTCGTCCCGGGAGAACAGGTGCGGGGCCAGCTCGGTCTGGATCTGCGCCGGGCTCGGCCGGTGCTCGGGGGACGGGCGCATACAGGCGCGCACCAGGTCCGCCAGCTCGGGCGGCAGCCCGGAGAGGTCTGGCTGGTCGCGCAGCAGCTGGAACACCGTCTCCACCGGGTTGGCGCCCCGGTAGGGCGGGTGCCCGGTGGCGCAGAACACCAGCAGCGAGCCGAGCGAGAAGACGTCGCTGGCGCCGGTGACGCTGCGACTGTCGCGGGCCTGCTCGGGCGACATGTACGCCGGGGTGCCGACCGCGACGTTGGTCATGGTGAGCCGGGTGTGCGAGACGCCCGCCGCGATGCCGAAGTCGATCACCCGCGGGCCGTCCTCGACCACCAGCACGTTGGAGGGCTTGAGGTCACGGTGCACCAGCCCGGCCGCGTGGATGGACTGCAGCGCCTCGGCGATGCCCGCGACCAGCCAGCGCACCGCGCCCACCGGCAGCGGCCCGCACTCGCCGACCAGGTCCTCCAGGGACGGCGCCGGGACGTACGCGGTGGCCAGCCACGGCACCCGGGCGTCGGCGTCCGCGTCGACCACCGCCGCGGTGTAGAAGCCGCCCACCGTCTTGGCGGCCGCGATCTCCCGGGCGAAACGGACCCGGAACAGCTCGTCCTCGGCCAGCTCCCCCCGGACGGTCTTGATGGCAACCCGTCGGCCGGATGCGGAGCGCGCCAGGTAGACCAGGCCCATCCCGCCCGCGCCGAGCCGCCCCAGCACCTCGAAGGGCCCGATCCGCCTCGGATCGTGCGCCGTCAGCTGGTCCACTCCGCTGCCACCTCCCCGTGTTCCGCACCCGCCACGGGGTGCCGGAGCCGATTCTCCAATGCCGCCCGGTTCAACTCCAACCTCCCCCGCCCCGAGTCGGCCTACGGCGCCCGCCGGACCCCGTCCGGTCAGTGCCCACGGAACGGCCGGATTCTGACGCCCGCTCCGGACGCGGCTTGCGCCCGGCCCGCCCGGAGGCCGCCCGTCGACCGTCCGCAAGAATTCCTTCGATCGTTACGCTCTGTCACCCGATAACCCCTCAGCGGAGGGGTCGTCACGCTGTGGGGTCATAAGCACACGGGGGGGCTTCAAAACCGGCTCTCCGGGCCCCTGCGAATATCCGCCCGAACTCGTTCAAGCCCCTATACCAACCCCCGTGCGGAGTAATAGTCGCATCACCGAATCGCGCCAAGATCGTGCCACGGTAAGCTGACGGCATGACAGGACAAGTTCGCACCGTCGACGGTCGCGTCGCCGGGCGACGCGGACAGGAGACGCGGCAGAAGCTGCTCGACTGCCTCCGCGAGATGCTCAGCACGTCGCCCTATCGGGACGTCAAGGTCATCGACGTCGCCCGTATGGCGGGTACCTCCCCCGCGACCTTCTACCAGTACTTCCCGGATGTCGAGGGCGCTGTCCTCGAAATCGCCGAGGAAATGGCCAAGGACGCCGACACCCTCAAAGAGCTGGTGGCCGGAAAGTCCTGGGCAGGGAAGTCCGGCTCGGCCACTTCGGAAGAACTGGTCGACGGATTCCTCGCCTTCTGGCGCAAGAACGACGCCATTCTCCGAGTGGTCACGCTCGGTGCCGCCGAAGGGGACAAGCGGTTCTTCAAGATCCGCATGACCGTCCTCAACGCGGTCGCCAAGCCGCTCACGGATGCCGTCAGGGAACTCCAGGCGAAGGGTCAGGCCGACAAATCGCTCGACGCGGCCGCCGTCGCAGGGTCTCTGGTCTCGCTGCTCGCCTCGGCGGCCGAGCACCAGAAGGCCTTCACCTCCTGGGGCGTCAAGGTCAAGGACCTCAAGCCCAACCTCGCTCCCCTGGTGTACCTGGGTGTCACCGGCAAGAAGCCGCCCAAGTAGACCGGTCCCCCTACCCACCCATCCGCTCCGCGCGCAACCCCGGCCTCCTGTCCGGGGAACGACGGACGGCGGCCGTGTCCTCGGGGGAGGTCCGCCGACGTGCCGCAGCGCGCCAGACATGCCGGTGGGCGGACACCCCCGCAAGGGTGTCCGCCCACCGGCATGTGTGCGTTCAGGGCGCCGCCGGGGCGCCGTAGGGCCCCCAGGGGTGCCGGACCCGCCTCGGGTCCGTCCCGGGGGTGCCCGGGCCCGCTCGGGCCCGTGGAGGCCCGCTCAGGGGCAGCGCACGGCTCAGGGGCAGCGCACGACCTGGCCCGCGTACGCCAGGCCGCCGCCGAAGCCGAACAGCAGCACCGGGTCGCCGGGCGACAGCTCGCCGCGCTCGACCAGCTTGGAGAAGGCCAGCGGGATGGAGGCCGCCGAGGTGTTGCCGGAGACCACCACGTCCCTGGCGATCACCGCGTCGGGGGCGCCCAGCTTGGCCGCGATCGCGTCGATGATCCGCAGGTTCGCCTGGTGCGGCACGAAGCCCTTGAGCTCGGACGGGTCGATCCCGGCCTTCTCGCAGGTCTGCCGGGCCAGCGGGGCGATCTGCGTGGTGGCCCAGCGGAACACCGACTGGCCCTGCTGGCTGATCACCGGATCCCAGCCGGTGATCACCACGGCGTCGCCCTTCTCGGGCTCGGTGCCCCAGACCACCGGCCCGATCCCGGGCTCGGCCCCCTCGGCCTGCGCCTCCACGACCGCCGCGCCGGCGCCGTCACCGAAGATCACGCAGGTGGTCCGGTCGGTCCAGTCGATGGTGTCGGACATCCGCTCGGCGCCGATCACCAGCGCCCGGCTCGCAGCGCCCGCGCGGATCGCGTGGTCGGCGGTGGCCAGCGCGTACGAGAAGCCCGAGCAGACCGTGTTGATGTCGTAGGCGGCCGGCGCCCGCACCCCGAGCCGGGCCGCGACGGCGGCGGCGGTGTTGGGGCTGCGCTCCACCGCCGTGCAGGTGGCCACCACCACCAGGTCGATGTCGGCGGCCGAGCGGCCGCTGTTGGCGAGCGCCTTCTGCGCCGCCTCGGTGGCCAGGTCGACCAGGGTCTCCCCCTCGGCGATGTGCCTGGTCCGGATCCCCACCCGGCTGCGGATCCACTCGTCGTCGGTGTCGACCAGCACCGCCAGGTCGCCGTTGGTGAGGACCTTGGGGGGCTGGTAGTGACCGAGTGCCACAATGCGCGAACCGCTCATGCTGCCACTCAACCGGGTTACCCACTGGTCAGCGGGGCGCACCGGCTACAGGATCCGCCCCCGGAAGCTGTAGGAGGCCGACAAGAGCCGTTGGGGCGCCTGGGGCCAGGGGGACGTGAACAGCAGGTCAGGCGGCCAACGAGGCCGCGTCGCCCATCACGATGACCGGGTGGGCGGCGGGGTCCAGGGTGCGGATCAGTTCGGCCATCTTGTCCTCGGGGACGGACACGCAGCCGTGCGTCGGCCCGCCGTGGTCGACGTGGATCCAGATCCCGCCGCCCTTGCTCGAACCGTTGGGGCGGCGCGGGTCGAGCGGCGAGTTGCCCGGCACCCGGTTGTAGTCGATCGCCACGACGTAGTCGAAGGAGCCGGCCAGCGGCTCGCCAGCGAAGCCCGTCCCGGAGACCACGAAGGAGGGGTCCTTGTCGTACGGGAGCTTGCTGCCGGGGTCGGCCTTGCGGCCGCCGGCGTCGGTGAGCGAGAAGACGCCGATCGGGCTGCGCAGGTCGCCCTCGTTGTGGTCGGTGGTCCAGCCCCGGTTGGCGTTGTGGCCCTGCCAGGCCTCGCCGGCCCGCCAGCGGCCCTCGGCGGTGCGGGTCCAGAGGGTGACGGTGGTCTTGTTGGCGTTCTTGTCCTGGCCCGACGCGAGCACCACCTGGGTGGTCTCGGCCGGTATCCGGGCGGTGAAGGCGGCGCCCAGACCGGGTATCGCGGCCACCGAGCCGTCCTCCCGGGCCTCGCTGCGGCTGGCCGCGGGCGCCTCGGTGTGCCGGTCGGCGGCCGCCTGCGGGGCGGGGGCGGCGGCCGGCGGGGAGGGCTGGTCGGGGGCGGCCAGACCCTCCGGGCCGGGGCCGTCGGCGGCGGTCACCCCGGGGTTGGCCGAGTCCTGGCCGACGGTGTACCAGCCGGCGGCGGCCGCGATCAGCAGCACGGTGCCGGCGGTCACGGCCTTGCCGTGGCGCTTCTTCTTGGCCTTGCGCCGGTGGCCGCGGGCCGCCGCGCGCGATCCGGCCGCGGCCGCCGTACCCGGGGCGGCGGCGGGGGCGGGCACGAACGGCGGTTCGACCGCGGCCGATGGCTCGGGCTGCGATTGCGGCTGCGGCTGCGCGAGGTACGGGTCCGGCTCGACGGCGTACGGCTGGAACGGCTGGTCGTAGGCGTCGTAGCCCTCGTAGGCGTAACCGCCCTGGTCCGGGTAGACGGGCTGGTCCGGGTAGCCGCCCTGGTCCGGGTAGCCCGGCTGGTTCGGGTAGCCGTGCTGGTTCTGGTGGACCGGCTGGTTCGGGTAGCCCTCGACCGGCTGGGGCGTGCCCCACTCCTGGTACGACGGCTGCTCGTACACCCCGTACGGCTGCTGCTGCACCTCGTACCCCGGCTGGTGGGCCGGCTCGTACGACGGGTACGGGGTGGAGCGGTGAGAACCGGACATGCCGCCGATCCTGCCAAACCAACAGCCCGTTGGGAAACCCGGACCCCTGTGCGGGCCCGGTGAAGAAAACCGCCCCCCGCGCCGACGGACGGCACGGGGAGCGGTGAAACGGCTGGTCAGAGACGCATCGCCTGCGGCGTCTCGCGACGCGTCAGGTCCGGTCCGTCGTACTCGCGGATGACCTCGTAGCGGGTGTTGCGCTCCACCGGGCGGAAGCCGGCGTCCCGGATCAGGCCGAGCAGGTCGTCGCGGCCGAGCTTGTTCGGGGTGCCGAAGTTGTCCGCGTCATGGGTGATCTTGTACTCGACCACCGAACCGTCCATGTCGTCCGCGCCGTGGCTGAGCGCCAGCTGCGCGGTGGTGACGCCGTGCATCACCCAGAACACCTTGACGTGCGGCACGTTGTCGAAGAGCAGCCGGGAGACCGCGAAGGTCTTCAGCGCCTCGGCCCCGGTGGCCATCTCGGTACGGGCCATCAGCCTGTTGCGCACGACGCCGTCCTTGGAGTCGTGGAAGTCGTGCTGGTAGCGCAGCGGGATGAAGACCTGGAAGCCGCCGGTCTCGTCCTGCAGCTCACGCAGCCGCAGCACGTGGTCGACCCGGTGGCGGGGCTCCTCGATGTGGCCGTAGAGCATCGTCGACGGCGTCTTGAGGCCCTTGCTGTGGGCGAGCCGGTGGATCCGCGACCAGTCCTCCCAGTGGGTGTCGTGGTCGACGATGTGCTGGCGGACCTCCCAGTCGAAGATCTCCGCGCCGCCGCCGGTCAGCGACTCCAGGCCGGCGTCGATCAGCTCGTCCAGGATCTCGTCCGCCGACAGGCCGCTGATCTTCTCGAACCAGTGGATCTCGGTGGCGGTGAAGGCCTTCAGCGAGACGTTCGGCAGGGCCGCCTTCAGCTCCCGCAGCGAGCGCGGGTAGTAGCGCCAGGGCAGCGTCGGGTGCAGCCCGTTCACGATGTGCAGCTCGGTGAGGGAGTCGACCTCCATCGCCTTGGCGAGGCGCACGGCCTCCTCGATGCGCATCGTGTACGCGTCCTTCTCGCCCGGCTTGCGCTGGAACGAGCAGTAGGCGCAGGACGCGCTGCACACGTTGGTCATGTTGAGGTGGCGGTTGACGTTGAAGTGGACGACATCGCCGTTCTTCCTCGTCCGCACGTGGTGGGCCAGCCCGCCCAGCCAGGCCAGGTCGTCGCTCTCGTAGAGCGCGATCCCGTCCTCGCGGGTCAACCGCTCACCCGCGTAGACCTTCGCCTCCAGCTCGCGCTTGAGCCCTGCGTCCATGCGGTGACCCGCCTCCTCCGACTTCGATTCGTTGCCGGAACGAGCGTACGCCCATACCGCGCTCACGCTGCGAGCAGCTCCGCGAGCAACGCCGGTTCGATGTTCCCGCCGCTCACCACGGCGGCCGTGATCCCGGCGCCGATCTCGGCGGCGCGGTGGAAGTACGCGGCCGGGGCGACGGCCCCGGAGGGCTCGGCGACCAGTCGGCCGCGGCGCGCCAGCAGGGCGACGGTGGCCCGGATCTCGTCCTCGGTGACGGTGACGATGTCGTCCACGTAGGCGGTGAGGTGGGCGAACGGCATGACCCCGACCGAGGGGGTGCGCAGCCCGTCCGCGATGGTCCGGTAGGTGTCCGCGACCGGCCAGGCGAGCCGCTCGCCGGCCCGCAGGCTGGCCTGGGCGTCGGCGGCCAGCTCCGGCTCGACGCCGATGATCCGCACGTCCGGGCGGGTCAGCTTGAGCGCGGCCGCCGTACCGGAGATCAGCCCGCCGCCGCTGACCGGCACCAGGACGGTGTCCAGCCCGGCCGGGGCGTCCTCGGCGATCTCCAGTCCGACCGTGCCCTGGCCCGCGATGATGAACGGGTCGTCGTACGGCGGCACCCAGACGTAGCCGTGCCGCTCGGCCAGCTCGCCGGGCACGGTGTCCCGCTCATGCGGGGACACCAGGAGCACCTCGGCGCCGAACGAGCGGGTCCCCTCGACCTTGACGGCCGGCGAGGTGTCCGGCATCACGATGACGGCCTTGATGCCGAGCAGCTGCGCCGCGTAGGCCACCGCCTGGGCGTGGTTGCCGCTGGACTGGGCGACCACGCCGCGGGCGCGCTCGTCGTCGCGGAGCGCGGCGAGCCGGTTGTAGGCGCCGCGCAGCTTGAAGGCCCCGGTCGGCTGGAGGTTCTCCGGCTTGAGCCAGAGCCGGCGCTCGCCGTCGTTCGCCCAGGGCGCGGGGACGAGCGGGGTGCGCACCGCGACCCCCGCGATCCGCTCCCGGGCCGCGTGCAGGTCCTCCAGGCCGACCAGTGCCGTCGCCATTACTCTCCTTCGACCAGGGGGAGATCGCTCACCCGGTTCTCCCACTTGGTGGAGAGTACGACCGTGGTGCGGGTGCGGGCCACGCCTTTCGTCCCGGAGATGCGCTTGACCACCGACTCCAGGCCCTCCACGTCGGAGACCCGCACCTTGAGCATGTACGAGTCGTCACCGGCGATGAACCAGCAGTCCTCGACCTCGCCGAGGTCCTTCAGCCGGTGCGCGACGTCCTCGTGGTCGGCGGCGTCGGTGAGCTGAAGGCCGATCAGGGCCGTCACGCCGAAGCCGAGCGAGGCCGGGTTGACCGTCGCGCGGTAGCCGGTGATGACCCCGGCCTGCTCCAGGCGGTTGATCCGGTCCGTGACGCTCGGGCCGGAGAGGCCGACCAGTCGGCCCAGCTCGGCGTAGGACGCACGGCCGTTCTCCCGGAGCGCCTGGATGAGCTGTCTGTCCACCGTGTCCATATACCGTCCGCGTCCTTCCGAACCTCACCAGACCCACAGATCATTATCCGGATTCAAAGGCGGCATGCGCGCACCAACCCGGATATCGCAGAGAACATACTCTCCCGGTCGCGGGTCGCTCACTCCCCCCGGTCGGGTCGGCGGGCCGCCGCGCCCAACTCGCCCTCCCAGCGCAGGTACAGCGAGTGCGGCACGCCGACCGCGTCCAGCACCCGTCCGGCGACGAAGTCGACCAGCTCCCGCACGGTGGAGCCGCCGGCGTAGAAGCCGGGCGAGGCGGGCAGCACGACGGCGCCCTGCGCGTCCAGCTCCACCAGGTGCTTCAGCGTCACCCCGTTGAGTGGTGCCTCCCGGACGCACACCACGAGCGGGCGGCGCTCCTTGAGGGTGACGCTGGCGACCCGCTGCAGCAGGTCCTTGCTCAGGCCGAGCGCGATGCCGGCCACCGCGCCGGTGGTCGCGGGGACGACCAGCATGCCCTTCGCCGGGTAGGAGCCGCTGGACGGGCCGGCCGCGAAGTCCCCGGCCGGCCAGTAGCGGACGTCGTCGAGCCCCTCGGGGCCGGTGCCCAGCCAGGCGGCCAGGTCCTCGCGCCAGTGCGCGTCCCGGAAGGAGATGCCGGTCTCGTCCAGGATGGTCAGCCGCGCCGCCCGGCTGACCACCAGGTCGACCGCCTCCCCGGCGGCGAGCAGCGCCCGGATGACGGAGGCGGCGTACGGCGTCCCTGAGGCACCCGAGACCCCGACCACCCACGGCTGGCGTACCGACTGCTGCTTCGCTGTTCCCATAGGGCTTATTTCTATACGCATTTACCGGGCGGCCCGGCCTGCGAGGATGGGCGCCATGGCACCGACCCTCGTCGACCTCACCCACCAGGTGACCACCGCGATGCCGGTCTACCCCGGCGATCCGGCGGTCGTCCTGGAGCCCGCGCTCACCACCGCCACGGCCGGGGTGAACGTGCTGGCCCTGCACCTCGGTTCGCAGTCCGGCACCCATGTGGACGCGCCGTACCACGTGGACGTCACCTGGCCGACCCTGGACGGGCTGCCGTTGGAGCGGTTCACCGGACCGGCCGTGGTCGCCGACCTGCGCGGCCTGGAGCCCCGCTCGGCGGTGACGCCCGAGCTGCTCGCCCCGGCGCTGGAGCGCGCCGGGGAGGGCACCGTGCTGCTGCTGGCCACCGGCTGGGCCCGGCACTGGGGCACCGACACCTACCTGGCCCACCCCAGCCTGACCCCGGGCGCCGCCGAGGCGATCGTCGCCGCCGGGGTCCGGACGGTGGGCGTGGACGCGCTGAGCGTCGACCCCACTCCCGATCCCGGGCCGGGCGATCCGGCGGTGGCCGCGCTGCTCGCCGACCTCACCGACGAGCACGACCAGTCGGCCGCCGCGGAGCCCACCCTCGCCGCGCACCGGGTGCTGCTCGGGGCGCCCGGCGGCGGGGTGATCGCCGAGAACCTCACCGACCTGCGGCTCCTGCTCGACGCCCAGGAGGCCGGGCGGCCGGTGGAGGTCTCGCTGTTCCCGCTCCGACTGGTGGCCGCCGACGGGGCGCCCGTGCGGGCGGTGGCCCGACTGGGCTGAGCCTGCCCAGCACCTCCACACCTTGGTCTAGACCATCCCCCGCAGGCGCCGCTACGCTTTCCCGCCATGGCAGAGATCATCGGAGTGATCGAGCAGCTCTGGCGCTACCCCGTGAAGTCCACCGGCGGCGAGCGGCTCGACTCCGTCGAGGTGGACGAGCGCGGCCTGGCCGGCGACCGCCTCTACGCCGTGCGCGACGGGTCCGGCAGGTTCGGCTCCGGCAAGAACACCCGGCGCTTTCGCCGGATGGACGGCCTGCTCCGCCTCTCCTCCCGGCTCGGCCACCGCCTCGACGGCCCCGAGCTGTTCGACCCGCTCGGCCGGCCCGTCGCCGACCCGGACGCCTTCCTGCGCGCCTACCTCCAGCGCCCGGACGTCGCGCTCGCCCGCGAGGACGCCGTCTCGCACCTCGACCAGCTACCGGTCAGCGTGCTCACCACCGCCACCCTGGACTGGGTGCGCCGGGCGGCCCCCTCGGCCGTCGTCGACGAGCGCCGGTTCCGGCCCAACATCCTGCTGCGCACCCCGCCCGACACCCCGCCCTTCGTGGAGGACGGCTGGTTCGGCCGCGAGGCCCGCGGCAGCGCCCGCTCCGGCGCCCGGCTGACCTTCGTCCGCGCCAGCGAGCGCTGCGCGATGACCACCGTCGCCCAGCCCGGCCTGCCGCACGCCCCCGAGATCCTCAAGGCCATCGCCCAGGCCCACGACGGCCGCCTGGACGCCCTCGCCGAGATCGCCATGCCCGGCCGGCTGGGCGTCGGCGACACCCTGTCACTGGTCTGAGGCCTGCACTCCGCGGACACCTCGCCGACCCCGCCGGCCGGGCCCGACCTGGGCATTCCCCGCACAGCCGACACCTCGCGGCGCTCCCCTCAAACCCCTTCGCCGGTCCGGTCGCCAGGCGCGTTGTAGCGTCGTCCCGGCCGCGGGGGACGTGGCCGGGAGGGAACGGGGCTTGCGATGTGGTCGACCATGTCCACGGCCGGCATCCCGCCGGAGGACCGGTTCGAGTGGTTCACCGATGTCATCGCCCGCGATCTGACGCCGGTGGCGCTCGCCAGTGAGCACGCCGCCGACTTCCGGGCGGAGGCTTCGGTGCTGGAGCTGGGCGCGGTCCGGGTGTCGGCGTTCGGCTACGCGCCGCTGCGCTCGCGCCGGCCGGCGGCGCTGGTCCGGCGGAGCGACCCGGAGGAGTACCAGCTGGCGATGGTCACCGGAAACCCGATGTGGATCTCCCAGCACGGCAACGACTCCGGGCTGGTCACCGACGATCTGCTGCTCTGGGACACCTCCCGGCCGTTCGAGGCGCAGGCGCGGGCCGGCGGCGGCCTGACCCGGGCGGTCATCCTGCAGATACCCCGCAAGGCCCTGCCCGTCCGGGCCGACCGGGTCGACCGCCTGCTCGCCCGGCGGATCCCCGCAGGCGGCGGCATGGGCGCGGTACTGGCCCGGTTCATGGCCTCGCTGGGGGACCACGGCGCCGAGTGCGGTCCGGAGGACCTGCGGCGGCTGGGCGGTGTCGCGCTCGACCTGGCGGCCGCCTGCCTGGCCCACCACCTGGAGGTCGCCCGCGAACTCCCGGCGCAGGCAAGGGCGCAGGCCCTGCGGGAGCAGGTGAAGGCCTTCATCGAGTACAACCTCGGCGACCGCCGGCTCACCCCGCAGGCCGTCGCCGACCGCCACCACGTCTCGCTGCGCTCCCTGCAACTGCTCTTCCAGGGGCAGGAGGAGGGCGTGGGGGCGCTCATCCGCCGCCTCCGGCTCGAACGGTGCCGTGCGGACCTGGCCCGGCCGGACCAGGCCTTCGACCCGATCCACGCCGTCGCCGCCCGCTGGGGCTTCACCAGTGCCGCCGCCTTCAGCCGCACGTTCCGCCAGGAGTACGGCAGCAGCCCCCGGGAGTACCGCCAGAACGCCCTGCGCGGGCCGTCCTGCGCGGATCCGCAAGGAACCCTGCGCGCCCTGCCAACTCCCCCCGGTCCGACCCGGCTAACGTGACACAGCGGATCCACCGGTGCGTCGGCGCCGCCAACCCGGCGCCCTCCCACCGGGGTTCACCATCGGCCCGGATCTCCCCATAGGTCCGGGCCGATCGTCCCCCACCGGAGGCGACTCCGAAAAGGCGCCCCGCGCCTGCGGCACACGGGGGTGCGCAGGCGCGGGGCGGCCACCGGGCCATCCGGTCAGGGGCCGCCCGCCGTGCTCACTGCCCCCTGATCAGGCAGAACGGATGCCCCGCCGGGTCGGCGTAGACCCGCCAGCCGCCCGCGTCGTCCAGCGGCGCCGCGCCGAGCGCGACCACCTGGCGGCCGGCCGCGTCCAGGTCGTCGACGTCGATGTCCAGGTGTGCCTGCTGCGGGTGCTCCTGGTCCGGCCACCGCGGCGCCCGGTAGCCCTCGACCCGCTGGAAGCAGAGCACCGCCCCGCCCTCGGTGTGCAGCGTGGACCACGACGCGCCCAGCGACCACCGCCGGTCGGGCCGGTCCACCTCCCCGCCGAGCAGCTCCGCGTAGAAGCGGGCCAGGGCGGCCGGGTCGGGACAGTCGAACACGATGCACTGAAGCTTGCCGATCATGGCCCGATGGTAGGCGCCCCCGCATGGGCGCCGGAGCCGCCAGACTCACTCCTTCGGGTGAACATCCCGGCCGAACCACGGGATCTGTAGCAGGCTCTCCATCGAATCTGACGCCACGTCAGCACCTAGCAGCCCTCAGCGGCGGCCGATGGAGGCCCTCATGTCGAACGTCCCGCAGGATCGCGTGTACACCAAGGACCACGAGTGGGTGGAGTCCACCGGGAAGGACCGGGTGCGCGCGGGGATCACGGACTACGCCCAGAAGCAGCTCGGGGACATCGTCTTCGTGGAACTCCCCACGGTGGGGGACAAGTTCGAGGCCGGCGAAGCGATCGGCAGCGTGGAGTCCGTCAAGTCGGTGAGCGAGGTCTACCTGCCGGTGTCGGGTTCGGTCGCCGCCGTGAACGAGAACCTGAACGACTCGCCCGAGGACGTCAACACCGATCCGTACGGCGACGGCTGGATGTTCGAGATCACCCTGTCCAACGCCGCCGAGCTGAAGGACCTGCTCACCCCCGCACAGTACGAGGAGTACATCAAGGGGGAGTCCGAGTAGCGGCCGCTACCGGACCCGCCGGTTCTCGGCCGCCGCCGCGCCGGCCACGGCCTCGACGAGGCGGCCGAGGGCCTGCGGGTCGCTCTGCAGGAAGAGGTTGGGCTCGATCAGCTCCAGCTCCATGACCACCGGCTCCCCGGCGTCGTCCAGCGCCAGGTCCACCCGTGCGAACAGCAGCGGGCCGGGCTCCGGGACGGCCGCCAGCGCCGCCCGGGCGACGCCGAGCTCCGCAGCGGTCGGCCGGTACGGGGTGACACCGGGGTGCGCCACCCGGTCGTTGTCGACCACCCCGGGCTCGGTCAGCACCGGGCCCTTGCGGATGGCGTGGCTGAAGGTCCCGGCGAGGAACACCAGCGCGCGCTCCCCCTCCTCCACCCGGCGCAGATAGGGCTGCACCATCACGGTGCGCCCCTGCTCCAGCAGCATCCGGGCGTGGCGCACGGCGTCCGCGGACCGGCCGGGCTCGTAGCGCGCGGTGTCGCGGGCACCCGCGGAGACGGCCGGCTTCACCACCACTCCCCCGGGCTGGTCGACGTCCGCCTCCTCGCACCGGCCGCCCGGTTCGACGAACCGCGTCGGCACCACCGGGACACCCCGCTCGGCGAGCTCCAGCAGATAGCGCTTGTCGCTGTTCCAGCGCACCACCGGCGCCGGGTTGCCCAGCCCCAGCCGGGTGGCGCGAGCCGTCCGGTCGGCCCAGTCCAGGAACTCGTCGAGCCGCTCCGAGTAGTCCCAGGTCGACCGGATGACCGCCAGGTCGAACCCGTCCCACCCCGGGGAGTGCGCGTCCCAGGCCACCGCCTCGGCCGCCAGGCCCCCGGCCCGCAGCGCGTCCACGATCAGCGGGAGGTCGGTGTCGTACTCCACGCCGGCGGCGCTCGTCACGACCGCGATCCTGGCAGCGCCCACCGGCTCCCCCTCGTCACAACCCGGCCCGGACGGGCCCTGACGAGCAGTCTAGGGAGTACCCGGGGGCGCCCGGGCGCCCCGGGGCTCAGCCCAGGGTGCGGACGCGTTCCAGGACCTCGGCCGGGGCCTTCGCCACGGAGCCGGTGTCGAACGGGGGTTGGGGGTCGTACTCGGTGACCAGCTGGATGGCCTGGGCGGTGAGGTCGTCGGTGAGCAGGGCGGCGAGCCCGATGGCCATGTCGATGCCGGAGGAGACGCCGGCCGAGGTGATGATCCGGTCCTGCCGGACGACCCGCTCGGCGGTGTAGCGGGCACCGTAGGCCTCCAGGTCGGCGACCACCCCCCAGTGGGAGGTCGCGGCCAGGCCCTTGAGCAGCCCGGCCGCGCCGAGCACCAGCGAGCCGGTACAGACCGAGGTGGTGAAGCGGGTGGTTTCGTGCATCCGGCGGACCCAGGCGAGGAACCCGGCGTCCTCGACCAGCGGCCGCGTCCCGCCGCCACCTGGGACGAGCAGCACGTCGCAGGAGTCGACCTCCGAGTACCGGGTGGGGACATCGACCGCCAGCGCGCCCAACGTGTCGGTGACCCGGCCCGGTTCGGTCGCGACGAACCGCACCCGGGCTCCGGGGACGTACCCGAGGATCTCGTACGGGCCGATCGCGTCGAGCGGTTCGAACCGGTCGAAGAGCGGGATCACGATGTCCATGTTTCGCAGCGTAGTGACGGGTTGACGGATGTCGACCCGCCCGGCAGCGAAGTTCACGAGATCGGGTGGCCCGGAGGGCCCGGGACCGCGGACCGGCGCGTCGGGCCCGGCGCCGACGACGGCCCGGAGGCCGCGTGACCCGGGTCACACCGGCCCCACCGATGAGTTCCGCCCACACCCCCGGTCCTACCTGCATGACGAACACGCTCACCGCAGCCCCGCTCACCGCCCCCGCGACCCGCACGCTCCTCACCGCCGGCGCCGTCGCAGGCCCGCTGTTCCTGGCCGTCGGCATCACCCAGGGCCTCACCCGCGAGGGCTTCGACTTCACCCGGAACGCCATCAGCCAGCTCGCCCTGGGCGGCCTCGGCTGGATCCAGGTGGCGGGCTTCCTGCTCACCGGCGCCCTGACGATCGCCGGCGCCGTCGGCCTCCGCCGCACCCTCCGGGCCAGCCCCGGCGGTGTCTGGGCCCCCCGACTGGTCGGCGCGTTCGGCGCGTCGTTCCTGGTCAGCGCGGTGTTCAAGGCCGACCCCGGCGCCGGGTTCCCGGTCGGCGCCCCGGCGGGCCGGGTCACCGAGCTGAGCGCGCACGGCACCGTCCACATGATCGCCGGCAGCATCGGCTTCCTCGCGCTCTGCGCCGCCTTCCTCGTGCTCGCGCGGCACTTCGCCGCCGCCGGTGAGCGCACCTGGGCCATCGCCTCCCGGATCGTGCCCGTCGGCGTGCTGGCCGGGTTCGCCGGCTCCGGGGCCACCGTCCTGGCCTTCACCGCGGGGGCCGCGCTCGGCCTCGGCTGGCTGACCGCAACCACGGCCAGGCTGGCTGCGTGACAGCCTCCAGAACAAGATCCACAACCAACCAACCGAGGAGAACCGACCGTGAGCACCGACACCCCCAAGGGCAACCCCGCCAGCTACTTCCCGTCGATCGAGAAGAAGCACGGGCAGCCGATCTCGCACTGGAAGGAGCTGATCCGCTCCTCCCCGCTGACCAGGCACATGGAGCTGGTGGCCTGGCTCAAGAGCGAGCACGGCCTGGGCCACGGGCACGCCAACGCCCTCGTCAAGCACACGCTCGACGAGGGCGGGAAGAGCTGACCTCAGATCCCGAGACCGCGCATCATCAGGTCCACCAGGGCGAAGAAGAACAGCGAGATCCCGACGAACCCGTTGGTCTGGAAGAACGCCCGGTTCAGCCTCGACAGGTCGCCCGGCTTCACGATGGTGTGCTCGTAGACGAACGCCCCGGCGACCACCAGCAGTCCGACCCAGAAGGCCGGCCCGGCGTCCGTCAGGACGGCGTACCAGCCGAGCAGCAGCGTCGTCAGGACGTGGCAGACCCGGGCCCCCCACACCGCCGCCGGGATGCCGAAGCGGGCCGGGACGGAGCGCACGCCGCCGTCCCGGTCGGAGGCGACGTCCTGGCAGGCGTAGATCAGGTCGAAGCCGCCGATCCAGATGCCCACCGCGAGGCCGAGCACCGCGGCGTCCCAGGACCACGAGCCCGTGACGGCGAGCCAGGCGCCGATCGGGCCCATGGCCTGGGCGAGGCCCAGGATCGCCTGCGGGAAGTCGGTGAACCGCTTGCCGTACGGGTAGACCACCATCGGCACGACGGCGACCGGGGCGAGCGCCAGGCAGAGCGGGTTGAGCAGCGCGGCCGCGCCGAGGAACACCACCAGCGCGATCGCCGAGCCGATGTACGCCGTCCTCAGCGCGACCGCGCCGGTGACCAGTTCACGCCCGGCCGTGCGCGGGTTCCGGGCGTCGATCTCCCGGTCGATGATCCGGTTGGCGGCCATCGCGAAGGTCCGCAGGCCGACCATGCACACCGTGACGATGAACAGCTCGCCCCAGTGCACCCGCTCGTCGGCGAGGAACATCGCGGTGAGGGCGGCGATGTAGGCGAAGGGCAGGGCGAAGACCGAGTGCTCGATCATCACCAGGCGCAGGAAGGACTTGATCTTCCCCGGCGGGACCTCGGGGAGGGCGGCGGCGGTGCTCACAGCCCGTACTCCTTCCAGCGGCGGTCGACCAGTTCGGCCGTGGCCGGGTCGGAGGAGACCATCTCCGGCCAGCCGCCGTCCCGGGTGTAGCCCTCCTCGGGCAGCTTGCGGGTCGCGTCGATGCCCGCCTTGCCGCCCCAGAACTGCTGGTAGGAGGCGTGGTCGAGGTGGTCGACCGGGCCCTCCACCACGGTGAGGTCGCGGCTGTAGTCGACGTTGCCGAAGGCCCGCCAGGCGACCTCCTGGTAGTCGTGCACGTCGCAGTCGGAGTCCACCACGATGATCAGCTTGGTCAGCGACATCATGTGGGCGCCCCAGATGGCGTGCATGGTCTTCTGGGCGTGCTTGGGGTACTTCTTGTCGATCGAGACGATCACGCAGTTGTGGAAGCCGCCGGCCTCGGGCAGGTCGTAGTCGACGATGTCCGGGATGATGATCTTCAGCAGCGGCAGGAAGAACCGCTCGGTGAACTTGCCCAGCGGTCCGTCCTCGGTCGGCGGGCGGCCGACCACGATGGACTGCAGGATCGGGCGCCGACGCATCGTCACGCAGTCGATCGTCAGGGCCGGGAACGGCTCCTGCGGGGTGTAGAAGCCGGTGTGGTCGCCGAACGGGCCCTCGGGGAGCATCTCGCCGGGCTCCAGCCAGCCCTCCAGCACGACCTCCGCGTCGGCCGGGACCTGCAGCGGGACGGTCTTGCAGTCGACCATCTTCACCCGCTCCCCCGCGACGAAGCCCGCGAACAGGTACTCGTCGATGTCGCCGGGCAGCGGCGCGGTGGCCGCGTAGGTGACGGCCGGCGGGCATCCGAAGGCGATCGCTACCGGCAGCCGCTCGCCGCGCTTCGCCGCCACCGCGTAGTGGTTGCGGCTGTCCTTGTGGATCTGCCAGTGCATGCCGATGGTGCGCCGGTCGTGCCGCTGCAGCCGGTAGAGGCCGAGGTTGCGGATGCCGCTGTCCGGGTCCTTGGTGTGGGTCAGGCCCAGGTTGAAGAAGGACCCGCCGTCCAGCGGCCAGGTGAACAGCGCGGGCAGCTCGTCCAGGTTGACGTCGTCGCCGGTGAGCACGACCTCGTGCACGGGCGCGTCGCCGGACTTCACGTTCCTCGGCGGCACGTGGGCCATCGAGGCGAGCTTGCCGAAGGCGTCCCGGAAGCCGGTGAAGCCCTGCGGCAGCTCCGGCTTCAGCAGGCCGGCGATCTTCTCGGAGATGTCTTCCGGCCCCTTGAGGCCGAGCGACTTGGCGAGCCGTCGCTCGGTGCCGAAGACGTTCATCGCCAGGGGCATCGAGGAGCCCTTGACGTTCTCGAACAACAGCGCCGGCCCCTTGGCCTTCTGCACCCGGTCGACGATCTCGCCGATCTCCAGGTGGGGGTCCACCTCGGCCTTGATGCGCTTGAGGTCGCCTTCACGGTCGAGTGCCCGGAGAAACGAGCGGAGATCGTCGTATGCCATGCCAGTCAGTATCCGCCACCCGATAGCCTGGCTCGGTCAAGGGCCCCCACGGAGTCGAGGACCCCGGGGAAGCCGCCGCCGCAACCGCCGCCGCCGGGGGAGATCACCGCCGTGCTGAGGATTCTGACCGTCGTGCTCCCGCTCGCCCTGTGGGTGTGGGCCTTCATCGACTGCCTGACCGCCCCCGAGGACGAGGTGAAGCACCTGCCCAAGGTGGTCTGGGTGATCATCGTGCTGCTGTTCCCGCCGCTCGGCCCGATCGCCTGGCTGGTGGCCGGCAAGCGGCGCGGGTTCGTGCAGGGCCGGACGGCGGACCAGGTGGCGCCCGCCCGCCCGCGCGACGGCCGGCCGCTCGCGCCGGACGACGACCCCGAGTTCCTGGCCTCGTTGAAGAAGGACGACAAGCAGCACGAGGACATGCTCAAGCAGTGGGAGGCCGATCTTCGCCGCCGCGAGGAGGAGCTGCGCGGCCGGGACGAGCCGGAGGACGGCCGCAAGAGCTGACGCGCCTCCCTCGAACAGCCCACTCGGAACCCTCCGGGCGGGCTGTGGCGTTTTTGGTGTATCCCTACGACTGGGGAAGCCCCGGGAGCGCGCGGACCGGCTCGCCCGATCGGCTCAAGCAAGCCTTGAGCGATCCTTCAGCGGGCCCGGATACAGTGCTGAGTGACGGCCCTGACCTGCACCTTTCCTCCCGCTCAGATCATCCGACAATCACCCAAGCCGCAACCCCACGTGTTCGAACGGACACGGTGCGCACAGGGTGGCAAGGCCCGGTTTCTGTGCAGCCCTGACATGTAAACGGACGCGACCTTGTACGGAATCAACGCCGAAACCAGGACGCGGCCCCTCGTACAGTCATAAGTGAAGAAGTGATTCGCAGCCGGGGGCAATGCAGACGTTGGCTGTCGGACAGTTCCCTCACCCTTGGAGTGGTTCGAGATGACGGTTGTGCATGAGGCGCCGGTCGGCGACGAGATCCCCGAGATCCCGGCCGACGCCCACGGGCGGGTCGCCGAGCTGCACGAACTGCGCGAGCAGGTCCGTCGCGGCCCGAGCGAGAAGGCCACCGAGGCCCAGCACGCCAAGGGCAAGCTGACCGCCCGTGAGCGCATCGACCTGCTGCTGGACGAGGGCTCCTTCCGCGAGGTGGAGCCGCTGCGCCGGCACCGCGCCACCGGCTTCGGCCTGGAGGCCAAGAAGCCGCACACCGACGGCGTCATCGTCGGCTGGGGCACCGTGCACGGCCGGACCGTGTTCACCTACGCACACGACTTCCGGATCTTCGGCGGCGCACTGGGCGAGGCCCACGCGCAGAAGATCCACAAGATCATGGACATGGCCATCGCGGCCGGTGCGCCGCTGGTCTCGCTGAACGACGGCGCCGGCGCCCGCATCCAGGAGGGCGTCACCGCCCTGGCCGGCTACGGCGGCATCTTCCAGCGCAACACCCGGGCCTCCGGCGTCATCCCGCAGATCTCGGTGATGCTCGGCCCGTGCGCCGGCGGCGCGGCCTACTCCCCGGCCCTCACCGACTTCATCTTCATGGTCCGCGAGACCTCGCAGATGTTCATCACCGGCCCGGACGTGGTGCAGGCCGTCACCGGCGAGAAGATCACCCAGAACGGGCTCGGCGGCGCCGACGTCCACTCCGGGGTCTCCGGCGTCTCGCACTTCGCGTACGACGACGAGCAGTCCTGCATCGAGGAGGTCCGCTACCTCCTCTCGCTGCTGCCTCAGAACAACCGCGAGATGCCGCCGTCCGTCGTCACCGACGACCCGGTGGACCGCCGCAACGAGGTCCTGCTCGACCTGGTGCCCGCCGACGGCAACCGCCCGTACGACATGCGCAAGGTGATCGAGGAGATCGTCGACCACGGCGAGTACCTGGAGGTCCACGAGCGCTGGGCCACCAACGTGCTGTGCGTGCTCGCCCGGATCGACGGCCACGTCACCGGCATCATCGCCAACCAGCCGCAGTCGCTGGCCGGCGTGCTCGACATCAACGCGAGCGAGAAGGCCGCGCGCTTCGTCCAGATGTGCGACGCCTTCAACATCCCGCTGGTCACCATGCTGGACGTCCCCGGCTTCCTGCCCGGTGTCGACCAGGAGCACGACGGCATCATCCGCCACGGCGCCAAGCTGCTCTACGCCTACTGCAACGCCACCGTGCCGCGCATCCAGCTGATCCTGCGCAAGGCCTACGGCGGCGCGTACATCGTGATGGACTCCCGCTCGATCGGCGCGGACCTCTCCTTCGCCTGGCCGACCAACGAGATCGCGGTCATGGGCGCCGAGGGCGCCGCCAACGTGATCTTCCGACGCGACATCAACGGCGCCGAGGACCCCGAGGCGATGCGGGCGCAGAAGATCAAGGAATACAAGAACGAGCTGATGCACCCCTACTACGCGGCCGAGCGCGGTCTCGTGGACGACGTCATCGACCCGGCCGAGACCCGCCAGGTCCTGGCCTCCTCGCTGGCCATGCTGCGCACCAAGCACGCCGACCTGCCGAGCCGCAAGCACGGCAACCCTCCGATGTAGCACCACGGTTCAGCGCACCGCAGTTCAGCGCACCGCAGGCACGCACCACTGATCCGTGCACCGCAGTCGGCCACCGACCACACACCGCATCCGCCGGGGAGACACCGGACATGACCGCTTCCGCCGAACCTCTCGTCCACATCGTCCGCGGCTCGCTCAGCGACGAGGAGCTCGCCGCCCTGACCGCCGTGCTGATGGCCCGCGCCGCGGCCGCCCAGCAGGCCGCGGCCGCCGCCGCGCAGATCGAGCCGATCGCCAACTGGCAGCGCCTGGAGCGCCGCCCGGCGTACTACTCGCCGGTCAGCTGGCAGCAGGCCGCCTGATCCGCCAGCCTTCCGTACCGGCGGCCGGTCACCCACTCGGGTGACCGGCCGCCGGGCGTTCGCCGCCCTTCCCCGCCCGGGTTCATTCGCATTCGTACCGTCCGATCGGCCCGCCCCGGCCATGCGCGGCTCGGTAGAATACCTACTGGACGGTATGCGGCCCGCCGCCCGTCGGCCCCCACAGGACCGGCCGCTGCCGAGTACCGGAACCATGCAGGGAGGCTGCGATGGCCAGGCAGGCCCGCGCGCTGGCAACCCGCCAGGCGGTACTCCTCGCGGCCGCCGAGGTGTTCGACGAGCGCGGCTACGCCGCCGCCACGATGGCCGAGATCCTGGACCGGGCCGGCGTCACCAAGGGCGCGCTGTACTTCCACTTCCACTCCAAGGAGGACCTGGCGCTCGCCGTCATCGAGGGCCAGGGCGCCTGGCTCGCCACCTGGCGGCCGACCTCCGACAGCCCCGTCCAGACCCTGATCGACCTCGGCTACGCCTTCGCGCGCGCACTGCAGGAGGACCCGCTGCTACGCGGCTCGATCCGGCTGACCATCGAGCACGGCAGCTTCACCCATCCGCAGATCGAGGCCTACCAGGGCTGGTCGGACGTGGCCCGCGGACTGCTGGAGCGCGCCCGGGACGCCGGCGACCTGCACCCCGGGCTGGACCCCGCCGCCGCGGCCGGGGTGATCACCGGCGCGGTCACCGGGATACAGCTCAGCTCGCAGGTGCTGACCGACCGGCGGGACCTGCTCCAGCGGATGACCGACATGTGGACGCTGATCCTGCCCGGCCTGGTCCAGCCGCACGCGCTCGCCCGGCTGACCGTCGCGGAGCGCACCCAGCAGGCGCAGCCCGCCTGAGCCGGGCCCGGGGCCGCCCGTTCCGGCTCCAGACGGGCCCTGAGCGGGCCCTGAACAGGGGTCAGACGCGATAGGCCGCGCAGCCCTCCCCGGACACCAGGGCCGGCAGTGCGGCCGCCCAGAGGCCGCGCACGGCCTCCGGCCGCAGCCGGTCGGCGTCCTCGGCGGCCAGCAGCACCAGGCCGGCCGCGAGGGTGGTGAGCAGCTCGGCGGCCTGCCGGTGGTCCACCCCGGGACGCAGCTCGCCGGCCGCCCCGGCGCGGTCCAGCAGACGGCGGACCACCGCGGTCAGGCTGCGCCAGGTGTCGGCGGGGGCGACTTCGGGCCCGCCCTCCTGGCGGGTCCCCTGGCCGAGCTGGACGCCGGCCCGGACGACCACGTCCTCGCGAAGCAGCCGGGCCAGCTCGTACGAGAAGTCGATCAGGCCCTGCAGGGCCGGGCCGGCGCTGCGCAGCGCGCGCAGCGCGGCGGAGCCGATCTCGCGCCCGGCCGCGGCGCGGACGCCGTCGGCGAGCGCCTGCTTGGAGACGAAGTGGAAGTAGAGCGCGCCCTTGCTCACGCCGGCCCGCCGGCTGATGTCGACCAGGCTGGCCGATTCGAACCCCGCGTCCGCGAACGTGTCCGCCGCGGCGAGCAGAACGGCCTGCCTGGTCCGCCCCGCACGTTCCTGCTTGACCACTCGGTCCCTCCGGCTTCGGCCCGGGCGAGGTCCCGGCCCACCCGGCTGCTGTCGGTGCGCCGCCGCCCGTGGGGCGACGCCTCGCATGCGGACGGCACCGGCCTAAACCGCATGGTTGGTATCTAATCTAGCGCGACGTCGAACCCCGCCGTCCAGCGGGGATGCACCCCCGCCACTCGTCCGGAGCTTGCCCGCTTCGGCATCACCGCAGCCCAGCGGCCCCGGTCAGATGACCACGTCGGGCTCTCGGGTAAGTCCTACCCCGAACGGAGGAGGCAAACCGGGTGGTCTGTATGTTTTACTGTGGCCGCTGTTGCGGTCGATCGTTCGACACCCGGGAGTGGGGCCCGTCATGCCAATGATCGTAGATCCGGATGTGTTCGGCCCGTATCCCCACCCCGCTCCCGGCTACGACTTCCACGAGCGGACCGTCTCCCGGCACCTGGTGCACCGGGCCTCGGTCTCCGAGGTGCTCATCACCGGGTGGCAGGCCACCGGCCTGTACGACTTCCTGCTCGGCGCCCAGTGGCCCCGGCTGCACGGCTTCTACCGGCTGCCCGGCGACCGGCACCACGATCCGCTGCTGCTGGCCGAGACCATCCGGCAGGCCGGGCTGCTGATCGGGCACGTCGGCTTCGGTGTCCCGCGCGGCCACCACTTCGCGATGGACGACCTCTCGTACGCGCTGGGACCGGCCGGCCTCGACGGGCTGGCCGTCGCGGGCGAGCCCACCTCGCTGATGCTCCGGGTCTCCTGCGAGGACGTCCGGATGCCGCACGGGCGGCTGGGCTCGCTGCGGGTGCACGTCGAGGTCGAGCGGGCCGGGTGCCCGGTCGGCCGCGGCTCCGCGCAGCTGCGGGTGATCTCCCCGACCTCGTACGCGCGGCTGCGCGACGCCGGGCGGCGGGCCGCCGTACCCGGGCCGCCCGGCGTGCCGACCGCCCCCGAGCTGGTCGGGCGGGAGCTGGCAGCGGACGTGGTGCTGAGCCCGTCCCTGCTGCCGGGCAGCTGGCTGCTGCGGACCGACCCGGGGCACCCGGTGCTGTTCGACCGGGCGCTGGACCACGTGCCCGGGATGCTGGTGCTGGAGGCCGCCCGCCAGGCCGCCCAGCGGCTGCGGCACCCCGAACCGGTGGTGCCGGTCGAACTGGTCTCGTCCTTCAGCAGCTACATCGAGCTGGACCGGCCCTGCCTGGTGCGGGCCGTCCCCGAGGACGGACCGGACGGCGGCGGCCCCGAGGGCGGCGGGCCGGGCGGGGTCAGGCGGCCCGGACCGGACGGCGGCGGGTCGGCGCACCGCCCGGTCGCCGTCCGGGTGCTGCTGGTGCAGGACGGCCGGACGGCGGCCGAGTGCCGGCTGCTGACCGGGCCGGTGGCCGGGCCCGTGAGCGAGTCGGCCACCGGCCGGCTGGGCCAGGCCCGGCGGGAGGCCTTCGAGGACTGCCCCGCCGGGCCCGGCCTGCCGCTCGCCAGCTGACGCAGCGGCGGGCCGGGCCGGGAACGGGCCGTCAGGCCGCGACCAGGGCCGCGGGCCGCCCGGCGTGCATCACGCTGAGGTTGGCGGCCAGTCGGACCGGGTCCTGGGCCAGCCAGAGCCGCAGGGCGGCCCCCAGCATGGCGCTGGCCGAGCCGATCCGGACCTCGGTCACCTGGGCGATCCGGGCCGCCCCGGGCACCAGCAGGTCGGCCAGCGGGGTCGGCAGCCAGACCGTCAGGGCGCACGGCGCGGGGGCCGTGAGGGCGCCCAGCAGCCGATAGGCGTCCTTCCGCGAGCTGAAGGTGGGGATGATGTCCAACAGTCCGTCGGCCACGACCTCGGACACGTCGCTGCGGTGTCCCTGAGCGAGCCGGCGCAGCAGCGTGCGCTCGGCGGCGGTGATTCGGACGGTCAGCATGACCTCGTCGCACTCCATTGCGCGATTTCCTCCTCGTTGCTCCCCGTGCCGGCACCGGCGGCCGGCACGAACTACCCCTGTCACACCTCGGCCCGGCTTCCTCTGCGGAGCGCCGGGCCGGTGGGTGGTCCCTCCCGGTCAGATACCCGCGTACGAGTGCTTTCCGGTGACGAAGATGTTCACGCCGTAGTAGTTGAACAGCCAGCAGGCGAAGGCCGCCAGGGCCAGGTAGGCGGCCTTGCGGCCCTTCCAGCCGGCGGTCGCGCGGGCGTGCAGGTAGCAGGCGTAGGCGACCCAGGTGATGAACGACCAGGTCTCCTTCGGGTCCCACTCCCAGTACTTGCCCCAGGCGTGCTCGGCCCAGATCGCGCCCGCGATGATGGTGAAGGTCCAGAGCGGGAAGACCAGCGCGTTGATCCGGTACGACAGCTTGTCGAGCGTGGACGCGGCGGGCAGCCGGCGCCAGATCGACGGCGAGGTGCCGAGCGGTCCACTGGTCAGGCCGGCCGCCATCCGCTTGTCGAAGGAGTCCTTGCCCACGTACAGCAGGGTCGCGATGAAGGCCGCGTAGAAGGCGCCGCCGCAGATGATCGCGGTGGAGACGTGGATCGCCAGCCAGTACGAGTGCAGCGCCGGGACGAGCTGCTCGGACTCGGTGTAGAGCACGGAGACGGCGACGCCCAGGGTGAGCAGCACCGCCAGGGTGACCGGCAGGCCGAGCCAGCGGACCGGCTTGCGCGCGGCCAGCAGTCCGAGGTAGGCGAGCGTCATCGCGAGCGCGAAGGCGCAGGAGAACTCGTACATGTTGCCCCACGGCCAGCGGGAGACCGAGAGCCCGCGGGCGAGCACCCCGCCCGCGTGCAGGGTGGCCGCCAGCACGGTGAGCGAGACCGCGATCCGGCCGGCCAGGTCGGCCTTCCCGCTGGTGCCGGCCGCGCCCGGGCCGTCCTCCTCGTCCCCGCCGCGACCGCTGGTGACCACCGTCGCGCCCTCGCCCGCGAGGGCGGTGCGGGTGAGCGTGGTGGTTCCGCCGCCGGCCGAGGCCACCGTGACGGTGACCTTCTTCGCGCCCTTGGCGCCCTTGGCGTCGGCGGCGGCGACCGTCTCGGCCAGCCCGCCCGCCTGTTCGGAGGAGCGGACGGCGACGGCGCCCTTGCTGCCGAAGGTCCACTCGAACATGTGGGCGAGCATGGCGATGGTGTAGACAACCATGGCCGAATAGATCAGCTTGTTGGAGAGGTCGGCCAGGCTGGGGTCGACCGCCGAGGCGAGATGCACCGTCTACTCCTTGGAGTTCTGGTCGGCAGGGACTGCGGGGTCTGCGGGCACTGAGGCCGCGTCGGCCTCGGGGTCTGCGGGGTCTGCGGGGACTGCGGGGTCGTCCCGGTCACCGGGGCCACCGGTCGCCGGGGCGTCGTCGGTGTCGGCGTCGGCGTCGGGCTCGTCCTCCACCGCGGGGGCGTCGTCCTGGAGGTCGACCGCGAGCTCCGCCAGCTCCTCGGCGATCTTCGCCGACTCGCTGCGGGCCAGCCCGGCCAGCTCGACCAGGGTGCCGCCGCCGGGCAGCGCCACGGCGCGCACCCAGATCCGGCGGCGCTGCACGAACAGCGAGCCGATCAGGCCGAGGATCGCCAGCACGCCGCCGGCCAGGGCGATCTCGTTGCCCGGCCGGTGCGAGATGTTGAAGCTCGCCCACTGCTTGTAGCCCTCGAAGGTGACCGTGCCGTAGCCGTCCGGCAGCTCCCAGGCCTGGCCCGGCTTCAGCCGCGCCTTGGCCGGGTTGCCGCCCTCCTGAAGCTGGGTCAGGTTCTTCTGGTTGAGCTGGTACACGTTCTGGGGCAGGCCGGAGTCGGTGCCGAGGTCGCCCGCGAAGGCGTTCAGCACCAGCTCCGGGGCGGCGTCACCCGGGAACAGCGAGATCGGGCCGGTGCCCTCGAAGCTGAGCGGGGCGGTCGGCAGGAAGAAGCCGGAGAAGCCCAGCTGCGTCTTCCTGCCGTCCTTGTCCCCGTAGTCCGAGACCTTGACGACGCCGGTGGAGGTCAGGTTGCCGTCCTGCGGCAGGAACGGCGTCGCACCGGTGTAGACGGTCTCGCCCTTGGCATTGCGCACCGTGATCACCGGGGCGTAGCCGTGGCCGATCAGGTAGACCTTGCTGCTGCCGATCTCCAGCGGGTGGTTGACCTCGATCGAGCCCTTGGTGAGCTTCGAGGCGTCGCTGCCCGCGTAGTACTCGACGTTCGCGGTGAACTCGCGGGCGGCGCCGATCTGGTCGCCCTTGGTCTGGAAGCTCGACTTGAAGCTGTCCAGCTTCAGGTAGAAGGGGTCGAGGTCCTCGGTGTCGTAGAACCGCGAGCCGGTGAAGTCGTCCAGCTGCGTGATGGTGTTGGAGTAGCCCTCGCCGCCCACCATCAGCTTGCCGCCGGTGCCGCTGGCCAGGCTCGCCCAGGCGAAGCCGCCGAGCAGCGCGAACAGCGACAGGTGGAAGACCAGGTTGCCGACCTCCCGCAGGTAGCCCTTCTCCGCCGCCACCGAGCCGCCGGCCAGGTCGGCCCGGAACCGGCGCCTGCGCAGCAGCCGGTGGGCCGCCGCGTTCACCGCGTCGGCGTCCGCGTCGGTGCGCCAGGCCGCGTAGACCGGCATCCGGGTGAGGTTGCGCGGCGCGGCCGGCGGCTGGGCCCGCAGCACGCCGACGAACTGCCAGGTGCGCGGGACGATGCAGCCGGCCAGCGAGACGAACAGCAGGATGTAGATCGCCGAGAACCACACCGAGCTGTACACGTCGAACAGCTGGAGCTTCTCGTAGACCGGCGCGACCGTGGTGTGCTGCGCCTTCCAGGCCTCGACCTTGAACTGGTTCTGGCCGTTCTGCGGGATCAGCGAACCCGGGATCGCCGCCAGCGAGAGCAGGAAGAGCAGGATCAGCGCGACCCGCATCGACGTCAGCTGGCGCCACATCCAGCGCAGCCAGCCGAGCACCCCTATACCGGTCGGACCGTCGGACTCGACCGGGGCGGTACTGAGCCGTTCGGCCTTCTCCTCCGCTGTGCCCGGAGGCGGCTCGGTGTCGGTGGTGGTCTTGCTCACGGTCAGATTCCGATCGGGAAGTCGGCGGTCCAGGACTGCAGCTCGTTCACCATCGAGTCCCAGGCGCCGGTGACGAGCAGCAGACCGACCGCGACGAGCATGCCGCCGCCGATCCGCATCACGAGGGGGTAGTGCCGCTTGACCCAGCCGAAGGCGCCCAGCGCCCGGCGGAAGGCCAGCGCGGCCACGACGAACGGTACGCCCAGGCCCAGGCAGTAGGCGGTCATCAGCAGCGCCGCCCGGCCCGCGTCGGCCTCGTTGAGCGCCAGGTTCTGGACGGCGGACAGGGTCGGGCCGAGGCAGGGCGTCCAGCCGACGCCGAAGACCACGCCCAGCATCGGCGCGCCCAGCAGGCCGACCGCCGGGCGGCGGTGCGAGCGGATCTCCCGCATGCTCAGCCCGGGCACCAGCCCCATGAACGCCAGGCCCATCACGATGGTCAGCGCACCGAGCACGATCGAGATGATCCGCTTGTGCTCCTGCAGCGTCGAGCCGAAGTAGCCGAACAGCGCGCCGCCGGAGACGAAGACCGCGGTGAAGCCGAGGATGAAGAGCAGCGACCCGGCCAGCATCCGGCCGCGCCGGGCCCCGCGCGCGTCGGCGAGGTCGGCGGCGGAGAAGCCGGTGACGTAGGAGAGGTAGCCCGGGACGAGCGGCAGCACGCAGGGCGAGAAGAACGAGACCAGGCCGGCCACCAGGGCGATCGGCGCGGCCACCAGCAGCGCCCCGCTCTGAATGGTTCCGGTGGTGTCGGCCAGTTGGAGTGCGGCACTCACAGCTTCTGCTCCGCGACCACGGGCTGGAGGACCGACTCCAGGACGTCGTCGGTCTGGCCGCCGACGGCACGGGCCGCGAGCCGGCCCTCCCGGTCGACCACCAGCGTGGTGGGCAGGGACTGCAGGTTGAGGCTGCCCTTGGGGAACTTCAGCAGCTGGGTGCCGGCCGGGTCGTAGAGGCTGGGGAAGGTGACGCCCTTCTCCTGCTCGAAGCGGACGGCGTTGGCGATCTCCGGATCCCGGGTGTTGATCCCGAGGAACTGGACGTCCTGGTCCTTGTACTTGTCCCAGACCCGCTGGAGGTCGTCCGCCTCGGCCCGGCACGGCCCGCACCAGGAGCCCCAGACGTTCAGGACGACGACCTTGCCGCGGTAGTCGGAGAGCTTGACCGGCTTGCCCTCCAGGGTGCTGCCGGAGATGTCCGGCGCGTCCTGGCGGTGTCCGGCGGAGGCCTTGGAGATGGTGCTGCCCTTGGCGCTGACGAAGCCGATCTGCCCGTCACCGCTGCCTGACGAAGCCGAGGACGAGCAGCCGGTGAGGACGAGCGCGGCAGCGGCGGCGGTGGTGGCGGCCACTACGGCGAGACGGGGGCGGAGGCGCGTCATGCCAGACATGTGAAAAGTTTCGCATGGAGTTCCGGGCAGGTTCGGGGGGGTCCGACCTTACGTGTCGAACCCCCTCTGACCTGCGGCTGGATCAGACCAATCGGCCGCGCCGGGGGTGATGAAGACCATATTTAGATCTGCCTTACATCACCCGCGGCCGCCCGGTCAGGCCCCGAAGCTCTTGCCCACCGGCTTGCCCTTGCCGCCCTTGCCCACCAGGTGCGCCGGCAGCAGGTCGCGGGCCGGCTCGCGGTAGCCGACCGAGACGATCCGGTCGCCCTCGTAGGTGAAGCTGGTCAGCGAGGCCAGCGAGCACTGCCGGCGGCGCGGGTCGTGCCAGAGCCGGCGGTGCTCCACGAAGGAGCGGACGGTCCAGATCGGCAGCTGGTGGCTGACGCAGACCGCCTCGTGCCCGCGCGCCGCGTCCCGGGCGGCGGCCAGCGCGCCCATCATCCGGACGGCCTGCTCCAGGTACGGCTCGCCCCAGGACGGCCGGAACGGGTTGGTGAGGTACTTCCAGTAGCCCGGGTTCCGCAGCGACCCGTCGCCGACCCCGAAGGTCTTGCCCTGGAAGATGTTGTCCGCCTCGATCAGCCGGTCGTCCACCGCGAGCTCCAGGCCGTGCGACTTGGCGACCGGCTCGGCGGTCTCCTGCGCCCGCTCCAGCGGGGAGGCCACCACGTGCGTGATGTCCCGGCCGGCCAGGTCCTCGGCGACCCGGTCGGCCATCTGTCGGCCCAGCTCGGACAGCCGGTAGCCCGGCAGGCGGCCGTACAGGATGCCCTCCGGGTTGTGCACCTCGCCGTGTCGCATCAGGTGGACGACGGTGATGTCTTTGGCGCTCACTTCTCGGTTCTCCTGGGGTTGGCTGGGAGGGTTACGCGGGCCGGGCCTCGGCGGCCGCACGGGCGGCGGCCGGCAGGGCGGCGGCGATCCGCTCGATCGCCCGCTCGTCGTGGGACGCCGAGACGAACCAGGACTCGAAGGCGGACGGCGGGAGGTAGACGCCCTGGGCGAGCATCGCGTGGAAGAAGGCGGTGAAACGGTACGCCTGCTGGGTCCTCGCCTCGTCGTAGTTGGTGACGGCGGCCTCGGTGAAGAACACCGAGAACATGTTCCCGGCGGTCTGCAGCCGGTGCACCACCCCCTCCTTGGCGAGCGCGTCCGACACCAGGGTGGAGACCTCGGCGGCGACCTTGTCGACCGTCGCGTACACCTCGTCGGTGCAGCCGCGCAGCTGCGCGAGGCCGGCGGCGGTGGCGACCGGGTTCCCGGAGAGCGTGCCCGCCTGGTAGACCGGGCCGGCCGGGGCCAGGTGGGCCATCACGTCGGCGCGGCCGCCGAAGGCCGCCGCGGGGAAGCCGCCGCCCATGACCTTGCCGAAGGTCAGCAGGTCCGGCGCCCAGCCCTCGTGCGCCGCCTCCAGGCCGTACCAGCCGGCCTTGGAGACGCGGAAGCCGGTCATCACCTCGTCGGAGATGAACAGCGCGCCGTTCTCCCGGCAGAGCCGGGCCAGGCCGCCGTTGAAGCCGGGCAGCGGCGGGACGACGCCCATGTTGCCGGGCGAGGCCTCGGTGATCACACAGGCGATCTCGCCCGGGTGCGCCCGGAACGCCTGCTCGACGGCGGCGAGGTCGTTGTACGGCACCACGATGGTGTCGCCGGCCTGGGCGCCGGTGACGCCCGGGGTGTCCGGCAGCCCGAAGGTCGCCACGCCGGAACCGGCGGCGGCCAGCAGCGCGTCCACATGACCGTGGTAGCAGCCGGCGAACTTGACGATCTTCGCCCGCCCGGTGAAGCCGCGGGCCAGCCGGATCGCCGACATGGTGGCCTCGGTGCCGGAGGAGACCAGGCGGACCTGCTCGACCGGGGCGACCCGGGCGACGATCTCCTCGGCCAGTTCGACCTCGCCCTGCCCGGGCGTGCCGAAGGAGGTGCCGCGCGAGACCGCCTGCTGGACGGCCTCGATCACCGGCGGGTACGCGTGGCCGAGGATCATCGGGCCCCACGAGCACACCAGGTCGACGTACTCGCGACCGTCGGCATCGGTGAGATAGGGGCCGGTGCCGGACACCATGAAGCGCGGCGTGCCGCCCACCGCGCGGAAGGCGCGCACCGGGGAGTTGACGCCGCCGGGCGTCACAACCGAGGCGCGGTCGAAGAGCGACTGGGACTGGGGTGCTTCGTAGGGGTAGCTCACGGGAGACATGGTCTCAAATCGTGTCCTTGACCTCTGCATGTCGGACCCGATCATCTGGAACGATGATCCGGGTGCCGAAGTCTGTACGGTTATCCGTACAACGGGGCCCCTGGCTGCTTCCGCTGCACGGACCAGTCAGACTGTGCACCTCAGGGTGTGCAGACACTCCGGATGTGCAGGGTGGGTGCAGGACTGCCGCGTGCCTCGATTGGGTACGGCGGCGACATGACGGGTAAGGAGCATGTCCGGGGGACGCCGGGCGTGCGGGGGTCTGTCGATTCCGGCGAATTCCGGTGAGGATGGTCCGAGTGTCCGAGGCGCAGGACGGCTACGACGAGGCCGCGGGTGGCACCCGCAGGCCCACCGGGGCCGGACGCGGGGGTACGGGAGCGGGTACGGGTCGTGGCGGTCGAGGTGGCGAGAGGCGGGGTGAGGGACGCGTGGGGGTGACCTACAAGTATTTCGGCGCACCCGACCGCGCCACCGCCGCCAGAGTCCCGACCGCGCTCGGTCCGGGCGGGCTCGGGCTGGACGCCGGCGAGCTCGGCTCGCTGGGGCGGCTCGGCGACCTGATGGAGACCAGTGGCTCGCCCAACGGGCACCTCTCCACCAAGATCAAGCCGGAGACCATGAGCGCCATGGTCCTCACCGGCATCCAGGGCGTGCCGCTGCACCAGGTCCCGCCGCTGGAACTGGTCGTGCTGCACCCCGACTACGCCGTCGTCCAGCTCCCGCAGAACGTCGTCGAGCCGCTGCGCAAGGCCGACGAGACCGAGCTCGGCGCCGCCGCCTTCATCTGGTCCACCGTCCCCGACCGCCGCGGCCCGCGGGACGCCTTCGTGATCTACAGCATGCTGCACGAGTGGCAGGACTTCGCGAACCGCCTGCACGACGCGGGGCACCAGCTGTACTGCCTGGTCTGGCCGTAGCCCGACCCTTCGCAACACGTCTGCGGGCCGCCGGGATTGACCCGGCGGCCCGTTTCTGAACGGCGATCAGCTCCTGGTGCGTCAGGCCCGTATCGCTTCAGGCCCGTCGTGTGTCAGAGCAGCGGCGGGGTGTTCTCCCCGGCCGCGGCGGCGGGCTTGAGGACGACGGCGGCGAGCACCAGGGCCAGGGCGAGCAGGGCGGCGGCCACCGCGAAGGCGAGCCGGAAGCCGCCGGTGAGGGCCTCGGCGCTGGAGTGCCCGGCGGCCGTCAGGCTCGCGGTGCGGGCCCCGGCCAGGGTGGTGAGGACCGCGACGCCCAGGGCCGCACCGACCTGCTGGGTGGTGTTGAACAGGCCCGAGGCGGTACCCGCGTCGGCCGCGTCGGCGCCGGACATCCCGAGGGAGGTGAGCCCGGAGAGCACCAGGCCCCCGCCGCCGATGAGCAGCATGGTCGGCAGCAGGTGGACGACGTAGTCGGCGTCGGCCGGCAGCCGGGCCAGCAGGCCGAGTGCGGCGACCAGCAGGGCCAGCCCGGCCAGCAGCACGTTGCGCTCGCCGAAGCGGGCGTTCAGCCGGGCCGAGAGGAGGAGCGAGACGCCGCCGATCGCGACCGCCGCCGGGAGCAGCGCGAGACCGGTGGCGGCGGCGCCGTAGCCGAGCACGTTCTGCAGGTAGAGCGCGACCAGGATCTGGAAGCCGAACATCCCGGAGATGGCCAGGACCTGCACCGCGTTGGCGCCGGAGACGTTGCGTGAGCGGAACATCCGCAGCGGCAGCAGCGGGTGGGCGGCGCGGGCCTGGCGGAAGAGGAAGCCGGCCAGCAGCAGGAGCGCGAGCGCGCCGAGGCCGAGGGTGCGGGCGGAGGTCCAGCCGTGGGTGCCGGTGCCGACGATCGTGTAGATGCCGAGCATCAGGGCCGCGGTGATCAGTGCGGCGCCGAGGGTGTCGGCGCCGGCCCGCAGGCCGGGGCCGCGGTCGGAGTCGAGCACCCGCACGGCGAGCAGGGCCGCGGTGAGGCCGAGCGGCAGGTTGATCAGGAAGATCCAGTGCCAGTTGAGCGCCTCGGTGAGGACGCCGCCGAGGACCTGGCCGATCGAGGCGCCGGCCGCGCCGACGAAGCTGAAGGCGCCGATCGCCCGGCCGCGCTCACGCGGCTCGGGGAAGAGCGTGACGATCATGCCGAGGCTGACCGCGGAGGCCATCGCGCCGCCGACGCCCTGGAGGAAGCGGGCGGCGATCAGCATGCCCTGGCCGGTGGCGACCGCGCAGAGCAGGGAGGCGGCGGTGAAGAGGGCGATGCCCGCGACGAAGACCTTCTTGCGCCCGATCAGGTCACCGAGCCGGCCGGCCAGCAGGAGCAGGCCGGCGAAGGCGATCAGGTAGGCGTTGACCGTCCAGGTGAGGTCCGCGGGCGAGAAGTGCAGGTCGTCCTGGATGGCCGGGAGGGCCACGGTGACGATGCTGCCGTCCAGGATGATCATCAGCATGCCCGCGCAGAGCACCGCCAGGGCGAGCAGGCGGGAGCGGACGGGGGCCGGCGAGCTCGGAGCCGCTGCGTTCGCGGCCGCTCGGCCCGGGGCGGGCTTGGTCGGGGCGTGCGTGGTCATGGTGGGTCTCCCGGTTCGTCGAGTACCGGGTAAAACATTAGCAGATAGTTTTGTTCGGGACTATCTTTCTCGGGAGCAGATGCCCCGCACGCTCCCCGGCTCCGGACCGGCTCAGCCCCGACCGGCTCAGCCCCGGGCGCGACGGGCCCGCCGCACCGGGCGCTCGCTCTCCACCGGCTCCGCCAGGTGCCCGTCCACCAGCCGGGAGAGCGCCGAGACGAAGACCCCCCGCTCGGGCTCTGGCAGGGACTCCAGCACCTCCCGGTGCACCCGGTCGGCGATCGCGGTGCCCTGCTCGACGGCGCGGGCCCCCGCCTCGGTGACCGAGATGATCCGGGCCCGCCGGTCGGTGGCCGAGGGGCGGCGCTCGGCCAGGCCGGCCTTCTCCAGCTCGTCGACGGTGACGACCATGGTGGTCTTGTCCAGGTCGGAGAGCTCGGCCAGCTGGATCTGGGTGCGCTCGGCCTCCTGGGCGTGGAACAGCACGCAGTAGGCGCGCGGGGTGATCCCGAGCTCGGTGAAGGCGGCCGCCATCCTGGTCGCCAGGACGTGACTGGCATGGTCCAGCAGGCCGGAGAGGTCGCGGATCTGGCGCACGGGAAGGCTCGTCGTCATGCTTCCGAGGTTAGCAACGCCGTCTGCTCGCGGATGATCCCGTTGACCAACCACCTGACGGCCCCCTCGGCGGCCGGCTCCTCCCTCGGGCCGCCGGGCCGCTCACGGTCTACGGAATGCCCAGCTCGAACAGCGCGTAGCCCGCGTACCAGCCGGAGGCGACGGCCGGCAGCGCGAACAGGCCGACCAGGGTCGGCAGCCGCAGCCGGCGCAGCGCGATCGCCAGCCCGATGAACAGCGGGAAGGCCGGCAGCAGGTAGCGCGAGATGTTGCCGAAGATCTGGTTGCTGCTCAGCGCGGTGAAGACGGTCAGCAGCGTGTAGACGATCAGGACCAGCGGCGGCCGGACCCGCAGCAGCAGCACCAGCAGGCCCGGCAGGGCGATCAGCAGGGCCACCGCGATGAGGTCCGGGACGGGGTTGGACTGCCAGAAGCTCCAGTGCCCGGTGATCACGTCCAGGAAGCTCTGCGAGGTGGAGGCGCCCCAGTCGAAGTAGCGGTTCCAGGCCCCGCGCTGCAGTTTGAAGTAGCCGCCCCAGTCGCCCATCCGGTAGCCGACCCAGGCGACGTACCAGAGCAGGCCCCACGGGGTGATCAGCATGGCGAAGAGGGGGCGTGCGATGCCGTCCGTACGCCGTATCAGTGCCACCAGCGCGGCGATCGAGACCGCGGCGATCAGCACCGCGGCCGTCGGCCGGTTGAGGCCCGCCGCCAGGGCGAGCACGCCGGCCGCCGGCCAGCGGTGCGTCATCACGCAGTAGCAGGCCCAGGCGGAGAGGGCGACGAAGAGCGAGTCCGAGTAGACCGCCCACTCCACGCCCGAGCCGGGGAACAGCCCCCAGATCATCGCCGCGATCACGCCCGCCTTGAAGCCGCCGAGCCGGTCCGCCACGGCGAAGATGCCGGCCGCGGCGACGAAGGAGGCCAGCACCGAGACCACGATGCCCGCGCCGTACGGGCCGAGGCCGGTGACGGCCGAGACCAGCCGCATCAGCCAGGGGTAGAGCGGAAAGAACGCGGCCGAGTTCTCGTAGTACGAGGCCAGCGGGTAGCCGTGCAGCGGGATCAGCTGCGGGTCGTAGCCGGACTCGGCGATCCGCTGGTACCAGATGCCGTCCCAGGTGCCGAGGACGTCCCACGGCCGGGCGCCGCCGCCGCGGCCCGGGTCCTTCTTGAGGAAGTCCCCGGTGTGGGAGAGCAGCAGCATGAAGACGGTCAGGCCGGTGGCCTTCACCACCGCGTACGCGCCGAGCGCGGGCGCGAAGCGGTCGACCGCGGCCGCGAACCGGCCCTGGCGGCGCGTGTCCGCGGGCTCCGTCCCGACGCCGGACGGCTCCGCGCTCGCCGGTTCGGTACCCGACGTCCTCGGTGTGCTCGATGCCGTGCTCATCAGCTCTGGACTCCCCGCCCCCGCTCGTGATCGGCGCGGCCGCGATCGCGACGCCGTCGAGCGAGCCTACGGCACAGGGGTTCGACGGCCCGAGCCAACCTTCCGTACGTGGCGCCCGGGGATCGGGGACCGCGCCGCCCCGTCTGCCGGATCCGGCAGACGGGGCGGCGACGGGCGTGGCCGGTCAGCCGTGGAGGTAGACGATGCCGAGCTTGGTGAGCTGCCAGAGCTGCTCGGGGGCGCCGGTGTCGACGGCGAGCTGGACCAGGCGGTTGCCCTTGGCGTCGAGGGTGCCGCTCGCGGTGACGACCTTGCTCTGGTCCTGGGAGTCGGCCAGCTTGTAGCGGCCGTCGCCGGTCGGCTTGAAGACCCAGTGCTGGTTTCCGCCGCCGTTGCAGCGCCACTGCTGCACCCGGGTGCCGGGGGCGGTGGAGGCGGCGTTGGCGTCCAGGCACATGTCGCGGTTGCCGCTGAAGTCGAGCTCGTAGCCGCCGCCCTGCTTCGCCTCCAGGACGAAGGACTGGTTGAGCCCGCCGGTGGCGGTGTAGGTGATGGCGCCGCGGCCGTTGGTGGAGTCGCCGTAGGTGCCGCCGCCCGTGAGGTCGAGGACCTTGCCGTCGGCCGCGTTGGCGAGCTGGTACCAGGCGCCGTCCTCGGGCGCGTCGGCGAACGGCCGGCCGGGGGTGAGCGGTTCGATGGACGTGGTGTTCTGCTGGTTGAGGGTGCAGTACGCCTGCTGCTGGTCGGGCCGGGCGTAGAACTGGCCGAGGCAGACACCCTCGCCGCGGTAGCCGGCCACCCGCAGGTGGTACGACTGGCGGACCATGTTCATGCACAGGCCGGGGATCCCGATCTGCTGGTCGCAGCCGTTGCGCACCCACTCGGAGAGGTTGATGACGTCCCCGTTGCTGTACTCGTAGGGCGAGCTGGTCCACTCGGCGCAGACCTCGTGGCCGAAGGCGACCCGCCGCTGGTCCAGGTACCGCACTCCGGGCACCTGTTCGGCGGCGGCGCGCAGGGTGTCGCTGAAGACCGGCACCACCCAGTTGTGGCCCCAGGCGAGGTCCTCGGGGAAGGCCGGGCAGCCGTCGGCGACCTTGCCGATGTAGTCGTTGCGCCGGATGTCCGGGGTGATCGGGTTGAAGTACGACTGGTAGACCAGCTGGTAGGAGGAGTCGGCGTAGCCGGCCCCGCGCATGGTCTGACGGATGTTCTGCAGCACGGCGACGACCTTGGGCTGGACCCGCTTGGCCCGCTGGGCGATGTCCTCGCTGCCGATGGTGTCGCGGCAGCCCTGGTCCTTGGGGATCGGGAAGTACTGCGCGAGGCAGTGCATCATGATGCCGCTGAAGTCGAAGTCGTCGTTGGCGCCGATCGTGACGACGACCATCTTGACGTCGTACCTGCCCGCCGCCTCGGCGAGTTGGACGTCCTGCTTGCGCTCGCCGAAGTCCCCGCTGCCCGGTCCGGTGATCTTGGCCAGCTCGGGGTCGCTGACCAGGTCGCCGGTCTGGGCGCCGGAGCAGGCGAGGTCGACCGGGGTGACGCCGGGGATGCCGGTGACGAAGATCTCCGACTTGGGGTGCCGGTGGCAGTAGTTGGTGGGGCTGTCGGTCTCGGGGAAGTAGCCGTCGCCGGTGTCGGTTCCGGCCCCCTCCCCGGAGATGGCGCTGTCGCCGAGGGCGACGATCGCGGCCGGACGGGCGGTGCCGGCGGCGGCCGGGGCGGTGTCCGCCAGGGCGGCGGGGGCGCCGGCCAGGCCGAGGGTGGCGATGAGGGCGCCCGCCGCGAGCAGTGCGCCGTACGGGGAGCGGCGCGCCGCCGACCGGCTTCGCCGCGCACCCGACAATCGTGACCTGATCACACACGACTCCTTGCGAGGAGGGGGACCGCCCGGCCTGGGGTGCCGGACGGCTCGGAGCGGAACTGCCGGGCGCGGGCGCCGGGCAGGGGCGCGGAGCAAGAAAGGTGAGCAGGTCTCATATTCTAAGTACTGACAAGTAACGCAACAAGGCTTGTGACAGCACCGGGAGTTGCCGCCCTCGGGTGGCGGCGGACCAGGGCCGCAAACGCGGCGAGCCGCCGCCCCGCGCCCCAGGAGGGAGGCGAAGGACGGCGGCTCACGCCGGCCGAACCGGGCGTGGGTCAGCCCGCGTTGACGCAGTGGTTGCCGAACGCCGGGTTCAGCAGACCGATGATGTCGATGGTGTTGCCGCACAGGTTGACCGGAACGTGCACCGGGACCTGGACCTGGTTGCCGGAGATGACGCCGGGCGAACCGGCGGCAACGCCCTCCGCGCCCGAGCTGGCCATCGCGGAACCGGCACCGGCCGCAACGATGCCCACCACGGCGGCGCCGACGGCGGCCGTCTTCTTGATGCTCATATGAGCCTCCTGACTATCGACAGAGATGCACGGGGAGTGCGACATCTCCAACGAGCCCTCCCGGGGGCGGTTGCGAGACCGGGCCCACTGTCACCCGACCGGCCCAACGGCGGCGCGCTCCCGGGCATTCGGGTGATCAGGCAGTCCGACCGTTTCCCCCCGGGCGCTGCCTCGTTCTCCCTGGCGGAACCCGCTCCACCCAGGCCCTCTCACGAATCGAGTACCGCACCATGCGCAAGCTCGCCCACGCCGCCTTCGGCACCGCGGCCACCGCCGCCCTGCTGGTCGCAGGTGCCGGCGCCGCCGCCGCCCACCACGCCCACGGCGCCAGCGCCGAGGGTGTCGCGGCGAACTCGCCCGGCGTGGCCTCCGGCAACCAGGTCCAGGTGCCGGTGCACGTGCCGATCAACCTGTGCGGCAACTCCGTGAACGTGATCGGCCTGCTCAACCCGGCGTTCGGCAACAGCTGCGCCAACGCCTGACGGCTCCCCCGACGACCGCCCGGCCGTGACCGCCGGGCGGCTCAGTGACTCCCGGGAGATCCCCGTACCGGTCCGCGTTCCGCCACGGGCCGCGGACCGGTACGGGGGCCCTCCTGGTCGCGCCTTTGCACGAATCGTCCCCCGCCGTGCGGGAATTGTTCGCGAGGTGCGGGAACGAGGCGGCCGTACATCGTCCAAGCCACGGACGAAACACGCCATTTGGGCCGCCGGAGTGACAATGCACGGCATTCCAGAAGCCAACGGGCGATGATTCCCTTTCGCCCGGCCCCCGACATTTCCAATCCGTCGGGCAGAAAACGGAGGAAGAACATGCGTAACTTCAAGAAGGCCGCCGCCCTGTCCCTCGCCGCTGCCGGCCTGGTCGTCGGCGCGGCCGGCGGCGCGTTCGCCAGCTCCGGTGCCGAGGGCGTCGCCGCCGGCTCCCCGGGTGTGCTCTCCGGCAACCAGATCCAGATCCCGGTGCACATCCCGGTCAACGTCTGCGGCAACTCGATCGGCGTCGTCAGCATCCTCAACCCGGCGTTCGGCAACCACTGCGCCAACATCGGCTGAACCCGCGGTCGCCCAGTGGGCGACTGCTGATTCACCGAGCCCGTGCCGCACTCCGCCGCCCGGCGGGGTGCGGCGCGCTCCACCCGTGTGTGATCTAGGAGATCAACCCCCATGCAGAACGTGAAGAAGGCCGCTGTCCTCACCGCTGCCGCGGCCGGCGTGGTGCTGGCCGGTGCCGGCTCCGCCGCCGCCAGCTCCGGCGCCGAGGGCGTCGCCGCCGGCTCCCCCGGTGTCGTCTCCGGCAACCAGGTCCAGGTGCCGGTGCACGTGCCGATCAACCTGTGCGGCAACTCCGTGAACGTGATCGGCCTGCTCAACCCGGCGTTCGGCAACAGCTGCGCCAACGTGGAAGCGCACCCGCACCACGCGGACGACTGCTGATCTCCTGATCGGCACGAGCCCAGACCTGACCGCCCCTCGGCCCTCCGGCCGAGGGGCCGTTCGGCATCCCGGGCGCACACCGACCGCCCGGACCCCATCCCCCGAAGGGTGATTCCGCATGGCTTCGAAGATGAGCGGGGCCGGCCTCGCCGCCGCCCTGGGCGCCGCGATGCTGCTCGGCGCGGGCTCGGCGCAGGCGGCGCCGAACCAGAGCGGTACCAACCTCCAGCGCACCGACGTCGGCCAGGCGCTCGGCGGCACGACCGCCGGCCTCGGCTACGGCATCGCACCGCTCAAGGACCTGCGCCTGGACCCGTGGGCCAACTCCTCCGCCGACGTGCTGAACAACGGCGCGACCGTCCAGCCCGACAACTCCGGTCTGGCCCCGATCGGCACCGGCACGCTGACCGGTCCGCTCAGCGCCGGCGGCGGCCCGCGCGACCTGCCGGCCGTCGGCCCGCTGCTGGGGGTGCTGCCGGGCTGAGCCCGGTCGCCCGCACGCCCAACGGCACGCGTGAGCCCCGGTGTCCCGTCCGGAGGGGACACCGGGGCTCACGCGTGCCGGAGACGGCGCTCAGCCGCGGCGCAGGGCCCGGCACAGGGCCGGGGCCGCCGGGCCGGGCCCGGTCAGAGCTGGCCGAGCCCGGTGAGCGCGGCCTGCTGGAGGACGCCGGTGGTGGTGGCGGTCGTGGTGGTCGCCAGGTTGTCCACCGAGTCGGTGACCGAGATCCGGTCGTCCTCCTTGCCCAGGCTGGCGGTGGCCCCGGGGACCACCTGGACGGCCCCGGTGATCAGCCGCGGGTCGAGCTCGTCGACCTTCAGCCGGCCGTCGGCCAGCTGGCCGGTGCCGTCCTGGGCGAGGGCCAGCGGCTTGCCGACCCCGATCCCGGGGGTGTCGGCGTGCAGCGGCGTGTTGGGGGCCTCCAGCAGCACCTCGCCGAGGTCCGCGCCCTGGTCGACCAGCGGCAGCGGCAGCTCGGCCTTGGCGGTCGGGCCGACCTTGCCGATGCCGAGCGCCGGGACGATCCGGTCGGGGATCAACTCGCCGCCGGTGGTCCGGCCGGGGACGGCGGGCATCACCAGCGAGGTCGGGATGCCGGCGGTGACCCGGCTGCCCAGCGGGGAGAGCGGCACGTCGGCCGGTACCTGCTGGGTGGCCAGCGCGTCCTCCACGGCCCCGACCTGCTCGGGGCCCACCGAGGCGGCCGACGCCGCCCCCTGGGAGGCGAGTACGCCCGCACCGACCGCCAGCAGCATCGCGCCGGCCCGCTTGGAGAACTTCATGCTCTTCACCGTTCTGCCTGTCCGTCTGGAGACCTCTGAGACGGCTGCGAGGGAGCAGCCGAAAGCGGACGGCTGCGGGGAGCAGCCGAAAGCAATCTGCCTCAACGAGCGACCTGGAGCCCGGATTGCGGCGGTTAACCGATTCGGCCTAATAATCCGACCGGAAAGCGTTTCGCCGACGAGCCTCCCGGACTCTTTTCAAAAATCCCCGTAACCTTCCGTGCCGTCGTTCTTTGATCTGAATGTCAGTGACGCAGACCGGGTCTGAGCGTTGAACGCGTTGTCCGCACGGAAACCAAAAGCATTTCAGAGAGGGATCTCCCCATGATCCAGAAGTCCTTCGCCGCTGCCGGCCTCGTCTCGGCCGCGCTGGCCATGGCTGCGGCCCCCGCCTCGGCCATCGGCGACTCGGATGGTGCCGCCGCCTCCCTCCAGGGCAACGGCGGCACCAACTTCACCGGCACGGTCGGCGACAACAGCCCGAACTTCCACTTCCTGGACAACGCGAACGTCTGCCTCCCCGAGATCCACAACATCGCCGTGGGTGTGCTTGGTGTGGCCGTCCCGGTCGAGGTCCCGATCGCCAACAGCGGTGGCAAGCAGTACTGCACCCAGGGCCAGGGCACCCAGAGCAAGGGCGACGCGGGCGTCTCCCACCTGGTCGGCTGACCCTCGCGTCCCACCGCTCCACCGCTCCACCCTCCTGAACCACCCTTCGAATCGCTCCCCGATTCACCCCGAGAGGAAAACCGGAAATGATCAAGAAGTCCTTCGCCGCCGCCGGCCTGGCCGTCGCCGCCCTCGCGATGTCCGCGGGCTCCGCCTCCGCCATCGCCGACTCGGACGGCTCCGCCGTCTCGGCCCAGGGCAACGGCGGCACCAACCAGACCGGCACCCACGGCAACGGCAGCCCGAACTTCCACACCCTGGACAACGCCAACGTCTGCCTGCCGGAGGTCCACAACATCGCGGTCGCCGTCGTCGGTGTCGCGGTGCCGGTCGAGGTGCCGATCCTGAACAGCACCCCGAAGCAGATCTGCAACGTCGGCCAGAACACCCAGTCCTCGGGCGACGCGGGTGTCTCGCACCTGATCGGCTGATCAGGGGGCACGGCACGGACGGAGGGCCCGGGGAGGTTTCCCCGGGCCCTCCGGGCTTGTGCGATGAATGGACCGGACGGTCCGTCCGGGTGACATGCCGTCACTGCGGCGCGTGCGGGAGCGCCGAGGACGGTCGCGTGTGATCACGTGTAATGACCGAACCCCCCTCAGGAGAGGAAGTTCCATGAAGAGCAAGCTGGGCAAGGCCGCGCTCACCGCCTTCGGCGCGCTGGCGCTGGCGGGCGTCGCCACGCCGGCGTTCGCCCACGTCGGCCTGGCCGGCGGCGGCGAGTTCGTCGCCTCGGCGCACCCGGTGTTCGCGGCCGGCGAGTGGTGGGGCCTCGCGCACACGTCCCACATCCACGCCGGCGCCCACGGCTGGGGTGCCGCCACCTCCACCGACGCGCTCGGCGGCGAGGAGGGCTTCGCCCACGTCGGCTGACCCCCCGGACAGCCGCGAAGGCCGGGCCCCCGCGCGGGGGGCCCGGCCTTCGTCGTGCGGTGCGCCGGACGCTACTTGAGCATCGCGGCCGCCTCCAGCGCCCAGTAGGTGAGGATCTGCTCGGCGCCGGCCCGGCGGATCGAGGTCAGCGTCTCCATGATCATGCGCTCGCGGTCGATCCAGCCGTTGGCCGCGGCCGCCTCGACCATCGCGTACTCGCCGGACACCTGGTACGCCGCCACCGGGACCGGCGAGGCGTCGGCGATCTGCCGCAGGATGTCCAGGTAGGCCATCGCGGGCTTGACCATCACCAGGTCCGCGCCCTCGGCGAGGTCCTGCTCCAGCTCGCGCAGCGACTCCCGGGCGTTCGCCGGGTCCTGCTGGTAGCTCTTGCGGTCGCCCTTCAGCGAGGAGCCGACCGCCTCCCGGAACGGGCCGTAGAAGGCCGAGGCGTACTTGGCGGTGTAGGCGAGGATGCCGGTGTCCTGGTGCCCGGCCTCGTCCAGGGCCCGGCGGACCACCGCGATCTGGCCGTCCATCATCCCCGAGGGGCCGACCAGGTGGACGCCCGCGTCGGCCTGCACCCGGGCCATCTCGGCGTAGCGCTCCAGCGTCGCGTCGTTGTCGACGCTGCCGTCGGCCGCCAGCACGCCGCAGTGGCCGTGGTCGGTGTACTCGTCCAGGCAGAGGTCGGACATCACCACCAGGGCGTCCCCGACCTCGGAGACCACGTCGCGGATCGCCTGCTGCAGGATGCCGTCCGGGTTGGTGCCCTCGCTGCCGACCGCGTCCTGCACCTCGGGGACGCCGAACAGCATCAGGCCGCCCAGGCCCGCCTCGGCGGCCTCGACCGCGGCCTTGCGCAGGGTGTCGCGGGTGTGCTGGACCACGCCCGGCATCGAGCTCACCGGGACCGGGTCGCTGACGCCCTCGCGGACGAACAGCGGCAGGATCAGCTCCGCAGGGTGCAGCCGGGTCTCGGCGACCAGGCGGCGCATCGCCGGCGTCGAGCGCAGTCGGCGGGGGCGTACGAACGGGAATTCAGCGGACACGGCTTCTCTCTCCGAACGGTTGTGCGGGGCCGGGGGCGACGGGTGGCCGCCCCCGGCCGCAGACTTCTCGAAACGGCAGGGCCTCAGCGGGCCTTGCGGCGCGAGCCGGGCCGGCGCTCGCTGGGCCGGTAGACCGGCTCACCCGCGGCGGTCGCGGCATCGCGGCGCTTGGCCCCGAAGTCTGCCAGGGCCTGGGCCAGCGCGGCCGCCGACGGCGCCGGGGCCATCACGTCGACCCGCAGGCCGTGCTCCTCGGCGGTCTTGGCGGTGGCCGGGCCGATACAGGCGATCACGGTCACGTTGTGCGGCTTGCCGGCGATGCCGACCAGGTTGCGCACGGTCGAGGACGAGGTGAAGAGCACCGCGTCGAAGCCGCCGCCCTTGATCGCCTCGCGGGTCTCGGCCGGCGGCGGGGACGCGCGCACCGTCCGGTACGCCGTCACGTCGTCGACCTCCCAGCCGAGCTCGACCAGGCCGGCCACCAGGGTCTCGGTGGCGATGTCGGCCCGCGGCAGCAGCACCCGGTCGATCGGGTCGAACACCGGGTCGTAGGGCGGCCAGTCCTCCAGCAGCCCGGCCGCGGACTGCTCGCCGGAGGGCACCAGGTCCGGCTTCACGCCGAAGTCCACCAGGGCCTGCGCGGTGGTCTCGCCGACCGCCGCGACCTTGATCCCGGCGAACGCCCGGGCGTCCAGGCCGTACTCCTCGAACTTCTCCCGTACCGCGCGCACCGCGTTCACCGAGGTGAAGGCGATCCACTCGTAGCGGCCGGTGACCAGGCCCTTGATGGCCCGCTCCATCTGCTGCGGGGTGCGCGGCGGCTCGACCGCGATGGTCGGCACCTCCTGCGGCACCGCGCCGTACGAGCGCAGCTGCTCGGAGAGGCCGGTGGCCTGCTCCTTGGTGCGCGGCACCAGCACGTTCCAGCCGAACAGCGGCTTGGTCTCGAACCAGGAGTGCGAGGAGCGGTGTGCGACCTGCTCCCCGACCACGGCTATCACCGAGGTCGCCGGGTCCACCGGGGCGGAGACCGGCGAGGGCAGCACCCGGGCGGCCTTCAGGTCGGCCGCGATGGTGGCCAGCGTGGCGGTGAAGGTGCGCTGACGGGTCGTGGTGCCCGACAGGGTCGCGCTCAGCGCGGACTCGGGCTTGCGGCCGTTGGACACCAGCGCGTTGGCGGTGGCCGGCAGCTGGCCCAGGGTGGTGCGCACCACCAGGGTGGTCTCCGGCGCGCCCAGGTCCACCGGGCTGCCCGCGAGCAGCGCGGCGCCGTCCACGAACCGGACGTCGGTGCCGTTGCCGCCGCGCAGCGGCACACCGGCGTAGGCGGGCACGCCGACCGACTGGGCGACCCCCGGGATCACCTCGAACGGGATGCCGCCGCCCGCGCAGCTGAGCATCTCCTCGGCCGCGCAGCCGTCCAGGCCCGGGTCGCCGTCGACGGTCCGCACCACGTGCTTGCCGGACCGGACGGCCTCGGCGACCAGCGCGGCCAGGTCGAACTCGGCGGCCTCGGCGCCGGGGGTGTGCACCTGCACGCCGGCCGGGCAGTGGCTGCGCACGGCGGCCGCGGTGAGCGGGTCCGCGACCAGGATGTCGGCCGAGGACAGCACCTCGACCGCACGCAGGGTCAGCAGGCCCGGGTCCCCGGGGCCCGCGCCCAGGAAGGTGCACCGGCCGGGGGCGGCCCCACCCCGCAAGGAGCCGTCACCCGGGAAGGGGCTGTCGGCCGGGAACGGAAGGTCGGTGGCAGCGGTGGGGCTCATCGGGCTCGCTCCCCCATGAGGGCGGCCGCGCCCGCGTCGAGCAGCCGGGCGGCGAGGGCGAGGCCGAGGGCCGTCGCCTGCTGCTCGGCGGTCTCGTCGAGGACGATCGGACCGTCGGCGGACATCTTCAGCAGGGTGGCGCCGTCGACGGTGCCGACCACGCCCTCCAGCCGCAGTTCGTACTCGTGGCCCCAGGTGGCCAGGGCGGCGACCGGTGCGGAGCAGCCGGCCTCCAGGGCGGCCAGCAGGGCGCGCTCGGCCGCCACCGCGACCCGGGTGGGGGCGTGGTCGAGGGCGGCCAGCTCGGCGGCCAGCCCGGTGTCGGCGGCGGTGCACTCGATGGCGAGCGCACCCTGGCCGGGGGCCGGGGTCATCAGCTCCGGGTCGAGGTGCTGGGTGATCTCGGCGCCGCGGCCGAGCCGGTTCAGACCGGCCGCGGCGAGGACCACCGCGTCCAGCTCACCGGAGGCGACGAAGCCGATCCGGGTGTCCACGTTGCCGCGTATCGCGACGGTCTCCAGCGCGCCGCCGCGGGCCGCGGCCCAGGCGTTCAGCTGGGCCGTCCGGCGCGGCGAGCCGGTGCCGATCCGGGCGGTGCGCCCGGCGCCGGCCAGCTTCTCGACCAGTTCGTCCAGGGTCAGGCCCTCGCGCGCCACCAGGGCGTCGCGGGAGTCCTCGCGCTGCGGGACGGCCGCCAGCACCAGGCCCTCGGGGGCCGCGGTGGGCAGGTCCTTCAGCGAGTGCACGGCGAAGTCGATCCGGCCTTCCAGCAGAGCGTCCCGCAGGGCGGAGACGAACACGCCGGTGCCGCCGATCTGGGCCAGCGCCTCCCGGGAGGTGTCGCCGTAGGTGGTGATCTCCACCAGCTCGACGGGGCGCCCGGTGAGCCTGGTCACCTCGCGGGCGACCATGCCCGACTGGGCCATGGCGAGCGCGCTGCGCCGGGTGCCGAGCCGCAGTGGCGCGGTGGCGGCCGGGGCCTGGTCGGAGAGTGGTTGACCATTCATGAGGTGATCGTCCCGGTGGTACTCGTGGGATGGCTGACGGTTCATCGGACCCCTCCGACGGCGTGGGGTCCGCCGGCGGGCTGCTGGGCGCCGACCGGGGTACCGGAGACCGCGTGCACGGCCGCCGGGTCGAGGTCGAACAGCTCCCGCAGCGCGTCCGCGTAGGAGGCTCCGCCGGGCTCGGCGGCAAGCTGCTTGACCCGCACGGTGGGGGCGTGCAGCAGCTTGTCGACGACGCGGCGGACGGTCTGGGTGATCTCTGCACGGGAGCGCTCGTCCAGGCCGGGCAGCCGGGAGTCGAGGCGGCCCAGTTCGGCGGAGACCACGTCGGAGGCCATCGCCCGCAGCGCGACCACGGTCGGCGCGATCCGGGCGGCGCGCTGGGCGGCGCCGAAGGCGGTGACCTCCTCGGCCACGATGCCGGAGACGGCGTCCACGTCCCCGGCGCCGGGGGTGGCGGCGTGGGCGTGCGAGAGGCTCTCCAGGTCGACCAGCAGCGCGCCGGGCAGCTCGTGCACGGCGTGGTCGACGTCGCGCGGCATGGCCAGGTCGAGGAAGGCCAGCGGCGTCCGGGAGTCGCGGGCCGCGACGGCGGCGGCGACGTCCTCGGCCCTGATCACCACGCCGGCCGCGCCGGTACAGGAGATCACCAGGTCGACCTCGGCCAGCGCCTCGGGGACCTTGGCCAGCTCGACCGTCCGGGCCGCGCCGGGGCCGAGGATCTCGACCAGCCGCTCGGCGCGCTCGGGCGTGCGGTTGGCGATCATCAGGCTGCCGACGCCGGAGCGGACCAGCGTGGCGGCGGCCAGCGAGCTCATCGAGCCGGCGCCGACCACCAGGGCCCGCTTGCCCGCGATCTCGCCCGCACCGGCCGCGACCTGCTCCAGGCCGAAGGTGACCAGCGACTGGCCGGCCTTGTCGATGCCGGTCTCGCTGTGCGCGCGCTTGCCGACCCGCAGGGCCTGCTGGAACAGCTCGTTCAGGCCGCGCCCGGCGGTGTGCTCCTCCTGGGCCTTGGCCAGCGCGTCCCGCAGCTGGCCGAGGATCTGGCCCTCGCCGACCACCATCGAGTCCAGGCCGCAGGCCACCGAGAAGAGGTGGTGGACGGCGCGGTCCTCGTAGTGGACGTAGAGGTGGGAGGTCAGCTCCTCCAGGTCCACCCCGCTGTGGTGGGCGAGCAGCAGCGACAGCTCGGCGACGCCGGCGTGGAACTTGTCCACGTCCGCGTACAGCTCGATCCGGTTGCAGGTGTTCAGCAGCGCGGCCTCGCCGACGGTCGCCGTGGCGGCCGCGTCGTGCAGCAGCCGGGTCGGGACGTCGCCGGTCAGCGCGGCGCGCTCCAGCACGCCGACCGGGGCGGTGCGATGGCTCAGTCCTACGACGAGAAGACTCATGCCCGCCCCCTGGTGCCGCGGTTCTCGGTTCTCATGCCGGCATCACCGCGGAGCGCTCGCCCTCGCCGGGGTTGCCCTTGGCCGGCTCGGCCGCGTCCTTGGCCTGCTCGGCGGCCGAGCGGCCCTTGCCGCTGCCGCCGGCGGCGCGGCGCAGCTTGGCGGCGGCCGCCCGGACCGGGCCGGGGGCGCGGTCCAGCACCGACTCGGCGCGGTCCGGCTCCTCGCCGGCCTTGCGCTGCTCGTGGAAGGCCAGGATCTGCAGCTCGATGGAGAGGTCCACCTTGCGCACGTCCACGCCGTCCGGGACGGTCAGCACGGTCGGGGCGAAGTTGAGGATGCTGGTCACGCCGGCCTCGACCAGGCGGTCGCAGACCTGCTGGGCGGCGCCGGGCGGGGTGGTGATGACCCCGATCGAGACGTGCTGGCTCTCCACGATGGACTCCAGCTCGTCCATGTGGCGCACCGGCAGGCCGGCCGCGCTGCTGCCGACCACGGCCGGGTCGGCGTCCAGCAGGGCGGCGACCCGGAACCCGCGGGAGGCGAAGCCGCCGTAGTTGGCGAGGGCGTGCCCGAGGTTCCCGATGCCGACGATGACGACCGGCCAGTCCTGGGTCAGGCCCAGCTCGCGGGAGATCTGGTAGACGAGGTACTCGACGTCGTAGCCCACCCCGCGGGTGCCGTACGAGCCGAGGTAGGAGAAGTCCTTGCGCAGCTTCGCGGAGTTCACGCCGGCGGCGGCCGCCAGCTCCTCCGAGGAGACGGTCGGCACCGAGCGCTCGGAGAGCGCGGTGAGTGCCCTCAGGTAGAGGGGAAGGCGGGCGACGGTCGCCTCCGGGATTCCCCGGGCACGCGAGGGTCGGCGCGCGGCGCCCTGGTCGGGCGTCTGCGAACTGCTCTGTGGTGATCGGCCGATTGCCACGGTGCTCCTGTGGGTGAAGCTGGGCTTTGGCAGCCAGGCTATGCGTTTGTGAACGTGTGCACAAAGATGGTGTCCGATTTGTCCATGCACAGTGATGCGCATCACGCCGGGGACCCCATAGCACCGGTCTCTGTCAGCACCACCGCCGGGGGCTGTGCGCCACGTGGCCAGGGGCCGTACAGCGCCTCCCGGCGAAGCAGCGGGACGGGCTCCCCGGACGGCCGCGACCGGGCCGGGCCCAGCCTCGGCCACGGCACCCGGGCGGCCTCGCGCAGCGGGCCCGCCCAGTCGTCCGGCCGGCCGGACGCCGCCCGCACGCAGTACCGCAGCAGCTCGGCGGTGACCCGGGCGTCGCCCAGCGCGGTGTGCGCCGGGTACCAGCCGAGGCCGGCCGCCTCCGCGCTGGCCGCCAGGCCGAAGCCGCGGGCCTGCGGCAGGTGCGTGCGGGCCAGGCGCATGGTGCAGAGCAGCGGGACGGGCGGCAGCGGCACGCCGATCCGGGCGAACTCGCGATCCAGGAAGGCCTGGTCACAGGTGACGTGGTGGCCGACCAGCACCCGGCCGGCCAGCAGCTCCAGCAGCCTCGGCGCGATCTCGCGGAAGCGGGGGGCGCCCTCGACGTCCTCCTGCGCTATCCGGTGCACATGGGTCGGGCCGACCGGGCCCAGCGGGTCGAGCAGCGTGGAGAACTCGGCCTGCGGGTCCAGCCGCTCGTCCAACAGCACCACGGCCACCTCGACCACCCGGTGCCGCCACGGGCTGCGGCCGGTCGCCTCCACGTCCACCACCGCGAAGCCCCCGGCCGCCGCGGTGGCGGGCATCCCCGGGGTCGGGACGGGAAGCATGGCGGCACTCCTCGCGTGCTCAGCCCCCCATGGGCGCAGACGAGTTCGATCGTAAGCCGACGAACACGGCCGCTCCCAGGCCGATACCGGGATTCTTCACAACGATTCGGCGAACCGCCCCCGCCGGTCGGCGGGGGTTTGAAGACGCGCCCTATGCCCCCAGGGCCGCGCGCAGGCGGCGCTCGTCGACCCGCCAGAAGTCGTGCTGGCGGCCGTCGATCAGCGTCACCGGGATCTGCTCCGCGTACTCGCGGTACAGCGCCTCGTCCTGCGTGATGTCCTTCTCCTCGAACGCCGCGCCCAGCTCGGCCGTCACCCGCAGGAGCACCTCCCGGGCGTCGTCGCAGAGGTGGCAGCCCGGCTTGCCGATCATGGTCACCGTACGGTCGGCCGGCTTCGGGCTCTTGCTCTTGTCACGTCGCAGCAGTGGACTCACCCGGCCATTGTGCGCCCGCCCCGCCCTCCGCCGGACCACCGCACCGGCAGCCCGTCGGCTACGCGCTGTTAACCGCCGGGGCACGCCGCCGTCACGGCCGCTCCCGGCCCGGCTGGCTATGCTCGGTGCCATGGCCGTGCTCCGAAGGCTCACCCAGACAAGGCGTCCCACCACCGAGCGGACCGCCCTGGCCGGCGAGGCCGCGGCCGCGGCCGCCGAGGCCGCCCTGCGCGCCGAGCCGCACCCCGCCCCGGCCCGCCCGGAGCCCCCGTCGGAGCCCCAGCCCGAGCAGCCCAGGGCCGGAAAGGCCCCCAAGGCGCCCGCCGGGAACCACACCCCCGAGCCGGACGACCCGCGCGCCGCCGCCTTCTTCGACTGCGACAACACCATCCTGCGCGGCGCCGCGATCTTCTACCTCGGGGTCGGCCTCTACCGCCGCGGCTTCCTCACCCGCCGCGACATCGCCAGGTTCGCCTGGCAGCAGGCCTGGTTCCGGCTGCACGGCGCCGAGGACCCGGACCACATGGCCGACGCCCAGCACACCGCGCTCGGCCTGGTCGCCGGCAAGCGCACCGCCGATCTCGAGGACCTCTGCGAGGAGGTCTTCGAGGAGGTCGTCGCCGACAAGATCTGGCCCGGCACCCGCGCCCTGGTCCAGATGCACCTGGACGCCGGGCAGCGGGTCTGGCTGGTCACCGCCGCCCCGCTGGAGGTGGCCCGGGTGATCGCCCGACGGCTCGGCATGACCGGTGCGCTCGGCACCGTCGCCGAGGCCCAGGGCGGCCTGTACACCGGCCGCCTGGTCGGCGAGCTGCTGCACGGCCCGGCCAAGGCCGCCGCGGTCTGCGCGCTGGCCCGCCGGGAGCGGCTCGACCTGGACCGCTGCGCCGCGTACAGCGACTCGGCCAACGACATCCCGATGCTCTCGCTGGTCGGCCACCCGTACGTGGTGAACCCGGACGGCGCGCTGCGCCGACACGCCCGCACCCAGGGCTGGCGGGTCCGGGACTTCCGGACCGGGCGCAAGGCCGCCCGGGTGGGCCTCCCGGCCGCCGCCGGGCTCGGCGTCCTCGCGGGCGCGGCCGCCGCCGGGGTGGCCCTGCACCGCCGCCACCGCGCCTGACCCCCGGGGCCGGCCGGCTCCGCCGTCGGTCCGCGCCGCCCCCGACCGCCCCGAACCGCCGCGCGCCGCGCCCGGGATCGCACCAGGGCCCGGCTCCCCTGCGCGGGTGACCACCCGTCAATCCACGCGCTGACCAGGCCGCTCGTACGGGCGAACTCCCGCGCGCCGCAGGCCGGTCCACGCCCGTCTTGCGAACCTGCCAGCCAGTGACCGGTTCTGATCGTTCGCCAGCCCGGGAAAGTCAGGGGTTGCCGGGCCCTGAGACAGGGAAACCGTCCGCCGGACCGCCAAATATGTCACCCGGCGCACCCGTTCGATCACGTTGAGCCGGATGAACGATGACACGTTCGGTCAGTGTCAGCCGAATATGCACGCCATGTGGATCCCAAACGACCACTTCGACCACACGGTGTAGCTGTCATTGCACAAAGCGTTATTCTCTCCTGGATGCACGTCACCCACGCGCCCCTATCGGACGGGCTGCGGGGCCGTGCTCTCCGCGCAGGCGGAGGTGATCCGTCCACAGTTCTGCCTCTGGGAGTCCCGTGTACCCACCCGTCCGGAACGACGCGCCTGCACCCTCCCGCCCGTCGCCCGCGCCCCTGCGCTCCCGCACCAGCCTCCGTGGCCGCCCGGCCTCCGCCCGGCAGATCTCCACCGGCCTCGACCTGTTGCGCAGCCTGCTCCTCAGCCAGCTCGCCACCTCGCCCCAACTCGTGCCCGCCGGCGCCTCCTTCGGCCAGGCCCACGCCCACCCCGGCGGCCTCGCGCTGCGCACCACCGCGGCCGGCTCCACCGGTACCGGCGCCCGCGGCCGGACCGGCACCACCGGCCGCAGCCGGGCGAGGACGACCCCGAGCCCCGGCTACGAGACCGAGCACAACCCGATCATGGAGCTGGTCGAACGGGCCCAGGCCGGCGAGAGCGAGGCCTTCGGCCGTCTCTACGACCACTACTCCGACACCGTCTACCGCTACATCTACTACCGGGTCGGCAGCCGGGCCACCGCCGAGGACCTCACCAGCGAGACGTTCCTGCGCGCGCTGCGCCGGATCGGCACCTTCACCTGGCAGGGCCGGGACTTCGGCGCCTGGCTGGTCACCATCGCCCGCAACCTGGTGGCCGACCACTTCAAGTCCAGCCGGTTCCGGCTGGAGGTCACCACCGGCGAGATGCTGGACTCCAACGAGTGCGAGCGCAGTCCGGAGGACTCCGTCCTGGAGTCGCTCTCCAACGCCGCCCTGCTGGACGCGGTGCGCCGGCTCAACCCGCAGCAGCAGGAGTGCGTCACGCTCCGCTTCCTGCAGGGGCTCTCGGTGGCGGAGACCGCCCGGATCATGGGCAAGAACGAGGGCGCCATCAAGACCCTCCAGTACCGCGCCGTCCGGACGCTGGCCCGGCTGCTGCCGCCCGACGCCCGGTGAGCGGCGCACCAAGTGCTGGCGCCGGCGGGGAGATACCCGCCGGACCGTCACCGTCGGTGCCGGTCCGACACGTCCGGGTGAACGGTCGGTCCGATGATCAGCCGTGCGTAACCGACCGCCCGCACCGCTCGTTGGCCAGCGTGCAAGCCTCCACCAGGCGTACGGTCAAGTCGAATTGCGACCTCTCACCCGATGGAGTGGCTTTGGCCCGCCGAGGCAACCGTCCGGCAGGCCGGGGTGTCGACAACGACGAAGGGAGGTGTGGCCCGTGACGGCAAACGTGCTGGAGCACCGGCGCGCGAAGGCCTTCGCCGAGGCGCTGGAGGCCCACCAGACAGAGCAACGCGGCCCCGCCAACGCCGAATCGGCCAACACCGCTTCCACCGGCGCAGGTTCGGCCGCCATGGCGGAGCTGATCGGCGTGGCCGGCGCACTCGGTGCGCTGCCCGGTCCGGAGCTGGACCCGGAGGTCCGGACGGTCCAACGAGCCCAGCTGATGGCCGCTTTCGAGCAGGCCTTCGCCGGGGGGACGGGCGCGGTCGTGCCCCGACAGCGCCGCCACCGGGCGGTCCGGATGGCGCCCCGCGGCCGCTGGAGCCGCCGGTTCGCGATCGGCGGGCTGGTCGCCGGGCTCGCCGTCGGCAGCCTCGCGGGCGCTGCCGCCGCCAGTACCAACGCCCTCCCCGGGGACACGCTGTACGGCATGAAACGCGGTCTCGAAGGGCTCCGACTGGACCTCGCGGACTCCGACAGCGAGCGCGGCGAGCTGCTGCTCGACCACGCCTCCACCCGGCTCGACGAGGCCAACAGCCTGATCGGGCGGGTGGACACCGGTACCTCGCTCAGCCCGGGCACGGTCGACCAGGTCCGCCGCGCGCTCGACGACATGCACGCCGACGCCATCAAGGGCCGGGAGCTGCTGCGTTCGGTCTACCGCAGCAACGGCTCGCTCGACCCGATGCGCACGCTGGCCGGGTTCGCCCACGACGAGGACGGGCGCTGGACCGACCTGCAGAGCAAGCTGCCCGTCCAGCTGATTCCGCAGGCCCACCTGGTGGACCAGCTCTTCGACGACATAAGCGAGGACGTCGCGCCCCTGCGCCTGGTCCAGCCGCCCGCCAAGGGCAGCGGTCCGAGCGTCGGGTCGGGCGGCGCGGACAGCCCCGCGTCCGGCGGCCGGGCGGACACCCCGGCCGGTGGCGGCAGCGTCGTGCCCGGTGCCGGAGCGGCCCCGGGCGGACCGGGAGCGGCGGTCGGCGGCGGCAAGGCCGGCACCGCCGACCGGGCGCCGAGCGCCGGGGCGAGCACGCCCACCGGCGGCGGGAGCGGCGGACCGGCGCCCAGCAGCGCGCCGAGCAACCCGGCGGACCCGGTCGGCGGGCTGGTCGACAACCTCACCAGCGGGCTGACCGGCGCCAAGCCGTCACCGAGCGCCGATCCGGCCCCGGAGCAGGCTCCGCAGCCGTCGGTCTCGCCCAGCGCCTCCACGGGGGCCCCGCCGGGCGTGGACGTGCCACCGCTGATCCCGGGCCTGCTGCCCGGACTGCGGATCCTGGGAGGCTGACCGACAGCGGTCGACGGACAGCGGCCCGGGGCCCGGCGTTCACACGCCGGGCCCCGGGCCGCTCACCGTCGCGGTACCGGAGGGCTCCGCGCAGGGCTCGGAAGGCCGCAGGGGTCAGAAGGCCGGGCTCAGAAGGCCGGGCTCAGAAAAACACCGAGCGCCGCTGCACCAGCAGCTTGTAGAGGGTGTGCTGGATGGTCTCCCGCACCTGGTCGGTCAGCTCGAAGACCAGCATCGGGTCGTCCGCCGCCTCCGCCGGGTGGCGGTCGGTCGGGATCGGCTCGCCGAACTGGATCGTCCACTTGGTCGGCAGCGGCACCGCGCCGAGCGGGCCCAGCCACGGGAAGGTCGGCGTGATCGGCACGTACGGCAGGCCCAGCAGCCGGGCCAGCGTCTTGAAGTTGCCGATCATCGGGTAGGTCTCCTCCGCGCCGACGATCGAGCAGGGCACGATCGGCACCCCGGCCCGCAGGGCCGAGGCGACGAACCCGCCCCGCCCGAACCGCTGGAGCTTGTACCGCTCGGAGAACGGCTTGCCGATGCCCTTGAAGCCCTCCGGCCAGACCCCGACCACCTCGCCGCGCTCCAGCAGCGCCTGCGCGTCCTCGTTGCAGGCCAGGGTGTGACCGGCCTTGCGGGCCAGCTCGTTGATGCCGGGCAGCACGAACACCAGGTCGGCGGCGAGCATCCGCAGGTGCCGGTGCTCCGGGTGGTGGTCGTGGATCGCGACCTGCGTCATCAGGGCGTCCAGCGGGACCGTCCCGGAGTGGTTGGCGACGATCAGCGCGCCGCCCTCGGCCGGGATGTTCTCGATCCCGCGCACCTCGACCCGGAAGTACTTGTCGGCGAGCGGGCGCAGCAGCGAGAGCAGCACCTCCTCGGTGAGCTCCCGGTCGAAGCCGAACTCGTCCACCTCGTAGTCGCCGGTGATCCGGCGGCGCAGGAAGGCCAGCCCGTCGGCGGCCCGGCCCTCCCAGCCCTTGCCGAGCAGCCGGGTGGCGGCCGGGCCGAGCCGGCCGGCCAGCGCCCCGCCGACGGCGTCGGCCAGCTGGTCGGCCAGGCCGGCGGGCCGGTCCGGCTCGCTCCAGCTGGGCGCGGACTCGATCGGGATGACCTTGGCCTCGCCCGTCGCGTTCACTGCTGCGGCACTCATCGCGGGTTCAGCTCCTGGGTCGGTTCGGACGGGTGGGCGGCGCGGGGGGCCCGACGGGCCCCGGGTGCCCGGAGTGCCGGGCGTGCTCGGGGCCGAGCAGCGCGGCCAGCCGGTCGGTGACGGCGGTGAGCCGCTCCGGCGGCAGCAGGCCGGCGGACTGCGCGGCGGCGAAGTCGGCGAAGGCCTCCGGGGTGGTGAACCGCGGCTGGTAGCCGAAGGTCTCGCGCAGCAGCGTGGTGTCCACCACCCGGCCGTGGGTGAGCAGCCGCAGCTGCTCGGGCGAGAAGTCGACCATCCTGGTCTGCCGGGCCACCGACGCCATCCAGCTGATCGCGGGCAGCAGCAGCGGCAGGGTCGGCCGGCCGAGCCGACGGGCGCACTGCGAGAGCAGCAGCACGCCCTCCCCCGCCACGTTGACGGTGCCGGTGTTCACCGTGCCGGGCCGGGCGGCGACGGCCGCGCGGCAGAGCACCTCGACCGCGTCGTCCTCGTGGACGAACTGCAGCCGGGGGTCGTAGCCGAGGACGGTGGGCAGCACCGGCAGCGCGAAGTACTCGCCGAGCGGGGTGTCCGCGCCCGGTCCGACGATGTTGGCGAACCGCAGCACGCTCACCGCGACGTCGGGGCGGCGGCGGGCGAAGCCCCGGACGTAGCCCTCGACCTCGACCGCGTCCTTGGCGAAGCCCCCGCCGGGGAGGTTCTTGGGCTGCGTCCGCTCGGAGAACACCGCCGGGTCGCGCGGGGCCGAGCCGTACACGCCGGTGGTCGACTTCACCACCAGCCGCCCCACGCCGGGCGCCTTCTGGCAGGCGCCGAGCAGCTGCATGGTGCCGATGACGTTGGACTCCTTGACCGACGAGCGGTTGGTGGAGCCCAGGCCGGTGGCGCTGACGCTGAGGTGGACGACGGTGTCGACCTGGTACTCGGCGATCACCCGGGCCACCGCCGGGCGGCGCAGGTCGAGCTGGTGGAAGCGGTACTCGGCCGCCGGCCCCTCCGGCTCCGCGAGCGGCTGCCGGGGCGGCTGCACATCGACGCCGACCACCAGGTCCACGCCGGGGCGGCGGCGGATCTCGTCGGCGAAGCGGGCCCCGAGACGACGGGCCACGCCGGTGACGAGCACGACCATGCCCACGGTGCTGCACCCCATTCCTCGGCCTCGGCGGCCTGCGTGCACCGTACCGCGCCGCCCTGTTCGGCCGTGAAACGACACCGCCCGCCCAGGCCGCGAGGGCCTGGACGGGCGGTGGAAGCGCTTGGCGCGCGAGGCGCGGCCGGGGGCGCTTACTTCTTGTTGCGACGCTGAACGCGAGTCCTCTTCAGAAGCTTGCGGTGCTTCTTCTTGGCCATACGCTTGCGACGCTTCTTGATGACAGAGCCCACGGAACAACCCTCGCTCACTGAGACTCTCGTCCGTGAGAGACGGAGTCCATACGACTGACGGAGGGCCTAGCCTACCGTCCACTCGGCCAGGGCCGTAATCGTGGTCCCTTTGACCGGGAAACTCGCGGGAAATCCACGGCAAACGGGTGCGGGGCCCACCGGCTGTGAGCCCCGCCCCGCCGACCGCGTCCTACGCGCTTTCGAGCCGCACGTAGGACTCCTTGAGGTACTCGTGCACCGCCTGCTGGGGCACCCGGAAGGACCGTCCGACCCGGATGGCCGGCAGCTCTCCGCTGTGCACCAGGCGGTACACCGTCATCTTCGACACCCGCATGACCGCGGCCACCTCCGCCACGGTCAGGAAGACGACTTCCTGCAGAGGGCGTTCGCCGGAACTCATGACCATCACCCGACCCTTACCCGTGTGCAAGGCACCGGCTTCCCCTCCGGTGACTCCACCGGCACACGTGTATCCCCAGAGTAGTTATGGGTGGTACCAGTGGGAAGAGGGAGAAGCGCAGTCCTCGTACGGTGAGAGATAGTCCTGTTGCAGTACGTAGCCGCTCAACGGTCTGTCGCAGGGGACGTGCGCACTTCCCGGCACCTCCACAACCGGGGGCCGGGGTTCAGGCCAGTAGGCCGTGGTGGGGGAAGGCGGCCCGGCGCGCGGAGAGGATCGCCTGATCCAGCCGGTCGGCCGGATCGTACCCGTCCTCGAAGTCCCGCCAGGACGGGCGGGCGCCGTCGGTCATCCGCAGCGGCGCCGGGCGGCGGGAGCGCCGGTACACCTCGGCGCGCCAGGCCTCCGGGGTCTCGGTGGCCGGATCGACCGGGCGCCCGGCGGCGGTGGCGACCAGGTGGGTCCAGCTCCGCGGGACGACGTCCACGACGGCGTAGCCGCCCCCGCCGAGGGCGATCCAGCGGCCGTCGGCGAGGCGGTGGGCCTGGGCGTGCAGCTCCTCGGCGATCAGCCGCTGGGCGTCCACGGTGACGGCGAGGTGGGCGAGCGGGTCCTCCAGGTGGGTGTCCGCGCCGTGCTGGGTGACCAGGACCTGGGGGCGGAAGGCCGCCAGCAGGTCGGGGACGAAGGCGTGGAAGGCGCGCAGCCAGCCGGAGTCGCCGGTGCCGGCGGGCAGCGCCAGGTTGGCGGCGGAGCCGGGGGCGTCGGGGCCGCCGGTCTCGGTGGGCCAGCCGGTCTGCGGGAAGAGCGTCGCGGGGTGCTCGTGCAGGGAGATGGTGAGCACCCGCGGGTCGTTCCAGAACGCCTGCTGGACGCCGTCGCCGTGGTGGACGTCCACGTCGACGTAGGCGACCCGTTCGGCGCCGAGTTCGAGCAGCCGGGCGATGGCGAGCGCGGGGTCGTTGTAGATGCAGAAGCCGGACGCCTTGCCGGGCATCGCGTGGTGCAGGCCGCCGGCGAAGTTCACGGCGTGCGGGGTCTCGCCGCGCCAGACCGCCTCGGCGGCGGCGACGGACTGCCCCGCGATCAGCGCGGAGGCCGAATGCAGCGCGGGGAAGGCCCAGTTGTCGTCGGTGCCGAGCCCGTGCCGGTGGTCCTGCTGGTCGGGGTGGGCGGCGGCGTGCTTGACGGCCGCCACGTACTCGCGGGTGTGCACCAGGCGCAGCGTGGACTCCCCGGCGGGGGGCGCGGACCTGACCGTCACTCCGGGCCCGGAGCTCAGTCCGAGGGACTCCACCAGGCGCATGGTGAGCGCCAGCCGGGTCGGGTCCATCGGGTGGCCGGGGCCGAAGTCGTAGGTCGTGACGGCCTCGTCCCAGAAGAGGTGCAGGCCGCAGGGGGTGTCACGCTCGGCTTCGGGCATGGCCTCCACGGTAGTGCGTCGGCGGGGCGCGATGGCCGCCAGGGCGCGTCCCGGCGGCCCCCGGTCGCGGCCGGGAGGCTGGGCCCGGCCCGGCCGATCCTGCCGGGCCGGGCCTACACCGGGAGCCGGCCTGCCGCGACCTGCGCGGGAGCGGCCACCGGGCCCGTGCGGCCCGCCAGTCGGCAGCCGAGGCAGTCGGGGTGGCCGCCCGGGGCGGCGGCGTCGCGGGCGCGCCAGTGCCGGCGGCCGGGCGGGCGCGGTCCGGTGGCCTTGCCCCAGCCGGCCAGGTGCAGCAGCCAGGCGGCGAGCGCGCCGAGGAGGACGAGGGCGGCGCCGAGCCAGAGCCCGGCGGCCGAGCCCGCGATGAACGCCGCGCCCGCCACGGCGGACCCCAGGACCGCCAGCGCGACCCCCGTCCAGCCCGCGACGGTGTGGCCCATGTCGTGATCGCCGTGTGCGCCCATGTCTCCTCATTTGGTCTGATGGGTGGGTCGCGGACGGATCGGCTCCGAGCCGCGCGGAGAAGATTTATCTCACGAGCTAAGTAACTTAGATGCTAAGGAGATTCCCTGTGGAGGGCAAGCCGCGCCCCCGGGCGACGGCCGAGCAGGCGCTGTACGCGATGGACCGGATGATCGCGCTCGCGCAGTTCGGCCAGCAGGACATCGCGACGCGGCTCGGCCTCAACGTCACGGATCTGACCTGCCTCGGCTTCGTCATCGAGGCGGCGATGGCCGGCCGGCCGCTCGCCGCCGGCGACCTGGCCGCGCAGGCGCACCTGACCACCGGAGCGGTGACCGGAGTGCTCAACCGGCTGGAGAAGGCCGGGTACGCCCGCCGCGAGGCCGACCCCGGCGACCGCCGCCGGGTCCGGGTGGTGATGGAGGAGACCGCGCAGGCGCGCATCCTGCAGGTCTACGGTCCGTTCTACGAGCGCATCGGCGCCCTGTTCGCCGACTACTCCCCCGACGAGGTCGCCGTGCTCGCCGACTGGTTCACCCGGGCGAAGGCCCTCCTCCAGGAGTCGCTGGAGGAGATCCGCGAGCCCTGAGGCCCGGCGTCGGGTGGGGTCCGCAGGGTCAGGCGGCCGCCGGTTCGAGCGCGGGCGCCGGGGCGAAGCGGTCGGCGAGCGGGAGCACGGCGAGCACCAGCACCATCGGGGCGAGCAGCGCCCAGCGGTACGAGCCCGCGTCCGCGATCGCGCCGACCAGCGGCGAACCGATCAGGAAGCCCACGTAGTTGAACAGGTTGAGCCGGGCGACCGCGGCGTCCGAGTCGGCCGGGAAGAGCCGCCCGCCGGCCGCGAAGACCTGCGGGATGATCGCGCAGATCCCGAAGCCGAGCACGGTGAACGCGGCGATGCCCGCCCAGGTGCCGGGCGCGGCGGCGGCCAGCGCGAAGCCCAGGGCCGCCAGCGCGGCGCCGACCCGGACCACCGGGACGGCGCCCCAGCGCTGCACCGCGCGGTCCCCCAGCGCCCGGCCGAGCAGCATCGCGACCATGTAGCCGAGGTAGGACAGCTTGGCGAGGTCCTCCGGGCTGCCGAGGCCGTCGGTGAGGTACTTGACGCTGTAGTTGGAGACCGAGGCGTCCGCGATGTACGCGAAGGCCATCGCCAGGCAGAGCGGCAGCAGCGGGCGCCAGGGGATGGACCGGGCGGCGGCCTCGGCGGCCTCCCGGACGGCGTCGCCGAGCTCGGCGGGCCCGGCGAACCGGGTGCCGGCCAGCAGGGCCAGCGGCGCGATCACCGCGGCCGCCGTGCCGAACAGCAGGGGCAGGCCCAGGTCGTAGTGCGAGCCGAGGCCCGCGACGGCGGCGCCGAGGATCCCGCCGAGGCTGAACGCGGCGTGGAAGCCGAGCATGATCGAGCGCCCGTAGCGGTGCTGGAGGCCCACCCCGAGCATGTTCATACTCGCGTCCAGTGCCCCGACCAGCAGCCCGAAGGCGCCCAGGGCGAGCCCCAGCTGCCAGAGCGTGTCGCCGAGCCCGGCGGCCGCCAGGCTGAGGCAGACGGCGGGCTGGACGGCCCGCAGCACCGCCCGGGCGCCGGTCCGCTGCACCAGCCGCTCGGAGGCGATCGACCCCGCCCCCGCGAGGATCGGCACCGCGGCCAGGAAGACGGGCAGCAGCGCGTCGCTCAGCCCGTACCGGTCCTGGAGCTCGGGGATGCAGGTGACCAGCAGGGCGAAGGTGACGCCCTGGAGCAGGAAGGCCGCGGCGAGCGCGGCCCTGCCCGCCCGCAGCCGCGGCGGTATCCCGATACTCACGCACACCTCGCTACTGGCCGGTACGACGATGTTGCGAGAGCGTAGGGGGTGCCGCGGCTTTTGGGGAGGGGGTGCGCACGAGCGATCGGCCGCGTGCGACCGGCCTTGTCCGACCGGCCGCGTGCGATCAGCCGAGCAGGGCGCAGACCTCCGCCAGCCCGCCGATCAGGCCGGTGGCCCCGGCCGCGGTGAGCCGCGCCGGGTCGGTGAGCGCGGTGTGGCCGTACACGTCCATGCCGGCGGCCCGCGCGGCCAGCACGCCGTTGACGCTGTCCTCCAGCACCAGGCAGCGGGCCGGGTCCACGCCGAGCGTCCGGGCCGCGTGCAGGAACAGGTCCGGCGCGGGCTTGCCGACCCCGACGTCCTGGGCGCTGAAGATCCGCTCCTCGGCGAAGTGGCCGCGCAGACCGGTGACGTCGAGCGCGGTGCGGATCCACGCGTGGTGCGCCGAGGAGGCCAGGCAGTAGGGCACGGAGCGCTGCCGAAGCGCCTTCAGCAGCGCCTCCGCACCCTGCACGGCGATCAGCTCGGTGTCGAACGCGGCGAACACCCGGGCGTGGAACAGCTCGTCGAAGCCCTCCGGCAGCCTGGCGCCGTCGTGCCGCTCGGCGATCACGTCATGGACCCGGTGCGCGGCGGTGCCCATGAAGTCCCGGTACGAGTCCTCGATGGTGGTGGGGTAGCCCAGCTCGGTCAGGTACTCGGCCAGCAGCCGGTTGGAGAGCGGCTCGCTGTCCACCAGGACACCGTCGTTGTCGAAGATCACCAAGTCATAGGACATACGTCCGAGCCTACTGGCCTACTTACCGCCGGACGCCAGCTCCCGCGAGCGGTCCCGGGCCGCCTCCAGCGCGCTCAGCAGGGCCGCCCGCACCCCGTGGTTCTCCAGCTCGCGGATGGCCGAGATGGTGGTGCCGGCCGGCGAGGTGACGGCCTCGCGCAGCTTCACCGGGTGCTCGCCGGAGTCCCGCAGCATCACCGAGGCGCCGATCGCCGACTGCACGATCAGGTCGTGCGCCACCTGCCGGGGCAGGCCGAGCAGGATCCCCGCGTCCGTCATCGCCTCGACCAGGAAGTAGAAGTACGCCGGGCCGGAGCCGGAGAGCGCGGTCGCCGCGTCCTGCTGGGACTCGGGCAGCCGCAGCGCCTTGCCGACCGAGCGGAAGATCTCCTCCGCCCGCTCCAGGTGCGCCTCGGTGGCGTGCGAGCCGCCGGAGATCACGCTCATCCCCTCGTCGACCAGGACGGGCGTGTTGGGCATCACCCGGACCACCGGGGTGCCGGCCGCCAGCCGGTCCTCGAACCACGCGGTCGGCACGCCGGCCGCCGCCGAGATCACCAGCCGGTCGGGGCTGACGTGCGGCGCCAGCTCCTCCAGCAGGGTGCCCATGTCCTGCGGCTTCACCGCCAGGATCAGGGTGTCGGCGAGCTTGGCGGCCTCGGCGTTGGTGGCGGTCGCCACGCCGTACTTCGCGGCCAGCTCGGCGGCGCGCTCCGGGCGGCGGGCGGTCACCAGGACGTCCGCCGGGTCCTTGCCGGCCCGCAGCAGACCGGAGAGCAGAGCCTCACCGATCTTGCCGGTGCCCAGGAAGGCGATCTTCTGTCCGTGTGCTGCGCTGCCGCTCATGGCCGCTCCCTACGTCCGGTGCTGCGGCCATCCTCGCACCGCACCCGCGCCCCCGGCGGGAGCGTCCACCCTGCGGGAAGCCCCTGGACCGCCGAGACGGGCCCTAGGGAGAAACTCGGGGTTCTCCCCTATGGCCCCGGGCAGCCGTCGGGCGCACCGTGGAGGTATGGCACACGGAGACATGTCCCGACGTGAGAACCGGCAACTGGCCGTCGCCTCCGCGACGGTGGGCCCCTGGCGGACGGCCGCGGGAGTCGGCGCGGTGGTGGGGGCGACAGCCCTGGGGATCGATCTGATCACCGGGGACTGGTCGCTGAGCATGCTGGCCGGCCCGGCCGGCTGGGCGCTGTTCTTCTTCTTCCTGGTCGGCACGGTGGGCGGCCAACTGCGGCGCGACACCGGCGACCGGCGGCTGCGCCGGTGGGCGGCCGAGCACCCCTGGCAGGCGGCGCTGCCGGCGGCGGGCGGACTGCTCGTACTGAACACCCTGGCGCAGGCCTTCCTCGGCGACGCCAGCCTGTTCGGCGCGTTCTTCCTCTCGCTGCTGCCGGCCGGCCTGCTGCTGGCGGTCGCGGGGGTGGTGGGCTCGGTGAAGCAGGCCCGCGGGAAGGACTGACGCGGCGACACGCCGCCGCCCGGCCCGGACAAACCGGGGTGATCCCCGCGGACCGCGCGGGCGTTCACCCGTTGGTGTGCCCCCGATCGGCCGACCGTCACCCCCCGTCGGCATACTGGCGCGATGCCGATAGCCGAAGATCCAGAACCGCGCCCCTCCGAGGGCCGGCAGCCGGCGGGGTCCGACCCCGCCGGGGCGGGCGGGAAGGACCCGTTCGCAGACCTCGTCCTCGACGAGGAGTTCGTCAAGGGCGCGGCGGTGAAGGAGCAGTCGGGCCGCACCCGGATGCTCGCCGCCCAGTGGAAGCACACCCCGCCGGTCGACCCGGGCGGTCGGCGCTCGGTCAACGACGGCCCGGCGAAGGCCCGGCGGTTCGGCCGACGGCCGAAGCCGACCGACCCCTGGGGCACCGCCCGCCCGCGCCGCCGGCTGGAGTGGCGGACACCGCTGTACGTGGTGCTGACCATCGCCCTGCTGCTCGCCGTGCTGAACCTCGACGGGCTGCGGTCCTGGTACTCGACGCACTTCGGCCACGCCGACGTGACCTCGGTGCCCACCGCGGCCCCGGGGGCGGCCGGAGCGACGGCCGCCCCGCCGAAGGCCGACGCCAAGCAGCCGACCGTCGACCACCCCTGGGCCGGCTCGCCCGCCGAGGGCTGGCCGACCGGGGCGGAGGCGTTCGTCCTGCCGCAGGCCCAGGCCACCGGCGTGTTCGGCGCCGACCAGGTCGCCGCACAACTGGCCCTGGTGAAGGACTACCTGACGGCGGCCAACCTGGACCCGAAGGTGACCGCGGGCGGCCGGCCGGAGGCCGCGCTCGCCCTGCTGGACCGTGCGGGGCGGGACAAGGCCGCGGCGGCGCTCGCCAAGCCCTCGGACCAGAGCGACCCGACCACCTGGTTCAGCCGCTTCGACGCGCACGACGCGATCCCGGCGACCGACACCGTCAAGGTGAAGGGCACCGTGAGCGTCGAGGGCGACGGGGAGCGCGGTGTGCTGGTGCACACCGACTTCACCTACGTGTACGCACTGCGCCCGGGCCCGGAGGCCGCCAGGCGCCCCGCCCCGACCAGGCCGGCCGCCCCCACGGCGCCGGCCCGGACCGAGCCGGGCGGCGGCACGGCGCGGCCGGTCGGCCTGCTGGTGCCGGCCGCCGACGTGGCCGGCGACACCTGGACCGCCCGGACCGTCGTGCGGCGGGTGGAGACCTTCCGCTTCCACGATCCGGCGAGGTACGGGCTCGACCCGAAGAAGATCTTCATCGACAAGTCGCTGTCCTACTTCGGCAACACCGAGTGCGGCACGTTCGACGGCTTCTTCCACCCGCACTTCGACCAGTTCGCCAAGCAGCCGAACCCCGCGCAGTCCGGGCCGACCCGGGATCCGTACGACCTCGGCAAGGAACTGCCCGAGGACGAGACCTGCGGCACGGTCAGCCGCAGCTGACCGGCCGCGCCGGCTCAGCGCCTGCGCTTGACCCGGCCCGGCGCCCTGGTGCCGGGCCGGCCGCTGCGGCCGGCCTGGCGGCGCCCGTGCTGGGCGAGGGCCCGCTCGTAGTGGGCCCGCTTCACGGCCTCACCGGGCGCCTCGACCAGGCTCCGGGCGAAGTAGGCGGCCAGCGCACCGACCCCGCCGATGATCCAGACCACGCCGAGCGACTTGTCCTCGGCCATCCAGCCGGTCAGCTGGTCCCTGCCCTCGCTGAGCAGCTTCCAGGTGCGCAGCGCGGCCAGGAAGGAGCAGATCCCGATGGCGCCGATCAGCAGGGTGTCGACGAAGCCGCCGTTGTCGGAGAGCTGGACCCCCTCGACGGCGAAGCGCAGGACGACGGCCCCGGCGGCGAAGGCCAGCAGCGCGCCGAGCGGTACGACGACGCGGCGCAGCCGGTAGTCGCTGCCGCGGCCGACCCAGCTGGTGCCGAACCAGCGGATCGGTTCCGGCTCGGGGGCGCCGGCGGTCTTGGGGGCGGGGGTGAGGTCCTCGGTCACACGGCCGATTATCACCCGGCGTCCGGAAACGGCGGAGGAGCCGTCCCGGCAGGCGGGACGGCTCCTCACGGTGGGGCGCGGTGTCAGCCGAGCTTGGTGACGTCGCGGACGGCGCCCTTGTCGGCGGAGGTGGCCATCGCGGCGTAGGCCCGCAGCGCCTGGCTGACCTGGCGCTCGCGGTTCTTCGGCCGGTAGCCGCCCTCGGCCTCCAGCTTCAGCCGGCGCTCGTGCAGCTCCTCGAAGGAGACCTCCAGGGAGACCGTCCGGCCGGGGATGTCGATGGCGATGATGTCGCCGTCCTCGACCAGGGCGATGGTGCCGCCGGAGGCGGCCTCCGGGGAGGCGTGGCCGATGGACAGGCCCGAGGTGCCGCCGGAGAAGCGGCCGTCGGTGATCAGGGCGCAGGCCTTGCCGAGGCCGCGGCCCTTGAGGAAGGAGGTCGGGTAGAGCATCTCCTGCATGCCGGGGCCGCCCTTGGGGCCCTCGTAGCGGATGACGACGACGTCGCCCTCCTTGATCCGCTTGGTGAGGATGGCGTCGACGGCGGCCTCCTGGGACTCGACCACGACGGCCGGGCCGCTGAAGGTCCAGATCGACTCGTCGACGCCGGCGGTCTTCACGATGCAGCCGTCCTCGGCGAGGTTGCCGTACAGCACGGCGAGGCCGCCCTCGACGGAGTACGCGTGCTCGACGCTGCGGATGCAGCCCCCGGCGGCGTCGGTGTCCAGCGACTCCCAGCGCTCGGACTGCGAGAAGGCCTCGGAGGAGCGGACGCAGCCGGGGGCTGCGTGCCAGAGCTCGACGGCCTCGGCGGACGGGGATCCGCCGCGGACGTCCCAGGTCTTCAGCCACTCGTCGAGGGAGTCGGAGTGCACGGTGTGCACGTCCTCGTTGAGCAGCCCGCCGCGGTAGAGCTCGCCGAGGATGGCGGGGATGCCGCCGGCCCGGTGGACGTCCTCCATGTAGTAGCTGCCGTTGGGGGCGACCTTGGAGAGGCAGGGCACCTTGCGGGAGATCGCGTCGATGGCCCGCATGTCGAAGTCCAGCTCGGCCTCCTGGGCGGCGGCGAGCAGGTGCAGGATCGTGTTGGTGGAGCCGCCCATGGCGATGTCGAGGGCCATGGCGTTCTCGAAGGCGGCGCGGGTGGCGATGGCGCGCGGCAGGAGCGAGTAGTCGTCCTGCTGGTAGTGCCGGTTGGTGATGTCGACGATGGTGCGGCCGGCGGCCTCGTAGAGGGCCTTGCGGGCGGTGTGGGTGGCGAGCACCGAGCCGTTGCCGGGCAGCGAGAGGCCGATCGCCTCGGTGAGGCAGTTCATCGAGTTGGCGGTGAACATGCCCGAGCAGGACCCGCAGGTCGGACAGGCGTTCTCCTCGATGATCGCGATGTCCTCGTCGGAGACGTTCTCGTTGACCGCCTGGGAGATCGCGTCGACCAGGTCGAGCTTGCGCACGGTGCCGTCGACCAGGGTGGCCTTGCCGGCCTCCATCGGGCCGCCGGAGACGAAGACGGTCGGGATGTCGAGGCGCAGCGCGGCCATCAGCATGCCCGGGGTGATCTTGTCGCAGTTGGAGATGCAGATCAGGGCGTCGGCGCAGTGCGCGTTGACCATGTACTCCACGGAGTCGGCGATCAGGTCGCGCGAGGGCAGCGAGTAGAGCATGCCGCCGTGGCCCATCGCGATGCCGTCGTCGACCGCGATGGTGTTGAACTCGCGCGGGATGCCGCCCGCCTGCTTGATGGCCTCGGAGACGATCCGGCCGACCGGCTGGAGGTGCGTGTGGCCCGGGACGAACTCGGTGAAGGAGTTGGCCACCGCGATGATCGGCTTGCCGAAGTCCTCGCGGGCTACGCCGGCGGCCCGGAGAAGCGCCCGGGCGCCTGCCATGTTGCGACCGTGGGTGACCGTACGGGACTTCAGCTCGGGCACTGTGCTCCACTCCTTCGGAGGCTGCTGGCGGCCCCGCCGGAAGGGAGGGTGCGCGGCCGCTGTGTCTTTCGAGCCTACGCCCGCCGTCCGGCGGGCGGACACCGCGTCCGCCATGCGGTCAGGCCGCGCCGCCCGGGGTCCGGGCGACGGTGAGGTCCAGGATGTAGGGCTCGATCACCCAGCCGTCCGGGAACTCGGCCAGCAGGGCCTCGCGTTCGACGGCGAGCAGCGGCGCGCGCTCCTCGGGGGCGAGGGAGGCGAGGTAGGAGCGCGAGGTGAGGTCGGTGATCACGTGGTCGACGGTGACCCGGCGTTCCCAGCGCAGCACGGCGGTGTCGATCCGCAGGTCGTAGGGGGCGAGGTGGCCGACGATCTCGTTCACCGCGCCGTAGCCGTGGTAGATGCCGGACAGCGCGGTGGAGAGCCGCTCGCCCATCGCCCGGACCCAGCCGACACCGGCGTCCTTCACGTTCCACCAGGTGGCCAGGGCGCCGCCGGGCCGCAGCACGCGGATCGCCTCGGGGACGGACCGCTCGGCGCGGGTCCAGTGGAAGGCCTGGGCGTAGGTGACGAGGTCGGCGCTGTGGTCGTGGAACGGCAGCTCGTCGCCGGTGCCCTTGACCAGCGGCAGGCCCGGGGAGGAGGCCAGGTACTGGGCGCCCATGCCGGGGCTGGGCTCGACGCCGATGACCTCGGCCCCCCGGGCGGCCAGCAGCCGGGTGGCGATGCCGGTGCCGGCGCCGACGTCCAGCACCCGGGCGCCCTTGAGGGTCCGGCCGGCCAGGCGCTCCAGCTCGTCGAACAGCTCGTCGGGGTAGGAGGGGCGCCCCCGGTCGTACTCGGCGGCCACCCCGCCGAAGGATGCGGCGAGCTCGCGGTAGTCCCTGTTCTCCGTCATGTCTCCCCCTCGGTACGGCAGTTCGGTGATCATCGTACGCGTGCGGGGGTCGCCAGGTGCAGGCGGGTGAAGGCGAGCGCCTCGGCGAGATCGGCCTCGCGTTCGGCGGGGGAGATCGCGCGCCGGGTGTTGACCTCCAGCACCACGTGGCCGTCGAAGCCGGTCCGGGCGAGGTGTTCCAGCAGCTCGGCGCAGGGCTGCTTGCCGCGGCCGGGGATCAGGTGCTCGTCCTTGCCCGAGCCGCTGCCGTCGGCGAGGTGGATGTGGGCGAGCCGGTCGCCCATCCGGTCGACCATGGCGAGGGCGTCGATCCGGGAGGTGGCGGCGTGCGAGAGGTCGATGGTGAAGTGCCGGTACTCCTCCTCGGTGACGTCCCAGCCGGGGGCGTAGGCGAGCATCTCGCGGTCGCGGTAGCGCCAGGGGTACATGTTCTCGACGGCGAAGCGGACGTCGGTCTCGCCCGCCATCCGGTTCACGCCCTCGACGAACTCGCGGGCGTACTGGCGCTGCCAGCGGAACGGCGGGTGGACGACGACGGCGTCGGCGCCGAGCTTCTCGGCCGCGGCCCGGGCCCGGACGAGCTTGGTCCACGGGTCGGTGGTCCAGACCCGCTGGGTGATCAGCAGACAGGGCGCGTGCACGGCCAGGATCGGCATCCGGTGGGTGTCGGAGAGGCGGCGCAGGGCCTCGATGTCCTGGCTGACGGGGTCGTTCCAGACCATCACCTCGACGCCGTCGTAGCCGAGCCTGGCGGCCAGTTCGAAGGCGATGGCGGTGTTGGCCGGGTACACCGAGGCGGTGGAGAGGGCGACCTTGGTGTCGGGGATGTGCAGGGCGGGGTGCGGGGGCAGCACCAGGCGGTCGGTGGTGCGCAGCAGGGGGGCGGTGCGGGCGGCGGCCTGGCGGGCGGCCTTGACGGACTTCACCGACTGGACGGCGGCCTTGGCGGCGCCGGCGGCGCGGGCGGTCCTGGTCTCCCGCGGGGCCCTGGTCTCACGGGCCGTCCTGGTCTCGCGAGGGGGCTGGGTGGCAGGGGTCCCGGCGGCCTTGGCGGTGGGCGGCTTGGCCGCGGGGGTCTTCTTGGCGCTCTTCTTGGCGGCCTTCTTCACCGCCTTCTTCGCGGCCTTCTTCGCCGTCTCGGCCGGCTCGGCCGGCTGCGCGGTCTTCGCCGCCCTGGCGCCCTTCACGGCCTTGCCGAGCTTGCGGGCCCGTCCGGGGGCTCCCGGTTCGTCGCCCCCGCCGCCGCCTGCGGGGCGCCGACCGCGCGGGGCGTCCGACCGCGGCTGCCCGTCCCCGGGCGCGCGGCCCTCCCGCGTCCCGTCCTCGTCCGCTGGTTGCGCCACGGGAGACAGCGTAAGCGGACCGCGCCCGGAACGGGACCGGCCCCCCCGGGACCGGCTGCGCGGATGTCGTCGGATCGGCGCCCGGCCGGGCGTGTCGGCGGCGCCCTCAGGGCGTCAGGGCCGGGCTGCGGTCGGCGGGGCTGTTTATGGCGTCCAGGCGGCGCAGGATGATGCCCTCCCGCAGCGCCCAGGGGCAGACGTCGAGCTCGTCCAGGCCGAACAGGTCCATCGCCGCGTCGGCGACCAGGGCGCCGGCCAGCAGCTGCTTGGCCCGGCCCTCGGAGACGCCGGGGATCTGCGCCCGCTCGGCGACGGTCATCGCGGACAGCCGGGGCACCCAGGCGGCGAGCCCGCTGCGGGTGAGCCGGCGGTCGGTGTACGGGCCGGCGTCGGCGGGGGCGGCGCCGGTCATCCGGGCGAGCTGCTTGAAGGTCTTGGAGGTGGCGACGGCGTGGTCGGGGGCGCCGAGCCGGGAGATCTCGCCGACCACGGTGGCGATCTCGGCCCGGATGTGGCGTCTGAGCTCGCGCAGGCCGTCCGGGTCGGCGACGTCACCGGGCAGCCAGCGGGCGGTGAGCCGGCCGGCCCCGAGCGGCAGCGAGCAGGCGACGTCGGGCTGCTCGTCCAGGCCGCAGGCGATCTCCAGCGAGCCGCCGCCGATGTCGAGGTTGAGCAGCCGCCCGGAGGACCAGCCGAACCAGCGGCGCACGGCCAGGAAGGTGAGCCGCGCCTCGTCCTGACCGGAGAGCACCTGCAGCTCGACGCCGGTCTCCTCGGCGACCCGGCGCAGCACCTCCTCGCCGTTGGCGGCCTCCCGGACGGCGGAGGTGGCGAACGGCAGGATGTCGACGACGCCCTTGTCCTCGGCGACCCGGATCGACGAGGCGATCATGCCGACCAGCCGGTCCACCCCGGCCGCGCTTATCGCCCCCTGCTCGTCGAGGAGTTCGGCGAGCCGCAGCTCGGCCTTGTGGGAGTAGGCGGGCAGCGGGGCGGCACCGGGATGGGCGTCCACCACAAGGAAGTGGACCGTGTTGGAACCTACGTCGAGCACACCGAGTCGCATAACTCTCCACGCTACGCGATCCGGCCCCGCGGGAGGCCCGGGGTGGCGGTATCCGTGCTGGTCCGGGCGGTTGGTACGAACCAGTGCGAAGCGGGTGGGGTGCGGGTGCGGGTGCGCGGTCGGCGCGTACGGCTGTCCGGTCAGTGCGGGCGGCCGCCGCGCGGCGCGACCCCGTCCGCACCGCGGCAGTTGGCGTCGGCCCAGTGCCGGGCCCGGCCGGGGGTGTCGGTGATCAGGCCGTCGGCCCCGCGTTCGGTCATCAGCTGCCAGGAGTCCTCGTCGTCCAGCGTCCAGACGTAGACCTCGCGGCCGGCCTTCCGCTCGGCGGCGATCCGGGAGGCGGTGGCGAGGGTGGCGTCCAGGGCGATGCCGTGGAGGGGCAGGTCGCCCGGGTCCTCGGCGATCGCGCCGCCCTGGATGAGGACGACCGGCAGGGCGGGCGCGACGGCGTGGGCCTGCCGCAGGTGCTCGGCGGAGAACGAGTAGAGGAAGACCCGGGCGCCGCTTGCGGACGCGATCCGGGCGATCCGCTGCACGTCCTCGGCGCGCTGCCACTTGAGCTCCATGAGCAGCGTGACGCTGCTGCCGGCCAGCCGCCGGAGCAGCTGGTCGAGGGTGGCGACGGGTTCGGCCGGGCCCGGTCCGACGGTCACCTTGAGGTCGGCGATCTGGGCGGCCGTCAGGTCGGAGACGGCGCCCCTGCCGTTGGTGGTCCGGTCCACGGCGGCGTCGTGCATCAGCACCGGCACGCCGTCCCGGGTGGTCTGGACGTCCGTCTCCAGCCAGTCGGCGCCCTGGGTGAGGGCGGTCTCGAAGGAGGCCATGGTGTTCTCGGGGGCGCTGAGCGGCGAGCCCCGGTGGCCGATCACCGCGGGTGCACCGCAGGCCGGCGGGGCGGCGGCCGTCCTGGCGCGCAGGCCGGGTGCGCCGGCGCAGCCGGCGGCCAGGACCGCGAGGGCGGCCAGGACGGCGGTGTGGGCGGCGCGGGGCGAGGCGGTCACGGCTCGGGCTCCAGCTCTGGTTCGGACGCCGGGTGCGGGCGTGAGGGGAATCCTCGACGGATCGGTGGAGGATCATCAAATCGATCTGACAACCCGACAGCGCTGCCGGTTCCCCTCAGCCTGCTCCCGCGGTACGGGGCATCCGGGCCGCGCCGCACCGCGGTTCACCCGGACGCCCGCCGGGATCCCGCCGCGCCGCCCGCCCGCACCGCCCGCCGCCGGGCCCCGCCGGCCGTCCTCACAGCAGGCCGTCCCAGAGCTGCTCGACGATGACGGCCCACCAGTTCTCGGGGTCGTCGAAGACCGTCGGGTCGATCGCGGCCAGGCCCCACTGCAGGGCGGCGACGGCGGGCCCGGCGGCGTGCGGGTGCAGTCCGCGCAGGCCGGGCAGCTGCTCGGCGAACAGCGCCAGGCACCGGACGAAGGCCGCCGGGCCGGCGTTGCAGTGCCGGGCGGTGGCGTAGTCGGGGTCGACCGCGCGGACGGCGCCGCAGGCGGTGTCCAGGGTGACCAGCGCCCAGCCGTCGGTGCCGAGCAGCAGCTGCGGCGCGAGCGCCCGGAGCTCGCGCTCGGCCGCCCGGGTGCCGCGGCCGGCCTCCGCCAGGTGGGCGGCGATCGGGGGGAGCACCGGGCCGGGCCGGGTGCCGTCCGCGATGGCGTCCGGCCTGGGGTGGTGCAGCGCGAAGAAGCCCTCGACGGCGACCGGCACACCGACCGTCAGCAGGAACCGGGCGGTGTCCTCCGGCAGGTCGGCCCGGGTGACGTTCTGCGGGTCGAAGCGCTGGACGCCGCCGGGGCCGAACCGCTCGACGAGCCGGGCGGCGAGCAGCCGGTCCGGCTCGGCGGGCAGCGGCGGGACGGCCCGCGGGAACGGCACCCGGTTGCGGCGCGGCTCGCCGGGCTCGGGCGGCAGGGCGCGGACGGCGGCCGCCCGGTGGTCGAAGCGCGGCCCGTACGGCAGCTCGGAGCCCACCCGGGCGGCGGGCAGCTCGGCGGCCAGGGCGTGCGCCCAGTAGCCGCCGGGCAGGGCGCCCATCCGCAGGTCGGTGTGGACGGCGAGGACGTCCTCGGGCCGCAGGCCCTGCTCGCGCAGCCGCCACCAGGCGCGCAGCGCGGGGTGCGGCCGTCCGGGCTCCGAGCGCAGGACGAGCGAGCAGGGCTCGCCCTGGGCGTCCAGGTAGCTCAGCTCGGCCCTGGCGCCCCGGCCGGTGACCGGCGGCAGGGCCGGGTCGTGGCTCCCGGCACCGAGGAAGTCCCGGTAGAGCGTGACCACCTGGTCCACCGGTACGGACGGCCAGACGGTGAACCGGCCGGTCGCCCGGTCCACCACCGCGCAGGCCGCGCCGATCTCCTCGGGGGCCCGCCGCTCGCCGGTCAGCGGGTCGATCCGGACCGGTGGGGGCTCGGCCCAGACCACCCAGCCGAGGTCGAACTCGTGCGAGTGCACCGGACGGCTGCCGGTCGCCCCGTCGGCCGAGGCCCTGGGCAGGTCGCCGTTGATCCAGCGATGCGCGGCCTCGATCGCCTGCGCGCGGGTGGTCACGGGGTGGTGCTCCTTGCATCGGCGCGGTGGGGGGCGGGGGGTCCGCCCGGGCGGGGTGCGGCGCCGCGCGGGCCCGCCGGACGGGTGGCGGCCCGCGCGGTGCGGCGGGCGGTCACGAGGCGGCGCCCACCGCATGGGCGGCGCCGGTGGCGGCGAGGTCCAGCGGGCGGCCCTCCGGGTCCAGGGCGATCGCCCAGAGGCCGTGGCCGCCGTCGTGCAGCGGGGCCGCGCCGCGGCGGCCGACCTGGTGGTCCAGGTAGGTCACGGTGTCCTGGTGGTTGACCGCGTTCCAGGCGTGCGGGCGGCCGAAGCCGTCCAGGGTGAGCAGGACGGCCTGGGAGCCGTGGCCGGCCCGGCGCAGCTCGCCGGCCAGCCGGTCGAAGGCCGGGTCGCCGTCGCCGAGGTCGCGGAAGGGCGCACCGAGCTCGCGCTCGGCGCGGTCGCGGCCGCCGCGCTCGCCCGCGTCGCCCTCGGTGGGGATCCGCGGGGCCGCGCAGGTGGGCCGGCCGGTGAAGGTGTCGACGGCGGAGAGGGCGATCTCCAGGCTGTTGTTGGCGCGGCCCGGCTCGCCGTACCCGCCGTCGTTGACCACCTCGGCCCAGCCGCCGGCCGCCGGGTCGGGGTGGCGTACCGGCACGCCGTCGCCGTCCCGGGGTGCCCGGCGCTCCACCTCGCGCTGGTGCTCCGGGTCGACCGGGCCGAGCCCGCCCGGGAGCCCGTACGGGCGGCTGTCGGCGATGGTGCGCAGCCGGACCGCCAGGGCGTCCTCGGCGCCGCCGTCCTTGCGCAGGGCGCGCATGGCCAGCTGGAGGGCCATCGCGTGGGCGGTGGCGACGGGGAGGACGGCCCAGCCGAGGCCGGTCTGGCCCTCGGTCGGCGAGCCGTCCGGGCGGCGGCGGGTGTCACCGGAGTGGAACTCGGGGCGGCCGGCGCCGGGTCCGACGACCGGCGGGGCGGCCGGGGGCGGCGGCACGGGCAGCGGGCCGGGGGCGGTGACGGGGTGCGGGGTGCCGGTGGCCGCCCGGGGCGCGCCCACGGCGGCGCCCGGCCGGGCCTCGGCGGGGGCGTGCTGTCCGGGGCCGGCCGTACCGGGCGTACTCCCGCCGGGCGTGCCGGAGCCTGGGGCGGCCGCCCCCGGGAGGGCGACCAGGCCGGCCGGACCGGCCGGGCCCGCCGGTGTGCCGTGGACCGCGCCGGCGGCGCCGGCCGGGGCGGCCGGGCCGGTACCGCCGCCGAACGGCGCCGGGCCGTGCCCGATCGCACCGGAGCCCGGCGCCGGGCCGCCGCCCGCGTACGGGCCGGGGCCGACCGGTCCGGCGCCCACCGGTCCGAGGCTGACCGGCCCCGCGCTCACCGGTCCGCCGAACGGGGTGCTGTACGTGCTGCCGCCCGAGCCCGCGGACGGCCCGTGGTGGACCTCCGGGCCCGGGGCGGAGCCGGGGCTGTACGAGGGGGGTGCGGGCGGTGCGAGCACCGAGTCGGTCCGCACGGTGACGGGCGCGCCGACGCCGCCACCGCCACCGTTGCCGTTGCCGTGCGAGGGCGCCGAAGGCTGGCCGGCGGAGGGCGCGTCGCCGCCCCCGCCGCCGGAGGGCGCCGAGCCGCCGCCCTGGTGGGCCGGGGCGGCGGGCCGCACCGGCGGGGACCAGTCGCCACCGCCACCGCCGCCCGCGCTGACCGGCCCGGTCCGGACCTGCACCGGGCCGTCGTCGCCACCGCCGCCGTTGGAACCACCGTTGGAGCCGTTGGAGCCGCCGTGCGCACCGCCCACGCGGACGGACGCCTCCGGGCCCGCCGCCAGCACCACGCCGTCCGCACCGGACGCCGTCAGCACCACCCCGTTCGCGCCGGGCGGCACCGAGCCCGGGCCGCCCGGGCCACCCGGACCGCCCGGTCCACCCGGCCCGCCCGGGGCGCCGTCCAGCGCCGTCTCCCGCCCCGGTTTGCCGTGCGTGTGCCCGGGGTCGGCCAGCGGCACGCCGAGCACCTGTCGGCCGTCCTGGTCGGTCAGCACCGGTCGGCCGTCCTTGCCGAGCACCGGCCGTCCGTGCTCGTCCACCTGCACGGCCAGGTTCTCCACCCCGACCACCGGCTTGCCGTCCGCGCCCTGGACCACCAGCAGCCCGTCGGAGTCCGCGACCGCGGTGCCGTCCGCCCGGACGATGACCGGGTTGCCCTCCTCGTCCAGCACCGGCTTGCCCGCCGCGTCGAGCTTGACGGTCAGGCCGGGTACGCCGACCACCGGCTTGCCGTCCTGGCCGACCACCACCGCCAGGCCCGCGCCGTCGGCGCCCAGCACCCCGGGCTCGCCGAGCACGGCGGGCAGTCCGGCCGCCGCCGGGTCGAAGACGCCGCCCGGCCCGGTAACGGAGGTCGTACGCACCGCGGTGGAGCCGCCGGGGCCGGTGGCCAGGCGCAGCAGCGCGACCACGGCCGGCTCCTTGAGCGTGCTGGTGAGGCCGTCCTTCATGGCCCGGCCGAGCTCGTCCAGCAGCCCGCCGATCTTCAGCTTGGCGGTCTCGACGGCGACCGCCGCCATCGTCTCGGCGACCTTCTCGGTGGCCGTGTTCCGCACCCCGGAGGCGATCGCGCCGACGCTCTGGCGCAGCCCGCCGAACACCCCGCCGGGCGCGTCCCCGCCGCCGTTCTGCGCGGCCGCGGCGACCTTGGCGGCGGCCTCCTTGGCCTGGGCCGCCTGCTCCTCGGCCTTCTTCAGCTCGGCGGCCAGCTCGTTGAGGGTGGCGACGATGTCGGCCTTGCAGCCGTCGACGGCCCGGGCGGCCGTGTCGAAGGCCCCGGCGACCAGCCCGGCCGCGGAGTGCGCGTCGTCGAGGTGGCCCTTGCCGCCGCCGGTGAACGCCTGCCAGTACTCGCCGAAGGCCTCCACCGCGAGGCCGGAGTTCTCCCCGGTGACGCGCTTGGCGGAGTCCCCGCCGCGCTTGGCGAGGCGTTCGGACTCCGTGGCGAACTCCCGCCAGTGCCCGGCCGCCTTGCGCAGCCCGTCCTCGTCGGCCTGCGGCCACTGGTGGCCGGTCCTGGCCAGTACGGGTACCAGTTCATCGGGCAGCTTCCGGGACACGCGCATCTCCCCCTTCGACGTACGCACTTCAGCGGATCTCTGCGGTCCGCGGCCGTCGCACCGGCGCCGCGGACGGTTCGGGCGTCAGGCCGACCTGTCCCTGGGGACGGTCCCGGGCGCGCGCGGGGTTGCCGCCGGTCCTGCGGCGGAGCCCGGGCCGAAGGCGGCCGCGGCCGTGCCGTCGGCGTCGGCGGTGCGCTCGGCCATGGTGTGCAGACCGGTCCCGACCTGGCCGAGTCGACCGGCCAGCCCGCGCAGCCCGCCGAGCAGCGGGCCGTGCGCCTCCTGGTAGGCGGCGGCGAATCCGCTGCCCGGCTTGTCGAGGCCCCAGGGGCTGCCGAGCGCGGTGAGGCTCTGCTCCAGAGCCGCCGCGGCCTTCCCGAAGTCCTGCGAGATCTTCTCGAACTCCCGCCCCTCGCCGTGCAGTTCCCACGGCTTGATAACGAGCTTCCCACCCCCGGACGTGCCGGTACTGCTGCCGCTGGCCATCCCCGTACCTCCCCGTAGCGGACCGGCCGCCATCCTAGGGGTGCCGCCGGTGCGGCCCGCAGGGCGCAGGCGACCTCTTCACCCCGCCTTCACCACCACCGCCCGGGCCGCCGGGGCCGCCCGGCCGGTGAAATCACCGCAAATGCCCCGGCCACGGGCGGTTCGCACCCCCGTGGAGGCTCTACCCTTGCCGGGTGGCAGCAGACACGTCCAAGAAGAAGTCCAAGGCCGGCTCGACCCCGGTCGATCTCGCCATGCCCACCCTGGGCCCCGGGGTCCCCGAGGTCGCGCTCGACTTCCCCCGCGCCTGGGTCGAGTTCGCCGACCCGGACGACGAGGAGCAGGTGTTCCGCTGCGACCTCACCTGGCTGACCTCCCGCTGGACCTGCATCTTCGGCCGGGGCTGCCACGGCATCCGCGAGGGCCGCGGCGAGTCGGACGGCTGCTGCACGCTCGGCGCGCACTACTCGGACGAGGACGACGAGAAGCGCGTGTCCGGCCACGCGGCCCGGCTGACGCCCGAGATCTGGGAGAACTTCGAGCACGGCACCGACGACAGGGGCCGGATCAGGCTCGACGGCGGCATCACCATGTTCGACGAGGACGGCGACCGCCAGACCCGCCGGATCAACGGCGCCTGCCTCTTCCTGAACAGCCCCGGCTTCCCCGGCGGCGCCGGCTGCGCGCTGCACACCCTCGCCCTCAAGGAGGGCCGGGAGCCGCTGGAGACCAAGCCCGACGTCTGCTGGCAGCTGCCGGTGCGCCGCACCTACGACTGGATCGACCGCCCGGACGACACCCGCTACCTCCAGGTCACCATCGGCGAGTACGACCGCCGCGGCTGGGGCCCCGGCGGCCACGACCTGCACTGGTGGTGCACCGGCAGCCCGGAGGCGCACGACGGCCCGGACCCGGTGTACATCAGCTACCGCCCCGAGCTCACCGAGCTGATGGGCCCCGCCGGGTACCAGGTGCTGGCCGGCCTGTGCGAGCAGCGGATCGCCACCAAGGGCGACCGCAAGGTCGCCCCGCACCCGGCCGACCCGGTGAAGAAGGCCAAGAAGTAGCGGCTACTTGTCGATGTCCCCGACGACGAAGAACATCGAGCCCAGGATCGCCACCATGTCGGCGACCAGGGTGCCGGGCAGCAGCTCGGTCAGCGCCTGGATGTTGTTGAAGGACGCCGAGCGGAGCTTGAGCCGCCACGGCGTCTTGTCGCCGCGCGAGACCAGGTAGTAGCCGTTGACCCCGAGCGGGTTCTCGGTCCAGGCGTAGGTGCTGCCCTCGGGCGCCTTGAGCACCTTGGGCAGCCGCAGGTTGACCGGGCCGGGCGCCAGCGTGGCGAGCTTGTCCAGGCAGGCGTCCGCGAGGTCCAGCGAGTTGACCGTCTGCTCCAGCAGGCACTCGAAGCGGGCCAGGCAGTCGCCCTCCTCGCGGGTGACCACGGTCAGCACCCGCCGCAGCTCCTCGGAGCCGTACGCCAGGTACGGCTCGTCGCGGCGCAGGTCGAAGTCCAGGCCGCTGGCGCGCGCGATCGGGCCGCTGACCCCGTAGGCCTCGGCGTGCGCCCGGCTGAGCACCCCGACGCCGGCCGTCCGGGCGCGGAAGATCTCGTTGCCGAGCACCAGCTCCTCGAACACCGGCAGCTGGGCGCGGACGATGCCGACGGCCGCCCGGACCCGGCCGAGCCAGCCGGCCGGCAGGTCCTCCTTGAGGCCGCCGACCCGGTTGAACATGTAGTGCATCCGGCCGCCGGAGGCCTCCTCCAGCACGTGCTGGAGGTCCTCGCGGCCGGAGAAGGCGTGGAAGATCGGGGTGATCCCGCCCAGCTCCAGCGGGTAGGAGCCGAGGAACATCAGGTGGTTGAGCACCCGGTTCAGCTCGGCGAGCAGGGTGCGGATCCACACCGCCCGCTCGGGGACCTCCATGCCGAGCATCCGCTCGACGCCCAGCACCACGCCGAGCTCGTTGGCGAAGGCCGAGAGCCAGTCGTGCCGGTTCGCCAGCATGATGATCTGCCGGTAGTCCCGGGCCTCGAAGAGCTTCTCCGCGCCGCGGTGCATATAGCCGATCACCGGCTCGGCGGACACGATCCGCTCGCCGTCCAGCACCAGCTTCAGGCGCAGCACGCCGTGGGTCGCGGGGTGCTGCGGGCCGATGTTGAGCACCATGTCGGTGGTGCCCGCCTCGCCCGTGAAGTTCTCGGCTCCCGCCCCGATGCCGACCGTGGTCTCCCTCATGACTGGAGAGTCTGCCATCCCTCCAGGCCGGCGAGGCTCTCCGGTACCGGCATGCGGACGGTCTGCGCCAGCCAGCCGAAGCCGCCCAGCCCGGCCGGATCGGTCAGCTCGGCGCCCTCCCCCGCGCCGCCGAGCGCCCGCAGGTAGGCCACCGGATCGGTGGACGCCAGGGCCAGTGCCGGGCGGGCCCCGCTCACCCCGAGGGCCCGCAGGGCGTCGCGCTGCGTTGTCCACAGGCTGTGGAGGGCGGGGGCCGCCACCGCGTCCAGCGCCACGTGCGCGGTGATGTCGCAGGAGCCGTCCGGCACCGGCGGGACTTCACGGCCGGCCCGGAAGCCGGTCCGGGTGGTGAACGGCGGGCGGGTGGCGAGGGTGTGCCCGTAGTCCACGGCCACCGCCAGGCCGCGCTCCAGCGTGCCGACCGCCGCGGCCCAGGCCTCGTCGCGCGGGGCGCCCAGCTCGACGAGGTCCCCCGGGCGCCGGACCGGCCACCAGCGCCCGGCCCAGGCGGCGTCGGCCGCCGCCACCGGCTCGCCGAGCCGCTCCACGCCGGTCGTGCGGTCCACCTCGGCGTAGCGCAGCACGCCGTCCCCGTCGACCTCGGCGAAGTCCAGCGGCACGTTGTCGAGCCACTCGTTCGCGAACAGCAGTCCGGTGACGCCCGGCGGGGGCGTGTCCGTCCACAGGACTGTGGACGGCAGGCCCGGCGGGCGGGCGGCGATCTCCACCCCGTACGGCCGGAGCCTGGCCCGCACCGGGTCCGGCAGCTCGGCGAGGACCCCGGACAGCAGCTCGCCGCGGCCCGCACCGACGTCCACGAAGGCCAGCTCCTCCGGACGGCCGAGGGCCCGGTCCACCTCCACCAGCAGCCGGGCCACCGCCCGGGCGAACAGCGGGGAGGCGTGCACCGAGGTGCGGAAGTGCCCCGCCGGGCCCTCCGGCCTGCGGTAGAAGCCGCCGTCCGGGGCGTAGAGGGCCTGTTCCATGGCGGGCCGCCACCGCATCCAGCTCATGCCGCCGGACGCTACCGGCAGACCGGGCGACCCTCCCAACCGAAGCCGGGGCTTCTCCGACCTAGGGAGTAGGAGGGATCGCCCTCCCGGCGGACCTGGACACGCTTCGCGACTGCCTAGGCTTAACAGCGTGCAACGACTCAATGCCTGGATCCGCCGACACCCCATGGTGGTCGACTCCGCATGGGCGGCGATCGTGCTCTTCCTCGGCGTCCTCCCGGACAGCGGCGCCAACACGGGCTGGCGGGCGGGCGTCCAGTTCGCCGTCGCCCTGATCATCCCGCTGCTGATGGTCTTTCGGCGCCGCTACCCCGACGCCACGGTGGCCGCCGCCACCGCGCTCGGCGTCGGCCAGATCGTGCTGGGCGTCCTGCCCGCCGCCTCCAGCATCGGTTACCTGGTCTTCGCCTACACCGGTGCCGCGTTCGGCTCCCGCTGGACGTCCCGGCTGGCCCTGACCGCCGGGCTGGCGGCCGGACCGCTGACCTTCTGGCAGATCCACCCCACCAAGGTGCTGCGCGACGAGGACGGCGACATCCTGCAGCGCCCGTACCAGCTGGGCGAGTCCGTCCTGATCACCGCGCTGATGAGCACCCCGTTCATCCTCTGCTGGGCGTGGGGCAGGCTCACCCGGGTCCGGCGGGCGTACCTGGTCGAGCTGGAGGACCGCGCCGCCCGGCTGGAGCGCGAGCGCGACGCCCAGGCCAAGGTGGCGGTCGCCGCCGAGCGCGCCCGGATCGCCCGCGAGCTGCACGACGTGGTCGCGCACAACGTCTCGGTCATGATCGTCCAGGCCGACGGCGCCGCCTACGTGCTGGACAACTCGCCCCACCAGGCCAAGGAGGCGCTGAGCACCATCGCCTCCACCGGCCGCCAGGCCCTGGTCGAGATGCGCCGCCTGCTGGGCGTGCTGCGCACCGCCGACACCGCCGAGGAGTACGTGCCGCAGCCGGGCGTCGAGGAGCTGCCCGAGCTGCTGGAGCAGGTCCGCACGGCCGGTCTGCAGGTCGAGTTCGCCACCTCCGGGGACCCTCGCGAGCTGCCCCGCGGCGTCGAGCTGACCGTCTACCGGATCGTCCAGGAGGCGCTGACCAACGTCCGCAAGCACGGCGGCCCCGATGTGCACGCCCGGGTCGCGGTGGACTTCGGCGAGCGCGAGCTGGCCGTGCTGATCGAGGACGACGGCCGCGGCACCACCGACGAGCAGCTGGCCTCCGGCGGCGCGGACGGCCAGGGCCATGGTCTGATCGGCATGCGTGAGCGGGTCGGCATGGTCAGCGGCAGCCTCGACGTGGGCCCGCGGCCCGGCGGGGGCTTCCGGATCCGAGCAGTCCTGCCGCTCAAGACCGCCCACTGAACCGCGCCGCCGCACCCCTGCGCAGCCCTCGAAATAGGAGCCACCTTGACCATCCGCGTGATGCTCGTCGACGACCAGGAGCTGCTGCGCACCGGGTTCCGGATGATCCTGCAGTCACAGGGCGACATCGAGATCGCCGCCGAGGCCGGTGACGGCGCGCAGGCCCTGGAGCGGCTCAGGCACACGTCGGTGGACGTGATCCTGATGGACGTCCGGATGCCCCGCCTGGACGGTGTGCAGACCACCCGCCGGATCTGCCTGGCCGAGGACGGCAGCCCGCTGCCGGACGCCCCGCACGTCCTCATCCTCACCACCTTCGACCTGGACGAGTACGCCTTCGCCGCGCTCAAGGCGGGCGCCAGCGGCTTCCTGCTCAAGGACGTGCCGCCGACCGAGCTGGTGGCCGCGATCCGCGCGGTGCACGGCGGGGACGCGGTGGTCGCCCCGACCACCACCCGCCGCATGATCGACCGCTTCGCCGAGGTGCTCCCCACCCCGGCGAGCGCGGCCGGACCGGACACCCTCGCCCCGCTGACCGAGCGCGAGCGGGAGGTGTTCCTGCTGGTCGCCCAGGGCCTGTCGAACGGCGAGATCGCCGCCCGGCTGGTGCTGTCCGAGGCCACTGTGAAGACCCACGTCGGCCGGATCCTGGCCAAGCTCGGCCTGCGCGACCGGGTCCAGGCCGTGGTGCTCGCCTACGAGGCGGGCCTGATCCGGGCCGGCGCCGCGGACTGAGCCGTCGCCACGGCCCGAGCCGGGACCCGGGTTTGGGCCCGGGCGGCGGTTCGACCGGCCACCGGCGGATGGATGCACCCCGGCGTCCGGCCCGTAGAATGGGCCGGTACGTCCGGTACCCGAAGAGGACCGGAACGGAGAGTGAGGACGAGGGTCGAGCCGTGAGCACGTCCGACAGCGCCGACTTCACCGGGTCCGACGGGTTCGCCCCGCTCGGCGACGGCTTCGCCGACCCGGCCGACCCCGGCAACCGCCCGGCCCGACTGGCCGTCGGCGTGGTCGGCACCGGCCGGGTGGGCCCCGCGCTCGGCGCCGCCCTGCAGCTCGCCGGACACCGGGTGGTCGCCGCCTCCGGGGTCTCCACCGCCTCCCGCCGCCGGGCCGACGCACTGCTGCCCGGTGTGCGGATCGTCACCCCGCCGCAGGTGCTCGCCGCCGCCGACCTGGTGCTGCTGACCGTCCCCGACGACGCCCTGGCCGACCTGGTCGCCGGGCTCGCCTCGACCGGCGCCGTCCGCCCCGGCCAGCTGGTCGTGCACACCTCCGGCGCGCACGGCGTCGCCGTCCTGGAGCCCGCCACCCGGGCCGGGGCGCTGCCGCTCGCGCTGCACCCCGCGATGACCTTCACCGGCACCTCCGTCGACCTGGCCCGGCTGGCCGGCTGCCCGTTCGGGGTGACCGCCCCCGAGGAGCTCCGCCCGGTCGCCGAGGCCCTGGTGGTCGAGATGGGCGGGGAGCCCGAGTGGGTGCCGGAGGGCGTCCGCCCGCTCTACCACACGGCCCTCGCGCACGGCGCCAACCACCTGGTCACCCTGGTCGCGCAGGCGCTGGAGCTGCTGCGCACCGCCGGTGTCGCCGAGCCCGGCCGACTGCTCGGCCCGCTGCTCGGCGCCGCCCTGGACAACAGCCTGCGCTCCGGCGACGCGGCCCTCACCGGCCCGGTCGCCCGGGGCGACGCCGGCACCGTGCGGCGCCACCTGGCGCAGCTCAGTACGGTGTCCCCGGACATCCCCGCGGCCTACCGGGCGATGGCCAGGGCCACCGCGCAGCGGGCACTCGCCAACGGAACCATCGACGAAGCGTCGGCGGCGGCGCTGCTGGACGTACTGAACGAGGAGAGCAACTGATGGCACGCGGCAAGCAGCCGGCCAAGGCGCACCGGGCACCCAAGGTCCGCCGGGCCGTTGTGACGTACACCGTCGCCGACTTCGAGTCCGCCTTCTGGCCGGACGAGCAGCCGGTGGACAACGCGGTCGTGATGACCATGGGCGCGCTGCACGCGGGCCACGCCGCCCTGATCCGGGCCGCCCGCAAGCAGGTCGGCCCCGAGGGCCGGGTGGCCGTCACGGTCTTCGTCAACCCGCTGCAGTTCGGCGCGGGCGAGGACCTGGAGCGCTACCCGCGCAGCCTGGACGAGGACGTCCAGCTGGCCGAGGAGGCCGGCGCCGACGTGGTCTTCGCCCCGACCGCGGACGAGGTCTACCCCAACGGCGAGCCGCAGGTGCGCCTGGCGGCCGGCCCGATGGGCGAGCGCTTCGAGGGCGCCACCCGGCCCGGCCACTTCGACGGCGTGCTGACCGTCGTCGCCAAGCTGCTGCACATCACCGACCCGGACTTCGCCTTCTTCGGCGAGAAGGACGCCCAGCAGCTGGCGATCGTCCAGCGGATGACCGCCGACCTGGACTTCGACGTCGAGATCGTCGGCGTGCCGACCATCCGCGAGGAGGACGGGCTGGCGCTGTCCTCGCGCAACCGCTACCTCTCGGAGGAGGACCGCGCGCACGCGCTCGCCCTCTCCAAGGCCCTGTTCGCCGGCCGCGACGCGGCCGCGCAGGGCCCCAAGGCCGTCCGCGAGGCCGCCGCGGCCGTCCTCGACACCGCCGAAGGTGTCACCCTTGACTACCTCGCCCTGATCGATCCCCACGACTTCGTCGAAGCCGCGGACGACTTCCAGGGCGAGGCCGTGCTGGCCGTCGCCGCGACGGTGGGCTCCACCCGCCTGATCGACAACGTCCGCCTCATCTGCCGCTAGGCGGCCGGGGCGCCCGCACGCGTCCGCCGCCCGGCGGCGGACGAGCACCACGCACGGAATCCGCCACCACTGCGCGGACGAGCACCACACTGAACCGTTCGGTAACCGAAGCACCCTCAGGCATGCACTCACAGGAGGCGTGACCCCATGCTCCGCACCATGCTCAAGTCCAAGATCCACCGGGCCACCGTGACCCAGGCCGACCTGCACTACGTCGGCTCGGTCACGGTGGACGAGGACCTGCTCGACGCCGCCGACCTGCTCCCCGGCGAGCTGGTCCACATCGTCGACATCAACAACGGCGCCCGGCTGGAGACGTACACCATCGCCGGCCCGCGCGGCACCGGCGTGATCGGCATCAACGGCGCCGCCGCCCGCCTGGTCCACCCCGGCGATCTGGTCATACTCATCGCCTACGGGCAGATGGAGACCGCGGAGGCCAAGGGCTACGTCCCGAAGGTGGTCTTCGTGGACGCGCAGAACCGGATCACCGGCATGGGCGGCGACCCCGCCGAGGCCGGGGAGGGCACCGGACTGATCCGCGGCGACGAAGCGTACGGTAGCCCGGACGGCGCGGCCGCAACCGCCGCGCGCTGAAGGAGCCACTGAACGCCATGCCCACCACGCACCGCCTCACCGCCCCCGCCCCCGGCTGGACGACCGCCACCGACGTCGTCGTGGTCGGCTCCGGGGTGGCCGGCCTCACCGTCGCCCTCAACGTCCGCAAGGCCGGCCTGCGGGCCGTGGTGGTCACCAAGGCGATGCTCGACGACGGCTCCACCCGCTGGGCCCAGGGCGGCATCGCCGCCGCCCTGGGCGAGGGCGACACCCCCGAGCAGCACCTGGCCGACACCCTGGTGGCCGGCGCCGGGCTCTGCGACGAGGAGGCCGTCCGGACCCTGGTGACCGAGGGCCCGGAGGCCGTCCGCCACCTGATCGCGACCGGCGCCGCCTTCGACCGCGGCGAGGACGGCGAGATCCTGCTCACCCGCGAGGGCGGCCACCACCGCCGCCGGATCGCGCACGCCGGCGGGGACGCCACCGGCGCCGAGATATCCCGTGCCCTGGTCTCCGCCGTCCGGTCCGACCCGGGCCTTGAGCTGATCGAGCACGCCCTCGTGCTCGACCTGCTCACCGACGCCGACGGACACACCGCCGGCCTCACCCTGCACGTGATGGGCGAGGGCCAGCGCGACGGCGTCGGCGCGATCCGGGCCCGCGCGGTGGTGCTCGCCACCGGCGGGATGGGCCAGGTCTTCTCCGCCAGCACCAACCCCGCGGTCTCCACCGGCGACGGCGTGGCGCTCGCGCTGCGGGCCGGCGCCGAGGCCACCGACCTGGAGTTCGTGCAGTTCCACCCGACCGTGCTCTGGCTCGGCCCGGAGGCCGCGGGCCAGCAGCCGCTGGTCTCCGAGGCCGTCCGCGGCGAGGGCGCCCACCTGGTGGACGCCGAGGGCACCCGCTTCATGCTCGGGCAGCACGAGCTGGCGGAGCTCGCCCCGCGCGACATCGTCGCCAAGGCGATCACCCGGCAGATGCAGCTCAAGGGCGCCGAGCACATGTACCTGGACGGGCGGCACTTCGGCGCCGAGATGTGGGAGCAGCGCTTCCCCACCATCCTCGCCTCCTGCCGCTCGCACGGCATCGACCCGGTCACCGAGCCGATCCCGATCGCCCCGGCCGCGCACCACGCCTCCGGCGGCGTACGGACCGACCTGTCCGGCCGCACCACCGTCCCCGGCCTGTACGCCTGCGGCGAGGTGGCCTGCACCGGTGTGCACGGCGCCAACCGGCTGGCCTCCAACTCCCTGCTGGAGGGCCTGGTCTTCGCCGAGCGGATCGCGGCCGACCTGGTCGCCCGCCACCGGGCGGACGACCTGCCCGAGCGCTCGGTGGACGTCGCCGCCGCCCGCGCCGCGCACCCGGTGCCGCTGCCCGCGCCCGAGGCCCGCGCCGAGATCCAGCGGCTGATGTCCCGCGGTGCGGGCGTGCTGCGCTCGGCCGCCTCGATGGCCGACGCGGCCGCCGGGCTGGCGCTGCTCTCCGAGCAGGCCCACGCGCACATCGCCGAGGAGAAGCCGGCCGACCCCCGGGTCGAGACCTGGGAGGCCGCCAACCTGCTGCTGGTCGCCACCGCCCTGGTCGAGGCCGCCTCCCAGCGCGCGGAGACCCGCGGCTGCCACTGGCGCGAGGACTTCCCCGAGCGGGACGACGACCGTTGGCAGCGCCACCTGATCACCACCCTCACCGCGTCCGGCGATCTTGTCAGCACTCCTGAGGAGCAGTAGAACCATGACCCACTCGCACGAGGAACTCCCGATGGCCGACGGCTGCGGCGACGGCTGCGCATGCGGGGACGCCGAGGGCTACGAGACCGGCCTGGACCCGCAGCTCGCCGAGCTGCTGGAGGCGGCCGGGCTGGACCCGGTCGAGGTCGAGGACATCGCCACCCTGGCGCTGGCCGAGGACCTGGCCGGCGGCGAGGACGTCACCTCGGTGGCCACCGTGCCGGCCGACGCCGTCGCCACCGCCGACTTCACCGCCCGCGAGGCGGGTGTGGTGGCCGGTCTGCGGATCGCCGAGGCCGTCGTCTCGCTGGTCTGCGAGGAGGAGTTCGAGGTCGAGCGGCACGTCGAGGACGGCGACCGGGTCGAGGCCGGCCAGGTGCTGCTCTCGGTGCGCAGCCGCACCCGCGACCTGCTGACCGCCGAGCGCAGCGCGCTGAACCTGCTCTGCCACCTCTCCGGCATCGCCACCGCCACCCGGGCCTGGGCGGACGCCCTGGAGGGCACCGCCGCGGTGGTCCGCGACACCCGCAAGACCACCCCGGGCCTGCGGGCGCTGCAGAAGTTCGCGGTGCGCTGCGGCGGCGGTGCCAACCACCGGATGGCGCTCTCCGACGCGGCCCTGGTCAAGGACAACCACGTGATCGCGGCCGGCGGCGTCGCCGAGGCGTTCCGGGCCGTCAGGGCCGCCTACCCCGACCTGCCGGTCGAGGTCGAGGTGGACACCCTGGAGCAGATCCCGCCGGTGCTGGAGGCCGGGGCCGACCTGATCCTGCTGGACAACTTCACCGTCCCGCAGCTGAAGCAGGCCGTCGAGCTGGTGGCCGGCCGGGCCCGGCTGGAGGCCTCCGGCGGACTGACCCTGGCCACCGCGGCCGAGGTCGCCCAGACTGGTGTCGACTACCTGGCCGTGGGTGCGCTCACGCACTCCTCGCCGATCCTGGACATCGGCCTCGACCTGCGCGCCTGATCGGACCTCACCTCCCCTCACGCAGAAAGCGCCCCATGCTCCTCACCATCGACGTCGGAAACACCCAGACCACGCTCGGCCTGTTCGACGGCGAGGAAGTGGCCGAGCACTGGCGGATCTCCACCGATCCGCGCCGCACGGCCGACGAACTGGCGGTGCTGCTGCAGGGCCTGATGGGCTCGCACACCGCGGTCGCCGAGGCCGCGGTGGACGGCCTGGCGATCTGCTCCTCCGTCCCCGCCGTGCTCCACGAGCTCCGCGAGGTCGCCCGCCGCTACTACGGCGACGTCCCCGCGGTGATCGTGGAGCCGGGGGTGAAGACGGGCGTGCACGTCCTCATGGACCACCCCAAGGAGGTGGGCGCCGACCGGATCGTCAACGCGCTGGCCGCCAGCCACCTCTACGGCGGCCCGTGCATCGTGGTCGACTTCGGTACCGCCACCACCTTCGACGCGATCAACGCCCGCGGCGACTACGTCGGCGGGGCGATCGCGCCCGGGATCGAGATCTCGGTGGAGGCGCTCGGGGTGCGCGGCGCCCAGCTGCGCAAGATCGAGCTGGCCCGCCCGCGCAACGTGATCGGCAAGAACACCGTGGAGGGCATGCAGTCCGGCATCCTCTACGGCTTCGCCGGCCAGGTCGACGGCCTGGTCGACCGGATGGCCCGCGAGCTCGCCAAGGACCCGGACGACGTCCAGGTCATCGCGACCGGCGGCCTCGCCCCGCTCGTCCTCGGCGAGGCCACCACCATCGACGTGCACGAGCCCTGGCTGACGCTGATCGGCCTGCGCCTGGTGTACGAGCGCAACCGGCCTGCGGCCGCCTGAGCCGGCCCCGGCACCACCCGCCCGCCACGTGCCGATGGCGCGTCCGTCCTGCGGACGCGCCATCGGCACGTGGGCGGGTGGGCCGGATCAGCGGCCCGCCTCCGCGGTCGGCGAGGGGAGCGGCCCCGGGGAACGCCCGACGACCACCTTCGTGTAGCCGTCCGCGGAGGTCGCCTCACCCTGCCCGGCCGCCAGGGAGGCCAACGCGGAGGCCACCGCCTCCGAGGGCGCGGACGGAGCCTGGCCGCCGGGGCTGGCGGGGGGAGCGCTGGGCTTCGGTCCGGCCTGCGCCAGGGATGCGGCGACCTGCCGCCAGCGCGCGTCGGTGGCCACCGCGGCGAGCTGCCCGGTGTTCAGCAGCGGGTCGGTACGGGTGATCGGGGTGCCCCGCTCCAGCGGCTTGCGGTTCCACTCCTGGATCATCAGCGTGTAGCCGTTCGCGCTGTACAGCGACGCGGCCCAGGTCTTGGAGCCGGCCGGCTCGCCCGCCCGGGTCCCGGCTTGGTAGACCACCAGGTCGGAGCCGTCCGGCAGGGTCGTCGCGGTGCAGCCGTCCCCGGCGATCGGCGGATTCGGGCAGGTGTGGTCGGGGCCCACCGCAGTCGGGGTGATCCAGAACAGCAGCTGGCCCGCGCCGTTGCCGTCGTCGTGGACCATCCGGATCTGGGTGGTGTCGGTCTCCGTCCCGCGGGCCTCGCCGACCTCCGTCGTCCCGGCCGGCAGCAGCTCGGTCAGCAGGGCGAGGACCTGCTCGCCGGAGAGCTTCGGTGCTGCGGTGCCGCCCTCCGACGCCGCGCCGACCACGGAGGGGGAGCCGGCTCCGGAGCCCAGGGCCACCCCGCCGACCCCGATCAGCGCCAGGGCGGCGGCGCCGGCCGCCATCGACGCCCGCCGGCGGCGGCGCAGCCGGCGGCCCACCACCCAGGCGGAGTCGATCAGCGCGGTGGGCTCGGTGTGGAAGGTCTCGCCCGCCCGGGCGAGCTCCCGGGCGAAGTCGTGCGTGTACTGCTCGTCGATCGGGGTCGGGTCTGCGGACATGACGGATCTCCCTGTCGGGCCTGGAGTGCGGGTGAAGGTGGTGATCGAGGGCGGGCGGGCGGCGCGGTCAGCGCTCCGCGAGCTCGCCGAGGCTGTCGCCGAGCAGCGACCGGATCCGGCCGAGCGCGCGCACCGTCCGGGTGCGGACCGCCCCGGAGGTGCTGCGCAGGATGTCGGCGGTCTCCCCGACGCTGCGGTCCTCCCAGTAGCGCAGGACCAGGACCGCCCGGTCCTGGGGCGACAGCCGGCCGAGCGCGTCGACCAGGGTCAGCCGCAGCGTGGTGTCGCCCTCCCGGGCGGCGCCGTCCGGGACCTCGTCCACGGGCTGCTCGGTGGAGCTGCGCCGGCCGCGGTGCGAGAGGAAGACCCGGACCAGCACCGTGTGCGCGTAGCCGGCCGGGTTCTCGATCCGGGCCCGCGGCGTGAACCACGAGGTGCGGTGCCACTGGGCGTAGATCCGCCCGAGCGCCTCCTGGACGAGGTCCTCCGCGAGGTGGGTGTCGCCGCCGGTGAGCAGGCACGCCGTCCGGTACAGGTGTCCCGTCCGGGCCACCGCGAAGGCCTTGAACGCCTCGTCCCGCGCGCCGCGGCCCCCCGGGCCGGCCTCACTGTTTCGCGCCATCTCTGCCTGGGCTCCCCCGGATTGATTTCCCTTACATATGGATGACCCGGGTCGCGGCGGGGATGTTACAGCGGCGGCGAAAAACTCTTCCGGGGCGAGTTCGTGTCCGGCCGAACGTGGGGCGTCGGCGCGACGTTACCGACAAATCGGATATTCCTCACGTAGTGTCAACCCATGCCTACGCCACACGGATCGCGCGGCGGCATGGCCTTCAGCGCCGACGAAGTCCGCGTGCTGCGCCGCGCCCTCGCCCAAGCCCTGCACCCCGCCGTACCCGTCCACCTCCAGGTCTCCGACCGCCTGCCGTTCGCCGGCGTCGGCGCCGAACTGTGGGCGGAGGACGTCCAGGACGCCCTGCGTCTGACCGAGGCGATCGACGAGGCCGTCCAGGAGGGCGGCCGGCTGCGCGCCTTCCTGCTCGCCGACCTCGCCCGCTACCGGGCGGCCCTGCCCGGCAGCGCGAGCGGCTACCTGGAACGTCTGGAGGAGGCCGTGACCGACGGCTACCTGCCCGGCCCCGAGGACCTCACCGCGCTGCGCGGGCTGACCCGCCAGCCGTGCGGCCAGAGCGAACGCTCCCGCCGCTCCCGGCTGGCCGGCCGCTGCCACGCGCTGGCCGAGGCCGCCGTCCGCGAACGGCTCGCCCTCACCACCGGACAGCGCCACCTCATGGCCGTACCGAGTCCTGCCGCACCCCCGCGCAGTCTCCCCACCCCTGTTGGAGGACGGATCCCGATGAGCAGCACCGACTCCCCCGCCGAGAAGCCCGCCGCTCCCAAGGGCCAGCCCCGGCCGCACCGGATGCCCACCCCCGCCGAGCTCTTCGGCCGCCGCCCCAAGCCCGCCGTCCACCCGGCCCCGCCCACCACGGACCCGGAGGAGCTGGAACTCGCCACCGGTACCGGCTGACCCCGGGGCGTCGGAGGGGCGGTGGGCCATCGGCCCGCCGCCCCTCCGAGGTTTTTGCCGAACGGTGATCATCGGGGTGCAGCCGGAGTGATCGCCGCGCTGGTATGACTGTGGGGTGCCGGAGCGCCCCTCCGGCGGGGGCGGGCTTTGCAGGGGCATCCTCATTCCTTTTCGCCGGACACCGCACCGGCCGCGATCCGCGCGGCCGCACCGCGGGCGGCCGTCCATCGTGCGCTCCCCCCGATCTACCGACCCACGATCCCTGGAGCAAGGATGGATTCGTCCGCCCCCCACCCGCCGCGGCCCCGGGCCTGGTCACCGCCGCGCGCACTGCTGCGCCTCGCGGTCGCGGGCACCGCCCTCGCCCTGGCGACGGCCGCCGTACCGGCCTCGGCCGCACCGGCCGCCGCCGGCGGCCCCGTCCCCCCGGCCGCCGTCCAGCCCGGCCGGTTCGTCCAGACCGACCTCACCCGGCTGCTGGACACCCGGAACGCCATCGGCGTCCCGACCAGGAGCCCGCTCGGCGGCGACAGCACGCTGCGCTTCGCCGTCGGCCAACTCGCCCCCGGCGCCACGGCGGTGGTCCTGAACGTCACCGCGACGGACACCACCGAGGAGAGCTACGTCACCGTCCACCCCGACGGTAGGCCGCGGCCCCGCACCTCCAACCTCAACTTCACCCCCGGCCAGACCGTCGCCAACCTGGTCACCGTGCCGGTGACCAACGGCTACATCGACATCTACAACCACCTCGGCTCGGTCGACCTGGTGGCCGACGTCTTCGGCTACTACACCGACGACGCGGCGGCGACGGCGTCCACCTTCCAGCCGGTCACCCCGTCCAGGGCCCTGGACACCCGGAGCAGCGGGCCCGGCGGCAGCGCCCAGCACGTCGGCACCGACGGCACCGTCAACCTCAAGCTCGCCGGGAAGAACCGCGTCCCGGCCGCCGGGGCGACCGCCGTGGTGCTCAACGTGACCGCGACCGACACCGCGGACTCCAGCTTCGTCACGGTCTACCCGCACGGCACCGCCCGGCCCTCGACGTCGAACCTCAACTTCTCCGCCGACCAGACGGTGCCCAACCTCGTCACCGTCCCGCTGGGCGCCGACGGCAGCATCGACCTCTACAACCACATCGGCACGGCCGACCTGGTCGTGGACGTGTTCGGCTTCTACACCGGCGCCCCGAGCGGCTCCGGCTTCACCGCCACCGGTCCGACCCGGGTCCTGGACACCCGGGACCCGGGCCGCCAGAAGGTCGGCCCGGGCGGCGTGCTCGGCTGGAACGTCGGCGAGGGCTCCGGGCTCGGCGACGCCAGGCCGAGCGCCGTCGTGCTCAACGTGACCGCGACCGGTCCGACCGCCACCGGCCACCTCGACGTCTACCCGGGCGGCAGCCCCCGTCCGAGCAGCTCGAACCTCAACTACACCGCGGACCAGACCGTGGCCAACACGGTGATCGTCCCGGTGGACGCCTCCGGGAACGTGAACTTCTACAACAACGCCGGCTCGGTCGACGTGGTGGTCGACCTCTTCGGCTACTTCACCGCCCCCCAGGGCGGCCCGACCGGCCTGTCGATGGACTGGGAGTACCCGGTCGCCTGCGACGTCCCCAGCCCCGGCCGCTGGCTCCACCCGGGCATGTACTCGACCGGCTTCAGCGCCGTCGGAAGCCCGGTGCCCGGCGCCACCGGCCCGGTCTGGACGCAGTACGTCATCACCGGCCCCGACGGCACCAGGAGCTACGCGGGCCCCCAGGCCGCCCCCGGCACCAAGTCCACCTTCGGCGTCCCCCTGGCGGACCTCAAGACCGGCAGCGCCTACAGCTGGTACGCCTACGGCACCGACGGCGTCCACACCACCGCGGCCAGCCGGCCGTGCAGCTTCCGCTACGGGAACGACCCCGGCTTCCGGATGACGATCTCCGACCCGGGGACGCTCTACTCCGGACAGACCGCCCGGTTCACCCTCACCGCCGCCACCGACGAGATCGAGCCCGGCTTCCAGGCCGCGACCTTCCGCTACGGCCTGGACGACAACTCCTCGCTGCGCTCCAGCATCGCCGCCACCGGCGGCACCGCGACGCTCGACCTCCCGGTGTACCAGTGGGGCAGCCACACGCTCTACGTCGAGGCCGTCAGTGCCGACGGCACCCGGACCTCCCGGACCAACGCGTACTTCTACGTGATCTCGCGCTGACCCGACCGGACCCGGAAGGGGGAGGGCGCCCCGGCGCCCTCCCCCTTCCGCCGTACCGCACGGCGGTGCGGCGGGGATATCCCGTGGCGGAGCACGGTGTGTGGCTGGCTACCCTTGTGGGGTGAGCGATCAGAGCCCCATCACCGCGACCGACGACCTTCCCGAGCAGATGCGCGTCCGGCGCGAGAAGCTGGACCGGCTCCGGGCGGCCGGCGTCGACCCGTACCCGGTCGGCTTCCCCCGCACCAGCACCATCGCGGACCTGCGCGCCAAGCACCCGGACCTGGCGCCGGACACCGCCACCGGTGAGCGGGCCGGCATCACCGGCCGGGTGATCCTCTCCCGGACCGGCGGCAAGCTCTGCTTCGCCACCCTGCGCGACGGCAGCGGCGACCTCCAGGTGATGCTGTCGCTGGACAAGCTCGGCGAGGAGCGGCTGGCGGCCTGGAAGGCCGACATCGACCTCGGCGACCAGGTCGGCGTCGAGGGCGAGGTGATCACCTCCCGGCGCGGCGAGCTGTCGGTGATGGTGGACAGCTGGGCGCTCACCGCCAAGTGCCTGCGCCCGCTGCCGGACAAGCACAAGGGCCTGACCGACCCGGAGGCCCGGGTCCGCCAGCGGTACGTCGACCTGATCGTCAACCCCGAGGCCCGCGAGATCCTGCACCTGCGCAGCAAGGTGGTCCGCTCGATCCGCCGCACCTACGAGGACCGCGGCTACATCGAGGTCGAGACCCCGATGCTGCAGCCGGTGCACGGCGGCGCCAACGCACGTCCGTTCAAGACGCACATCAACGCGTACGACATCGACCTGTTCATGCGCATCGCCCCCGAGCTGTACCTCAAGCGGCTGGTGGTCGGCGGCGCTGAGAAGGTCTTCGAGATCAACCGCAACTTCCGCAACGAGGGCGCGGACTCCACCCACAACCCCGAGTTCACCTCGCTGGAGTCGTACGAGGCCTACGGCGACTACGACACCCAGGCCGAGCTGATCCGGGCGACGATCATCAACGCCGCCCGCGACGCGCTGGGCACCACGGTGATCCGGGGCCTGGACCCGCACGGCGTGGAGCACGAGATCGACCTGGCCGAGCCGTGGGCGGAGGTCGGCGTCTACCCGGGCATCTCCAAGCACCTGGGCACCGAGGTGACCCCGGAGACGGGCGTGGAGGAGCTGCGCAGGCTCGCCACCGAGCACGGCATCCCGTTCGAGAAGGACTGGGGCCACGGTCAGATCGTGCTGGAGATGGTCGAGCGCCTGCTGGAGGAGAACGCGATCGCGCCGACCTTCATCAAGGACTACCCGACCGAGGTCTCCCCGCTCACCCGCCAGCACCGCTCGGTCGCGGGCGTGGCGGAGAAGTGGGACCTGGTGATCTTCGGGACCGAGATCGGCACCGCCTACTCCGAGCTGGTCGACCCGGTCGAGCAGCGCGCCCGGCTGACCGCGCAGTCCCTGCTCGCGGCCGGCGGCGACGTCGAGGCGATGCAGGTGGACGAGGACTTCCTGCGGGCCCTGGAGTACGCGATGCCGCCCACCGGCGGGCTCGGCCTCGGGGTGGACCGCCTGATCATGCTGCTCACCGGCAAGAACATCCGCGAGACGGTGCTCTTCCCGCTGGTGAAGCCCGAGCCCAAGGCGTCCGCCGCACCGGCGGCGGAGAAGACCGAGGAGGAGTGACCTGATGGACTACGTCAGCGCGATCGTCCCGCCGCTGGTCATGGCGATCGGCTTCGGATTCCTGGTGCGGGCCATCATCCGCAGCCAGGGCGGGGCCCAGAAGGCCAAGGAGGACGCGGTCGACTGACCCGTCGGCCGCCCGTCCACCGGCGCGCCGCCATTCCCGATTCCCGGGGGTGGCGGCGCGCCGGTTTGGCGGCACTTCACAAGATTTGCCCCATTCACTCCCTATCCTGGCCGCACTATGGTCCGGCAACTCGGCGAACTTGAGAACGCCATCATGACCCGGGTGTGGCAGTGGAACCGACCGGTCACGGTTCGCGAGGTTCTCCTGGATCTGCAGTCGGAACGCGAAATCGCGTACACCACGGTGATGACCGTCCTGGACAAGCTCCACAGAAAGGGCTGGTTGCGTCGGGACCGGGCCGGGCGGGCCTATCGATATGAACCGGTCTCGTCCCGCGAGGCGTACACGGCGGCACTGATGAACGACGCGTGGGCCACCAGTGACAATCCCGCGGCCGCCCTGGTGCACTTCTTCGGCCTGATGTCACCCGAGCAGCGCGAGGCACTGCGCGATGCACTGCGGGTCGCCGCTCTGTTCCCGTCCGATCCGGCCAACCCTGATTCCGAGGGCAACGGGCCCGATACCGGGGAGACCCCACCGGGTCCGACACGATAACGTCCCGCCATGGAGGTCACCATCCGCCGGGCGCGGACCACGGACGTGCGGGCGGTACGCGGGCTCATCGACGCCTACTCGCGCGACGGCATTCTGCTCGACAAGCCCACCGTCACCCTGTTCGAATCCGTGCAGGAGTTCTGGGTCGCGGAACGCGACGACAACGGCGCGGTGGTGGCCTGCGGCGCACTGCACGTGATGTGGGAAGACCTGGCCGAGGTCCGCACCCTCGCGGTCGATCCGTCCTGCCGCGGACACGGCGTCGGACACGTACTGCTGGACAAGCTACTGCAGACCGCGCGCTGGCTCGGCGTCCGTCGGATTTTCTGCTTGACGTTCGAGGTCGCCTTCTTCGCGAAACACGGTTTCGTCGAGATCGGCGAGCTGCAGGAAACCGATGATGGTACGACAGACCCGGCGGCGATCGCTACGGATGTCTATGAAGAACTTCTCCGCTCGTACGATGAAGGTGTCGCGGAGTTCCTGGACCTGGAGCGGGTGAAGCCCAACACGCTGGGCAACTCGCGCATGCTGCTGCACCTGTGAGGCGCTCCCGACCGGGGCAGGGGTTTGTGTTTTCCGGTGAAAGGCGCTTTCCTTTCCTTAGGCAATGGGTCGTTTAGCGGAAAGGGAAGCCCGTGGCACAGAGGGTGCAGGTCATTCTTGAAGACGATCTCGACGGCGGTTCGGCGGACGAGACGGTGACGTTCGCGCTCGACGGCGTTGCCTACGAGATCGATCTGAAGAGCGCCAACGCGGACAAGCTCCGCGGTCTGCTGGCGCCGTACGTGGACAAGGGCCGCAAGCAGAGCGGCCGGCTGGTCGGCGCCCGGCGCCCGGGCCGGGGCACCGCCCCGCGTCCGTCCGGAAGCGCCCCGGACACCGCCAAGATCCGCGCGTGGGCCAAGGAGCAGGGCCTGGAGGTCAACGACCGCGGCCGGGTGCCGAGCAACGTGCGCGAGGCGTACGAGAAGGCCAACGCGGCCTGATTCCGGCTCCGCCGGACGGACAGCAGGACCCGGCTCCGCCGGACACACTGCAGAGCCCGGCTGCGCCGGACCGCCGGAGCGGGTGCGGGGCCCCGGCGGCCGCCCGCGGCGTCCGTGGCACACGCGCGGGGCGCGGAGGGATCCCCTCCGCGCCCCGCGGTGCACACACGGGCATCCCGGGTCCCGGCGACGGGGGCTCGGACGACGCGGGCTCGGGCGGCGGAACATTCACGGGCTGTGCAACGCTGTAGTGGCGAAGCGGTAACGCCGGTACCACCGGGACGGCCTACGGACCGAGGCATCCGCCGCTGAGACACCGTCACCGCCGGCCGACTTCTCGCCAGGCGAACACCGCCACCGCGGAAACTGCGCGAGAAGCTCCCCGTAACCGGGTATGAATGCAGGTGGACGGGGTCCCAGACCCCGACCGGGGCAGTATGCACGACCGGCCGGACGCCATCCCGCTCCGCCGAGGCGGCTGTTGTTCGCCGATGGCGTAGCGGTATCTGGTGCATCGGGCCCACCTGTGGGAACACCGTCTCCCAGCATCAGGTTGGGATTGGTGTCGGCTGGTCGCGCAGCATCTCGCTCCCGATACCGGGGAGTGAATCCGTGGGCCGCGCCGCTGAGCGGGACTAGCATGCGGAAGGACAGGGCGGGGACCGACCCCGAACTGCCCGACCGCTCTGAGGAGCGATAAACGATGTTCGAGAGGTTCACCGACCGCGCGCGGCGGGTTGTCGTCCTGGCTCAGGAAGAAGCCCGGATGCTCAACCACAACTACATCGGCACCGAGCACATCCTCCTGGGTCTGATCCACGAGGGTGAGGGTGTCGCCGCTAAGGCCCTGGAGAGCCTCGGGATTTCTCTAGAGGCCGTTCGCCAGCAGGTCGAGGAGATCATCGGCCAGGGCCAGCAGGCCCCGTCCGGTCACATTCCCTTCACCCCCCGGGCGAAGAAGGTCCTGGAGCTGTCGCTGCGGGAGGCCCTGCAGCTCGGCCACAACTACATCGGCACCGAGCACATCCTGCTCGGCCTGATCCGCGAGGGCGAGGGCGTCGCCGCCCAGGTCCTGGTGAAGCTGGGCGCCGACCTGAACCGGGTGCGCCAGCAGGTCATCCAGCTGCTCTCCGGCTACCAGACCGGCAGCAAGGAGTCGGCCACGGCCGGCGGGCCCGCCGAGGGCACCCCGTCGACGTCGCTGGTCCTGGACCAGTTCGGCCGCAACCTCACCCAGGCCGCCCGCGAGGCCAAGCTCGACCCGGTGATCGGGCGCGAGAAGGAGATCGAGCGGGTCATGCAGGTGCTGTCCCGCCGCACCAAGAACAACCCCGTGCTGATCGGTGAGCCCGGCGTCGGCAAGACCGCCGTGGTCGAGGGCCTGGCCCAGGCGATCGTCAAGGGCGAGGTCCCGGAGACGCTGAAGGACAAGCAGCTCTACACGCTGGACCTCGGCGCCCTGGTGGCCGGCTCGCGCTACCGCGGTGACTTCGAGGAGCGCCTGAAGAAGGTGCTCAAGGAGATCCGCACCCGCGGCGACATCATCCTGTTCATCGACGAGCTGCACACCCTGGTCGGCGCGGGCGCCGCCGAGGGCGCCATCGACGCCGCCAGCATCCTCAAGCCGATGCTGGCCCGCGGCGAGCTGCAGACCATCGGTGCCACCACGCTGGACGAGTACCGCAAGCACCTGGAGAAGGACGCCGCGCTGGAGCGCCGCTTCCAGCCGATCCAGGTCGCCGAGCCGTCGCTGCCGCACACCATCGAGATCCTCAAGGGCCTGCGCGACCGCTACGAGGCCCACCACCGGGTCTCGATCACGGATGCCGCCCTGGTCGCCGCCGCCACCCTGGCCGACCGCTACATCTCGGACCGCTTCCTGCCGGACAAGGCCATCGACCTGATCGACGAGGCCGGCTCGCGAATGCGCATCCGCCGGATGACCGCGCCGCCGGACCTGCGCGAGTTCGACGAGAAGATCGCCGACGTCCGCCGCGAGAAGGAGAGCGCGATCGACGCGCAGGACTTCGAGAAGGCCGCGTCCCTGCGCGACGACGAGAAGCAGCTCCTGCAGGCCAAGGCCAAGCGCGAGAAGGAGTGGAAGGCCGGCGACATGGACGTCGTCGCGGAGGTGGACGAGGAGCTCATCGCCGAGGTCCTGGCCACCGCCACCGGCATCCCGGTCTTCAAGCTCACCGAGGAGGAGTCCTCCCGGCTGCTGCGCATGGAGGACGAGCTGCACAAGCGCGTCATCGGCCAGAAGGACGCCATCAAGGCGCTCTCCCAGGCCATCCGGCGCACCCGTGCGGGCCTCAAGGACCCGAAGCGCCCCGGCGGCTCGTTCATCTTCGCCGGCCCGTCCGGCGTCGGTAAGACCGAGCTCTCCAAGACGCTCGCCGAGTTCCTCTTCGGCGACGAGGACGCGCTGATCTCGCTCGACATGTCGGAGTTCTCGGAGAAGCACACCGTCTCCCGGCTCTTCGGTTCGCCTCCCGGCTACGTGGGCTACGAGGAGGGCGGCCAGCTGACCGAGAAGGTCCGCCGCAAGCCGTTCTCCGTCGTCCTCTTCGACGAGGTCGAGAAGGCCCACCCGGACATCTTCAACTCGCTGCTGCAGATCCTGGAGGACGGTCGCCTGACCGACTCCCAGGGCCGCGTGGTCGACTTCAAGAACACCGTCATCATCATGACGACCAACCTCGGCACCCGGGACATCTCCAAGGGGTTCAACCTGGGCTTCGCGGCCACGGGTGACTCCACCACCGGGTACGAGCGGATGAAGGCGAAGGTCGGCGAGGAGCTCAAGCAGCACTTCCGCCCCGAGTTCCTGAACCGTGTCGACGACATCGTGGTGTTCCACCAGCTGTCCGAGGAAGACATCATCCAGATCGTCGACCTCATGATCGACAAGGTGGACGGCCGGCTGCGGGACCGCGACATGGGCCTGGAGCTCAGCATCGAGGCCAAGAAGCTGCTCGCCAAGCGCGGCTACGACCCGCTGCTCGGTGCCCGTCCGCTGCGCCGCACCATCCAGCGCGAGATCGAGGACCACCTCTCCGAGAAGATCCTCTTCGGCGAGCTGCGGGCCGGCCACATCGTGGTCGTCGGCGTCGAGGGCGAGGGCAAGGAAGCGAAGTTCACCTTCCGCGGCGAGGAGAAGTCTGCAGTTGCGGACACTCCGGCGGCTGTCGCTTCCTCGGGTCCCGACCTGACGAAGTAGAAACAGTTAACAGATAACAGCACACCGTCTGGGCCCCCGGCGTTCACGCCGGGGGCCCAGACCGTTTTACACGGCGTCACAGAAGCTGTGATCAAGCCCACGAATCCGCAGCTCGGAGGCCTGATCGGGGGGCTGTGCGGGTGCGATCGAGTTGACCTCCCGCTTTTATTACCAATACTGTTGACGGACCGTCAGCTGATAGGAAGTTGCGGAGCATAGCGCTGTAGCCATGTAACGGTCAAGGTCTATCTTTTCGGTCCACGCTTGGATCAAATGACGTCCACCTGTCTTTCATTGGTTTACCGGGAGGCCAAGAGCCAGACCGGTTTGGGGAGGACGTCACAACGTTGAAGATGACCAGGAAAGCCGCTGCGGCCGCCACGGCCGGGGCTGTCATAGCCGCGCTCGGCGCGGGGCTGTTCCCGAGCGTGGCCCTCGCGGCCGGCTCGGCGCCCGTGCCGAACGACCCGGCTGACGCCGTTCAGTCGGTCAAGACCGATCACAACCTGCCGGGCCCGCTGACCGAGAAGGTCGAGGCCGAGCAGAAGGCCGCCACCGAGCAGCTGCTCGCCGGCACCGCCCAGGTCGAGCAGCACGGCGGTAGCTCCAGCATCAAGCTGGGCAAGGACAAGTACGTCGAGCTGGCCCGTGAGCGCACGGACAAGATCTTCACCATCCTGGTCGACTTCAGCGACCAGGTGGACAACACCACGAAGACGCCGGACGGCAAGATCAAGTACGGCGGCACCCCCGGTCCGCAGCACAACCAGATCGCCAAGCCGGACGCTGCGACCAACAACTCCACGCTCTGGCAGGCTGACTACAACCAGCAGCACTACCAGGACATGTACTTCAGCAAGACCCAGGACTCGCTGAAGACCTTCTACGAGAAGCAGTCCTCGGGCCGCTACTCGGTCGACGGTCAGGTCACCGACTGGGTGAAGGTCCCGTGGAACGAGGCCCGCTACGGCTCGGACTACTGCGGCCAGCACGTCTGCAACAACGCGCAGGACCTGATCCGCGACGGCATCAACGCCTGGGTCGCCGACCAGAAGGCCAAGGGCCAGACGGACGCTCAGATCCAGGCCGTCATCGCGCAGTACGACCAGTGGGACCGGTACGACTTCGACCACGACGGCAACTTCAACGAGCCCGACGGTTACATCGACCACTTCCAGATCGTGCACTCCGGCGAGGACCAGTCGGCGGGCGGCGGCAAGCAGGGCACCGACGCGCTCTGGGCCCACCGCTCGTACGCCTACGGCACCCAGGCCGGCTCCACCGGCCCCGCCAACAACCTGCTCGGCGGCACCCCGGTCGGCTCGACCGGTGTCTGGATCGGCGACTACACCATGCAGCCCGAGAACGGCGGCCTCGGTGTCTTCGCCCACGAGTACGGCCACGACCTCGGTCTGCCGGACCTCTACGACACCTCGGGCAGCGGGATCGACAACTCGGTCGGCTTCTGGTCGCTGATGTCCTCCGGTTCCTGGCTCGGCGAGGGCAAGAACTCGATCGGCGACATGCCGAACGACCTCGACGCCTGGAGCAAGCTGCAGCTCGGCTGGCTGAACTACGACAAGGCCAAGGCCGGCACCGAGTCGACCCACCACATCGGCCCGGTCGAGTTCAACACCAAGCTGAAGCAGGCGCTCGTCGTCGACCTGCCGAAGAAGACCGTCACCACCACGATCAACACCCCGTTCGCGGGTGCCAACGAGTGGTGGAGCGGCAGCGCGGACGACCTGAACGTCTCGCTGACCCGTGACGTCGACCTGACCGGCAAGACCTCCGGTGCGCTGTCGGCCAAGGCCTGGTACGACATCGAGCAGGACTTCGACTACGGCTACGCCGAGGTCTCCACCGACGGTGGCGCCAACTGGACCGCCCTGAACGGCACCTTCAACGGGGTCGCGATCCCGAAGAACGCCGCCGACAAGGCCGGCCTGACCGGCAACTCGGGCAACAAGTGGGGCGACCTGTCGTTCCCGCTGGACGCCTACGCGGGTAAGGCCGTCAAGGTCCGCTTCCACTACACCACCGATGGCGGTCTGCACCTCAAGGGCCTGGCCCTGGACGACATCGCCATCACCGCCAACGGCTCCACCGTCTTCACCGACGGCGCCGAGAACGGCGACAACGGCTGGGCCCCCAAGGGCTTCTCGCGCATCACGGGCTCGTTCTCGAACGACTACGCCCAGTACTACATCGCCGAGAACCGCCAGTACATCTCGTACGACCGGACCCTCAAGACCGGCCCGTACAACTTCGGCTTCGCCAGCAAGCCGGGCTGGGTGGAGCACTACCCCTACCAGGCCGGTCTGCTGATCTGGCTGTGGGACACCTCCCAGAGTGACAACAACGTCACCAACCACCCGGGTTCGGGTCTGGTCCTCCCGATCGACTCGCACCCGGCGCCGCTGAAGTGGGCCGACGGCAGCCTGCTGCGTCCGCGCATCCAGGGCTACGACTCCACCTTCGGCTCGCGCAAGACCGACGGTCTGACCCTGCACAAGGCCGACGTCGAGACGGTCATCCCGAAGGCCAAGGGCGTCGACGAGTTCAGCGACCTCAAGTCGTACTGGTCGAAGGACAACCCGTACAGCAGCGTCATCGTCCCGAAGACCGGCACCAGCATCGAGGTCGAGAACGAGTCCTCGAACTACCTCGAGACCTGGATCCGCGTTCGCCCGGTCGACAACTGATCGAACTGAGCAGTGACGATCAGCCTGTGACCAGGCAGCACTGATACACCCCGTCCGGCCCGTCCCCGCACTGCGCGGGGGCGGGCCGGATGCTTTTCCGGACCGGCCCGGGCCCCGGCCGGACCGGACCGGCCCGGGGACGTCTGGGCCGGTCAGGACAGCAGGGCGAGGAAGGCGTCGACCGCCTCGGCGATGTCCTTGGCCGTCCACTCCATGGCCTCGGCGGCGACGGTGACCTCGGTCATCGCCAGGCCGGGGAGCCGGGGCTCGCGCCAGCCCCCGAACAGCGCCGTGCCGGACCGCTCGGCGAGCAGCAGCCCGGCCTCCTCCAGGCGGGCGGCCGGGTAGGGCAACCAGAGCTGGAACTGGTGGGTGTGCGGCGGGTCGGGGTACACCCGGGCGGCGGGCACGGCCGCGAAGGCCTCGGCGAGGGCCGCCGCCACGGTTCTGGCGTGCGCCACCCGGGCCTCCAGCCGGGGCAGTTCGCGGTCCAGCCCGGCCAGGGCGGCGAGGGCGGCCGGCCACTGTTGGAAGAGCTGGCCGCCGTAGCGGTGGCGCCATGCCTTGGCCGCGCGGACGAAGGGCGCCGGGCCTGCCAGCGCGGCGCCGCTGATCCCGCCGAGGGTCTTGTAGAAGGAGACGTAGACCGAGTCGGCGAGCCCGGTGATCTCCGGCAGCGGACGGCCGAGGTGGAAGGTCGACTCCCAGATCCGGGCGCCGTCCAGGTGCAGGGCGGCGCCGTGCTCCTCCCGGACCACGGCGGCGACGGCGGCCAGATCCGCCCACTGCGGCAGGACGAACCCGGCCTCGCGCAGCGGCAGCTCCAGGAGCAGGGCCGCGTACGGCTCGTCGAAGGCCCGCAGCTCGGCCACGGTCGGGATGCGCGGCGCGGTGGTCGGCCAGACGCTGCGCAGGCCGCCGAGGACGGTGAGGGCCTGCCGCTCGAACAGCTCGGTGTGGCCGAGCGGGTGCGTCGCGACGGTGCGCAGGCCGGCCGCCTCGGCGTGGATCCGCAGCGCGACCTGCTGGGCCATCGTGCCGGTGGGGAAGAAGGCCGCGTCCTCGGTGCCGAGCAGCCCGGCGACCCGGTGTTCCAGGGTGCGGACCACTCCGTCGCCGTACATGTCCGGTCGGCCGTCCAGGTCGTACGCGTTCGCGCCCTCCTCCGTGAGCGCGGCGATCCGTTCGCGCAGGCTCTGCGGCCGGGTGCCCGAGAGCAGCCGCTCGCAGCCGCGCAGGGCGGCGAAGCGGCGGTCCTGACTGCTCCGGCCGCCGCTGTCCGCGGTGCCGTCGGTGTCTTCGCTCCTGATGGCATACATGCGTCGATGGTCCCGCAGCTCGGCCGTCCGGTCAGCGGTGCGGACGTCGCGAATACCCGGGGTGGGCGGGAGTCGAGCAGAAGTGGGCCCGGCGTGGGACGGGAGTGGGGCGGAGCTGCAGCAGGGGTGCAGCGGGCGTCCGGCGGGGCGGGCCCGGGAACGCGGCTGGACGGCCGCCAAACCCGGGCGGCGGGTGGCTCTGGTCACAGGGGTCGACACCGGTACGACCGGCGGTAGTAGACCGCCCGGAGGGTCTCCGGAAGCTCAGATCCCATAACCGGACAATCCGATCTCATGATCGTTACTCCGTCAGCTTGAATCTCCGGCGCAACGCCGACTACACGCCGTAGTACGTCACACCGTTTGGGACTCCGCTCGGTGACGGTTACACCTGAGTGGTCCCCACCCAGCACGCCCGAACGGGCTCCGTGCTGCCCCCGTACGTCCGTGAGGTTGAGCTTCCCGATGTCCTCCGTCCCGCCCATGGGGCCGGCCCTCCGCCGCCTCGCCGCCCGCGCGGCAACCCACGCGGCGGACTGGCAGCCCCGACTCGGCCACGCCATCCGCACCCACGCCACACCGCTGCGCACGCTCACCGCGCCGCGGCACACCCTGCCCGGCACCCGGGCCTGGGCCGACCGGCACCGCACCGCCACCGCGGCCGGCGCGGCCGCGGTCATACTGTCCGGCGCCCTGCTGGTCGCCGCACCGGGCAGCGCCTCGGCGCAGACGGTCGCCCCCACCACCCCCGGCAGCTCGGCGTTCACCGCCCCGCAGAGCGCGGCGCCCGCGGCCGGCCTGGTCCAGGTGGCCGGCCCGAGCACCTACCAGCTGCCGCACGAGCACGACTCGGCACAGGAGTACGTGGCGGTCGCGGCGAACCTGCAGGCCCCCGAGCCGGCCCCGGCGCCCGCGCCCTCCTCGGACCAGGCCCCGGCCGCCGAGCCGGCTCCCGAGCCCGCTCCGGCACCCGCCCCCGAGCCCGCCCCGGCACCGGCCCCCGCGCCGGCCCCCGCGCCGGCCCCCGCACCGGAGTGGTCCGCGCCGGTACCGGGTGCGCCGACCAGCAACCCGTACGGCGTGGCCAACCCCGAGTACGCGGCCGGGTACCACACCGGCGTGGACTTCGCGGTCGCCCCTGGCACCCCGCTCCTCGCGGTCGGCAACGCCACCGTGGTGTCGGCCGGCTGGGACGGCGCCTACGGCAAGGAGGTCGTCCTGCGACTGGCGGACGGGCGCTACGCGCAGTACGCGCACATGTCGGCGCTCTCGGTCTCCGCGGGCGAGCGGGTGTCGGCCGGCGAGCAGATCGGCCGCTCCGGGAACACCGGCAACTCGACCGGTCCCCACCTGCACTTCGAGATCCGCTCCAGCAACCACTACGGCGCCGTGATCAACCCGATCGCGTACCTCTCCGGGCACGGCGTCACCGGGTTCTGATCCCCCCGGGGGTGACGGAGGCGGACGGCCTGGCCGTCCGCCTCCACGCGTTCAACCGCCGGTCGGCCACGGGCCTGGGCCGGCGGACCACGCCGCCGGTCAGACGTGCGCCGGGGGCCGGCGGATCAGGCCGCCGATCTCCAGCGCCACCCGCTGGGCGGCCGACATCGCCTCCTCCAGGGTGGCCACCCGCGCCTCGACCGCGCAGTGCTCCCGGGCGTCGTTCTGCTCCGAGACGTCCTGCTTGAGCATGAACAGCGCCGAGTTGATGGTGAACAGCGCCATCGTCGCCCGCAGCCGGTCCTCGAAGTCCGCGTCGGGACCGTGCACCAGCCGGATCATCGCGATCATGCGGTCCTTGAACTCCAGCCCGGCCGGCGACTCGCGCAGCGCGGGCTGGTTCTCGTGGAAGAACCGCAGCAGCGGCGCCCGCTCGGACATGCCCGCCGCGAACCGCCGGATCAGCTCGTCCCGCAGCTCCGGACTCCACTCCTGGTCACGGCCCCAGGCGATGGTCTCGTCGATCGGCGCGGCCATGCCCTGCACGATGCCGTGGACGATGTCGTCCTTGGTCTTGAAGTGGTAGTAGAGCGCCGCCTTGGTGACACCGAGCCGGTCGGCGATCTCCCGCAGCGAGGTCTGCTCGTACCCCTGCTCGGCGAAGAGCTCCAGCGCGACCGCGACGATCCGGGCCCGGGTGTCGCTACGGGGGCTGTGCGTCGTACCCATGGCCTGCCTCATGACTGCGTCGGTGACTGCTGCTGCGCTCGGTGAGCGCCCTCGGACGCTCGCCGTGGGCTCATTCTCCCTGCCCAGGGAGTCGGCGGGAAAACTGGCTTGACGCCCGACTAGTGGACAACTTACCGTGCCCACGGTCCAAGAAACTAGCCGGGCGACAAGTAAGTAAGCCACCGAAGGCCTGACGGTCGTCCCACATCCAGTCCGGGAGACACCACCCCATGTCACAACCGCAGGCCGACGCCCCGGCGCCGGAACAGAAGACGGCCGAGGAGGAGGCTCCACGGTCGCCGCGCGAGATCCGCCTGGTGATGACCGGCCTGGTCGTCACCATGCTGCTGGCCATGCTCGACAACCTGATCATCGGCACCGCGATGCCGACGATCGTCGGCGACCTCGGCGGCGCCGAGCACCTGTCCTGGGTCGTCACCGCGTACACCCTGGCCACCGCCGCCTCCACCCCGATCTGGGGCAAGCTCGGCGACCTCTACGGCCGCAAGGGCACCTTCCTCACCGCCATCGTGATCTTCCTGGCGGGCTCGGCGCTCTCCGGCCTCTCGCAGAACATGAACGAGCTGATCGGTTTCCGCGCCCTCCAGGGCCTGGGCGCCGGCGGCCTGATGGTCGGCGTGATGTCGATCATGGGCGCGCTCATCCCGCCGCGCGACCGCGGCAAGTACCAGGGCATGTTCGCCGCGGTGATGGCGCTCGCGACCATCGGCGGCCCGCTGATCGGCGGCTTCATCACCGATCACCTCAACTGGCACTGGACCTTCTACATCAACCTGCCGCTCGGCGTGGTCGCCCTCGCCGTCGTCATGGTCACCCTGAAGCTGCCGAAGGTCCGCTCGACCGCCCGGATCGACTACCTCGGCGCCCTGCTGCTCACCACCGGCATCACCGCGCTGACCCTGATCACCACCTGGGGCGGCCAGGAGTACGCCTGGGGCTCCAAGCAGATCCTCGGCCTGGCCGCGCTGGCCGCCGCCTCGCTGATCGCGTTCTGCTACGTCGAGCAGCGGGTCGAGGAGCCGATGCTCCCGCTCGACCTGTTCAAGAACCTGAACTTCACCCTGGTCTCGGTGATCGGCTTCGTCGTCGGCTTCGTGATGTTCGGCTCGACCGTCTTCCTGCCGCTCTACCAGCAGACCGTCCAGGGCGCCTCGGCCACCAACTCCGGCCTGCTGCTGATGCCGATGATGTTCGGCATGCTGGTCGTCTCGCTGGCCGTCGGCCAGGCGGTGACCAAGACCGGCAAGTACCGGATCTTCCCGATCATCGGTACGGCCGTGATGGCCGGCGGCTCGCTGCTGCTGTCCACGCTGTCCACCGACACCAGCACGTTCACCTCGGCCTGCTTCATGGTGGTGCTCGGCGCCGGCATGGGCTTCCTGATGCAGATCACCATGCTGGTCGCGCAGAACAGCGTCGAGCTCAAGGACATGGGCGTGGCCAGCTCCACCGCCACCCTGTTCCGCACCATCGGCGGCTCCTTCGGTGTGGCCCTGTTCGGCGCGCTGTTCAACAGCCGCGTCACCGAGACCATGAAGGACCGGCTCGGCGAGGCCGCCACCGGCGGCGTGCAGGGCGACCCGGGCCAGATGAGCCCGGCCGCGCTCAAGGCGCTGCCCGCGCCCGTCCAGGACGCGTACCACCACGCCGTGGCCAACGGGATGCACACCGTCTTCCTCTGGGGTGCGGCGGTCGCCGTGATCGCGATCGCCGCGGCGGTCTTCATGCGCGAGGTCCCGCTGCGGGGCTCCGGCGCCCCGACGGCGGACGACAAGGGCAAGGCCACCGAGCCCAACGTCGAGGCCGTCGCGATCTGACGCCCGGAAGTCCTCCCCCCTCCCCGGCCGGGGAGGGGGGATTTCGCGTTACTGGCGGCAGTTCGCGTTACTGCGGCAGTCGGTAGACGCCCTGCTCGACCGGCTCGACCAGGCCGTCGGCGACCAGTCCGTCCAGTGCCCTGGCCCGCTGCACCGCGTCCGGCCAGACGGCGTCCAACCGGGCCTGCTCCACCGTGCCGTACGCGTCGCGCAGCACCGCCAGCAGCTTGCCGCGCACCTGGCGGTCCGTCCCCTCGTAGGACTGGCCGCGCCGGGCCGGGCCCTCGTACGGCGGGCAGCCGGCCCGCTGCCAGGCGCAGTGGGTGAACAGCGGGCAGCCGCCGCACTCCGGGCTGCGCGCGGTGCAGACCAGCGCGCCGAGCTCCATCACGCCGACCGCCCAGGTCGCCGCGGTCTCCGCCGGCTCCGGCAGCAGCGCCGTCGCCGTCCGGCGCTCGGCCGCCGTGGTGGCCTGCGCCGGGTACTCCACGCCCGTCACCGCGCGGGCGAACACCCGGCGCACATTGGTGTCCAGCACCACGTGCCGCTGGCGGAAGGCGAACGAGGCCACCGCCGCGGCCGTGTACTCCCCCACCCCGGGCAGCCCGAGCAGCGTCGCGTGGTCGTCCGGCACCTGGCCGCCGTGCTCCTCGGTGATCGCCACCGCGGCCGCGTGCAACCGCAGGGCCCGGCGCGGGTAGCCCAGCCGGCCCCACATCCGGACGGCCTCGCCGGGGGCGTCGGCCGCCAGGTCGGCGGGGGTCGGCCAGCGCTCCAGCCACGCCTCGTAGGCGGGCAGCACCCGCTTCACCGGGGTCTGCTGGAGCATGAACTCGCTCACCATTACCGCCCAGGGCGAGGCCTCCGGGGTCCGCCAGGGCAGATCGCGCGCGTTGGCCTCGTACCAGCCGAGGACGGTCGAGTGCAGTACCGGCAGCGGGAGGGCGGCGGGACCGGGGGCGGGGGTGACGGTGATGGCAGCCATGGCCCTTCGATCCTCCCACGCCCGCGGCCCCGGCCGAAGCGGAGTCGTGAATTCCGAATTCCCTCGAAAGAGGTCCTCCCGCACTCCCCCGAACGGCGCAAATGGCGGATCATGTGAAGGAAGGGGCGACAGTGCGGTGTTGGTGAGTCAAAGGGCACACACTGTCTCGTAGAGTTTGGGCGTGCCTTCTCTGCGTCAACCCGTGGGACCGCTTCCGGCTTCGATCTACTGGCGTCGGCGCATCGTCATGCTCGCCGCCCTCGCCGCGGTCGTCGCCCTGATTCTCTGGCTGATGTCCGATCAGGGCGACGGCGGTGGACAGGGCAAGGCCGCGCAAGCCGTGCCGTCCCAGTCCCAGACCCCCGCCCAGGCGATCACACCCGGTGCCTCCCCGAGCGGTCCCGCCAACACGCTGCGCCCCGGCGGGGGCGGCAGCAGCGGGGGCGGCAGCGGCGGTCCCGGTGGCGGCACCGGCGGCGGTGCGGTGTCCGGCTCCGGTGGCGGCGATGTCAGCCTCGGCACGGGCGGGACGGGCGGCGGCAGCGCACCCAACCCGGCTCCGGCCACCGGCGGCGCGGGCGGAACCGCGGCGGGTGGCACGGCGGCGGGCGGCACGGCGGCGGGCGGGGCCGGCGGCACCGGAGGCGGAGCGGCCGGCGGTACCGGCGCACCCGCGGTGAACACCGCCGAGGTCATGGCGCTGCCGGTCTGCGCCTCCTCCGCGGTGACGCTGGAGCTGTCCAGCGCCCAGAACTCCTACCAGCCCAAGGACAAGCCGCGCCTGGCGCTGACCGTCCACAACGCCTCCGGCACCAACTGCCGGGTGGACCTGGGCCGGACGGCCTCCGCGATCACGGTGACGGCCAGCAGCAGCGAGCGGATCTGGTCCTCCGGCGACTGCCCCTCGGACCGCGGCGCCACCTGGGTGCAGATCCCGGCGAACAACGGCCTGACCGAGACGTTCACCTGGGACCGCAGCCGCAGCAAGCCCCAGTGCGCCACCGCCGACGCGGCGCCCGCGCCGGCCGGCAACTACCTGGTGGTCGCCGACCTCACCGGCCTGTCCGGTGGTCAGGTGTCGGCGCGCTCCTCGATCCGCCTGGAGAGCTGACCCGCACTCAGCCCCCCGTGCAGCACGGAAGCCCCGGCCCGAAGGCCGGGGCTTCGCCGTGTTCGGGGGCTGCTCGCCGAACTTCCCTTGAGCCCCGGGGCCGGTCCGTGTCAGACCCGGCCCGGGGGCGGGCAGGCCCCGGGGGCCTGGTCAGACGTAGCGCTCCAGGATGGACGATTCGGCAAGTCGCGACAGGCCCTCGCGCACCGAGCGGGCGCGGGTCTCGCCGACGCCCTCGACCGTCTGCAGATCGTCGATGCTGGCCGCGAGCAGCTTCTGCAGACCGCCGAAGTGCTCGACCAGCCGCTCTATCACCGTGTTCGGCAGCCGCGGGATCTTGGCCAGCAGCCGGTAGCCGCGCGGCGAGACCGCCGAGTCCAGGGACTCCGGCGAGCCCGAGTAGCCGAGCGCCTTGGCGACCGTCTGCAGGTCGAGCAGCTCGGCGTGGGTCAGCGCCTCCAGGTCGGCCAGCACCTCGGTGACCGTCCGGCCCTTCTTGGCGGCCCGCTCCGGGAAGTAGTCCCGGGCGACCAGCTCACGCTCCGGCTCCACGCCCGCGATCAGCTCGTCCAGCTGGAGCGAGAGGAGTCGGCCGTCCGTCCCGAGCTCCAGCACGTAGCCGGCGATCTCGGTGGCGATCAGCCGGACCATCTCCAGCCGCTGGGCGACGGCGGTGACATCCCGGACCGTCACCAGGTCCTCGATCTCCAGGGCGGAGAGCGTGCCGGCCACCTCGTCCAGCCGGAGCTTGTAACGCTCCAGGGTGGCCAGCGCCTGGTTGGCCCGGGAGAGGACGGTCGTGGAGTCCTCCAGCACCCGGCGGGTGCCGTTGACGTACATCGCGATCAGCCGCATCGAGTGCGAGACCGCGACCACCGGGAACCCGGTCTGCCGGTTGACCCGCTCCGCGGTGCGGTGGCGGGTACCCGTCTCGTCGGTGGGGATGGTGGAGTCCGGCATCAGGTGGACCCCGGCCCGGACGATCTTGGTGATGTCCTTGTCCAGCACCACCGCGCCGTCGAGCTTGCACAGCTCGCGCAGCCGCGTGGCGGTGAACTCGACGTCCAGGACGAACCCGCCGGTACAGATCGACTCGACCGTCTTGTCGAAGCCGAGCACGATCAACCCGCCGGTGTTCGCCCGCAGCACCCGCTCCAGGCCGTCACGCAGCCCCGTGCCGGGCGCGATGGCGCTGAGGGAGGCCCGTAGCAGGGCCTCCTCACGGGAGGACTTGTCCGCCCGGTCGCTGGCTGCCACGTGACTCCTCCGGTCGACCCCGTACCGCGCGCCTCGCGCCGTGCGCCGGCCTACGGTCTGTTGCTCTGTCGCTTATTACTGCCTTATCGGCAATTAGACAGGGGAAAGTCTAACTGCGTGCGGCAATAACAGAGCCTGGGTCAGCGCGGTTCGTCTCAGTCCAGGGGTTCCCACCCCTCCATGAGCTCCTCCGGGTAGGCGGCGACGGGGGCTTCGCGGCGGGCCCCGCGGGGGGCCGGCGGGGTCTCGCGCGGTGCCCCGGACCCCTCGCGGGGCGCCGACGACGCCTCACCCCGGGGCTTGGCGGCAGCGCGGCGGCGGCCGGGAATGGCCCGCAGCGCCTCGCCGATGTCGGCCACCTCGACCACCTTCATGCCCGGCGGCACCTTGCCCGGATCCGGCGGGACCAGCGCGTGGGTGAAGCCCAGGCGGTGTGCCTCGGCCAGGCGCCGCTGCACACCCGTCACCCGCCGCACCTCGCCCGCCAGACCGACCTCGCCGATCGCCACCAGGTTGCTCGGGAGCGGGGTGTCCGAGGAGGAGCTGGCCACGGCGAGGGCGATCGCGAGGTCCGCCGACGGCTCGCTGAGCTTCACCCCGCCGACCGTCGCGGTGTAGATGTCCTGCTTGCCGAGCTTGACCCCGCCGTGCCGCTCGACCACGGCCAGGATCATCGCGATCCGGGGCGACTCCAGACCGGAGGTCGTCCGGCGAGGGGAGGGGATCTGCGAATCCACCATCAGCGCCTGCACCTCCGCCACCAGCGGACGGCGGCCCTCCAGGGTGACGGTCAGGCAGGTACCGGGAACGGGCTTGTCACGCCTGGTCAGGAAAAGCCCGGACGGGTCGGCCAGGCCCACGATGCCCTCGTCGTGCAGCTCGAAGCAGCCGACCTCGTCGGTGGCGCCGTACCGGTTCTTGATCCCGCGGATGATGCGCAGCCGGGCGTGGCGGTCCCCCTCGAAGCTCAGCACCACGTCCACCAGGTGCTCCAGCAGGCGGGGGCCGGCGATCTGGCCGTCCTTGGTGACATGGCCGACCAGCAGGGTGGCCATGCCGCGGTCCTTGGACGCCCGGATCAGCGCACCGGCCACCTCGCGGACCTGGGCCGGCCCGCCGGGCGCACCGTCCAGCTCGGCGGAGGCGATGGTCTGCACCGAGTCCAGGATCAGCAGGCCCGGGTTCACCGCGTCGATGTGCCCGAGGACGGCGCCGAGATCGGACTCGGCGGCGAGGTAGAGGTGGTCGGAGAGCGCGTTGATCCGGTCCGCCCGCAGCCGGACCTGGCCGGCCGACTCCTCGCCGGTGACGTAGAGCGTGCGGTGCTGCGCGCTGGCCGCCTTGGCCGCGACGTCCAGCAGCAGGGTGGACTTGCCGACGCCGGGCTCGCCGGCCAGCAGCACCACGGCGCCGGGGACGATGCCGCCGCCGAGCACCCGGTCCAGCTCGGGCACGCCGGTCGAGCGGGCGGTGGCGACCTGCCCGTCGACCTGGGCGATCGGCCGGGCGGGCGCGCTGACCGGTCCGGCCGCCGTCGTCCTGATCGGTACCGCGCCGTACTCCTCGACCGTGCCCCAGGCGTTGCACTCCGGGCACCGGCCGACCCACTTGGGCAGCTGGTTGCCGCACTCGGTGCAGCGGTACGCCGGGCGCGGCTTGGCGGTGGTCTTGGTGCGGGCAGCCATGCGGCCACCGTAGCGGCTGGGTCGGACAACGGGCCGCGGGCGGGGGCTCGGACGGGGCGCGGGCGGGGGCGCGGGCGAGGGGCTCAGGCCGGGGCGCGGGGGCGTGGGCCGGGGCGCGGTCCGGGGCGCGGAGGCTCGCACCGGGTCCACGAATGGGCGATGTTGTTACCCGAAAGAAGTACAACAGGAGGGAAACGCCCGGGCTCGGGCCCGCGCCTCTCTACCGTCGGTCGGGTGACGACGAGTACTGACAGGTCCACCGGCGCCGTGCTCGCGGCCTACGACCGGCAGGTGGACGCCCTGTTCACCTACTGCCTCTCGGTGCTGTGCGAGCACGACGCGGCCGCCGCCGCCCTGCGGGAGGTGCGCGAGCTGGCGCTGCGGCACGGCGTGCGACTGGCCGAGCCCGGACTGGTGCGGCCCTGGCTGTACTCGCTGGCGCGGTACTGCTGCCTGCGCCGGCTGGAGGCCGGCCCCGGACCGGCGGACGGCCCAAGCCCCTCGGCCGCCGAGGCGACCCGGCGGCGGCGCGAGCTGGCCTCGCTCGCCTGGCCCGAGGCCGCGGGCACCGATCCCGAACAGCGGGAGGCGCTGGAGCTGTCGGTCCGCCACCGGCTGAGCCCGATCGAGGTGGCGGCCGTCCTCGGCGTCCCGCTCGACACCGCCCGCGCGCTGCTGGCCTCGGCGGAGGCGGAGGTCGGCCGGACCAGGGCGGCGCTGCTGGTGCTCGGCGTCGGCAGCTGCCCCGAGCTGGACCGGCTCGGCGGGGCCGGGGCGGAGAGCTGGCGGGACTGGGTGCTCGGGCCGGCGCTGCGCCGGGAGCTGGTGCAGCACGTGGTGGACTGCCCGACCTGCCGGGGGACGGCGGAGCGGGTGGCCGGGGAGGTGGCCGAGGGGGTCTCGGGGATGTCCGGGCTGCCGGTGCTGTCGGCCCCGGCGGCCGCGCCGGAGCGGGAGGGCGGGGTGGTCTTCCTGCCGGGCGCGGGCCCGGCGGGCGCGCCCGGGCGGCGGGCGGCGGGGCCGGTACCGGTGACCGAGCCGGGCCTGCGGTTCGACCAGGGCGGGTTCCCCCGGCACCGGCTGCCGGACGCGGGCCGGAGCCTGGCGGTGCGCCGCCGGGTGGTGACCACCGGGGTGCTGGCGGCCGTGCTGGCCGCGCCGGTGGTGGCGCTCTGGGCCGGTCACCGGGGTGGTGGCGGGGCCTCGGCGGCGGCCTCGGTCTCCTCGGTCCGGGTCGAGGACGACGGACGGGCCGCCGGTCAGCGGCCGCCGGGCGCGGTGACCGGGTCCGCGCTGGTCCAGCAAGGTCCGGCCGAGCAGGCCCGCGGGGGCGCCCCGGCCGTGCCCGGTCTGGAGCTGGCGGGGGCCGGCCCGGCACCTGCAGAAACGTTGCTTCCTGGATTCCTGGGCCCTGCTGTCCCGGTACCGAGCCACGGTGCGACTCCGCTGGGCAGTCCGACCCTGACCGCCACCCCGGCCCCGCCCGCCGGGCCTGGCGCGGTCCAGCAGCCCGCCCCCGTCGGACTGCTCACCGTCGAGGCGGGCGGGTACGGCAACCGGACGGTGCTCACCCTGACCAACTCCGGCGGCACCGAGATCCGCTGGCACGCCGTGGTGGACGCCGCCTGGCTCCGGCTCAGCCGGGACTCCGGGACGCTCGCCCCGGGCCAGCGGATCACCGTGATCGTCTCGGTGGACGAGGACCTCGCCCCGGGCAATCACTGGACGGCCCGGATCGCGCTGCCGCCCTCGCAGGCGGTGGTCACCCTGGAGGGCGGACCGCACAACCGCGGCGGCAGTACCCCCGTCCCGGGCGAGCCCGCGTCGACGGCGGATCCGACCGACACCCCGACCGGCGCCCCGACCGGCAGTCCGGCGGCCACGCCGTCCCCGACCGCCACCGCGCCGGGGCACCCCTCCCCCGGGACGCCGTCGGCGACCGCCACCCCGTCCGGGCCCGGGGCGACGGCCTCGCCGTCGCCGTCCACCCGGCCGTCCACGCCTGCGCCGTCCACCCCGCCGTCCACCCCGTCGTCCTCCCCGGCCTCGCCGCCCGCCCCGGCCTCCTCCGCCACCGCCGATCCGGCGCCGACCTCCCCGGCTCCGACGGCCACCGCCACCCCGCACTGAGCCCGTCGGGCCAGGGCCTCAGGAGGTCAGCCCGGAGACCGCGTCGCCGATGTACTTCGCCCCGAGGACGACCAGGACCACCATCATGATCGCCGCGTTGTGCGTGGCCATCCACGCCTTCCACTCCCCCAGCACCCTGACCGACCGGTCCCCGCCGAACAGGTAGACCGACAGCGGCAGCAGGGTGCAGAGCGAGCCGATCAGCACCATCAGCGCGGCGGCCACCGACTTGCCGCCACCGGAGGCGTCGCTGGTCGCGATCGAGACGGCGCCGCCGACCGCGAGCACCAGGTTCTTCGGGTTGACCGCCACCAGGGCGGCGGCGAGTCCGGCCGCCCTGGCCGGGGTGAAGCGGTCGAGGGCCTGCATCCACTTCGGCGGGGGCTGCACCCGGCCCGCGCGCGGGCGGCCCCGCCACTGCTTGAGGCCGAGCAGCACGAACAGCGCGCCGAAGGCCAGCTTCAGCCACCACGCCCAGGTCGGCTCGGCGGTCCCGGTGTCCAGGCCCGAGCCGACCAGCACCACCACCGTGACCAGCGCCGTCAGTGCCACCACCCAGCCGGCCGTGAACGCCAGGCCGTTGGACCTTCCCTTCGGAGTGGCCAGCATCAGGATCACCGCGACCAGCGGCATCGGGCTGATCGCGATTCCCACGGCCGAGGCCAGCATCTGGCCGACGGCGTCACCCATTCCTGTGTCCCTTCCTCGCCGCGCGATCCCTCACGACGCGCGGCCCCTCACGCCGCGCGGCCCCTCACGAGTCGACTACGTGGATCCGGGCCTGCCGGTCCGGCCGGTCGGGTCCGCGGGAGCGGATCCGCGGGCTCAGCGCGGTCGGCTCAGATCCGCCGGATCGGTGGCACCCGGTACGTGCCGTCCAGCGCGGCCGGCGTCGGTTGGTAGATCCGGATGATCGGCCGGAACCCGCCCTCCGGGGTCGGCAGCCAGTTCGCCGCCGCGGCCGGGTCCGCGGGCCGCTCGTGCTGGAGCAGCAGCGTCAGCGAGCCGCCCTCGCCGTACACCAGGCCGGGCGTGCGGTCGCCGACCGAGTAGCGCCCGAGGGGGTTCGCCACCAGGTAGTAGTCCGGCAGGGAGTACATGGTGACGGACCAGAAGGCGCCGGCCGGCGGCGGCTCGTCGAAGCGCAGGGTGTAGGCGTGGGCGCCGCTGAGCGGGCGGCCGTCGGCGTCGTCGTACGTCATCGCGTACACCGACTCGTAGGCGTGGTTGCCCCAGAGCCCGGCGCGGGCGGCGGCGGCCCGGCTCAGATAGGCGGCGCGCCGGTCGGGGATGCGCCACTCGGGGTCGTCGAGGGTGCCCGGGCCGAGGAAGTCGACGTTGTAGTCGAACAGGTGCAGCGCCGAGCGCCACTCACCGGCCGGGTGGTCCTCCGGCGGCCGGGTGGCGTCCTCGACCCGTTCACGGCCCGCCGCCAGGCCCTTGAGCAGGGCGAGCGTCCACTCCGGGGCGGCGGCGCGGTACGGCGAGGGGCCGGCGTCGAGCAGGCCGAGCGGGGCGAACCGCTGCTGGTACTCGATGTCGGGCCCGGCGGGCGGGAAGGCCGCCATCCAGACCCGCAGCCGTTCGAAGAAGGCCAGCCGCTCGGGCACCTCGGGGTCCGGCTCGGGCAGCCCGGCCGCCAGTCCGCCCGGCTCCAGCGGGGCGAGCGTCAGCCCGTCCTGGAGGGCCCGGACCCGCGGCAGGTCGTCGGGGCCGGTGCAGGCGAAGCGGCCGACGATGGTCGCGACCGCGGTCGGCGAGACGATGACGTTCTCCCGGCCCCCGCTGGGGGTGCCGTGCCAGCCGGGCGGGACGATCAGCCAGGTCCGCTCGCCGGTGCCGGTGGCGCGGCGGCCGACGTAGGCGAAGTTGTCGGTCCAGGCGCCGACGAACTGCAGCACGTAGTAGGCCCCGGCGGTGTCCGGGACGTGCAGCACCTGCGGGCCCTCGGAGAAGTCGAGCTGGGCGATCGAGTACACGGTGTCGTTGTTGACGGAGACGAAGGTGTCCTCCGGCTGCGCCAGGCGGGTCGCGTGGCTGAATCCGTTGAACGGAGCCGCGGGCAGGACGCCCAGGCCGCCCTGGGTGAAGCGCTCGACCATGGTGAGGGAGGACACCAGCGGGTAGCCGTAGACGTAGGCGTCGGCGGCCAGGGCCTCCAACTCGGGCTGGGTCATTCGGGAGTCCTTGTCCGGTCCGGTGGGGTGGCTCACGCGGGGTCGCCGCCGGGGGCGCGCACGGTCAGCGGCGGGAGTCCCCAGCGGCCGTCGAGGGCGGACTCGGCCGGGCCGTAGAGCCGGAGGACCACCGTGAACGGGCCGTCGGGGGCCGGCAGCCAGTTGGCCGAGTGCTCGGCGTCGGCGGGGCGCTTGTGCCGGATGTGGAGGGTGAGGCCGCCGTCCGGGTCGTGGACCAGCCCGGGGGTGCGGTCGCCGATCGAGTAGCGGTCCAGGGTGTTGTCGACCAGCATGCGGTCCGGGAGGGAGTACATGGTCGCGGACCAGAAGAACCGGACGGGCGGCGTCTCGCCGGGCCCGAACCGCAGCACGAAGTCGTGGTCGCTCCCGTTCGGCGGGTGGTTCCCCTCGCTGTCGGTCTCCCACACCCCGTACCAGGCCTCCTCGGTCGGCAGCCCGTACAGGCCCTTCATCGCGGCGACTGCCCTGGTCAGGTACCTCGCGCCGAGCTGCTCGCGGGTACCGAAGGCGCCGGCCGAGGAGGTGAGCTCCTCGGCCGCCCGGTCGAGCTCCGCGCGGGCGTCGGCGATGCCGCGCTCGATCTCGGCGCGGGTCCCGATCGGCAGGGCCGCGGGCTCGAACTCGCCGCGGCCGTCGATGCCCAGGTCGGTCAGTCGGCCGCGCAGGTCGGCGTCGGCCGGCAGCGCGGGGAAGAAGCCCAGCAGGAAGTCGAGGAAGCTGAAGAACTCGATGCCGCCCAGCACCTCCTCCCGCCAGACCGGCCAGACCGGGTTGGGCGCGGGCGGCGGGGCCGGGGTGTCCGTGTAGGCGTGCAGCGGGCGCAGCCGGTACTGCTGCTGGATCTCCTTCAGCTCCTCGACCGCCTCGGGCGAGGACGCACCGAGGTAGGTCCGGCCGACGATGCCGATCAGCTCGGTGGCGGTGCGGATCACGCCGCTGACGCCATCCGGTGCCGCGCCCTGCCAGCCGGGGCCTGCCACCAGGTAGTCGCCGGCCTCCTGCCCGGTGGTCCGGGCGCCGATGAACCCGGCGTAGGCGGTGTCGAGTTCGTGCAGCGGGAGCACGTAGTAGCGGTCCTCGGCGGGCACCGAGACCACCCAGGGCTCGGCGCGCAGATCGAGCCAGGCCCAGGAGTACGGGGTGTCGTTGTTGGGCGTGACGACATCGGTGTTGGCGGGGGTGGAGGGCTGCGGATAGTGCTGGAAGACCCCGAAGCCGCCGACGTGGCGCGGGTCCGCGTCGTCGACCGCCTGCGGGTAGAGCGTCCGGTAGTTCTCCAGGAGGGGGTACCCCCAGATCCACGCCTCTGCGGCGGTGGCGCGGACGGTGGCCGGATCCACGAGTGCCGGGTTGCCCATGCTGTCGATCTCCCCTGCGCCGGAGCATGCCTGATTCTGGACATCTAGGTACAAACGGGATCCTAGGTGTCACCCAGTCGGTCAGCACCTCGGCGGCGGGTGGGCGGTGCTCGGGTGCGGTGGGCTCGGGTGCGGTGGGGCCGCGGCGTCCGACCGGCGGCGGCCGACCGGTGGGTTCGGTCTGCGGGTTCGGTCTGCGGGTTCGGCGCGCGGGTTCGGCGCGCGGGTTCGCCGGCCGCGTCCTTTGACCGCGTCCGCCCACCGCGAACGAGGGCCCGCGAACGACCCGGCCGGGAGAAGCTGCCGGTATGAAGATCCTCCTGCTCGGGGGCTCGTCCTTTCTGGGACGGGCCTTCGCTTCCGAAGCCCTCGCCCGCGGCAACGAGGTCACCACCTTCAACCGCGGCCTCTCCGGTACCGACCTGCCCGGGGTACGGCCCGTTCGAGGCGAACGCGACCGCGCCGAGGACCTGGCCGCGCTGATCGAGGGGCGGCACTGGGACGCCGTCGTCGACACCTCGGCACAGCAGCCCGCCCAGGCCGCGCTCTCCGCCCGGCTGCTGCGCGGCCACGCCGACCACTACACCTTCGTCTCCTCGGTGCACGCCTTCGTCGACTGGCCCGCCCGGGTGGTCGACGAGACCTCCCCGCTGCACCCCTGCCCCGCCGACACCCCGCCCGACCAGCCGGCCGGCAATGCGCTCAAGGCGGGGTGCGAACGCGCGGTGCAGGAGCACTTCGGCGCGGAGCGCACGCTGATCCTCAACAGCGGACTGCTGATCGGCCCCTACGAGAACGGGGGCCGCCTGCCCTGGTGGCTGGAGCGGATGGCCCGCGGCGGAAAGGTCCTGGCGCCGGGGGACCAGAACCGGACGATGCAGGTCATCGACGTCCGGGACTTCGCCGTGCTCGGCCTCGACCTGCTGACGGCGGGCGACACCGGGCGCTACATCACCACCGCCCCGGCCGGGCGGACCACCTTCGGGGAGTTCCTGCGGACCTGCGCGGAGGTGGTCTGGGAGGGAGCGGACGGTACAGGTGGTCACCCCGCCGGCCCGCCCGTCGAACTCGTCTGGGTCGAGGACGGCCCTCTGCTCGCCGAGGGCCCGGACAGTGTGCAGCCGTGGACGGAACTCCCGCTCTGGGCACCCGACGTACCGGAAATGGCGGGGGTCTGGCTCGCCGACACCACCCGGGCCCAGGCGGCCGGGCTGCGCTGCCGACCGTTCGCCGAGACCGCCCGCGACACCTGGGCCTGGCTTCAGCAGCGCGGGCCGGCCGAGGACACCGACGTCGACGGCCTCAAGGGCCGTAAGAGCGCCCCGCACCGACAGGGCATCGTCCCGGCGAAGGAGCAGCGCCTGCTCGAAGCGCTGGGGTAGTCCGGCCGAGGCAGCGGGACCGGGGGCGGGGCGGGGCAGGGCGGCCGGTGCGGCGCCCCGCCCCGCAGGCTCAGTGCGTCCGGCGGGTGACCAGCTCGGCCAGGGCGAGGAGTTCGTCGGCCGCAGAGGGCTCGGGCACTGCGGTGGCCAGCTGCGCCAACGCGGCGGCCATCCGTTCGCAGGACTCGCCCTGGGCCCAGCCCCGCCCGCCGGCGCCCTCGACAGCGGCCGCGCACCGCGCCAGCTCCTCCGGGGTCAGCTGCCGGTCGAGTGCGTACAGCTCCGCCAGCCTGGCGCCCTCCGCCGTGCCGGAGCTCAACGCCGCCACCACGGGCAGGGACTTCTTGCGCGCGACCAAGTCCGCTCCGACCGGCTTGCCGGTGACGGCGGGATCGCCCCAGATCCCGATCAGGTCGTCGATCAGCTGGAAGGCCAGACCGATCTCACGGCCGAAGCCGTCCATCGCCTGCGCGGTCTCCTCCCCCGCACCCGCGTACTGGGCGCCCATCGCGCAGGCGGCCCCGAGCAGGGCGCCCGTCTTGGCCTCCGCCATCGCCAGGCACTCGGTCAGCGAAACGTCACTGCGCTGCTCGAAGGCGCAGTCGATCTGCTGGCCCTCGCACAGCTCGACCACGCAGTCGGCGAGTCGGCGCACCGCGGGCCGGGCGGCCGGGTGGGCGTCCTCGGCGAGGATGCGCAGCGCCAGCGAGTGCATGGCATCCCCCGCCAGGATGGCCTCGGTGGTGCCGAACACCCGCCAGGCGGTCGGCCGGTGGCGGCGGGTCTCGTCGCGGTCGATGACGTCGTCGTGGAGCAGGGTGAAGTTGTGGACGAGCTCGGCGGCGGCCGCCGCCGCGGTGGCCGAGGCCGGCGCGCCCCCGAGCGCCTGGGTCGCGGCCAGGACCAGGGCCGGCCTGATCGCCTTGCCGGACGGCGCGCCGGACGGTGTCCCGTCGGCCTCCCACCAGCCGAGGTGGTAGCCGGCGACCTTGCGCATCGAACCGGGTAGCGAGTCCACGGCGGCCCGCAGTACCGGGTCGACCAGGCTGCGCGCCCGAGCGAGCACGTCCTCCGCCTCGTGCCCCTCCCGATGGTCCCGCTCAAGCGTGAAGATTCCCATGGTCCTCCCCCTCGTGTTCAGTGGCGCCGCCCGGCCGGACATGGGACTTCCGGCCGGGCGGCGCGATTCCGACCGAATCGGTCAGGAAGTGCGATGTGCGATGTCGACGCTCTCGAGGACGCCGACGGCATCGGGCACCAGAATGGCCGCGGAATAGTAGGCGCTGACGAGGTAGGAAATGATGGCCTTCTCGCTGATCCCCATGAAACGGACCGAGAGGCCCGGCTGGTATTCATCGGGAATTCCGGTCTGGTGCAGACCGATGACGCCCTGGTTGTCCTCGCCGACCCGCAGCGCGAGGATCGAGCTGGTGTGCCCGCCGACGATCGGGATCTTGTTGCACGGGAAGATCGGCACCCCGCGCCAGGCCGAGACGTGCCTGCCCTGGACCTCGACGGTGCCCGGGTAGAGGCCTCGGCTGTTGCACTCCCGGCCGAAGGCGGCGATGGCCTTCGGGTGGGCGAGGAACATCTTGGTGCTGCGGCGCCGGCTGAGCAGCTCGTCCATGTCGTCCGGGGTGGGCGGGCCGGAGTGGGTCTGGATCCGCTGGTCGTACGCGGCGTTGCCGAGCAGGCCGAACTCCGGGTTGTTGATCAGCTCGAACTCCTGGCGCTCGCGCAGCGCCTCGATGGTCAGCCGGAGCTGGTGCTCGGTCTGGTTCATCGGCTGGTTGTAGAGGTCGGCGACCCGGCTGTGCACCTTGAGCACCGTCTGCGCGACGCTCAACTCGTACTCGCGCGGCCTCAGCTCGTAGTCCACGAAGGCACCGGGCAGCTCGAACTCGCCGTGGTGGCCGGCCGACAGCCCGATCGCCGCCTCGCCGTGCTTGTTCTGCGCCTGCTGGAACCCGGCCAGGTACTCCATGATCTGCAGCTGCAGCGCCTCGGAGCGGTCCGCCAGCTCCTGGAAGGCCGACCGCTCCAGGACCATCACGGTGCCCGCGGTGGCGGCCTTCACGGTGTACGGCCAGGTGCCGTCCTCCTGCTGGAGGGCCTCGTCGCCCAGGTGGTCGCCGTCGGCGAGGGAGCCGACCACCGTCTCCTCGCCGTACTTGCCGGTGCCGATCCGGTCGACCTTGCCGTGCGCGACGATGAAGACCTCGTCGATCGGCGCCCCCGAGTCGACCAGTACGTCGCCCACGGCGAAGTCCCGCTGGACGAACCGGCCCGCGAGCTGCTCCAGGACCGCGTCGTCCTCGAAGCCGCGCAGTACCGGCACCTCGCGCAGCGTGGGCGGCACGATCCGCACCTCGGGGCCCGTCTTGACGCAGCTCACGCGGCCCCGGCCGACCGAGTAGCGCAGGCGACGGTTCACCCGGTACGTACCGCCGGACACCTCGACCCAGGGCAGCATCCTGAGCAGCCAGCGCGGGCTGATCCCCTGCATCTGCGGCGCGGACTTGGTGGTCGTCGCGAGGTTCCGCGCGCCCGCAGTGCCGAGACTCTGCTGCTGGCCGGACTGTGGCAGCCCGCCCGGCGCAGAAATACCGACGTTGGTTTCGGTCGACATAGGGAGCCTTTCGCATACCCGATGAGGTGTCGCCTTGCAACAATCATGGTGGGGCCATTCAGGGGTGACCGCAATCACTCTTTCGAGTGGTCGGAATAACCGAACAAATAGGACGAGTAGATCACCTGATCGATATGCGTTCGGCTGGTATTCGAACGGATCGGAACCGGGCGTTCCGGCCCGCGAAGGCCCGCGCGGCACCGGTGCGGCACCGGCCCGACGGCTCTCCGGGTTGTCGACGGGCGGCCACCGGGCCGCCGCCCGACCGGCCCCCCACGCGGTTCACGCAGCCGACCACCCGCCGTTCGCGCCGGCGAAACGGACCGCTAAGGTGCCACCTCAAAGGGCCACGGGGCCAGTTGACGAGTGTGGCCGGACCGGATGCCCTCCCCCCTCGTTCACCCCTGCCCTGGGAGGCCGTCATGAGCGCCCCCGTACGTGTCTGGCTCAACCGCACCTATGCGGAGAACGTCTTCTTCATCGAACTGCTGCACGCCGCCCCGCGCCCGGTCGAGGTCCACGCCACGCACGTCGACCTCGACTCGCCCGTCCTCGCCGCCGCCGACCACGGCGCCCTGGAACCGGGCGACCTCACGCCCGACGCCTATGTCGCCTTCGCCCTCGACTACTGCGCCCGGCACGCCATCGACGTCTTCGTGCCCCGGCTCAACCAGCTCGCGATATCCCTGCACCACCAGGAGTTCGAGGCGATCGGCACCGCCCTCGCCTGCCCGCCCGCCACCGCGATCGCGGCCTTCGACAGCAAGGCGGACGGCTACGCCGCCATCGCCGACGCCGGGTTGCCCACCCCGCCCTGGTGGCAGGTCCGGACCGCCGAGGAGCTGCTCGCCGCCGTCGAGCGGATCGAGGGCGCCGGGCTCACCGCCTGCCTCAAGCCCTCCTCAGGCGCCGGGGGCGAGGGCTTCCGGGTGCTCACCCGCGAGCCGTTCGGACTGCACCGGCTGGCCGGCTGGGACAGCCGCGTCCAGGTCGACCAGGTCGCCGCCGCCCTGCGGGCCTCCGAGGAGCCGGCCGACCTGATGGTGATGCCCTACCTGGACGGTCCCGAGGTCTCGGTGGACTGCCTGGCCGACCGGGACGGCACCCTGCTCGCCGCCGTCGGCCGCAACAAGCACCGGCGCCGCCGCAGCTTCACCACCGAGCCGCGCTACCTGGAGCCCGCCCGGCGGCTGGTCGAGGCCACCGGCATGGCGTTCCTCTCCAATGTGCAGTTCCGCCACCTGGCCGGGGAGCCCGTCGTCATCGACGTCAACACCCGGCCCTCCGGCGGCCTGCACCAGTTGAGCCTGTGCGGCCTCAACCTCCCGTGGAACGCGGTGCAGTTGGCACTCGGAGAGCGGCCCGACACCGGACTGGCCGGAGACTTGGCGGGCGTCGAGTACACCCTGGTCTCCGGCATCCAGCCCGTCCTGCCGCGCCAGACGCCGTTCGAGCTCGTCACGGCCGAACTGGCCTACTGACCAGGCCGGTTCGACCCGCGGACGCACCGGCCTCTAGAGCGGGCCGTTCCAGTCCAACGTCGGCTCCAGCACGCCCTCCAGGGTGAGCAGCCAGCGCTTCACCTCGATCCCCACCCGGCCGCCGCCGAAGCCGCCGATCCCGTCCGCCGCCACCACCCGGTGGCACGGCACCAGCAGCGCGACGGGGTTGGCGGCCATCATCTGCCCGACCGTCCGGGCCGCCAGCCCGGGCTCCGCGACATCCTCGAACACCCCGCTACGGGAAGCCAGTTCGCCGTAGGTGATGGTCCGCCCGTACGGCACGTCGCGCCACAGCGTCTGCAGGACCGCCCGATGCGGCCCACTGCTCAGGCTCCAGTCGATCGGCAGCCCCAACTCGCGGCTGCGGCCCGCGAGATAGTCGGCCATCCGTCCGGTCACCGCGGCGATCTTCGACTCGTCCGTGCAGCGCGGGAGCTCGTCGAGGTGCTCCAGGTACCCCGCCGACGCCACGCCCAGCGGTGTCACCGCGACATGCATCGGCCCGCTGGGCAGCGGGGTCGGCACGGTCAGCCAGGACAACGACCGGGACTGCGGCACGCTCGGGCCCCCACCCTCCACCGGACCGGCCGCCGCCGTCCACGGCGGCACCCGTGGGGCGCGCGAGGACCACCCGCCCCGCGCGCCATCGTACGGCGGCACCCGCCCGCCCGGCGGCCCGTCCGGTGGGGCCGACGGCGGGAGGGGCCTCGTGGAGTCCGTCAGAGCCGCCCCTTCAGCTCCCCGGCGAGCGCCCGCGACCAGCGGGAGAGCTCCGCCCGGTCGGGCGCCCGGCCCTCGCACAGCGCGCCCAGCTGCGCGTCGTTGATCCGGTTCGGCCCCGGGATCTCCAGCAGGTAGGCGAGCTCGTCCAGTACGGTCGCGAGCCGCTTGGCATCCATGTGGTCGAGGGCGACCGTCGCCTCGTGATGGCTGATGGTGGAAGAACCGGGCATGGCCAACCTCCTTCGTTCGCCCCCGCACTCCCTCCACCGTACGACCGCCGCGGTCGCCGTGCCTCCCCCGGCGGGCCGGGAGGGGCGACGGCCGGCGCACGCCCCGTCTCCGGTGACCGATCCGGACCGACCGCACGCGGAGCGCGGCGGCGCACAGGGGGTGACGCGGCCCGGTACAGCCGGTGACGCGGTCGGTCGGGGTGACGCGGGCCGGCCGGGGTGACGCGGGCCGGCCCGGGTGGCCCGCCCGGTCGCCACGGCAGCCGCCGATCGCCCGGGCGGCCGTCAGCGCTCCGGTGCCGGGTACGGCGCGGGCGAGGCCTTCCGGTCGGCGCCCCAACGGCGCGCGCTCACCGCCGGTACCGCCAGCACCACCGAACCGGCGGCCAGTTGCCAGAACGCTCCGGCCAACAGCACGGTGTGCGTGCCGATCCGGTCGGACAGCGGACCGGCCGCCGCCAGTCCGACCGGTCCGAGGACGAACGCCCCCAGCCCGCCGAACGCGCTGATCCGGGCCAGGACTTCGGCCGGCACCCAGCTCTGCATCGTGGTCGCGTACAGCGTCCCGCAGACCGCCGAACCGACACCCGCGAGCAGTGCCGCCGCGGCCGTCCAGGCCAACGACGCGCCGACCGCGAGCGCCGCCGAGGGCAGCGCCCAGCCGAACGTCGCCACCGTCGCCACCGCGAGCGGCCGCCCCGGCCTGCGCCCCAGCATCAGCAGGCCGCCCGCCACCGCCCCGGCCCCGTACACCGCCATCACCAGCCCCCAGCCGCCCGCGCCGCCCAGCCCGCGCTGCGCGGTGAGCGGGCCTAGCACCAGGAACGGCGCCCACACCAGCAGGTTGAACAGCCCCATGTGCACCGTGGTGATCCAGAGCCAGGACCGCGAGCGGAACTCCGACCAACCCTCCCGCAGATCCGCCGACAAGGAGGCGGACCGCTCCGCCGCGACGGGCGCGGACGCCGGGAGCCGGGCCAGGGCGAACGCCCCGATCCCGTAGGTGACGGCGTCGACCATCAGCACCACGGCCGGACCGTGCACCGCCGTCACCACCCCCGCCACCGCCGGACCGGCCACCGTCGCCACCGAACGGGCCAGCCCCAGCAGCGTGTTGGCGTCCGACAGGCCCTCCTCGCGCCGCAGCAGACCGGGCACCAGCGCCCCGAGCGCGGGCAGGAACAGCCCCTCGCCGAGGCCCCAGACGGCGACCAGCACGACCATCGTCCAGATCGACGGACGCCCCGCCAGCAGCACCCCGGCGAACACCGCCTGCACGGCGCAGCGCAGCACGTCCGCGGCCAGCATCACCCGTCGGCTGCCCAACCGGTCGGCGACCACCCCGCCGAGCACCATCACCAGGACGATCGGCAGGATCCGGGCCGCCATCACCCAGCCCAGCTCCGTCCCGCCGCCCCGGCCCGTACCGCCCGCGTCGTCGAGCACCGCGAAGGCCAGTGCCACCGGCGCCATCGAGGACCCGACCAGCGAGGTCGCGTACCCGATGAAGAACCACCTGAAGTCACGTTCGCCCAACACGGCCAGCCGGCCCGTGCGGCGGATCTGCACATCCACTGCCATGGGCGGCAAGTCTGCTTCCGGACGGAAGGCCGCACAAGGCTTTCCCGTGGAAAACTTGAGCCTAAGGCCATCAATTTTCCCCACCCCTCCAACTGCCGCAGTAAAACCTCCCACAAACCCGCTACTACCTGCTCTTTACTGCGCTAACCTCCTGTCGTTCGATGACACCTTCCGATCAAATTTACTGCGGAAAGCGAGCACCCGATGCCCCAGCTCCCACCCGTCGAGTACGCGGTCGCCGTCGATCGCTACCTGGCCGCCTCCGGGCTCGGCGCCGGCTCCCGCCGCATCTACCGGATCGCCCTCGACACCTGGGCCTGGGCGCTCGCCGACCGCCCCGCCCCGGCCGGCCCCGAACGCCGCCGCGCGAAGCCGCCCGTCCTCCCGCTCGCGCTGCTCGACCACCCGGACTCCGCCGCCCGCCTCCACGCGGCCGTCGCCCACCGCTCCGCCGGCACCGACGCCCGCACCCTCAACCGCGAGCTCTCCACCCTGCGCGCCGCCGTCACCTGGTGGCGCGCCCAGGGCTGGATCGACACCGACCCCGCCGCCGCCCTGCGCCCACAGCCACTCCCCGCGGCCGGCCCGCCCGCGCTCGGCCCCGACGACCTGCGCATCCTCTTCGCCCTGCGCGCCCCCCTGCGCGAACAGGCCCTCTGGCACCTGCTCCACGAGAGCGGCGCCCCCATCGAGGCCGTCCTCGCCCTCGACGCCGACAACCTCGACCTCCCCGGCCGCCGCACCCGCCCCCCGGCCGCCCCCCTCACCTGGCAGACCGGGACGGCCCGCCTGCTCCCCCTCCTCCTCGCCGGCCGCACCACCGGCCCGCTCTTCCTCACCGACCGCCGCGCCCCGGCCACCACCCCCGCCGCCGACCGCTGCCCGCACACCGGCCGCGCCCGCCTCTCCTACCGCCGCGCCGCCGAACTCTTCACCGCCCTCACCCTCCCCTTCGCCCCCACCACCCCCTGGACCCTCCGCCAACTCCGCCCCACCGCCCCCGAAAACACCCGTCGCCGAGGCGGTGACCGGAGCGCCCGAGCAGGCCGCCGCGACGACGACCACTGACTGATCGCCAGGAACGCCTGGGCGGCGCGTGCTACAGATCGGAAACAGTGATCGTCCGGGCTGTGCGCGGGCAGCCACGGCTGGGGCATATTCCTTCCAGGTCCACCGATCCTCCACCGCATCGTCACTCGACCTCCAGGAGTTCGCAGATGCACGAGAAGCCGTCCGGGATACCCGCACAGCCGTCGGACAGGAACGTCCAGCCACCACCCCCGCCTCCGCCCCACGGTCCGCCTCCACCCCCGTCCCCGCCCGCCTACGGTCCGCCTCCACCCGCGTACGGGCCGCCGCCGACCGGATGGAACCAGCCGGCACCGGCCCGGCCCTCCCGCACCGGTCCGTGGATCGCGCTGGGGGTCGTCGGCGCGATCGTCCTGGCCGGCACGGCGTTCGCCGTGACGAGGTCGGAGGACGGCACGCAACCCGGCACGGCCCCGGCGGGTGCGGCGGCGGCTCCGGCCGGAGGTGCGGCAGCACCGGCGTCTGGCGACACAGGGGCAGCCGCCGGGGCGGGTTCGGGGAATCAGGCGCCGGGCACGGCGAGCCAGACGATGGGTCGCCTCCACCTGCCCGACACCTTCCTCGGGATGAAGCGCGACGACAACGCCCCCGAGGCCGCGGCGATGCGGCAGCAGGCCGAGGCCATGGTGCGGGACGACCCGCACAAGCGCGTCATCGTGACCTCGTACAAGAGCGGCCAGTTCGGGGAGAACAACGCGTTCGTCGTCGCGGTCGAGAACGACGTCCCGTTCTCCGAGAAGGACCGCGCGGAGGCGCTGACCGGCATCAACGACGGCTCGGCGGAGACCCCGGGCATGAAGGTGACCCACGGCGAGGTCAAGGACGCGGACCCGGGACCGCTGGGTGGCGTCATGAAGTGCAAGGTGACCTTCACCAAGACCGACGCGCCGGATGCCTTCGGCAACGACCTGTTCAGCGCGACCAACTGTGCATGGCTGGACGGAAACACCTACGTGACCGTCACCGAGGGCAACGGCGTGACCGGGCACGACCTCGCCAAGGCCGCGGACCACGCCCGCCAGTTCCGCGCGCAGGCAGAGACCCGCCGGTAGCCCGCCGGCTCCGAGGCCGCGCGCCACCGGCCCACTGATCAGTGCGGGCAGTGGCCGGATCGGTGCGGTGGCGGCGTCGAAACGCCCGGGTTGGTGACGCTGCCGGTCCGCCTCCCGCATGCGGCGCGTGACGCCTGATGCCGCGTGGCGCCGAACCTACGGGTCGGCGCCACGCGGCAGGTTTCGGCGGCCCGGCCCCACGCAAACGGCCCCGGACGAGTCGTCCGAGGCCGGTGATCAAGCCCCCGGAAGGCCAAATCCGTAGCGCGTCCGGGGTGGTACGCAGAGCCCCCTGTCGGGTTCGAACCGACGACCCCCGCTTTACAAGAGCGGTGCTCTGGCCAACTGAGCTAAGGAGGCATGGTGACCGTCCGCGATGGATCACGGCGGCACCGGGGGCAGTCTACCGGGCCGGGGTGGGGCGGTGGTGGCATATCCGGTGGGTCGGCGGGCGGGCAGGCGTGATGGAACCGATGCCGAAATCAGGTGGACCGGGGGCTGACAAGCGGCGGAAGCGCAGGTAGCGTCGCCGGGAGTCGGGCCGGGTGGTGGTTGAGACCACTGGACGGGTCCGGCGAACGACAATCCACCCTTTACTCGGATCGTCCGGCACGTTCCTGCCGGTGAAGGAGAGCACAGCCGTGGCTTCTGTGACGTACGACAAGGCGACCCGTGTCTACCCCGGCGCCGACAAGCCCTCCGTGGACGGGCTGGACCTGCACATCGAGGACGGCGAGTTCCTCGTCCTGGTCGGCCCCTCCGGCTGTGGCAAGTCCACCAGCCTCCGCATGCTGGCCGGTCTGGAGGACGTCAACGGCGGTGCGATCCGCATCGGCGACCGCGACGTGACGCACCTTCCGCCGAAGGACCGCGACATCGCGATGGTTTTCCAGAACTACGCGCTGTACCCGCACATGACCGTCGCCGAGAACATGGGCTTCGCGCTGAAGATCGCGGGCGTCAACAAGACCGAGATCCGCGCCAAGGTCGAGGAGGCCGGCCGGATCCTCGACCTCACCGACTACCTGGACCGCAAGCCGAAGGCGCTCTCCGGCGGCCAGCGCCAGCGTGTCGCGATGGGCCGCGCGATCGTCCGCGAGCCGCAGGTCTTCCTGATGGACGAGCCGCTGTCGAACCTGGACGCCAAGCTCCGCGTCTCGACCCGTACCCAGATCGCCGGGCTGCAGCGCCGCCTCGGCATCACCACCGTGTACGTCACCCACGACCAGACCGAGGCGCTCACCATGGGCGACCGGGTCGCGGTGCTCAAGGGCGGCGTGCTGCAGCAGGTCGACACCCCCCGCAACATGTACGACCGGCCCGCCAACCTCTTCGTGGCCGGCTTCATCGGCTCGCCCGCGATGAACCTGGTCGAGGTGCCGCTGGTCGACGGCGGGGTGAAGTTCGGCGGCTCGGTGATCAACATCTCCCGCGAGGACCTGGCCGGCGCCGGCACCGACAAGACCGTGACCGTCGGCATCCGCCCGGAGCACTTCCAGGTCGTCTCCGAGGGCGGCATCGAGGGTGTCGCCGTGACGGTGAACGTGGTCGAGGAGCTCGGCTCGGACGGCTTCGTCTACGGCACCACCAAGATCGGCGGCGAGGACAAGGACCTGGTCGTCCGCGTGCACGGCCGCCAGATCCCGGCCCGCGGCGAGACGGTCCACGTCGTGCCGATCGCCGACGAGACCCACGTGTTCTCCACCAGCACCGGCGCCCGCCTCAGCAGCTGAGCGAGTACCCGAAGCACGCCACGGAGCCCCGTCGGACCCGGTGAGGGTCCGGCGGGGCTCCGCCGCGTCAACACGCTGAAGGGACGAACCCGGACACGGTGTCACTCGATGGTGTAACGGAGGGCGATCCGGGGCCCACCCAGCGCTACTCTCCTGAGCGTGAAGCAGCTTGTTCGCCGTATCGGCCAAACCATCGCCCTCACCCTGCCCGTGGTCCTGGTGACCACCGGCACCCTCGCCGTGACCAGGGTCCCGTGGGCCCCGCCCACCGGGCTCGATCAGCAGGTGGTGGCGGCGTCCAGCGGGGACGGCGCCGGGATCGGCCGGGCCGGTGCGGGCAAGGCCCCGGACGGGCTCGCCCCCCAGGAGTCGCTGCGCGTCGCCCTGCTCGACGAGCTGCGCGCGCACAACCCCGGCAGCGCGCTGGACCTGTTGGAGCGCTCGATGCTCGAACAGCCTGCGCTGACCCCGTACTGCTCCTCGCTCGCGACCGAGCTGGGCAAGGCGGCGGTGCGCAAGTACCAGGGTGACGTCCAGCGGGCCCGTACCTTCGCCCGGCCGGTCTGCGACGGCTCCTTCGCCTCCGGTACCGCCGGCTGACAGCCGCCACGGGGGGCGCCCGCCTATTGTTCAGGCATGACCGCTGAGAGCACGCCCCCGCAGTCCCCGACGCCCCAACCGACCGCCGTCACCCAGGCGGTGATCCTGGCCGGCGGCCAGGGCACCCGGCTGCGGCCCTACACGGACGACCGTCCGAAGGCCCTGGTCGAGATCCCGGGGACGGGCATGCCGATCCTCGGGCACCAGCTGGCCTGGCTCGCCTCCGAGGGCGTCACCGACGTGGTCATCTCCTGCGGGCACCTGGCCGAGGTGCTGGAGGAGTGGCTCGACAAGGCCGACCTGCCGCTGAGCGTGCGGACCGTCGTGGAGGCCGAGCCGCTCGGGCGCGGCGGCGGGCTGAAGTACGCCGCCAAGGCGCTGCCCCGCCCCGAGGAGCCCTGGTACGCCACCAACGGCGACATCTGGACCCGCTTCAGCCTGCGCGACATGGCCGCCTTCCACCACGAGCGGGACGCCGTCGCGACGCTCGCGCTGGCCCGGCCGCGGATCCCCTGGGGGGCCGTGGAGACGGACCAGTTCGGCAATGTGCTGGACTTCATCGAGGCTCCGCCCTCGCCGTTCCTGATCAACGCCGGCCTCTACGTGTTCAGCCCGGAGTTCGCCGAGCTGCTGCCGGACGTCGGCGACCACGAGCGCACCACCTTCCCGCAGTTGGCCCGCGGCAAGCGCCTGGCGGGCTACCAGCTGCCGCAGGGTGTCTACTGGCGGGCCATCGACACCGCGAAGGACCTCACCGAGGCGGCCAAGGAGCTCGCCGCCGGGGTCGGCCGCACCCCGCAGTAGCCGAGCGGTCGACACCACCGGCCGGGCGAGCCAACCAGGCAGGCGAATCAACCGCCCAGGACGGCCGCGGCAGGCGGCACCGCCAGGCGGCAACCACGCGGCACCGTGAAGCAGCAACCACGCGCACCGCCATGCGGCAACCACGCGGCACCGTGAAGCAGCAACCACGCGCACCGCCATGCGGCAACCACGCGGCAACCAGGCGCAGAAGAAACGATTGGCCGGGTGCTCCCCCACGGAGCACCCGGCCAACTCGTCCGCCCTGCCGGGCGGTGGACCCGCAGGACCGCCGAGCGGTCACCACGGTCAGGTGGAGGTCGCCGCCCCCGGCCGCGAGGCCCGGCCGCCACCCAGCTCGGCCAGCGGTCCGCTGCCCAGCACCCCGCCCAACAGGCCGGAGCCGGACCCGGAGCCGGACCCGCTGCTCGGGCTCGGCTTGGGCGCCGTCCCCGAACTGCCGCCCGGTGCCGGAGTGCTGCGCTGCGCGGGCGCCGACCCGGCCGGGGCCGCCGCCGTCGGAGCCGCCGGAGCCGGGCTCGCCCCGGCCTCCGGCTTGGTCGAGCGGGCCTTGCCGCTCGGGGTGGCCGTCGCCGCCTTCGGCGAGGCCGGTCCGGTGGACGCCGGCCCGGCCGGAGCACTGGCTGCGGGCGAGGCCGGACGCGTGGCCGTCGGCGAGGGCGAGGGCGAGGTGGTGGACGGGCCCTGGCCCCCGGCGGGGGCGGACGGGCCGCCGGACGGCCAGACCGGGGTGCCGTAGTCGGTGGCGGGCCTGGTCGGCGCGGGGTGCGGCCGACTGCCGGTCCGGACCGCCGCACCCAGCATCGAGCCGAGCAGCAGGGTCAGACCGACCACCACCGAGGTGACCACCGCACCCCGGCGCAGCACCCGGCGGCGCTGCGCCGCCGGAGCGCCGGAGCCGTGCCGCCGCCAGGCCTCCAGGTTGAGCCGCCCGTCCAGCGAGGCGAACGGCGCACCGGCGATCAGCAGCGGGCTCCACGCCGCCAGGAAGATCAGGTCGGGGGTGTCGTAGACCGGCACCGACCGCCAGCTGACGGTGAACAGCAGCGCGGCGGAGAGCAGCATCGCCGCCCCGGCCGCGAGCCGCTGCCAGAGGCCGAGGATGGTCAGCACGCCGACCACGATCTCGGTGAACGACACCACCAGGCCGGAGCCGACCGGGTGCGCCATGGCGAAGGCCAGCAGCGGATCGGCGACCTTCCACGGGTGCAGCGAGGAGAGCCAGCGCATCATCGAACCGCGCTCGCCGCCGTCGAAGTACACCGGGTCGCAGAGCTTGCTGAACCCGGCGTAGACGGACAGCGAGCCGAGCACCACCCGCAGCGGCAGCAGCACCAGGCCGAGGTCGACCCGGCGACCGGGGTACCACGGCTGCTTGGCGTCGCCCGCCGCGGCGGAGACCTCGGGCAGCTCACCGCTCGGGGTCCAGCCCTGCGGTGCGCCGACCGGGCCGATCCCGGCCTCGGTCGCACTGCCGGCGCCCTCGCGCGGCTGGCGGGGGACGGTCCGCGCGCCCGCGTACGGCGCGATCAGCTGCGTGTCGTCGTCCGCCGGGACGCCGCCCGCACCGACCCGCGCGCCCACCCCGGCCGGGGTCGGCACGGTGGTCAGCCGGACGGCCTCCAGCAGCTGGGTGGCCGCCAGGTCCCCGGGGGGCGCCTGACCGGTCCAGGTGACGGCGGTGACCCGGCCCTTGCGGCGCTGCGCACCCGCCCCGCCGAGCGCGGGCACGGTGGAGGCGGGCACGATCACCTGCGGGGTGACCAGCGGACGGCGGATCAGGCCCTGGGTGTTGTACGGGTCGCCGAACGCGGCGCCGGGGGACAGCAGTCCGGCCGGAGCCTCGATCAGCGGCGCCACCGGTGCCGCGAGCCGGAGCCGGAAGCTCGCCTGGGTGCTGCTGAGCCGAGCGGGGTCGGACATCACCTTGACGGTGTTGAGGCCGGGGCCCGCGTCTATCCCGGTACTGCCGCCGCCCAGCAGGGGGCGCCGAGGTGTTCTGGTGTCCACACCCGTCTAACCGGGTGACACCCGGTTAGGACACTCTCCCGGGTGGATTCCCGGCGCCCCCTTGAAATGATCATGAGAAAAGCGATCGGGCCCGGTCGAGCCCGATCGCTTCCCATCCGGATTGCGGGGAATTCAGAAGATCTCCCGCGCGCCGGCCCTCGACTGTGATCGGCCTTGACCGACCCGTCCGTACCGGTCTCAGCCGACCTTGCTGCGCATCCGCGCGGCCTCGTACAGGACGATGCCCGCCGCGACACCGGCGTTCAGCGACTCGGTGGCACCCGGCATCGGGATCCGGACCCGGATGTCGCAGGTCTCCGCGACCAGCCGGGACAGGCCCTTGCCCTCGCTGCCTGCCACGATCACGACCGGGCCGGTCAGCGCCTCCAGGTCGCCGATCTCGGCCTCGCCGTCGGCGGCCAGGCCGACCACCAGCAGGCCGGCCTTCTGGTAGGCCTCCAGGGCCCGGGTCAGGTTGGTGGCACGGGCCACGGGCAGCCGCGCCGCCGCACCGGAGGAGGTCTTCCAGGCACCGGCGGTCATGCCGGCCGCGCGACGCTCGGGGATGACCACGCCGTGCGCACCGAAGGCGGCGGCCGAACGGACCACGGCGCCGAGGTTGCGCGAGTCGGTGACGCCGTCCAGCGCCATGATCAGCGCGTCCTCGCCGGCCTCCGAGGCCCCGTTCAGCAGGTCCTCCGGGTGCGCGTACTCGTACGGCGGGACCTGGAGCACCAGGCCCTGGTGGTTGAGGCCGCCGGTCATCTGGTCCAGCTGCGGGCGCGGGGCCTCCATCAGCGGGATGCCCCGGTCGTTGGCCGCCTGGAAGGCGTCGCGGACCCGGTCGTCGGTGTCGATGAACTGCATGACGTACAGCGCGGTGGCCGGCACGCCGCCCTGCAGCGCCTCGACCACCGAGTTGCGCCCCACGACCAGCTCGGCTGCGCCGGCGCCGCCGCGGCCGCCCCGGCCGCCGCCGCCGGCCCGGCGCATGCCGGCCCGGGCCTTGGCGTCCCGCTCACGCTTCAGCGCGGCGTTCGCCTGGCGCTGCTTGGGGTGTCCCTTGCGCTCCGCGCCGGGCGGGGTCGGGCCCTTGCCCTGGAGTGCCTTCCGGCTGTGGCCGCCGGTACCGACACTCGCGCCCTTCTTCGATCCGGGGTTGCGGCGGTTCCTGCGTGCACTGTTGCCGGCCATGGCTGTACTTCCTGTCTGTCCGGCATGCCCGGCCGCACCGGTGAACCCGGTGGCGGCCGACGGCATGCGCTACGTCATGCGGGAGGGCCGCACCGGTCCGGTACGGCCCACCCTCACCCCAGTCGTCAGATGGGGTTACTGGTTGTTGATCGTCCAGCGCGGGCCGGACGGGGTGTCCTCGATCGCCAGCCCGGCCAGGCCGAGCTGGTCGCGGATGGCATCCGCGGTGGCGAAGTCCTTGCGCACCCGGGCCGCCTGTCGCTGGTCCAGGACCAGGCGAACCAGCGAATCGACCACGCCGTGCAGGTCCTCACCGCGCTCCGCCCCGGCCCACTGCGGGTCGAGCGGGTCAAGACCCAGCACTCCGAGCATCGCACGGACCTCGGCCAGACGCGCCACCGCGTTCTCCTTGTCGTCCGCGGTGAGGGCGCTGTTGCCCTGGCGGACGGCGGTGTGCACGATGGCCAGCGCCTGCGGTACGCCCAGGTCGTCGTCCATCGCCTCGGCGAAGGCCGGCGGCACCTCGGGCGCGGCGTCAACCGCGCCGCAGCGCTCGACCACGCGCTGGATGAAGCCCTCGATCCGGCCGAAACCGGCCTCGGCCTCGCGCAGCGACTCCTCGCTGTACTCGATCATCGAGCGGTAGTGCGGGGCGGCGAGGTAGTAACGCAGGACGATCGGACGCCAGCGCTCCACCATCTGCGAGACCAGCACCGAGTTGCCGAGCGACTTGCTCATCTTCTCGCCGCTCATGGTGACCCAGGCGTTGTGCACCCAGAAGTTGGCGAAATCGTCGCCGTACGCCTTGGACTGGGCGATCTCGTTCTCGTGGTGCGGGAAGATCAGGTCGATCCCGCCGCCGTGGATGTCGAAGGCCCGGCCCAGGTACTTGTGCGCCATCGCCGAGCACTCCAGGTGCCAGCCGGGACGGCCGCAGCCCCACGGGGTGTTCCAGCTCGGCTCGCCCGGCTTGGCGGACTTCCACATCGCGAAGTCGCGCGGGTCCCGCTTGCCGGTCTCGCCCTCGCCCTCGGGCTGGCGCAGGTTCTCCAGCTTCTGGTTGGAGAGTTGGAGGTAGCCGGGGTAGGACTTCACGTCGAAGTAGACGTTGCCGTCCGCGGCGTAGGCGTGCCCCTTGGCGATGAGCGCCTGCATCATCTCGATCATCTCGGGGATGTGCCCGGTCGCACGCGGCTCGACGGTCGGCGGAAGGCAGCCGAGCGCCGCGTAGCCGTCGTTGAAGGCCCGCTCGTTGGCGTAGGCGATCTGCCACCAGGGCGTGCCCAGCTCGCGTTCCTTGGCGATGACCTTGTCGTCGATGTCGGTGACGTTCCGGGCGAAGGTCACCTGGTAGCCGCGGTAGGCGAACCACCGCTGCATGACGTCGAAGTTGAGCCCGGACCGGATGTGCCCGATATGAGGCGCCGACTGGACGGTAGCGCCACACAGGTAGATCGAGACACAACCCGGTACAAGCGGGACGAAGTCGCGTACCTGGCGGGTGCTGGTGTCGTACAGGCGAATGCTCACAGCGTCAAGCGTAGTGGGCGGCAGGGGGTGCCCCGCGACATTCTGAAATGTCAATACCGCGGCAGCGCCGTTTCGCGTACGTGACGTTGCGGAGGCACCCACTCCGGGGCGCCTCCGCCGCCCTGCCCGGGATCAGAGGTTGCCGACCGCCTTGCGCGGGCTGAGCCGGACCACGACCCGCACGTCGTCCGGGCCGTCGAAGCCGTAGGAGTCGTCGCCGCGGTACTTGCGTGCCAGCTCGTCGATCAGCTCCCGGCCGCCCTCCCGGGTGAAGGTCACCTCGCCGCGCAGCTCCACGTAGGTGTAGGGGCTCTCCGGCGGGTTGATCACCAGCGAGATCCGCGGGTCCTTCACCAGGTTGAGGTGCTTGCGGCGGCCCTCCACGGTGGAGAACAGGATGTCGTCGCCGTCCCGCTTCACCCAGACCACCGAGGACTGGGGGCTGCCGTCGGGCTGGATCGTGGAGACCACGGCGAAGCTCTTGCCGTCGATCAGGGCCTTGGCCCGGTCGGAGAGGTGTGCGGCCATCGGGGGACCTCGTCTCGTCAAGCGGCGTCGGGAAAGGGCCTGCCGAGGGGCCCCGCACCGAACGGTAGCGACTCCCAACCCGGCACGGTGTCCTGAACACCCGTCAATGCCCGGGTATTCCCGATCGACCACCCGGACCGGCCCGAGGCCCCCGGAGGCCCGGCGTCAGCGGCAGCCCGAAGCCAACGGCGGCCCGGCGTCAGCGGCGCTCGTAGACCAGGGCGGTCGCGATCGCCGCCAGGCCCTCGGCCCGGCCGGTCAGCCCGAGCCCGTCCGTGGTCGTGCCGGAGACGGAGACCGGCGCGCCGACCGCGGCCGAGAGCGCGGCCTGCGCCTCGTCCCGGCGCTTGCCGATCTTCGGCCGGACGCCGATCACCTGGACCGAGACGTTGCCGATCTCGAAACCCGCCACCCGGACCAGCCGGGCCGCCTCGCCGAGCAGCGTCGCCCCGGAGGCGCCGGACCACTCGGGCCGGTCGGTGCCGAAGTGCGCGCCCAGGTCGCCGATCCCGGCGGCCGAGAACAGCGCGTCGCAGGCCGCGTGCGCGGCCACGTCGGCGTCCGAGTGCCCGGCCAGGCCGTACTCGGCACCGGGCCACTCCAGTCCGGCCACCCAGAGCGGGCGGCCGGCCTCGAAGGCGTGCACATCGGTGCCGACGCCCACCCGGGGCAGGACGGGCGGCGCGGCGGCCGACGCGGGATCAGTGGATCCAGCGGAGCCAGTGGAATCAGAAGCCATCGGAGGCCCTCCGGCGGGCGAGTACGGCCTCGGCGAGCACGAGGTCCAGCGGACGGGTCACCTTGAACGCCTCCTCGTGGCCGGGCACCACGACCACCCGGCCGCCGAAGCGCTCGACCAGGCCGGCGTCGTCGGTGACCGGCGGCAGACCGCCCCCGGCCTCCTCGGTCAGCGCCTTGGCGTGCACCTCGGCCAGCGTGGCGCGCTGGAAGCCCTGCGGGGTCTGCACCGCGCGCAGGGTGGCCCGGTCGGGCGTGTCGAGCACCGGCTCGGTCCCGCCCGGGTTCGGCTCGACCCGCTTGACGGTGTCGGCCAGCGGCACGGCGGGGACGACCGCCTCGGCTCCGGCACGGACGGCGGCGGCGACCGCGTCCACCACCTCGACCGGCACGAGCGGACGGGCCGCGTCGTGCACCAGGACGATCTCCACCTCGGCCGGGATCGCGGCCAGCCCGAGGCGCACCGACTCCTGCCGGGTCGCGCCGCCTGCCACCACCCGGATGTCCTTGCCGTCCAGGCCGTGGCTGTCCAGCAGGGCGACCACCTCGGCGACGCCGTCCGCCGGGGCTGCGACCACCACCAGGCCGACCGCCCGGCTGCGGGCCAGCGCCCGGACGGCGTGCACCAGGAGCGGCACCCCGCCCAGTTCCCGCAGGGCCTTGGGGGCCCCGGGCCCCAGCCGCTCGCCGCGTCCGGCGGCGGGCACCACTGCTGCTGCGACTGCTGCTGTGGCGTTCAGGTTTCACTCCTTCGGCGAAGTGGGTATGGCCTTGGCGTGCACGACGGGCGCGGACCCCTTCCGAAGCAGCACGGTCCTCCGCCCGCAGAAACGGTCTTTCACATGTGAACGGGGGAACGGTTCACCGGCGCGGGGTACGGCCGCCTTCCGGGCACGCCTCAGCGCCCGAGGTGCCACTGCACCACTCCAGGACGGTTCATCCTGTGAGCGGCGCGCGGACATCGGGCGCTGTGAGCGTAACGGGCGCTTCAGTGGGGCGGGGCGCGAGCCCGACCGCACTACGAGGCGAGGACCTCGTCGAGCAGCGTCTCCGCCTTGTCCTCGTTGGTGTTCTCAGCCAGCGCGAGCTCGCTGACGAGGATCTGGCGGGCCTTGGCGAGCATGCGCTTCTCGCCGGCCGACAGACCGCGCTCGCGCTCGCGACGCCAAAGATCGCGCACAACCTCGGCGACCTTGATAACGTCACCCGAGGCGAGCTTCTCGAGGTTTGCCTTGTAGCGACGGGACCAGTTGGTCGGCTCTTCGGTGTACGGTGCGCGAAGCACCTCGAAGACCCGGTCCAGACCCTCCTGGCCGACTACATCGCGCACGCCGACGAACTCCGCGTTCTCGGCGGGCACGCGGAGCGTCAGGTCTCCCTGCTGCACCTTGAGCACCAGGTAGGTCTTGTCCACACCTTTGATCTGGCGAATTTCGATGGCCTCGATCAGCGCGGCCCCGTGATGGGGGTAGACCACCGTGTCGCCAACCTTGAACGTCATGTGACAGGACCCCTTCCGTGGCTTTCCAGAATAACACGCTTTTCGGCGCACCCGAAGGGCGTTTTCGCAGGTCAGGGCCGGTCTCGGGGCTTGACAAGGACCCCCATGACGTGCTGCGACCGGTGTTCGACGCAGGCTTCCCGCAGGTCGGAGGCGGTTCCGGCGCCCGTCGAAACCTGCGGCAACACTCCCGAAACCGTGATTGGATCTTGAGTTTTCACCGTTTATCGGGCCGTTTCCCGATCGTGATCCGATCTTGGTCGACTCCGGGCGCGTCGCCGGAGCGGTTCCGCGGGCATTACCCGGCCGCGTCACCGGTCGGCGCGCCCGGGTCAAAGCTTGACCTGAACACGTGGAACTGCGGCCGTACGGGCGCCGGGCAGGGGCCGGGAGCGCGACACGGGGACCCACCCCGTGAAGAGCGCATAAGCGAGGTCGATAATCTGAGACCTGACCACCCGACACGTGACCTTTACCTTTAGGAGAAGCCGCCGCCGTGAGCCGCAGCCTTCGACGCGGCAGCATCGCCGCCCTCGCCGCCCTGGCCATCGTTTCGCTGTCCTCCTGCGCGACCGGCAACTCGCCGGAGACCCTGGAGATCAAGCCGGACAACGCCTCGGCGACGCTCGGTACGAACCTCCGACTGAACAACATCGTCGTCGTCACCGGCGACGAGTCCTCGGGCGAGCACACCGGCCCCGCCAACGTGACGGTCAACATCAGCAACAGCGGCACCGAGCCGGTCGAGCTGGCGTCCATCACGGTCGGCGCCGGCGCGACCGCCGCCTTCGCCGACGAAAAGGGCGCCCCGCTGACCGGCATCGTCGTGCCGGCCGGTGGCGCGGTGCTGCTGGGCGGCGACGGCAACCCGTCCGCCAAGGTCGCCTCGGCCACCCTGAGCGTGGGCGGCTTCGTGCCGACCACGTTCGCCTTCAAGAGCGGCGACAAGGTCGCGGCCGAGGCCGCGGTCAGCCCGAACAAGGGCGTCTACAAGGGCTACGGCCCGACCGCCTCCCCGGCGGCCGCGCCGTCCAAGTCCGCGCCGGCCTCGCCCGCCGCCTCCGGCTCGGCCGCCCCGGCCACCGCGTCCACCGGTGCGGCCACGCCGTCCGGCAGCGCCTCGACGGCCGCCGCCACGCACTGACGCGCGGCCCCTCGGGGCCGGGCAGCACACGGGGAAGGCCCCCCTCCGGCGGATACCGGAGGGGGGCCTTCGCCATGTGTGCAGCAGTCGGCCGCCGCGGCGGTTTACGGCTCGAACTTGTAGCCCAGGCCACGCACCGTGACCAGGTAGCGCGGGGCGCCCGGGTCCGGCTCGATCTTCGCCCGCAGGCGCTTGACGTGGACGTCCAGGGTCTTGGTGTCGCCGACGTAGTCCGCGCCCCAGACCCGGTCGATCAGCTGCATCCGGGTGAGCACCCGGCCCGCGTTGCGCAGCAGCATCTCCAGCAGGTCGAACTCCTTGAGCGGCAGGTCGACCTTGGCACCGTCCACCGTCACCACGTGGCGGTCCACGTCCATCCGGACCGGGCCCGCCTCCAGGGCGCCCGGGCCGCCGCCGTTGTCGCCGACGCCGTCGGCCTCGCCGCGCCGGCGCAGCACCGCGCGGATCCGGGCGACCAGCTCCCGGGTGGAGTACGGCTTGGTGACGTAGTCGTCTGCGCCTATCTCCAGCCCGACGACCTTGTCGATCTCGCTGTCCTTGGCGGTCACCATGATCACCGGGACGTTGGAGCGCACCCGCAGCTGGCGGCAGACCTCGGTACCCGGCAGGCCCGGCAGCATCAGGTCGAGCAGGACGAGGTCGGCGCCGTTGCGTTCGAACTGCTCCAGGGCGTCGGGGCCGGTGGCGGCGATGGCCACCTCGAAGCCTTCCTTGCGGAGCATGTACGAGAGGGCGTCGCTGAACGACTCCTCGTCCTCGACCACCAGTACTCGGGTCACGATCAGGCCTCCGGGGCAAGCTGCTGGGTTGTGTCTGACAGGGGTGCTGCGGGCTCCCCGGCGGGGAGCGGGCGGTCCGGGCGGCCCGTGGTGGCCGTCCGGTCCGTGAGGGTCTTGGGGGCGGTGGCGGCCGCGGCGGTCCCGGCCTCGGCGGCGGGCGCCTGGCCGGCGGGCAGGCGCACGGTGAAGGTGGAGCCCTGGCCTTCGACGCTCCACACCGAGACGGTACCGCCGTGCGAGGCGGCCACGTGCTTGACGATGGAGAGGCCGAGGCCGGTGCCGCCGGTCTGCCGGGAGCGGGCGGGGTCGACCCGGTAGAACCGTTCGAAGACCCGCTCGCGGTCCTTCTCGGAGATGCCGATGCCCTGGTCGGTCACCGAGATCTCGATCAGCTCGCCGTCGGCCTCGCCGAGCGCGGCCGCGCTGGAGATCCGGCGGGTGGCGATCGCGACCCTGGTCCGCGGCGGGCTGTAGTTGACGGCGTTCTCGACCAGGTTGCCGAGCGCCGCGGCCAGCTGGCCGCGGTTGCCGTGCAGGTAGAGGCCGGCGATGCCGCCGGCCGCGATCAGGATCTGCTTGGCGGCGGCCTGCTGGCGGCAGCGGTCGATCGCCTCCGCGATCAGCTCGTCCACCGCGACCGGCTCCGGGTCGACCATCAGCCGGTCGTCCTGGACCCGGGAGAGGTCGATGATCTCCTGGACCAGGCTGGCCAGCCGGGTCGCCTCGATCTGCATCCGGCCGGCGAAGCGCTGGACGGCCTCCGGGTCGTCGGACGCGTCGGCGACCGCCTCGGAGAGCAGCGACAGGGCGCCGACCGGGGTCTTGAGCTCGTGGCTGACATTGGCGACGAAGTCGCGGCGGACCGCCTCGACCCGGCGGCGGTCGGTCTGGTCCTCGACCAGGACCAGGACCAGCCGGGAGCCCAGGGGGGCGACCCGGACGGACACCGCGAGCGGTTCGGCGGCGCGGGCCGCTCCGGGGCGGGGCACCTCCAGTTCGACCTGGCGGATCTCGCCGTCCCGGCGGGTGGCGCGGGCCAGCGAGAGCATCTGGTCGACGGCTACCGCGCCGCCGCGGACCAGGCCCATGGCGTACGCCGCCGAGCTGGCCTTGACCACCTCGTCGCCCTCGCCGAGCACGATCGCGCAGGAGCGCAGCACGGAGAGTACGGTGTCGACCCCCGGCGGGAGGGGGGGTTCCTGGGGGCCGGCGCCCAGGATCTGCTGCCGACCGTTGTTCTTGCCGCTGGTGCCGCTGTACCTGCCCCGGGCCTGTTCGCGCTCGCTCCAGCGGAATGCGATGGAGGCCGTGAGGCCGACGCCGAGCCCGGCTATGGCGCAGGCAGCGGCGGCGGCCACGTTCACGTCCATACCGCCAGCCTAAGCGCACAGTGCGGGCGCTCCCCCTGGGTCGGATCAAGGGATCGGCCGCACGTTGCCGAGAATTCACCTTCACGTAGCTGCCGATTCACCGCGCGGGTCGTGCGTGGTCGCCCGGACGGCCCAGAGTTGGCCACGCAGCCCGTGTGGGAGAGGGTGGCGGGCCGAACTGCCGTCCGTCGCCCCGGTGCGCGCGTAGCATTCGCGCCACCAGCAGCGGTCACTCGAACGCCGTACCGACGGTCGTCCGGAATGACCGGTCGGCACCGCCACCGACACAGCTACTGAGGAGAGAGCAATGCGCGACGCGTACCACGAGGAACTCGACTCGATCGGCGACAGCCTGGTCGAGATGGCCCGGCTGGTCGGTTCGGCCCTGGGGCGGGCCACCACGGCACTCCTCGACGCGGACCTGGAGCTGGCGGAGAGCGTGATCGCCGCCGACCAGAAGGTCAACGACCTGCACCACGAGCTGGAGAACCGGGCCATCGACCTGCTGGCCCGCCAGCAGCCGGTCGCCACCGACCTGCGCATCGTCGTCACCTCGCTGCGGATGAGCGCCGACCTGGAGCGCTGTGGCGACCTCGCCCGGCACGTGGCCAAGGTGGCGCGGCTGCGCTACCCCGAGTCGGCGGTGCCGAGCGACCTGCACGCGACCGTCCTGGAGCTCGGCCAGCTCGCCCAGCGGCTGGTGGCCAAGGCCGGCCTGGTGATCGCCACCAAGGACGTCGACAAGGCGCTGGAGCTGGAGCAGGACGACGACGCGATCGACGCGCTGCACCGCGAGCTGTTCGCGCACCTGATCGACGACCGCTGGCACCACGGCATCGAGACCGCGGTGGACGTCACCCTGGTCGGCCGCTACTACGAGCGCTTCGCGGACCACGCGGTGTCGGTCGCCAAGCGCGTGGTGTACCTGGTGACCGGTGAGCACGTGGACGAGTTCGTGGCCTCGTCGGAGGCCGCCGCCGCCGCGGAGTGAACGCCGCGGCGGGCCCGTAGGGAGCGGGCGGGCGGCCCGGTGGGGTTCGTCAAGGCGCCGGCCTCGCCCCCGGCCGCGGGTAAACCTCGGGCAGGGGTGGTGAGGGCGCACGGCATCTCGGGTGCCCCACCACTGCGCGCCCGTTGACGCTCCGTCCGCTCGGCGGTTTCACTCGATGCCGTAGGCACCGAAGTGTGCCCGTCACAAGGAGGGTCCAGCGCGATGAAGGCAAACCCGACCCGACCGACACCGGCACACGACACCGTAGAGCCGCCCGCTCCGAAGCTGCTGCCGGTCCTCGCGGCCGGTTGCGGCTGCGGCCCGGGCTGCGGCTGCGGCTGCCAGTCCGGCGCGCCCTGCCAGTGCGGCGGCGCCACGGGCGGCTGCTGCGGCCACTGACGCCGGCGGCCGGTTACCGCAGGCAGGCTCCGTGGTGCACGGCCGCCGTGGGAGACGGTCGTGCACCCCGGAGCCCGGCCCCCGTCCGACTGCGGGGCCGGGCTCCGATCCGGCCCGGTCAGAACCTCACGTCGGTGCAGGAGTAGAACGCGTTGCCGGTGTCGGCGATCTCCCAGACCGCGACCACGACCTGGTGACCGGTCCGGCCGCCGGGGAGCACGGCCTTGTGGCTGACCGTGCTCGGAATCTGCGTCCCGTTGTAGGGGACGGTGAGGAACGGCGTGAGCTCCAGGCTCGCGCGGGTCACCGGCTGGGCCGCGTTGTAGCCGGCCTTGGTGAGGTAGTACTTGAAGTTCGTGGTGGCGTGCCGCGCGGTGAACCTCCAGGTGAAGGTGAGCTGCTGCCCCGCCGCGACCGCGGTGGTGGGCCAGTTGCCGCCGCGCGGGGCGTCCAGCTCGGCGAACCGCGAGTTGCCTCCGGCGCAGATGGCGCCGTCGGCCGGGCCCCTGGCCGGGAAGCCCTTCGGGCCCTCGACGCTCTGCGGCTCCCACTGGATCTCACCGCAGCCGGTGACGGTGCCCGCCGCGCAGAGCGCGGCCCGGCTGGGCGGGGTCGTGATGTAGCCGTGCGACTGGGCCGGCAGGGCCAGCGTGAGCGGTACCGCGAGCGCGGCCAGCGCGGCCCCGACGATATGACGTTTGCGCATGGTGCTCCTCCGTGGGGGTGGATGGAGAGTGCGCCGGGCGCAGTCACGCGCGCGTGGGGGTGCGGCGGTCCAGGGGTCTTGGGGGCGACCTCTGGCATGCCTGCGCCAGGTAGGTGCTCACACGGTAGGAGCCGCCACCGGGACCGTCAATGGTCTGAACCACTTTTGCAGCAGCCAACAACCCACCCCCACAGCGGAGTTGAACGACAAAGGCCCCGCCCCCCGATATCCGGGGAGCGGGGCCTGAGCAGTGTCGGACCTTACTTCTTGCCCTGGTTCTTGACCGCCTCGATGGCGGCCGCGGCGGCGTCCGCGTCCAGGTAGCGGCCGCCCTTGGCGACGGGCTTGAAGTCGGCGTCCAGCTCGTACACCAGCGGGATGCCGGTCGGGATGTTGAGGCCGGCGATGTCCTCGTCGGAGATGCCGTCCAGGTGCTTGACCAGCGCGCGCAGGCTGTTGCCGTGGGCGGTGACCAGGACGGTCTTGCCGGCGGCCAGGTCCGGAACGATGGCGTCGTACCAGTACGGGAGCATCCGCTCGACGACGTCCTTGAGGCACTCGGTGGCCGGACGCAGCTCGCTCGGGATGTCGGCGTAGCGGGCGTCACCGGCCTGCGAGTACTCGGCGTCGTCGGCCAGCACCGGCGGCGGGGTGTCGTAGGAGCGGCGCCACAGCTGGAACTGCTCCTCGCCGAACTCGGCCAGGGTCTGGGCCTTGTCCTTGCCCTGGAGGGCGCCGTAGTGGCGCTCGTTCAGGCGCCAGCTGCGGCTGACCGGGATCCAGTGCCGGTCGGCCTTGTCCAGGGCGATCTGCGAGGTGCGGATGGCGCGGCGCAGCAGCGAGGTGTGCACCACGTCGGGGAAGAAGCCCTCGGCGGCGAGCAGCTCGCCACCGCGTGCGGCCTCCTTCTCACCCTTCTCGTTGAGGTCGACGTCGACCCAACCGGTGAACAGGTTCTTCTGGTTCCACTGGCTCTCGCCGTGGCGGAGGAGGATGAGTCGGTACGTCGTGTCAGCCATGGCGCCCAGCTTAGTGGAGGCGGGAAAAACCCCCTGGTCGGGACCACCCCCGCTGTGTAATGTGTGCACAGCACTTGTGACACTTACCACGACCGCTGTCCGGGACCACCGGTACCGCTCAGCGGAAGTCTGCCGCCGGGAGCCCGACATGCCGCCCCACCTGCCCGTCTTCGCCCGTGTCCAAAGAGCCGCGAGCGAGTCGGCGGGCGGTCTGCCGCGGCAGTTCTGGTGGCTCTGGACGTCGACCCTGATCAACAAGCTGGGCGCGTTCGTGGTGACGTTCCTGGCGTTGTACCTCACCACCGACCGCGGGTACTCGGCCTCGTACGCGGGTCTGGTCGCCTCGCTGTTCGGCCTCGGCGCGGCGATCGCGTCGATCGGCGCCGGGGTCCTGACCGACCGGATCGGGCGCCGTCCGACGCTGGTCGCCGCCCAGCTCGGCACCGCGCTGTTCACGGCGGTGCTCGGGTTCACGGACGGCCAGGTGGCCATCGCCGTCGTCGCCTTCCTGGTGGGTCTGTGCAACAACGCGACCCGGCCGGCCACCTCGGCGATCATCGCGGACATCGTGCCCGCCCAGGACCGGGTCCGCGCCTACGCGCTGAACTACTGGGCGATCAACATCGGCTTCGGCATCTCGGCGGCCGCCGCCGGGCTGATCGCCACCCACGGCTATCTGACGCTGTTCCTGCTGGACGCGCTCTCCACCCTGGTCTGCGCGGTCGTGATCTTCGTCCGGATCCCCGAGACCCGGCCGGACACCCCGGCCGGCCCCGCCGACCGGCCGACGGTCGGGCTCGGCACGGTCTTCCGGGACACCCGCTTCATGGCGGTGGTCGGGCTCACGCTGCTGCTCGCGCTGGTCGCCCAGCAGGGCAGCACCACCCTGGCCGTGGACATGGGCCGGTCCGGGATCTCGGCCACCCAGTACGGCCTGGTGATCGGCCTCAACGGCCTGCTGATCGTGCTGCTGCAGATCCCGCTCACCCGGTGGATGGAGGGGCGCAACCGGACGGCGCTGCTGGTCGCCAGCTCGCTGTTCATGGGCTGGGGGTTCGGGCTGACCGCGCTGGCCGGCTCCTCGGCGTGGTTCTACGCGTTCACCGTCGCGGTCTGGACGATCGGCGAGATCCTGAACGCGCCGACCATGATGGGCCTGGTCGCGGAGCTGTCGCCGACCCATGCCCGCGGCCGCTACCAGGGCGTCTACTCGCTGTCCTGGTCGCTCGCGTCGTTCCTCGGCCCGGCGGTCGGCGGGGTGCTGCTGGAGCACGCGGGCAGCGGGGTGATGTGGGGCGCCTGCGCGGCCTGCGGCACGCTCGCGGCGGTGGGATACGCCGTGCTGGGGCGGCGGCCCGGGGCGGCGACGGCCTCCGCGGTGGCGGCCGGCCGGCCGACGCAGGCCGGGGCGGGCACCGGACCGAAGGCCGGGGCGGGCGCCGGAGCGATCGATGGGGCGGACGTCGGGACGGACGCCGGGGTGAAGCCCGCCCCGGCCTGTTAGTCCTCGACCGGCGTCCGGTCCCCGGTCGGGGCCGCGAGGTGGGCGAACGCGGCCAGGTTGCGGGTGGACTCCCCGCGCTTGGTCCGCCACTCCCACTCACGCCGGATCGCCGAGGCGAAGCCCAGCTCCAGCAGCGTGTTGAACGGCTCGTCGGCGTTCTCCAGCACCGTGCCGAGCAGCCGGTCCACGGTGTCCGCGCTGAGCGCCTCCAGCGGCAGCCGGCCCGCCAGGTAGACGTCGCCGAGCGGGTCGATCGCGTAGGCGACCCCGTACAGCCTGGTGTTGCGCTCCAGCAGCCAGCGGTAGACGCCCTCGTGGTTCTCGTCCGGGCGGCGGATCACGAAGGCGTTCACCGAGAGGGTGTGGTCGCCGACCCGCAGGGCGCAGGCGGTACTCAGCTTCCGGGTGCCCGGAAGGGTCACGACCAGCGTGTACGGGTCGGCGGCGGCCGGCTCCCAGGCCGCCCCGGTGTCGTCCAGGGCGGTGCGCAGGAGGGTCAGGGCCTCGTCCTTGGTGCGGATTGCCATGAGGGTGACGTTACTCGGCGGTACCGGAGGGCGCAGCAGCGACCGGGCCCGCCGGACGGGCGGTCACCCCCGGCGGCGGACGCTGCCGCGGGCGGTCACGCCAGCCACAGGCGGGACCCGGTGAGCCGGCCCGCCGGGCGGGCCAGGCTGCCGGCGTACACCTCGGCGGTGGTCGCGGCCGCGGTGTCCCAGCCGAAACCGGCCGCGTGCCGGGCCGCCGCCTCGCCCTGCCGGGCCACCAGAGCCGGCTCGGTGACGTACGGCTCCAGCGCGTGCGCCCAGGCCAGCGGGTCGTGGCCGTGCACCAGCGCCCCGGTGTGGCCGTCCCGGACGGCCACCGGAAGGCCGCCGACCGCGGCCGCCACCACCGGGGTGCCGCAGGCCTGCGCCTCCAGGGCGACCAGCCCGAAGGACTCGCTGTACGAGGGCATCACCAGCGCCGTCGCGGCCCGGTACCACTCGGCGAGCAGGGCCTGGCCGACCGGCGGGTGGAACCGGACCACGTCCCCGATGCCCAGCTGGGCGGCGAGCTTGTGCAGGCTCTCCGGCCGGGCCAGCCCGGTACCGGACGGGCCGCCGACCACCGGCACCACCAGCCGCTCGCGCAGCTCCGGTCGGCGCTCCAGCAGCGCGGCGACGGCGCGCAGCAGCACGTCCGGGGCCTTCAGCGGCTGTATCCGGCCGGCGAAGAGCAGCACGGCGGCGTCCTGCGGCAGGCCGAGGCGGGCCCGCGCGGCGCTCCGGGCGCCGGGGCCGCCGGGGCGGAAGACGTCCAGGTTGACGCCGGGGTGGACGACGGCGAGCTGGTCCGGGCGGGCCGCGTAGTGCAGCGCCAGCTCGGCGGCCTCCTCGGTGGTGTTGGCGATCAGCCGGTCGGCGGCCTCCACCACCTGGGTCTCGCCGATGACGCGGGCGGCCGGCTCGGGGGTGTCGCCCTCGGCCAGCGCGGCGTTCTTGACCTTCGCCATGGTGTGCATGGTGTGCACCAGCGGCACTCCCCAGCGCTGGGCGGCCAGCCAGCCGACCTGGCCGGAGAGCCAGTAGTGCGAGTGCACCAGGTCGTAGTGGCCGGGGCGGTGGCCCGCCTCGGTGCGCAGCACCCCGTGGGTGAAGGCGCAGAGCTGGGCCGGCAGGTCCTCCTTGACCAGGCCCTCGTACGGGCCGGCGGTGACGTGCCGGACCAGGACGCCGGGGGCGAGCTCGACGGTGGGGGCGTCGTCCGAGCAGATCGCCCGGGTGAACACCTCGACCTCGATGTCGAGGTCGGCGAGCCGCTTGGCGAGCTCCACGATGTAGACGTTCATGCCGCCCGCGTCACCGGTACCGGGCTGGTGGAGCGGCGAGGTGTGGACGCTGAGCATCGCTATCCGGCGCGGGCGGCGCTGGCGGCCCGTGACGAGCGACTGGATCCGGCCGCGGGCCGGCGAGCTCGGCTGGGCACGGCGTACCGGACGGACGGGGTGCTGGATCACCTGGCTGAAGCCTCCTCTGTACTGCCCGGTCACTGCAGCCTGCTGTCTGCTGCTCGGTCTGTGCGCGTCCGCCCATGCCGCACCGCCACGCCGGGGGTGCGGCGCGGCGGCATGCTGCCCCGTCCGGGCACACATCACCACCAGTGTGCCAACCACCTGGTCACCGATCGGCATTCCCGTCTCGGCCGATGAGATGGCGCGGCCGGGCGGCGGGGCCCGGCCCGGGCGGTGAGCCGGGGCGGGCGGGGCCGTGCGGGCGCTCCCGGCGCACCCCGGGTACGGGCGCCCGGTGCGCCCGCTACGGGGTGCGCCGGCGTACCCGGTGACGGGGTGGCCGGCGGAGGGCGGCGGAGGGCGGCGGAGGGCGGCGGGCGGGGTTCCGCGTACCCTTCTGGGCATGCCCGCCTCCTTCGACGCCGCCGCCGCGCCTGCCCGAGGGCGCCCGGGGCGGCCGGTGGGGACGGTCACCCGGGGGACCACCAACACCAACCGGCTCCGTCGGATGGACCGCTGGATCGCCCACACGCTGGGCCCCGCGCTGCGCTCCGCCGACCGCCCGCCGGTGGCCGTCGACCTGGGGTACGGCGCCGCGCCGTGGACGGCGGTCGAGCTGTCCGGGCGGCTGCGGGCGGTGCGCCCGGACGTCCGGGTGGTGGGGATCGAGATCGAGCCGGAGCGGGTCGCGGCGGCGCTGCCGTACGCCGAGCCGCCGCTCCTGACCTTCCGCCGCGGCGGCTTCGAGGTCCCGCTGGACGGCGGCGCCCCGGCCGGGCTGATCCGGGCCGCCAACGTGCTGCGGCAGTACGACGAAGCCGCGGTGGCCGGGGTCTGGGAGCGGCTCTGCGCCCGGCTGGCCCCGGACGGGCTGCTGGTCGAGGGGACCTGCGACGAGATCGGTCGGCGGCACGTCTGGGTCGCGCTCGGCCCGGAGGGCCCCCGAACGGTCACCTTCGCGGCCCGGCTCGGCGGGCTGGGGCAGCCGTCCGACCTGGCCGAACGGCTGCCGAAGGCGCTGATCCACCACAACGTGCCGGGTCGCCCGGTGCACGCCTTCCTCGGCGACTTCGACCGGGCCTGGGCGGCGGCCGCGCCGTACGGGGCGTTCGGCGCCCGGCAGCGCTGGGTGGCCGCGTGCACGGCGCTGGCGGGCAGCTGGCCGCTGGTGGACGCGCGCGGGCGCTGGCGGCAGGGCGAGGTCACGGTGCCCTGGACGGCGCTCGCGCCGTAGGCCGGGTCCGCCACGGGGGGCGTTCCACGGGCGGCCGACCGGCCCGGGAGCTGATGAGCGAGCCCAGGGATTCACTCGAACGAGTTATCGAATACCTCTGGCGTGTTGACGCCCCCTCACGCCACCATGGGGACACCCGAGCGGCACCGCCACGGCCGCCCGGGCCACCGGCCGCTCAACCGCCCGGACCACCCCGCTCGACCTCGTTCAACCTGCGCAGCTCCACCTCGAACGCCCCGTACGCCTCCGCCCCGAACAGCACGAACCGCACCTCGTCCAGCTCCGCCTCCGCCCCCGGCCGCCGGCCCCGCACCAGGCCGGCGACGGTGCCGAGCGCGATCCGGGCCGCATCCTCCAGCGGCCACCCGTACACCCCGGCGGACACCGCCGGGAAGGCCACCGTGCTCGCGCCGAGCCGCACCGCCGCCCGCAGCGACTCGCGATAGCAGGAGGCCAGCAGCTCGGCCCTGCCGTCGTAGTCCTCCGCCAGATAGACCGGCCCCACCGTGTGCACCACCCAGCGGGCCGGAAGCAGCCCGGCCGTCGTCGCCACGGCCTGCCCGGTGGGCAGGCCCTTGCCCCAGTGCGAGGCGCGCAGCCGGCGGCAGTCCTCCAGAATCAGCGGCCCGCCCTTGCGGTGGATCGCACCGTCCACCCCGCCGCCACCCAGCAGGGAGGAATTGGCGGCGTTCACCACCACGTCCACCTGCTGTTCCGTGATGTCACCCTTGACCAGAGTGATCCGCGTCACCATCGCCCAACCCTTTCCTGCCCGCCCCCGCGCCTGCCGGTACGGGGCTCGGCCGCTGTCCCAGTCCGTCCATCACACCGCCACCGGCGTGGCAATAGCCACAACGGCGCCGGTCAGCCAGAGAAATCCCCGGAGATCACGTTATGGTCGCGAGACATTCCCCGACGCACGGTGCCAGGCGGGCACTGCGGACGGACTCCGACCGTTACGCACTCGGGGAAAGGGAGGATCAACCGATGCCCGCAACGGGAGACGGGCGGGTGCCTGGTGCCGCAGACCTGCCGGGCGCCCTCGACGGCACCCTCTCCGGCCATGCCCGCAAGCGGCCCGGTCCCGCCGAGCAGTCGACGGGACGCGTCACCGTCACCCCCCAGATACCTCACCCCCGGGCGAACGCCGGCAGCGCCCTCCCCTCCCCCGCCTCCGCTCCGGCCAGGGGCCCCGCCCCCTCCGCCGCACCGCTCAAGCTGCTGGTGATCGAGGACGACGCCTCCGACGTCCAGCTGATCAAGGCCGCGGTGGCCGACAGCGGCACCTCCATCGAGGTCCACTGGGCCCGCGGCCTGGAGCAGGCCACCGAGCTGCTGGGCACCGCCCCGCCGTGGAACCGGCGCGGCCGCCCGCGCGGTACCGACTTCAGCTGCGTCCTGCTCGACCTCGCCGCCCCCGCCGATCTGCCGCACCCCTCGGACGCCTCCGACGGCCTGGAGGGCCTGCACGAGCTGCTCCGCCGGGCCCCGCACACCGCCGTCGTGGTGCTCACCGACGCCGCCGGAGCCGAGCTGGGCGCCGCCGCCGTGGCGGCCGGCGCCCAGGACTTCCTGATCAAGAACGAGACGGACGGCCCGCTGCTGGCCCGGGCGCTGCGCTACGCGGTCGAGCGCAGACGGGCCGACGAGTCGCAGCGCCGCCTGGTCGAGGCCGAGCTGCGCGGCCAGGAGAACGCCCGGCTCCAGCGCCATCTGCTGCCCACCCCGCTGCTGGACGGCGCCGGTCTCTCCTTCACCCGGCGCTACCGCCCCGGCCGCCGCCGCGCCCTGCTCGGCGGCGACTTCTACGACGCCGTCCGCACCGACGACGGCACCGTCCACGTGGTGATCGGCGATGTCTGCGGCCACGGCCCCGACGAGGCCGCCCTCGGGGTGGCACTCCGGATAGCGTGGCGCACCCTCGTCTTCGCCGGCCTCACCGGCGAGGCCCTGCTCACCACCCTCCAGCACGTCCTGGAGCATGAGCGGCGCAGCGACGAGATCTTCGCGACGCTCTGCATGCTGGTCATCGAGCCCGGCGCAGGCCCCGGCGAACTCACCTCGCTCGGCGCCCCCGAGTACGCCCGGCTCTATCTGGCCGGCCACCCCGCGCCGCTGCTGCTGAGCCGGGACCGCAAGCCCGTGATGCTCCCCGCCGATCTCGCCGGGCCCGCGCTCGGCCTGTTGCCCTGCGACGACGGCCAGGCCGTCTGGCCCGCGCACCGAATCGAACTGCCGCCCGGCTGGCGGCTGTTGCTCTACACCGACGGGCTGATCGAAGGCCGGGTCGGCGCCGGCTCCCGCCGCCTCGGGCAGGACGGACTGGCCGATCTGATCGGCGACCACCAGTCCGCCGGGCTGACCAGGGGCCGACTGGTCGACAGCGCCATCGCCGAGGTCGAGGAGCTCAACGGCGGCGCGCTGACGGACGACGTCGCGGTGCTGCTGCTGGAGCGCAACCCCGTCCAGCTGATCCTGGGCTGACCTGGCCCCGGACGGCATCGAGCCCCGGCGCGCGGTTCGTCACGCGCGCCGGGGCTCGATGTCTGTCTGCTGTCCGCCGGTACGGCCGGCGGCTTACCAGGGCCCGTACGGCCCCATGTTGCGCCGGTCGTCCCGGCCGCCGCCCCGGTTGGTCAGCTCCCGGATCGCCGGACGCACGTCGACCATGTAGACGATCGCCGCGACCAGGCCGCCGAGGGTCAGGAAGCTGGTCAGGAAGTTCGCCCCGAACAGCAGGTCCAGCCCGAACGCGATACCCAGAAGGACCAGCCAGAACGCCTTGGTCTTCTTGTCGGCCGCCCGGTAGCCGTCCTCCGGACGGGTCGCGGCGTCGAGAAGCGCGAACAGCTTGAAGCCCAGGATGGCGATGGCCAACCACCAGAACGGATTCAGGTAGTCCAAGTCCAGCAACTGGACCAGTCCGCCCATCACGGCCTCCTCTTCGTCTCTGTGCCGGCACCCGTCCGCCCATCCTGGCACGGCGCTGCGGGCGGCACGGGGTCAACGTACCGGGCTCACCGGATGTGCCCCGGCGGGCCGGGCCGCAACCGGCCTCGGCCTGCTACTCGGCGGTCTTCTTCGTGCGGGCGGCCTTCTTCGGCGCGGGCGCGGGCGCGTCCTCGGCCGCGTCCTCCTCGACCAGCTCCGCCTCGATCGGCTCCTGCTCGGTCTTCGCGTCGGCCTTCGCATCGGTCTTCGCGTCGGTGTGCTGCGGCTCGGCGAGCTCGCCCGGTCGGCCCCGGTCCACGACGCCCTTGCCGCGCTCGGCCAGCTCGTCGTAGGCCTCCTTGGCCTTCACCGCGAGCTCGACGGCCCGGCCCACCTGCTGGAGGGCGAAGGTCTGGGCCTTCTCCTGCAGCACCTTGAGGTCGGTCGGCAGCGTCGTGACGCCGTCCGTCACCTTCGCCTGAGCCTCGACCAGCCGGGCCTGGGCCTCCTGGAGCGCGGCGGTGGCCTTCTCCTGGGTGCCCTTGCGGTCCGCCGCCAGCGCCTCGACCTTGCCCGGCACCTCGCGCAGCTTCTCGTACGCGAGGTCGCCCGCACCTGCGAGGGCGTAGAGCGGGGTCGGGTCGCTCAGGGTCTTCTTGATCTCGTCCGTGATCGGCATGGCCGGTCCTCCCGGTGTCTAGGTTTCTGGGCCATCGGCTTGCGGGCCGTCGGCTTGGGGGCCGTCGGACGCCGCGTCCTGGTGAGCGGCGTTCTCCTTGAGGAAGGCGTCGTAGACCGCGAGCAGCGCCTGCTTCTGCTGCTCGTTGATCAGCGGATCGGCCAGGATCGAGGCCCGTAGCTCCAGGCCCTCGCCCCGCCGCTCCTCCAGGATCCCGGCCTGGACGTACAGCGTCTCCGCCGAGATCCGCAGCGCCTTCGCGATCTGCTGCAGGATCTCCGCGCTCGGCTTGCGCAACCCTCGCTCGATCTGGCTGAGGTACGGGTTGGACACGCCGGCGGCCTCCGCCAGCTGCCGCAGCGAGTACTGCGCGTTCCTCCGCTGCTCGCGGATGTACTCGCCCAGCGAACCGACATTCAGTGAGGCCATGCCACCACCCTGCCCGACGCTGCTTGCAAATGCAAGCACGGCGCTAGCAGCAGCAAACGCGCCGGGCGCGGCCTCTGCGATAGAGCGCCACTCTGCGTGGTCGCCGGCCGCAGTCCTGGTAGAACCCGGCCTGGTGGCACTTGGGCCACCAGGCGCTGGGGGCGGTATGTCGGGACCGGCAGTTGGGCTGTGGCTCTTCGAACCATGCGGGTTCGCGGACGCCCCGGCCGACGTGGCCATGCCCATCGGCTCTACAACGTGCCCCGGCTGTAGGTCACCACTCGGGCAGCGAGGTCGCGCGAAGTTCCAGGTGCCGGCCTGACGCGCTGCCAGGATGTCCGGCATGGCGATACGTGCACTCAGTTTCGGGGCGATGGCCCAGGCGTACGAACGGTTCCGCCCGGGGTATCCGGCCGAGCTCCTCGACCTGGTGCTGGCGTATGCGGGTCGGCCGGTGCGGACCGCCCTGGAGATCGGCGCCGGAACGGGCAAGGCGACGCGCCTGTTCGCCGGGCGCGGGGTCGCGGTCACCGCGACCGAGCCCGACGAGGCGATGCTCGCCGAGCTGCGCAAGCATGTGCCGGCCGGCGTCAGGACGGAGCGGGCAGCGTTCGAGGTGCTGCCCTTGGGCGAGCGGTACGGGCTGGTCTACGCGGCGGCGTCGCTGCACTGGACGAACCCGGTGGGCCGCTGGCCGCGGATGGCGGCGCTGCTGGCGCCCGGCGGTGTGTTCGCCTCGTTCGGCAGCCCGGTCCGGCTCGCCGACCCGGAACTGGCACAGGCCGTCCAGCAGGCCCGACTGCCCTTCCTGGACACCGACGAGATCGCGTCCCCTGACGGCACGCCGCCGGAGCAGGCCATGCAGTGGCCGGGCACCGAGCTCCAGCAGTCCGAGTGGTTCACCGACGTGCGGCAGGCGGAGATCGAACGGCCGCTCACGATGACCGCCCACGCGTACATGGGCCACCTGTCGACCGTCTCGGCCTACCTGATCCTGTCGGCCGCAGACCGGGAGCAGGTGTTCCACCGGATCCGGGAGGTGCTTCCCGCCACGGTCGGGCTGAACGCCGACCTGACCGTGCACCTCGCCCGCCGTCGGCCGGAGAAGTAGCACGGCCGCGGCCTGCGGCGGCATCGGGCTTGGGGGTCAGGCGGGTTGGGGGATTCGGATCGGCATCAGCAGGGAGAAGGTGCCGTCCCGGCCGGGGGTGCGGATGGCGAGCGGGGCGATGGGGCCGCCGAGTTCGAGCACGAGCTGCTCGGGGGCTCCGGCCCGGAGCGCGTCCAGCAGGAATTCGCGGTTGACGGCCACCCGGAGGCCGTCGTCGGTCGGGGCGCCCTCGTCGGCCGGGGCGACGGTGAGGTGGCCGCCCTGGTCGACGGTGAGCACGGTGACCTCACAGACGGCGCCGTGCGGACCGGAGGGCAGGCTGCGGGTGGCCCCGGACTCGACGGCACGGCGCAGCTCGGCGGCGGACAGACCGATCCGGTGGCCCGGGTCGAGGCGGACCAGCGGACGGTAGTCGGGGTAGTCGTGGTCCAGGGTGGCGCCCTCGATCCGATGGCCGCCGGTCTCGGCCCGGACCAGGCCGGTGCCGAGGGTCAGCTCCGCCTCCTCGGCGCCCGCGCCGAGCAGGGCGCGGATGCCGTCGGCCAGCGCCGTCGGGACGATCACGCTCGCCGTACCGGGATCGAACGCGGCACCGGGGACGGGCAGTTCGGCCGTTGCCAGCCGGTAGCGGTCGGTGGCGACCAGGCGCAGCACCCCGCCGTCCAGGTCGAACAGCACACCGGCCAGGACCGGCATCCCCGGATCGTGGCCGACGGCGAAGCGGACGGCGTCCAGGGCGGCGGCCAGCTCCTCTGCGGCGACGGTGACGCGGTGTTCGGTGGGGGTGGTGGTCACGGGGTTCTCCCTCTGGTCGATCAGCACTCGGATCAGGGAGAGCTCACGGCGGGCGTCGGCGAGGCCGTCCTCCAGTCGGCGCAGATGCGCGGCGACCACCTGGTGGGCGGCCCCGGAGCCCGGGGCGGCACCGAGCACGGCCCGGATGTCGGCGAGCGGCAGGCCCACCCGCCGCAGCCGGCAGAGCAGCCGGGCGTCGGCGAGTTGCCTGGGCCCGTACCATCGGTAGCCGCTCTGCGGGTCGACCCAGGCGGGGGTGAGCACGTCGGCGCCGTCGTAGAAGCGCAGCGCGCTGACGCCGAGGCCGCTGTCGCGGGCCAGTTCGCCGATGCTGCGCAGGTCGCTCTCCATACCGGGGACTCTCGGGTCTCGACCAGGTCGAGGGTCAAGCCCGGCCGGGGGCATCGCCCGTCCCGGCGAGGGGGGTGAGCGTGGCCTGGACGTGGGCCTTCGCCCGGCCGCCGGGCATCCGGGAGCCGACGACGCTGCCGCCGCCGTCGCCGAAGACGAGCGTGCGGCGGGGCTGTCCGAAGGCGGCGAGGTCCGGTCCGGCGGGGGTGTCCGTCACCCGGGCGACGCTACCGCACCGGGATCCGGGGACCGCCCGGCCGGACCGGCCGAAGGCGCGGCCGGCCCCACCCGGCGCGCCCGTGCGGCCTCAGGCCCGGAAGTGCTCGTAGGCCGGGGCCAGCAGGTCGGCGAGGTCGCTGCCGCGCACGGTGATCCCGGACGGGCCGAGGCGTCGCAGTGAAGGCTCCTCCGGGTCGTGCGGCCCGGCGGCCCCCAGGGTGAAGTCGCCGCGCCAGTAGTCGGCGACCGTCACCGTCTCGGCCGCGGCGTCGTCGCCCGGCTCCGCCTGCTCGGACTGCTCCGGCTGCTCGGTCAAAGCTCCTCCTCCTCGGCCACCGCGTCCCGGGAGAGGGTGACCAGTTCGTGCAGCGCCTCGGCGGAGAGCCCGGTCAGCCACTGCTCCCCCTCCCCCACCACCGCCTCGGCCAACGCGCGTTTGCCCGCCAGCAGTTCGTCGATCCGCTCCTCGATCGTGCCGACGCAGACCAGCCGGCGGACCTGGACGTCCCGGCGCTGCCCGATCCGGAACGCCCGGTCGGTGGCCTGCTCCTCCACCGCGGGGTTCCACCAACGGTCGAGGTGCACCACCTGGTTGGCGGCGGTGAGGTTGAGGCCGGTACCGCCCGCGCGCAGCGAGAGCAGGAACACCCGCGGCCCGTCCGGGGACTGGAAGCGGTCCACGAGCTCCTGGCGGCGCGCCCTGGGCACCCTGCCGTGCAGGTGGAGCACCTCCTCCCCGAGTCGGCGGGCCAGATGCGGCTGGAGCATCGCGCCGAACTCCGCGTACTGGGTGAAGACCAGCGTCCGGTCACCGTCGGCGAGGGCCTGCGCGAGGATCTCCTCCAGTCGGGCCACCTTGCCCGATCGATCACCCAACGCCGAACCGTCGTGCAGCAGTTGGGCCGGGTGGTTGCAGGCCTGCTTGAGCTTGCCGATGGCCGCCAGCACGGTGCCGCGCCGCTGCACGCCCTTGATGCCCTGCACCCGCTGCAACAGGTCGGCCACCACGGCCTGGTAGAGGCCGGCCTGTTCCGCGGTGAGGTTGCACCAGACGGTCATCTCCTGCTTGGCGGGCAGCTCGACCGCCACCGCCGGATCGGACTTGAGCCGCCGCAGCACGAACGGGCCGGTGCGGCGCTGGAGTTCGGCGGTGAGTTCGGGGTTGCGGTGCAGTTCGACCGGGATCGCGTAGCGCTCCTTGAAGCGCTCGGCCGAGCCGAAGAGGCCGGGGTTGGCGAAGTCCAGGACGGCGTGCAGCTCGGCCAGCCGGTTCTCCACCGGGGTGCCGGTCAGGGCGATCCGGTGCACGGTGACCGGCAGCGCGCGGATCGCCCGGGACTGCGCGGTGCCGAGGTTCTTGATGTGCTGCGCCTCGTCCGCGACCACGCGGCGCCAGCGGACCGCGCGCAGCGCCGCGAGGTCGCGCTGGACCAGGCCGTAGGTGGTGACGACCAGGTCCGCCCCCTCGGCGGCGGCGCGCAGTTCGTCCTCGGCGAGGCGGCCGGAGCCGTGGTGGACGTACAGCCGCAGGCCGGGGGCGAACCGCTCGGCCTCCCGCTGCCAGTTGCCGACCAGGGACATCGGGCAGACCAGCAGGGTCGGCCCGGCGGCCCCCTCGGCCTGTTCCACGGCGAGCAGGGCCAGGGTCTGGACGGTCTTGCCGAGGCCCATGTCGTCGGCCAGGACGGCGCCGAGGCGGAGTCCGGCGAGTCCGCGCAGCCAGGCCAGCCCGCGCTCCTGGTAAGGGCGGAGGGTGGCGCCGAAGTCGGCCGGGAGCACGGTCGCGGGGGCCGCGGCGGCGCGCCCGGCGAGCAGGTCGCCGAGCGGACCGGTCGCCCGGACCGCGGTGACCGGCAGACCCGCCACGGTGGCCTCGGGGTCGAGGGCGGTGCGCAGCAGACCGGCGGTGGACAGCACGCCGTCGCGGCGGTGGGCGAGAAAGGCGAGCGCGGCGGCGATCTGCGCGGGGTCGGCCTCGATCCACCTGCCGCGCACCCGGACCAGGCCCTGCTTGGCGGCGGCGAGGTCGGCGAGCTCCTGCTCGGTGAGCGGGTCGGCGTCGTCGCCGAGTGCGGCCTGCCAGCGGAAGGCGACCACCGCGTCCCGGTCCACCTGGGCGGCGACGGCGAGCGATCCGGGGGCGGGGGGCGCGGTGGCCTGCAGGGCGAGCCCGAGCCGGGGGCGGCGGCGCCACCAGGCGGGCAGCAGTACCCCGAAGCCGGACTCGGCCAGGACGGGGGCGGCGGTGCGCAGGAAGTCGAGTGCACCGGCCCGGTCGATGGTCAGCGCCGCCGGGCGGGCCCGGTGGCGCAGCCGGTCCAGGGCGGGCCAGCGGTGCGCGGCCCTGGACAGCTCGGACAGCAGGACGCCGGCCGGGTCCTCCGCCGTCCGGGCGAGGGCGGCCAGCGAGGAGCCGCCCTCGTGCAGGTCGGCGGCCCGGACCAGCAGGGAGGGCTCGTCGACGGCCTGGAGCAGGAGCTCGACCTGCCAGTGGTCGTCGGAGGGACGCCCTTCGGGGTCGTCCGGGCCGGGGCCGAGCGGCTCCAACAGCCGGAAGCAGAGCCGCAGTCGGGGCTCCGTGGGCTCGGCGGCGGCGTACCAGGTGGCGAGCCGGCGCTGCAGCTCGGCGAAGTCGTCCGCACCGTCGCCGGGGGCGCCGGAGCGGCCGGGCTCCGGGGCGGGGTCGGACATGGGGGCAGACGCGGGCTCCGGCGCGGGGGCGAGCCGGCCGTCCGGCGCGGACAGGGCTGCGAGCCAGCGTTCAGCGGCGCCCACGCGGGCACCGCCGGACGGGCGCAGCGGCGCCGGGGGCCCGTCGGCGAGGGCGGCCCGCGCCTCGGCGTCGACCAGGGCGGTCAGGACCGCCGCCAGCAGCTCCTCCGGATCGCGCCCGGACGCGCCGCCGACCGGCCACTCGCCCCGGCCGACCGGCGGGCAGCCCGCCGCCAGGGCGGCGGCCTCACGGCGCTCGGCCGGGCCCGGGTCCGGTTGCCAGCGGGCGTGCGGGGCGCCGTCCTCCAGCACCGCCACCGGCAGCACCCGGCCCCGGCCGACCGTCCGCCAGGCGAGGTCGTGCACGCCGGTGAGCCAGCGCAGCGAGGGGCCGTAGGTGACCTCGACCCGGCCGGCGCCGGGGAGTTCGGCGCTGGTGACGGCCCAGTGCGGGTCGAACACCTCCCCGAGCAGCTGGGCCGCCGCACCTGCGTCGAACAGCAGCGCAGGCACCCGCCACGGCTGCAGGGTGGCGGCCCCGCGCAGGGGCGTGACCGGCAGGTCGGGGGAGGGCGCGGGCCGCCCGCCGGCGGTGGGCAGCAGCAGGGTGGACCACCGCTCGGGGGCCTGCCCGGCCAGCCAGCCCAGGCCGGGGCCGATACCGCCCAGCAGGGTGGCCAGGTCACCGGCCGGGAGGGCGTAGCCGTGGGCCCGGGGGGCGGGCCGGTCGGCCGGCTCGTGCGCGGACTCGTAGGCCCGGGCGTCCTCGGCCCAGAGCGCCAGCCGCCCGTCCGCCCGCCAGAGCGCGTGCAGGACGAACATCGGCGGGCCTCCGGTGGTCACGCGGTACGGACCTTCGAAGGGTATCCGGCCACGGCGGGGCCGATGCGGACAGGAAGTCGCGCCACCCCCGGCCTGACCGAAGCGGGGAGCCCGCGGCCGGAGCCCCGCCGACGAGGGCCGTCAGGGTGGCTGCCGGGGTGTTCAGCGGACTCTCGGCACGCATGGTTGAACTTTGAACGAAACGGGTCTATGGTGGAGCCAACAAGTTGAAGCCTAAACAAACGGCTTCCGACCCGAGGAGGAGCCATGGGCATCTTCAACCGCACCAAGACCACCACCGCCGTCGCCGTCGCCGAGGCCCCCGCCGGGCCGGAGCTGGGCCACCTCACCGGTGACTGGACCATCGACACCACCCACAGCGAGGTCGGCTTCTCGGTGCGCCACGCGATGGTCACAAACGTCAAGGGCCGCTTCACCGAGTACGACGGCAAGCTGCACCTGAACGGGACGACGCCGGCCGACTCCAGCGCCGAGCTGGTCATCAAGGTCGCGAGCATCGACACCAACCAGGCCCAGCGCGACGAGCACCTGCGCACCGGCGACTTCTTCGCCGCCGAGACCCACCCCGAGATCCGCTTCCGCTCCACCTCCGCCGAGCGGCTGCGCGGCGACTCGTACCGGATGACCGGCGACCTGACCATCAAGGGCACCACCCGCCAGGTCGTCCTGGACCTGGACTACACCGGCAGCGCCACCGACGCGTACGGCGCCGAGCGGGTCGGCTTCGAGGGCTCGGCCGTCCTGGACCGCACCGACTGGGGCCTGACGTACAACGCCGCCCTGGAGACCGGCGGCGTCCTGATCGGCGAGAAGGTCAAGCTCAGCTTCGACATCTCCGCCGTCAAGGCCGCCTGACCCGGCCTCCGCCGCCGCACCGAGAACGCCTCGCCCCTGCCGACCCCCGAGCGGCAGGGGCGAGGTCGTCCCCGGCCACAACAACCGCCGGGGGCCCGGCAATCCCCGAATCCGCGGGAAAATCGTCAGACCGTCAGCAGCGCCGCGTCCGCGTCCGGCAGCCAGCTGCCCGCCGGGCGGCGCAGCCAGCCCTCGCCCGCGCCGAGCCCCGCCGCCGCCTCGGCCAGCGCCGTCAGCCCGGGGTGGCGCAGCTGCGGGCGGCACACCAGGCTGACCAGGCTGAGCGGCACCGGGTCGACCAGCGGCACGTTCACCACACCGGGGATCAGCGGTCCGCCGGTGGTGGTCAGCATCGGATCGCCGTGCCGGGTGAGGTAGCGGGCCGTCTCGTCGACCCCGACCGGCGGCACGTACGGCGCGGCCGGGGTCAGCCCGTGCTCGCGCAGCAGTCTGCCGCCCAGCTCGGCCCACTCGGTGGTGGCCGGATTGCCGGCGCAGACGTCCACCGGGTGGTCCGCCAGCTCCGCGAGGCGCAGCACCGCCCGGCCGGCGAGCGGGTGGCCGGCCGCCATCATCACCGAGATCCGCTCCAACCGCACCGGGGTCTGGTGGAGTTGGGCGCGCTGCCCGGCCGCCAGCCCGGCGAAGCGGCCGAACGAGACGTCCAGCCGGTGGGCCAGCAGCTCGCCGGCCGCCGCCGCGAGCCCGCCGTGGAACCGGGCCAGGATCTCGCCCTGCGGCCAGGCGGTGCGGGCCTGTTCGAGGATCCGGGCGGAGGTCAGGTCCGGTCCGGTGACGTCGCTGTTCAGGTCGAGCAGCAGCGGGCGTTGCGCGGCGTCCGTGACCAGTTCGTCGTGCAGGTCCAGCAGCCTGCGGGCCTTGGGCAGCAACCGCAGCCCGGCCGGGGTGAGTTCGACGCTGCGGGTGCTCCGGGCGAACAGCGCGTCGCCGAACAGGCCCTCCAGTGAGCGGATGTCCCGGCTGAGCGCCTGCTGGGCGATGTGCAGCCGCTCGGCGGCCCGGCCGAAGTGGAGGGTCTCGGCGGTCGCGACGAAGCCGCGCAGCAGACGGGGGTGCAGGTCACGGGACATGGCGGCAGATTAACAACATGATGTTGTGAGTGCGGCGAAACAGGTGTTGGACCGTCGACGGGCGGCTCCGCGACGCTGGGGACATCCACCCCCTTCTCCTTCGGAGTCCCATGCCCGTCTCGTACCGCCGGCTGTTCGCCCTGCCCGGCACCGCCGCCTTCACCCTCGCCGGGCTGCTCGGCCGCCTCCCGCTGTCGATGACCGGCGTCTCCCTGGTCGTGCTGATCAGCGAGCGGCGCGGCTCGTACGCGCTGGCGGGCACCGTCGCGGCGGCCGGGCTGGCCACCGGGGCGATCGGACTGCCGCTGGTCGGACGGCTGGTGGACCGGTACGGGCAGGCGCGGGTGACCGTACCGGCCGTCCTGTACAACGCCTTGCCGCTCACCGGGCTGCTGCTCTGCGTCCGGCTCGGCGCGCCGGACTGGACGCTGTACGCGTGCTGGGCGGCGTGCGCGGGCACGCCGAACCTCGGCGGCATGGCCCGGTCCCGCTGGGCGCACCTGTACCGGGCGGACCCGGCGGCCCGGCACCTGGCCAACTCCCTCGAACAGGCACTGGACGAGCTGTGCTTCATGGCCGGGCCGGTGCTGGCGCTGCTGCTCTGCACCACGGTGGCGCCGGAGGCCGGGCTGATCACGGCGGGCGTGCTCGGCACCGCGGGCGCGCTGCTGTTCGCCGCCCAGCGGCGGACCGAGCCGCCGCTCACCGCGGCCACCGCCAGGGAGCGGCACGGCTCGCCGCTGCGGGTGCCCGGGCTGCGGGTCATGCTGCTGACCTTCCTGGCCACCGGCGTGCTCTTCGGCTCGCTGGAGGTCACCACCCTCGCGTACGCCGACGCGCTCGGCCAGAAGCCGCTGGCGGGCGTGCTGCTGGGCCTGGTGGCGGGCGGCTCCTGTGTGGCGGGGCTGGTCTTCGGGCTGCTGCGGCCGCGCCGGGCGGCGGGTACCCGCTTCCTGCTGGGGGTCGCGGCGATGGCCGGACTGCTGCTCCTGCCGCTGGCGGCGGGACTGGGCGGTGCCGGTCTCGGCATGCTCGGGGCGGTGCTGTTCGTGGCCGGGTCGGGCACCGCGCCGACCATGGTCACCGGGATGACGCTGGTGCAGGAGCTGCTGCCGCAGCGGCAGCTGAACGAGGGGATGGCCGTCGCGGTGTCCGGCATCGTGGTCGGCATCTCGGCCGGCGCGGCGCTCGGCGGGACGGTCGCCGAGCACGCCGCCCCGGGCACCGGCTACTGGCTGCCGGCCGGCGCCGCCGCGCTCGCCCTGCTGATCGCCCTCGCCGGCCGCCGCCACCTGCGGGGACCGCGCGACCGCACCGCGGGCGGCACCGTGACCGGCACCGCGGCGGCAACGGGATCGGCGGGAACGGTCGGGACGCCGGAAAGCCGTGAGCGCACTGTCGGTGCCGCCCGCTAGCGTGCGGGCATGGAGACGGCGACCATCCGGTATCTGCGGGGCGATGCCACCGCGCCCCAGGGGAAGGGCGTGAAGGTGATCGCGCACGTCTGCAACGACCTCGGCGGCTGGGGCAAGGGGTTCGTCCTGGCCCTGTCGAAACGCTGGCCGGAACCGGAGGCGGCGTACCGACTCTGGCACCGGGAGCGTGCGGGGAACGACTTCCGACTGGGCGCCGTCCAGCTGGTGCAGGTCGAGCGGCTCACCTGGGTGGCGAACATGGTCGGCCAGCGCGGCATCCGGACCGGCCGTTCGACGGGCGCGCCCGTCCGGTACGAGGCGATCGACGCCGCCCTGGAGCGGCTTGGCGGGCAGGCGCTCTCGCTCGGCGCCTCCGTTCACCTGCCCCGGATCGGCTGCGGCCTGGCCGGCGGGCGCTGGGACCTGGTCGAGCCGCTGGTGACGGCGCGCCTGGTGGACCGGGGGGTGCCGGTGACGGTCTACGACACCGACTGACCCGCCATCACGCGAAGCGCCTCGGCCGGCCAGGTGTACTCGTACTCGGGCAGCACGTACCCGCCCGGGAAGACGCCCTGCTGCTCGGCGGTGCGGCGCCCGCCCTCGCGCTCGTAGAAGGCCACGGCGCGGGTGTTCCCGCACAGCACCTCCAGATAGAGGTCGGCCCCGGGGTGCTGCCGCGCGACGTGCCCGCCGGCCGCGGACAGCAGTGCGCGGCCGATGCCGCCACCGGTACGGCCCGGCCGGATGTGCAGGTTGTCGAGCAGGACGCGCCCGTCCGGCTGCGGGACGACGTACGCGAAGCCCACGGCGCTCCCGGCCTCCTCGGCGATCAGGAGTTCGGGGGTGTTGGCCGGCTCGCCGTAGTCGACGGAGAGCCGCAGCGCCCAGACCTCGTGCCGCTCGCCGGTGAGCCCGTCACCGAGTGCCGCCTCGGGGACGATCCCGGTGTAGGCCGTGCGCCAGCTGCGGGCGTGCAGCTCTGCGACGGCCGCGGCGTCCTGCGCGGTACCCCGACGAATGGTGGCGTTCATGTGACGAGCCTCCCACACCTCGGACTTGAACATGTTCAAGTCCTACCTCTAGAGTCACCCCATGCTTTTGAACGTGTTCGAAATAGTCGGGGGCGGGGCGGCGGTACCGGATGCGGAGGGGGCATCCGGTGCCGTTCGCACCGACACCGGTTGGAGCTGAGCGATCCGGCTAGGCTCGTGGCCGTGGACGATCTGGCAGCGACGAACGGAACGAACGGCATCGGCGGCACGGACAGCCCGGAGGGGGCGGACGGTACGCCGACGGCGGCACCGCCCGCCGAGCCGCGCGGCAGCCGCGCCCAGCCGAAGACCGACAAGAGCGAGCAGACCCGCGCGCTGATCCTGGAGACGGCCATGCGGCTGTTCCAGGAACGCGGCTACGAGAAGACGACCATGCGCGCCATCGCCGCCGAGGCGGGCGTCTCGGTCGGCAACGCCTACTACTACTTCTCGTCGAAGGAATTCCTCATCCAGGGGTTCTACGACCGGATGACCTACGAGCACGCCGCCGACGCCCGGCGCCGGATGGCCGGCACCAAGGACTTCACCGAGCGCCTGGAGATCGCGGTGGCCTCCTGGGTCGACTGCGCGGCGCCGTACCACGAGTTCGCCGCCCAGTTCTTCCGCACCGCGGCCGACCCGACCAGTTCGCTGAGCCCGTTCTCCAACGAGTCCCACCCGGCCCGGGCCACCGCGGTCGAGCTGTTCCGCGAGGTGCTGACAGGCTCCGACCTCGCCCCCAAACTGGACGCCGAACTGGCCGAGCTGCTGCCCGACCTGCTCTGGCTCAACCTGATGGTCGTCGTCCTCTACTGGGTCTTCGACCGCACCCCGGACACCGAGCGCACCCGCGAGTACATCCACCGCTCGACCCCGATGGTCGCCCGGGTCATCAACCTCTCCCGCTACCGGGTGTTCCGGCCGATCGTCCGCGACGCCAAGGGCCTCATCCAGGACTTCATCCTGCCCACCATCGGGAAGACCGCCGTCAAGTAGGAGGACCGCCGTCAAGAGGCGCGACGGCACCCGCCACCGTCCCGGTCGGGGCGGCGGCGGGTGCCGTCGGGGGCCTGCGCAGTAGGGCGCCGGTCAGAAGCTGTCCGGGTTCCAGGCGAGCAGCGGGGTGCGCAGCAGCAGGTCGGCGGCCGCGGCGGCGCCCGGGCGGAGCTCGGTGACCAGACCGGCGGCAGCCAGCCTGGGCGCGGTCTCGCCGCCCAGGTAGAGCGAGCCGAGGGCGGCGGCGTCCAGGGCGAGGTCGGCGTCGTCCGCGGTGCGGGTGACCCGGCCGGTGCCGTCGGCTGCGACCTCGATGGCCCAGCGGCCGGCGGCGTAGCCGTCGCGGTCCGCGACGTCGAGCACGATCCGGCCGGGGGCGCCGTACGTCCGGGCGGCGAAGGCCGCCTCGACGTCGAGGACCCGCAGCCACATGAAGTCGGCGTTCTCCACGTACGGGGTGGCCGCGCGCGGGTCTCCCAGCAGCAGCGGCAGCGGGTCGTCCGGGCCGATGTTCTCGATGACGACCTTGCGCACCCAGTCGACGGAGAGGACGAAGCGCCACAGCTCCGCGGCGGTGGCCCGGTCGAGGGCGAGGAAGTCGACGACGGTCAGGGTGCAGTTGGGGTAGCTGCCGTCCCAGGCGTCGTCCACCCGGTAGGCCGCGTAGCCGGTGACGTTGCCCTCGGCGTCCCGGTGGACGGCCGCGAACGGCTCCTTGAACTCGAAGCCGGGCACCTGGATCTCGCCGGTCTGGCGCTTCCACCAGACCTCGTCCCGGGCGATCGCGCCGGGCTGGGTGAGCCGCCAGCGGTCGTGCAGCTCGGGGCCCAGCTTGCGCATCTCCTCCATGGTGGCGAAGTCGACCCGCCCGCCGGGCACGGTGGGCAGGCCGGCGCGCAGGCCGCGGGCACGCTGCAGGTCGACGTCCCAGCCGTGGCCACGGGTGGCCGGGCCGAAGCCGAACCGGCCGTAGATGTTGTACTCGGCGGCGATCAGGATGGCGACCGGCAGGCCGCGCTCGCGGGCGGCCGCGAGGTCCCGGGTGATCATCCGGCTGAGCAGGCCGCGCCGCCGGTGGGTGGCGCTGACGGTGACGGAGGTGACGGCGTCCGCCTGGACGGTGGCCCCTCCGGGGACGGTCAGCTCGGTGTCGAAGCTGCGGTAGGTGGCGACGTGGCGGCCGCCGTCCAGCGCGGCGAGCAGGCGGCCGGGCTGCCACTGGAGCCGCCGGTAGTCGGCGGCGCTGTCCACGTGGGAGCGGAGGAACCCTAGGGCCAGCGCCCTGTCCCACGCGGCGATCTCGTCCTCGGCGATCGCGCGGATCTCGACCCCGCCGGCGGCCTCTTCCGGTCGGCCGCTCCCCGGATCACGGGTCGCGCCGTGTACATCGTTGCCCATCGGCCCACCGTACGACCGGGCCCCGGGGACGGCATCCCATTTATTCCGGCACCGCTGCCGGGCAGGATCACAGGCGGGCCCCGGGCTACGGGCGGGCGTAGAAGTCCGGGGTGCCCATGATCCAGAGGCTGGCCTGCTTGACGGGCATGCCGGGGCGGGGGGCCTCGATCATCTGGTCCTCGCCGATGTAGAGGCCGACGTGGTGGATGTCGGCGGCCCGGCCGGTGCCGGACCAGAAGACCAGGTCGCCGGGGCGGAGCTGGCGGTAGCCGATCGGGGTGCTCTGGGCGTACTGGTCGGCGGCGAAGTGGTTGAGCTGCCGGCCGGCCTGCCGCCAGGCCATCATGGTCAGCCCGGAGCAGTCGTAGCCGCCCGGGCCCTCGCCACCCCAGACGTAGGGCAGGCCGATCCTGGAGCGGGCGAAGGCGACGGCCGCGGCGGCGCCCTCCGCCGACCACGGGCGGGCGGCGGGCGGCGGCGCGGCCGCGCCCTTGGCCGGCTTCTCCGCGGCCACGGCGGCAGCGGCGGCGGTCGCCGCGGCCTCCGCGGCAGCCTTCTCGGCGGCCTCCGCAGCGGCCTTCTCCGCAGCCTCCCGCTCGGCGGCGGCCTTCTCCGCGGCGGCCCGCGCGGCCTCCTCCGCCTCCCTGGCCGCGATCGCCTCCAGGGCCTCCTGGCGCCGGCGCTCCAACTCGACGGTGGTGTTGCGGGCGGCGGCGAGGTCGACGAGCAGCTGTTCGCGGCGCCGGCCGACGGCGACGACCTGGGTCTGCTGGGCGGCGAGCCGCTGCTCGGCGCGCTGTCTGGCGGCGCCGACCTCGGTGGCGGCCCGCGCGGCGGTCTCGGAGGCCTGCCGGGCGGCGGCGGAGGCCCTGGTGGCGGCGGCGGCCGTGGAGGTGGCCGCGTCCAGGATCTGGCGGGTCCGGTCGCTGGCGACGCCGACCACGGCGGCCTGGTCGCCGGCCTCGCGCGGACCGTGTGCGCCGAGCAGGGCGTTGATGGCGGAGAGTTCGGCGGTGGTGCCCTGACGGTACGTTTCGGCGGCCAGTTGGGCGGCTCCCTCGGCGGCCTCGGCCCGCTCGGCCTCGGCCGCGGCGGCCCGGGTGGCGGCGGCGGACTCCTCGGTGCGGGCCCGGTCGAGCGCGAGCCGGGCGCCGTTGTACGCCTCGACGGCCTGCTCGGCGGCCCGGCCGTCCCGGTCGAGTTCCGCCCTGGCGGCGACGAGCCCGGCCTCGATGGCGGTGACCGCGGCGGCCCGCCGGTCGGCCTCGGTCCGGGAGCGGTCGATGTCCTCGGTCGAGGGATAGGCCTCGTCCGCGGCGCCCGGTCCACCCGGAGCCGGGGCGTCCACCGGGGAGGCCGGGAGGCCCGGGGACACCGGGGACACCGGGGAGGCGGCGGCGACGGGGAGCAGCCCGAGCAGGGCGGTGAGGGACAAGGCGAGGGACGACAGGAGGGTCGGCAGGATCCTGCGGGCCACGGGACACCCTTCTCATGCGCCCGGCACCGTACCGCCGTGGGGGCGGCCAGGCCTGACGATCCGGCGGAAACATCGCATCACGTGACAATTCAGTCACTCGCCGCAATGCTCTCAAGCCCGGCGCTTTTCACACACCAACCCCGCACCGCCGACCGAGTGATCCATCGGATGATCCGACTGCATCTCACCTTCGGCCAGGCGGAAAGGGTATACGAACTACCGGTGGATCCTGGGCGTGCGCGGCCGCAGCCGGGGGTGCCGGTCCGGTCGGCGCTCCAGGCCCGTCGGGCGCACCGCGTACGTACGGCTGCGGCCGGCCCGGACCGTCCGGCGGCGCTCCTGCGCCCCGTGCCGACGGCCCGGCTCGCGCCCGGCGGGTGCGTAGCCGGACGGTGTCCGGGCGTACCCGCCGGCGGTTGGCGCGCCGCCGGGCGAGGAGGCCGCCGAGCGGCGGTCGGCGAGCCTGGCCGAGCGCCGGGCCAGCGCCCGGGCGGCGTGCGCGTCGAGGTGGGCGCTGGCCCGGGCGGCCATCCGCTCGGCGACCCGGTGGGCGGCGGGGTGGTTGGCCGAGACCTTGTCGGGGGCGCCGGCGATCAGGTCGAAAAGCCAGGTACGGGCGATGTCCGCACGCCGGTGCAGGCGGCGCTCGCGCCGGAGCGCCCGGGCCCGGCGGCGCGGGCGGGTCGCGTACCGCCAGCGCGCCCAGGGGCTGTTCGGGCGGGCGAGCCGGATCGCACCGATCCAGGAGATGCCGGGGACCATGATCCCGAGCAGCCCGGTCCACAGCTTGCCCTTGAGCAGGGTGACGACCATGGCCAGCGCGTTCGCCGAGATCACCGAGACCAGCCCCCACCTGGTGTCCTGGCTGGGCTCCGCGCCGAGCGGCACGTACCCCACGAGCAGTAGCGCGGTGAACAGGATGCCGAAGATCACCGCGTCCACCGACTTGCGGCCCTGCTCGCCCCAGTAGACGTCGTCCAGGTGCAGGATCAGCGCGAACTCGTCCAGGACCAGGCCGCAGCCGATGCCGAAGAGCAGCCCGAACAGGTCGATCCACGGGTGCCCGCCGTAGGTCGCGAACACCCCGATGCCGCCCGCCAGCAGGAAGCCCAGGCCGAACACCATGTGGTGGATGTGCAGCCCGCCGGGGGTGACGTTGCCGGGCCACCAGCGCACCTTGGCCCTGATCATCCGCACGCTGAACCGGATGAACACGAAGGAGGTGATGAAGCCGACCAGCAGCAGGAACAGCGGTTGTTTGTGCGAGGCGAGGATGTGCTCGCGGTAGCCGTCCAGCAGTGTGGTCATGGGTCTTACCTTCGTTCCTGGTACTGCGTGCTGCCTGCCGCGACATGGACCGGGGGACAACAGCCGCCCAACCACCGGTCCGCGTGGCTCCGTGCCTGTTCCAACGCCCGGTCAGAAGCCCCGGGTGCGCTTGGCCGCCCGTCTGGGGACGGCCGGGGCGAGCAGCGGCCGTTCGCCGCCGCCACCGGGGAGCTTCATGAAGAGCCGGGCGACCTCGCCACCGAGGTTGACGCCGATCGCCAGCGCCATCGCGATCGCCGCCGCGCGGCTGATCTGGACCAGGCCGCCGCTGGCGTGGCCCTGGGCGAAGGAGAGCATCCCGAGGTAGAGCGCCGAACCCGGCATCAGCGGCCCGATCGCCGCCGTCACGTAGGGCAGCGCCGAGGCGTAGCGGTAACGGGCCATCAGCTGCCCGAAGAGGCCGACCAGGCCGGCCGCCACGCCGGTCGCGACGATCGGGGAGACGCCCGCGTTGTAGACCAGCACGCCGTAGCTGGACCAGCCGATGCCGCTGTTCAGGGTGACCATCGCGAGTGCGCGGCGGTCGGTCTGCAGCAGCATCGCGAAGGCGAGGGTCAGGACCAGCGCGGCGACCATCTGGACCGGCGGGTAGTTGACGCCGACCAGGCTCTCGTCCGGTCTGAGCCTGGCCTCGAAGCCGACGCCGAGGTAGAGGATCAGCATCACGCCGATCACGATGCCCGCGACCAGGTAGATCACTTCGAGCAGCCGGGCGGCGGCGGTGATGTAGAAGCCGGTCAGGCCGTCCTGGACGGCGGCCACCAGGGCGCGCCCGGGGAGCAGGGCGAACAGTCCACCGGTGATCACGACGGAGCCGCGCAGGCCCCAGTCGTTGAAGGACAGGATGATGCCGGAGGCCGCCGCGGGCATCGCGGCGAGCACGAACTGGTAGAACTCCGGCAGCCCGCGGCGGGCGATCGAGGACGCCAGCCGGTCGCCCAGGACGGCGGCGGTGAAGGCGCTGGCGAAGACCAGCCAGGCCTTGTCGTCCATCCGCCCGCCGACCAGGAAGGTCGCCGCACCGGCCAGCAGCCCGGTGTTCAGCGAGAGCACCCAGGCCGGGTAGGGGTGCCGGTTGCGGCGGATCGCGGCGAGGCGGCGGTACGCGTCGTTGACGGAGACCTGCTCCGCGGTGATGTCGGCGACCAGCTCGTAGACGGCGGTAAGGCGGGTGTAGTCGGAGGTGCGGCGGCGCACCACGCGGTCCGCGGTGATCGGCGGCTCGACCAGCGAGGGCTGGTGGGAGATGCCGATCAGGGTGAAGGTGACCTGCGGTTCGCAGCGGTCCAGCCGGTAGGCGTGCGCGATGCCGAGCATGGCCGCCTCGACGTCCTCGGCGGCCTCCCCGCTGGCGAGCAGCAGTTCGCCGATGCGCAGCGTCAGGTCGAGGATGCGCGGGACGTTGCGGGCGGCGGAGGCGGAGGGGTGCAGCTCGCGGGCGGTCCGCTCGAAGGCCGGGCGCTCGGACATCGGGGTGCGCAGCAGGGTGCGCATCCGGTCCGGCCAGGGGGCCTCGCCGGGGGCGCCGACCTGGAGGGTGGGGACGGCGATCCCGGTGGGCGGGGTGTAGCCGGCGGCGCGCCACTCCTCGGGGGTGAGGGTGTCCTCGGCGACCGAGCGCTGGCGGCGCGCGGGCGCCTCCGGGCCGGGCCCCGGCACCGGCTCGACGGGCTCGACGGGCTCGGGGAGCGTGGTGGACTCGGGGAGCGCGGTGGACTCGGGGGCCAGCAGGCCCCTGGTCGGTGGGACCGGCGGGACGAGCGGGATCACGGTGGCGGGTTCGGCGGACGGGGCCGGGTGCCCGAGCAGCCCCTCGGTGGGCGGCGCGTCGGAGGGGTGGACCGGCTGTGCCGGAGGTGTCTGCGGCCCGGTCCGGCGGGCCTGCCGAGCCGCTCTGCCGCCCCTGGCCCGCTTGCCCCCGCCCGGTCGGCCCCGCTTAGGCACTTCCGCTCCTCGCCGCCCCTTGGTGGCACCGGGTTTCCCGGGCCGCCGTTCGATCTCCGGTTACACCTTGCCTGATCGAACAGCCGGACGCACATGTACGCGGCGGCGGGCGGCCGCGCCCGTGGGTGCCTACCCGGCGCGGTGGCGCGCGGTGGAGGCGCCCGCCCGGCGGGCCCGGAGGAGTTCGACGGCCACCGGGATCACCGAGACCAGCACGATGCCGACCAGGATCGCCTCGATGTTGTCACGGACGACGGGGATCTGACCCAGGAAGTAGCCGAGCACGGTGACGCCGGCGCCCCAGAGCACCCCGCCGATGAGGTTGAAGAGGACAAAGGTCCGGTAGTTCATCCCGCTCACCCCTGCGACGATCGGGGTGAAGGTCCGCACGATCGGCACGAAGCGGGCCAGCACGATGGCCTTGGGGCCGTGCCGGTCGAAGAACGCGGCCGCCTTCTCCACGTTCTCCTGTTTGAACAGCCGGGAGTCGGGGCGGCGGAACAGGCCTGGGCCGACCTTGCGGCCGAAGAGGTAGCCGACCTGGTCCCCGGCCACGGCGGCGGCCACGATCAGTGCGCAGATCAGCCAGAGCGGCTGGTGGAGGTAGCTGCCGTCGGCCACCAGCAGGCCGGTGGTGAAGAGCAGCGAGTCCCCGGGGAGGAAGAAGCCGATCAACAGGCCGGACTCGGCGAAGACGATGGCCAGGATGCCGAGCGGCCCGAAGGTGGAGATCAGGTGGGTCGGATCGAGCCAGGACGGGCCGAGGGCGAGGCTGGTCACGGGGTGGACGCTCCTGAGGGGGGTCGACTCTTGGCAATGAAACAGTAAAGCATTCACCAAGAGGATCTAAAGCAGGAGACCGGAGCGACCCCGGCCGGCGGCGGGGACGCGGACAGCGGAGGGGCGGCAGCGCAGACCGGGGCAGGGTGCACCACGGCCCCGGCGGGGCCCGGGAGGCCGGCCCGCCGGGGCCGTGGACGGTGTGGAGCGAGGTGACCGGACCTCAGAGGCCGTAGCGCTCGATGATCCCCTCGTGCCGGGCGGTGTCCGCACCCGCGGCCCTGGCCAGGTCGAGCCAGGCGAGCGGGTGCGGCCAGGCCGCGGTGAGCCGGTGCAGCAGCGCGTCCGCCTCGGCGGCCTGCGCGGTCGGCGGTACGGCGAGGGCGGCGTAGATGCCGGGCAGCATGCCGTCCTTCTCCGCCGGGTCGGTGATGCTGTACTGCTCCCCGCTGTACGCCCACACCGCGTAGCCGGCCTGCTGCAGCTCCTCGCGCAGCACGCCCCAGGCCTGGTCGCCCGGCCAGCCGCCGTCGATCCAGTAGGTGGTGCAGCCGGCCGGGTCGAGCAGGGTCAGCAGCCCGAACACCGGACGCCAGCGCCGCTTCTCCTCCTCCGGGGCGTCCTCGGCCGGCGGCTCCTCCAGCAGGGCCGGGCCGAAGACCACCACGTCGCCGTGGTTGAGCGTCAGGTCGTCACCGAGCACCGGCAGGATCCGGGCGGTCGCCGGGCCGGTCCGGACGGCCGGCAGGTCCGCGGTGGCGCCGTTGGTCCGGGTGGCCCGGACGGTGACCAGCTGCCACTCCTCGTCCACCGGGCCCTCGGGCTCGTCGAACTCGATGCCGATCAGGGCGCCGGTGGAGCGGACGACGGCCCAGTCCCGGTTGGCGGTGGCCGCGGTGATCAGGTGCCAGAGGTCCGGCTCCCGGACGGTGCGGTGCCGCTCGTGCTCCGGGGTGCCCTCGGCGGGCAGCGCGTGCTCCAGGATCTCCTGGTACAGCCGCTGCACGGTCACGTGGTCGCCCAGCTCGGTCGCCGCGGTGGCGGCCAGCCGACGGGTGTTGATCCGGTCCGGGTGCGCGGCCAGGATCGCCTCGCACTGCTCCACCGCCTCGGCCCAGCGCCCCTCGGCGGCGGCCCAGCGCGCCCGCACCCAGTGCCCGTCGGCCGGGCTGGTCAGGGCGAGCCGGTCGGCGAGGCGGCGGACGCCCTCGTCGTCCTTCGCCTCGATCAGCATCGCGCCGAGCATCCCGGTCAGCTCCTCGCTCGCCGGATCGGTGTCGAGCCGCTCCCAGAGCAGGTCGGCGGCGGCCCGGGCGTGGCCGAGGCCGCCCAGCACCGCGGCCAGGCTGAGCGCCAGCCCGGTGGCGCCGGCGGGCTCGCCCCGGTACTGCTCCAGGGCGGCGGAGAGCAGGTCGGCGGCGCTCTCGTAGGGCGCGTCCGTCTCGGCGAGGTGGGCCGCCAGCTCGGCGGGGGGCACCGGCAGCGCGGGCACCGCGAGGGCCTCGGCGGCCGCCCGCAGCTCGGCGACCTGCTCGGCGACGCCCTCGGTGCGCCGCAGCCGGCCGAGCTTGCGCTCGCCGGTGGCGGCCAGGGTGAGCGCGACCGTCCGGGCGCCGCGGGCCAGGGCCAGCCGCCCGGCGGCCAGCAGCAGGTCGACGCAGGGGCGGTGCGAGCCGGTGGCGTCGAGGTAGCCGACCCAGCCGGCCAGGGCCGCCCCGAGCTCGGCGTCGTTCTCCCAGGCACCAGCGGCGACCAGCAGCTCGACCGTCTTCGTCCACCCCGCCCGCAGGTCCGCGTGGCGCTCGGCCTGCTCCAGCGGGGGCAGCAGGGCGAGGGCCTCCTCGGTGCGGCCCAGCGAGGCGAGCGCGCGGGCCCGCAGCAGGGCGCCCCAGCGCCGGTCGCTCTCGTCGATCTCGCGGTCCCGGGCGCGCTCGGCCTGCTCGGCGGTGTCGAGCAGGGCCAGCACCTCCTCGTGCCGGTCGAGCAGGTGGAGGGTGCCGGCCCGGGCGTGGTGGAAGTGCAGCGAGAGCCGCTCGCCGGCCGCCTGGATCCGGGCGGCGGCGGTGTCGAGGTGGCTGAGCGCCTCGGCCGGGCGGCCGTCGTCCTCCAGGGCGTCGGAGTACTCCCGGGAGAGGCAGTCGAAGCAGGCCCGGGCGGGCTCGATCCGCTCCAGCGTCTCGCTGAGCACGGCGATCCGCTCGGCCACGTAGCCGGGGCCGTCGACCCGGGCGTGGCAGATCGCGAAGTCCTGCACCACGCAGACGGACTGCGGGCAGCCCGCGGTCTCCTCGCGGTGCGCGAACTCCAGCAGGTCGACCGCCTCGGGCAGGGCCTGCTCGCCCTGGTGGCGCTTGTTCAGCAGGTTCTGCATCCGCCAGTGCCGCAGGTAGACCTCGACCCAGGGCAGGCCGAGTGCCCGGGCGGCGGCGACGGCCTCCGGGAAGACGGCGTCGAGCTGGTCGTTGCGCCCCTCGTTGGCGTGGCCGGGGAGCTCGTAGATGGCGTCGGCCAGCCGCCGGTGGCCGGCCTCGGCCAGCTGCTGGTGGGTGTCGTGCACCCAGGCCCAGATGTCGGTGCTCATACCGGTTCCGTCTCCCCCTGCGGGTTGTGCGTCGTGCTGATGGACAGTGTGATGCCGGCCTCCGACGGTCCGTCCGGCGGCCCGGCCTGCGGGGGCACGGTTCAGAACCCCCCGGTGCGCCCGTCGGAGCGCTCCTCGGGACCACCGGGACCGCCCAGGCCGTCCAGGCTGTCCGGGACGCCGGGCAGGCCCTCGGGAACGGCCGCGGTCAGCGCCGAGACCGCCGTGCCGATGCCGGCCAGGGCCGCCGTGAGGTCTCCGCCGGCCGAACCCGCCGAGGCCGCCGCCATGATCACCTTGAGCGAGCGGAGCAGCCCGGCGGCGGTGGCGCTGCCGGTGTGCCCGGCGCGGTAGGCGGTCAGCAGGTCCTGGACGGCGGGGCAGGCGAGGTTGAGGTACAGCCGGGCCTTCACCTCGCCGTCGGTGCGGGCGGTGAACGCCCGGGCCAGGCGCAGCGCGGCGGACGGGATCCGGGCGTCCGCCTGGTCGTCCTCGATCCGGGCCTTGAGCTCGGCCTCGCGGTCCGGCACCAGCACCAGCGGCAGGCCGGGCGGGTCGAACCGGGCCGGGACGAGCTGCTCGCCCGGTTCGGCGAGGGCGCCGGCCAGCCACCCGGCCTCCTCCGCGGGCAGCGGGCGCTCCGGGTCGCGGAACAGCTCGCGGTTGCCGCTCTCGCTGCCGAGTTCGACGATCCGGCAGTCGCGCAGCCCGGCGTAGCGGCGCAGGAACGGCAGGACGGCGTAGCGGTCGCCGCGGGCGATCGGCACCTGCATGGCCCGGTAGAGCATCTCCTCGAAGCCGCCGCCGCCGCCGAGCGCGACGTGCACCGCTCCCCCGCCGGCCGCCCGCAGCGCCCCGGCGGTCAGGTCGCCCTGGGAGGTGGGGACGGGGACGTCGTCGGCGAGCAGGGTGAAGAGCCGGTCGTCGCAGAGCGCGGCGCCGAGCAGGTCCTGGCCGTGCCGGGCGAGGATGCGGCGCCAGGCGGCGGGGTGCAGGCGGGCGGTCTCGTAGAGGCCGTCGACGATGGCGTCGGTGAGGGTCTGCTGGAGGGCCCGGTAGTGGTCGTCGCGCTGGAGGTCCTCGCGGCTGGCGGTGGGGGTGAGCCGGCTGGACTCGACCACGCCGCCGATGAACCCGGCCCAGCTGGGCAGCAGGTCGCGGCCGTCCTCGGAGAGCAGCATGCCGCGCAGGTAGACGGCGAGGTCGCGGTTGTCGCTGCTGCCGTAGGTGCCGCCGTCCTGGACCCAGAGCAGGCCGATCGCGTCGGTGCCGCCCTCGACCGGCTCGACCGGGAAGGCGGTGAGCGGTTCGAAGCGCCGGCCGAAGGCGGAGGCGAACCGCATCCGGGCCGCGTGCAGGTCCCCCGCGGTCTGCTGTCGCCAGGGCACCGGGACGGCGTTGACGGGCTGGTCGTCGTCGCCGACGTAGACCGGGATCGGCAGCAGCACGCAGTACCGGCCGAGCACCTCGCGCAGCGCGTGCTCGTCGGCGAGGTGGGCGTGTTCGGCTTTCAGCGACAGCTCGACCACGGTGCCGGGGACGGGCCGGGCGGGCACCGGTTCAACGCTGTACTGCTCGCCGCCGCGGCTGCGGTAGCGGTGGCCGAGGGCCGGCTCGCGGTGCGAGGTGGTGGTGACGACGACCTCGTCGGCGACCGAGAAGGCGGAGAGGAAGCCGAGCCCGAAGGCGCCGATCAGCTCCTGGTTGCCGGTGAGTTCGCGCAGCATCCGGGTGTAGCCGGTGCCGACGGTGGCCAGGTAGGAGTGGATCTCCGGCTCGGTCAGACCGGCGCCGGTGTCCTCGATGGCGACGGTGCGCCGGTCGGCGTCGCCGCGGACCCGGATCAGCGGCCGGTGGTCGCCGTCCGGATCCTCCAGCAGCCGCCGGGTGTGCGAGTCGTGGGCGTTCTGGACGAGTTCGCGCAGGGCGACCAGCGGGGTGGAGTAGAGGTGGGTGGCGAGGACGTTCACCAGTCCGCCGAGATCGACCTCGGTCGTACGCAGATCCTCGGCGGGCACGGGGTCGAGCGGGAGGCCTTCAGACATGGGTCCCCAGTGTGCCAGTGCGACTATCCTGCGACCATTTCTTTCTGACGACAGAGGACCGGTCAACACCGCGTTGACAGCTGGGCCTTGTCGAGGGGCCCGTTCGGCGGACCGAACAGGCCGCCGTACGAGGGAACTTGGGCACTATGGCGAAACCCGCGCCGGGGTGCGGCCGTTCTCCGGAAATGCCTTCTTGATGACACCATCGGGCGAATTGCCACCCATTCGGTGGAGTTCGCCCACGGTGCTGGTGAATGCTGGGCGTGCGACGTCAGGCAACGGCGCTTCGGGGCGGCCACTCCGGAGACGCCACTTTTCGCACTCCACCACCAGGGAGACCAGCGTGTCCCGTATTCGCGCAGCCGCCGCCGTCACCGCCCTCGGGGCGTTCCTCCTCGTCGGCGTCGGTGCCGCCACCGCGCACGCCGACAACGGCGCCGGCGCCGACCACCACTCCAACAGCAGCGTGGTGAGCAACACCGGCTCCAACAACATCATCGGCAACGTCACCGGCAACGTGGTCAACACCCAGCAGACCGCCACCGGCTCCGGTGCGTCCAACCAGAACAACGGCGTGGCCGTCGCCGGGAACTCCGGAAACGTCGGGGCCCTGCAGGGCAACGGCAACCTCGCGGCCAAGGTGTACTACCCGCACGTCCTCTACTAGGCCGCGCCCGCGCTCCCCACGGCGCAACCGTTCCAGGCCCGGGTGCCCGCCCCACCAGCGCGGGGCGGGCACCCGGCCGCGGCTATCCGTCCACTCCGAGGACGGCCCGGCCCAGGCGCTGCAAGCAGTCGCCGAGGTCCGGCCGCTCGCTGCCGGGCCGGTTCCGCACCCCGTCGTTGACCAGGGCAAACAGCGCGTGCACCCGGATCCGGGCCTCCGCGCCGTCGTACTCCGGGCGGACGGCGCAGAGCAGCCCGACCCAGGTCCGCAGGAAGTCCCGGCGGAAGTCGACCGCGGCCCGGCGGTCCGGCGGGGCCAGCCGCTCGGTCTCGCTGAGCATCGCGCCCAGGTAGTCGCTGTTGCGCCGGGCGAATCCGACGTACGCGGCCAGGCCCGCCGCCAGCGCCCGCTGCGGCCCGTCCGCGGTGGCGATGGCGCCCCCGACCTCGTGCCAGAGCCGCTCCCGGCTGCGGACCAGTGAGGCGGCCAGTAGTTGCGCCTTGCTGTCGAAGTGCCGGTACACGCTGGGCCCGGAGATGCCGACCGCGGCGCCGAGCCGGTCGGTGCTGACGTTGTCGAAGCCGCGCTCGTGGAACAGCCGGACGGCCGCCGCCAGCAGTTCCTCCCGGCGCGACTGCGGCCTCGGCTCCGCTGCGGACGGCACGGCCGGACCGGAATCGGGATCGGCCGCCGGGTCGGCCAGGGCGGTGTCGAGCGGCACCGCGAACACCGCCGCCACCAGCTCGCGCAGCAGCCGCTCGGCCCGGCGCGGCGGCGGCGCCGCCGACTGGTAGGACAGCCCCGAACAGACCGAGAGCGCCGACCAGCCCAGCAGTTCGGCGTCCGCGGCGGCCAGCGCGGGCCGCTCGGCGCGCAGCAGGGCGGCCAGCACCGCGACGTCCGCCCGCAGTTCACGGCGCAGCGCGGCCCGTCGGGCGGGCGGCAGCAGCCGGGCGTCCCGCTGCACCAGGGTGCCGAGCGGCCGGTGCCCGACCGCGACGGCGGCCAGCGCCGCGCCGGCCCCGGCGGTGTCCCCGGCCGCGCGCAGCCCCTCCCCGAGCGCGTCCAGCCCCACCCGGACGGCGCGGTCGAGCAGTTCGGGCTTGCCCCGGAAGTGCCGGTAGAGGGCCGGCGCGGTGATGCCGACCCCGGCGGCGACCTCGGTCATGGAGACCTGGTGGTAGCCGCTGCGGTGGAACCGGTCGGCGGCGACGGCGAGGATCTGCGCCCGCCGGGAGGACGCGGGCGGTCGCCGGACCACCATGACGCTCCTCCTCCACCCTTTGGTGCGATGCCGCCCGTAGGCTAGCAAGCATTCACTTGAGGGGCTCGGGGGCCGGGCCGGACACCGGCAGAGGCCGCGTGGAAACCCCGGTCGCAGCCGCCGTCGAAACCCGGGTGGCGACCCTGGACAGGCGAAGCTACCGGAGATTAACTTGTGGGGCGATCACCTGGCACCACCGAAGGGAGCGCCGTCGTGCGCCGCACCGTGTTCACCGAGGACCACGAGGCCTTCCGGGAGACCATCCGGGACTTCGTCGCACGCGAGGTCGTCCCCGTCTACGAGAGCTGGGAGGCCGAGGGCCACCCGCCGCGCGACTTCTACCGCAAGCTCGGCGAACTGGGCGTCTACGGCATCGAGGTGCCGGAGGAGTACGGCGGCGCGGGTGAGAGCGGCTTCAAGTACCAGGCGGTCATCGCCGAGGAGGTCGCCCGGGCGGGCGTCAGCTTCGGATCCTCCGGCGTCCACACCGGCCTGGTGCTGCCGTACCTGCTGGAGTACGCCGACGAGGAGCAGAAGCGGCGCTGGCTGCCGGGCTTCGTCTCCGGCGACATCATGACCGCCATCGCGATGACCGAGCCGGGCGCCGGCTCCGACCTGGCCGGCATCACCACCACCGCCCGGCTCTCCGAGGACGGCACCCACTACATCCTCAACGGCGCGAAGACCTTCATCACCGGCGGCGTGCTGGCCGACCTCGTCCTGGTGGTCTGCCGCACCGCGCCGTACGACCCGGAGAACCGCCGGGCGGGCCTGTCCATCCTCTGCGTGGACACCGCGTCCGAGGGCTACACGGTCGGCCGCAAGCTGCAGAAGATCGGCCTGCGCACCTCGGACACCGCCGAGCTGGCCTTCAGCGACGTCAAGGTGCCGGTGGAGAACCTGCTCGGCGAGGAGGGCAGGGCCTTCTCGTACCTGACCCACAACCTGGTTCAGGAGCGGCTGGCGATCGCGGTCGGCGCCTACGCGGCCTCCGCGGCGGCGGTGCGGTTCGCCGTCCAGTACGTCAAGGACCGCAAGGTCTTCGGCAAGGCGGTGGCGGAGTTCCAGAACACCAAGTTCACGCTGGCCGACTGCGAGGCCCAGGTGATGGCCCAGCAGTCGATGGTGGACCGCGCGCTGGAGCTGTACCAGCACGGCGAGCTGACGGTCGCGGACGCGGCGGCGGCGAAGCTGTTCTGCACCGAGTCCGCCTCGACGCTGATCGACAAGTGCCTTCAGCTGCACGGCGGTTACGGGTACATCCTGGAGTACCCGATCGCCCGGCTCTACACCGACAACCGGGTGTTCCGGATCTACGGCGGGACGAGCGAGGTCATGCGCAGCATCATCGCCAAGTCGCTCGGGCTCTAGAGTCCTTGATTCGTCGGCAGTAGCTGGCGAGGGCTTGGCCCGACCGGGTGACAGCCGGGCCCGGGATGACGGGGTCGCGGGGGGGGGCCCCCCCCCCCCCCCCCCCCCCCCCCCCCCCCCCCCCCCGCCCCCCCCCCGCCCCCCGGGGGGGGGGCCCCCGCCCCCCCCGGCGCCCGCCG
>NZ_JBICZP010000010.1:0-70415 GCF_043202015.1 Kitasatospora sp. NPDC048239 | reverse complement strand
TGTCGTGTTTTGGGGGCCCTTGGGGGGGGGGGGGGGGCCCCCCCGGGGTCCCCCCCGGGCCGGGGTGGCGGGGGGGGGGGGGGCCCCCCCCCCCCCGGGGCCCCCCCGCCCCCGACACGCCTCCGGGCCCGGCCGGGCCCGGAGGCGTGTCCGACACAGCCCGGACAGGGCCCGGACAGGACCTAGTTGGCCGAGCTGCGCTCGGCGCGCCAGGCGTCCCAGCCCGCCGACGAGGCCACCTTCGCCTCGCGCAGCGCACGCTGGGCCATCGCGGAGGGCGGGGTGTCCAGCTGCTGCACCCAGCCCCGGCCGGCCGAGGCCAGTGCCCCGCACACCATGGCCGCACCGGCCAGTCCGAGCACCGCACCCACTCCGGTGAGCACCGCGCCGCCGGCCAGCAGCGGGCGGTTGACCTGAAACCCACTGAGAAAACTGTTGTTGTTGGTCGCCATGCCTCCACCATGGGGGCACTCGGCGACCGCCGCACGCCGAGTACCTCCAGGTGCGGGACACCCGCCCGTCCGCGACGCTGGGCCGGGGAAGAACCCCCGCCCTGGGAGGACGCGCGATGGTCGATCTCGAACAGCTCGCCGACGAACACGCCGCCAAGGCCGCCGCCAGCCCGCACGGACGCAGCGCCCACCTGGTGCTCCACGACGGCGTGCTGCGGCAGACGGTGATCGCACTGACCGCCGGCACCGCGCTGGACGAGCACAGCGCGCCGAGCGCCGCCAGCATCCAGGTGCTGCGCGGCCGGGTCTCGCTGACCATCGCCGGTCGGCTGCAGGAGCTGTCGGCGGGCCGGCTGGAGCCGGTCCCGCAGGAGCGGCACGGACTGCTGGCCCACGTCGACTCGGTCGTGCTGCTGACCGCCGTGACCGTCTGACCCCCGGGGCCGGCCGCGGGGCCGGCCCACGGCGGGGAGCGGCTAGGAGGCCGGGTTCAGCACGCTTGTGCCGACCAGCCGCAGTCCGCGCAGGAAGTCCCGCCCGGTCGGCGCCTGCTCGGGCGCCGCCATCCACTGGGCTGCCATCCCGGCCACCAGCGCCTGGTAGAACATGCCGCGGGCGATCTCCTCCTCGGTGTCCGGCACCTCGGGGAGCCCCTGGAACAGCGCGGCCAGTCCGAGCCGCGCCATCCGCTGCGACTCGCTGAACGCCTTCTCCAGCTCGGGTGCGTGCGCGATCTGCGCGATCGCCTCGAACTGGGCCGCCCAGAGCCCCCGGTGCTCGACGAAGGTGCCCTTCACCCCGTCCCAGACGGCGATGAAGCGCTCCTCCGGGTCACCCGAGGCCGAGGCCGCATCCGCCACCACCGCGGCCAGCGTCTCGCCCCACTCCCCCGTGGCCTCGATCAGCGCCGCGTTGAGCAGCGCCTCCTTGGAGCCGAAGTGGTAGCCGATGGCCGCCAGGCTGACGCCGGAGGCGGCGGCGATGTCGCGGGCGGTGGTGCGCCCGTATCCCTTTTCGTACAGGCAGCGCTTGGCGCCGGCCATCAGGTCTTCGCGGTTTCCCATGGCTCCGATGCTACGGAAGATCTGGACGAATGTCTTGCACATACGTCTAGGACTTTCGTCTCGCACGGACGATTTAGACGCTCGTACTAGACAAACGTCTGACACGTCCGTACCGTCTTCCCCATGACCGCAACCACCGGCCGCGCAGGCCGTCGCGAATGGATCGGCCTGGCCGTCCTCCTCCTCCCGACCCTCGTCCTGACCATGGACATGGGCGTGCTCTTCTTCGCCGTCCCGTTCATCTCCACCACGCTGGCGCCGAGCGGCACCGAGCAGCTGTGGATCATGGACATGTACTCGTTCCTGCTGGCCGGGCTGCTGATCACGATGGGCTCGCTGGGCGACCGGATCGGCCGCCGCCGGCTGCTGATGATCGGCGCCGCCGGGTTCATCGGCGCCTCGCTGCTCGCCGCCGGCGCGGACAGCGCCGGTGAGCTGATCGCCGCCCGCGCCCTGCTCGGCACCGCCGGGGCCACCGTGATGCCCTCGACCCTCGCGCTGATCCGCAACATGTTCCACGACCCCAAGCAGCGCCAGGTCGCGCTCGGCGCCTGGGGCGGCATCCTCACCGCCGGCGCCACCCTCGGCCCGGTGGCCGGCGGCCTGCTGCTGGACCACTTCTGGTGGGGCTCGGTCTTCCTGATCGCCGTGCCGGTGATGGCGCTGGTCCTGCTCGCCGCCCCCGTGCTGCTGCCCGAGTACCGCTCGCCGCAGGCCGGCCGCTTCGACCTGGCCGGCGCGGTGCTGTCGCTGGCCGCGATCCTGCCGCTCGTCTACGGGATCAAGACCCTGTCGGTGGACGGCTGGAGCCTGCTGCCCGCCCTGGCCGTCCCGGCCGGGCTGCTGTTCGCCGCCGCCTTCGTGTGGCGCCAGCGCACCGCCGCCGCCCCGCTGCTCGACCTCGGGCTGTTCCGGATCCGCACCTTCAGCGGCGCGATCACCGTCAACACCATCGCCATGTTCGCGATGATGGGCTTCACCCTCTTCACCTCGCAGTACCTGCAGCTGGTCAAGGGCATGAGCCCGCTGGAGGCCTCGCTCTGGGCGCTGGTCCCGAGCGTCGGCGTCGGTGCGGCCGTCGGCCTGAGCGCCGCCCTCACCGGGAAGGTCCGCCCCGCGGTCCTGATGTCCGGCGGCTTCCTGATCGGCGCCGGCGGCTTCGTGATGATGACCGCGGTCGGCGCGCACTCCCCGCTCGCCCTCATCCTCACGGCGGCGGGCGTCCTGGCCGCCGGCACCGTCGGCACCATGACCCTCACCGCGGAGATGGTGGTCTCCGCCGCCCCGATCGAGCGGGCCGGCGCCGCCTCCGCCACCTCCGAGACCGCCGTCGAGCTCGGCAGCTCCCTCGGCATCGCCCTGCTCGGCGCCGCCGGCGCCGCCGTCTACCGCTCGCAGCTGGACGGCGCCCTGCCCGCCGGGGTGGACGGCGAGGCCGCCCGGGCCGCGCAGGACACCCTCGGCGGAGCCGTCACCGTCGCCGCCCACCTGCCCGACCGGATCGGCGCCGAACTGCTGGAGACCGCCCGCGCCGCCTTCACCGACGGCCTGCACGTCGCCGCCGTCGTCGGCCTGGTCTTCGCCCTCGGCGCCGCGGCCTTCGCCTACCACCTGATGAAGCACCTCCCCGCCCAGGCCCCGGCCGCCCCCGCCGACGCCCCCGCCGACGCCGACGTCGAGGCCGCGCCGGCCGCGATCTGACGCACCGCCACCCCGATCCACTCACGCGAGTCATCGAGAGCCCCCGCCCACCCGGGCGGGGGCTCTCGCGCTGCCCACCCCGCCCCGACGCCCGGGCAACGGCCGTGCCACGCTGGGGCCATGTCGACAACGGGTGGCCACGGGCGGGTCCAGGCGAGCTACGACACCGTCGCGGAGGAGTACCGGCAGCGGATCGGGGGCGAGTTGGCGGACAAGCCGCTGGACCGGGCGCTGCTGGGGATGCTGGCCGAGGAGGCCGTCAAGAACGGCGCCCCGGTGGCGGACCTCGGCTGCGGGCCGGGGCACGTGGCGGCGTGGCTGGCGGAGCGCGGGGCGCAGGTGGTGGGCATCGACCTGTCCCCGGCGATGGTGGAGATCGCCCGGCGGGAGCACCCCGGGGTGGAGTTCCGGCAGGGGGACCTGCTGGAACTCCCGGCGGCGGACGGCGAGTTCGGTGCGGCGGTCGCGCTCTACTCGGTGATCCACCTCGAACCCGCCGAACTCGGGCCCGCCTTCGCGCAGATGCGGCGGGTCCTGCGGCCCGGCGGCTGCCTGCTGCTCGCGTTCCACCTCGGCACGGAGGTGCGGCACCTCGACGAGTGGTGGGGGCACGAGGTCGAGGTGGACTTCCACTTCCTGGAGCTGGAGGCCGTCGCCGGGCAGCTGACGGACGCCGGGTTCACCGTGCAGGCGCGGCTGGAGCGCGCCAACCACCCGCAGGAGGCCGAGACCCTCCGCGGCTACCTGCTCGCCCGCCGCGACTAGGGCTGGGGAGCGGTCGGCAGTGGGGAGCCGAAGCGGGCCAGGTGGTGCCAGACCTTCTTGAGGTCCTGCGGATCGTGCCGGCCCGCGCGGACGGCGTCGCCGATGATGCGCGGGTCCAGCAGCCCGTCCTCGGCTATCGCCAGGCCGAGGGCGACGTACTCGGGCCCGCGGAACTCCGGGTGGCGGCGGAGCACGTCGGTGTGCAGGCGCAGGCCCGGGTGCCACTCGACGGGGCAGGGCAGCCGGCGGGCCTCGGCCTCGACGGGGGTGCCGCGGTAGCAGGGGTCGAGCACGAGGGCCTCGACGTCCCGGTCCAGGCGGACCGGGCCGTGCACCTGGGCCTCGATGTAGACGTCCAGGTCGTCCTCGCGGCCGATGTCGGCCTCGGCGAGGCCGATCAGGTCCATCCGGTCGGCGACGCCGAAGTCCGAGGGTTCGAGGAAGCTGTCGGGGTAGCAGAAGGTGGCCCGGGCGAGGGTCGGTCCGGTCAGCCTGAAGTGGGCGGAGCCGAAGCGCGGGGCGGCCCCCAGCGGCCGACGGCGGAAGTCCAGCGCGCCGTAGACCGGGCGCTCCGGCGCCGGCGCCCCGTCGTACGCGCCGCCGAAGATCCGGCTCTCCCAGTTCCAGCGGTCCCCGCCCGGGTGGGCGGTCAGGCCGCCGTTGCCGGTACCGGTGACGAACTGGGAGCGGTAGACACCGTCCTGCGCCAGCCCCGCCAGGATCGAGCGGTCGCCGGCCGGGCGGTCGGGGTGGAAGTTGAGCGTGATGCGCAGCCCCGGATCGACGGGCGTGCCGGTGGACCGCGCCGTGACGTGGTGCAGGGCCTGCTGCTGGGACGGCTGGAGGCGGTCGGATGTCATCGGCGCAGTGTGCCCCAGGGCGGGCGGCGCCCGCATCCGGTTTCGCGGCGAGGCCGCGCGGCCGGGTCGCACGGACCGTGGCGGTCCCGGGCTACGCGGCGGTCCCGAGCTGCGGGGCGGTGCCGAGCTGCGGGGCGGTGCCGAGCTGCGGGGCTGTGCCGGGGAGCCTAGGGTCGGTACGGAAGAGCCCGAGGTGGAGGACGGTGGGGATGCCGGAGCCCGACCAGCAGGAGGGCGGCGACGCGGGCGGCGAGGAGCCGGACTACCGCTTCTCGCTCGCCAACGAGCGGACCTTCCTGGCCTGGATCCGGACGGCGCTCGGCCTGCTCGCGGGCGGGATCGCGGTGGACCAGCTCACACCCGACGTCGCTCCGGCGCCGCTGCGGATCGCGCTGGCCGTGGTCTGCGCGCTCGGCGGGGCGGTTCTCGGCGCCGCCGCGTACCGGCGGTGGACCAGGATCGAGGCGGCGATGCGGGCGGGTGCACCACTGCCGCACTCCCCGTACATGCTGGCACTGGCGGTGGGGGTGACCCTGGTGGCGGCCATCTTCTGCGGGCTGCTCGTCGGATATGCGAACTGACGGCCCCCCGACATAAATGGCCTAGACCACTACTCAGGGCTCGCTTGAGCAACACCTGCTTTTTGACCAGCGTTTCCCGGCCGGTGTATACGTTCGCCGCCGGGGCCAGGCATACTGGCCAGGTCGGGCGCTTTGCCCTCCCGTGACTCTAGACAAGAAGGGACCGGTGGCCAGGATGCTGCGGAACGGTCTTGAGCCCTGGCACCTCTTGGTGGTGCTGGCGGTCGTTATCCTGCTGTTCGGATCGAAGAAGCTGCCGGAGATGGCCCGCGGCCTCGGCAAGTCGATGCGCATCCTCAAGGCGGAGACCAAGGCTCTGCGCGAGGACGACGCACCGGCCGCCGACGCTGCCGCCGCCGCCCCGGGGACGGCGCAGAGCACCGCCGCCCCGCAGCAGCCGGCCGACGCGCAGGCCCGCCCGGCCGCCGTCGCTCCGACCAACATCACCAAGGCCACCGAGACCCCCCGCTCCACCACGGCCTGATCCTCCGACAGAGCCCCCGCCGTCGCCGGCGGGGGCTCTGTCGCGTCCGGGCCCGTTCCCGTCCGGCCCGGCCCGGCCCGCGGGACGCCCGGACGGAGCACTCCGGCAGGCGGATCCCGGCCCGCTCCCACAGGCTGGGCGGGATGTCCGAGAACCAGCTTCCACCGCCCGCCCGGGACCGCATCGACGTGCGGGCCTGGTGCCTGCTGCTGGGCTCCTTCGTCCTGCTGATGATCGGGTACTTCACCCTGCCGCTACGCTCGCTCGGCGCCCACCGCCCGGTGTTCAGCTGGCTGGTGTTCGCCGCCGTGCTCACCGGCCTGACCGGCCTGCTGCTGGCCCGGATCATCGACATCCTGCGGGGGACCGGCCGTCGGCCCGGCGTCTGGCTGGTCTTCCTGATCTGCCTGTCGCTGACCGTCTTCGCCGGCACCTACTTCGTCCTCGCCGCCAACCCCGGCGAGTTCATCGGGCTGACCACCCGGCTCGACGCGCTCTACTTCACGATCGTCACCATGGCCACCGTCGGGTACGGCGACATCACCGCCTCCGGGCAGGGGCCGCGGCTGGTGGTGATCCTGCAGATCGTCTACAACTTCGTCTTCCTGGCCACCGCGGCGGGGACCTTGGCCCAGGCGGTCCGCAGCGGGGTGGAGAGCCGGGTGCGGCGGCGCCCCGACAGCGGCTAGCCGCTCAGGCCGCGGCTGGTGTCGATGACGCAGAAGCGGTTGCCGTCCGGGTCGGCGAGCACGACGAAGTCAGGATCCTCCGGGTAGCGGTCCCAGTCGACGCGCCGGGCGCCGAGCGCGACCAGCCGCTCGACCTCGGCCGCCTGGTCGGCGGCGTCCGCCGCGTACAGGTCGAGGTGGACCCGCGGGTGCTCCTGGACGGGTGACTCGCTGCGGCCGAGCGCCAGCTGGACGCCGGGGCCCTCGGCGGGCGCCAGGACCACCCAGCGGTCCCCGATCGCCTCGCGCGGCACGTACCCCAGCGCCTGCGTCCAGAACGCGGCCGCGTGGCGGACGTCTGCGACGCCCAGGACGACGGACCCGATGCTCAGCATGTGTTCCACCCTTCACGCGTGCGCCCGCCCCGCCCGGCCCCGGGCACCCCAGGCGGCGGGCGTGCGCGGCCCATCACCCCCAGCCCGGTGCACGCCCCGTTCATTCCCGCCGGGCGGGTCGGCGACGGCGGGCTGACAGCGGGCTGTGGGCGTGCTGCCGGTGCCGGGTGGGACCTTGGGGACCGGATCACCGACAGCAGGGGGAGGACCGACCATGGACCAGCAGCTCGTGGAGCGGATGCGGGAGTACCTGAACGCCGGACTCGCGATGGACGTCGAGGCGCTCGACGCCCTCTACGACGAGGAGTTCGAGAACCTCAGGGTCGACGGGGCCGGGCGGAGCGTGACGCTGACCAAGGCCCAGTTCATGGCGCGGTTCCGGGCCATGAAGGAGCAGGGGGTGACGGTCGGCGAGTCGATCGACGACGTCACCTTCGTGGCCACCACGGCGTACGGCGGCGTCGGATCGATCATCATGCGGCGGGAGGAGGGGGGCGTTCCGGCGCTCTACAACTTCGTCTGGCGGCAGCAGGACGGCCGCTGGACCACGCTCCTGCGGGAGTTCACCGTCGACAGGGACCTCAGCGGCCTGCTCGCGATGATGCGGGCCGCCCAGGCGGCGGGCGCGGCCTGAGCGGCCCGGACGGGGGCTGGGCCCTGTCCGCGCCCTAGTCGTCCTGCTGGTCGTCGGCGGAGGCGTGCAGGGAGTTGATCAGGGTGCCGAGGCGGGAGTTCCAGCTCTGGTAGGTGGGACCGTCGATGGCGTGCTTCTTGGAGAGGTCGCGGACGGTCCGCTGGGCGTTCTTCAACTCCTGCACGGCATCGGCCGGCCGGCCCTCGTTGAGCCGGGCGGTGGCGTCGTCGAGGGTGCGCAGGAGGTCGAGCTGGCGCTCGCGCTCCTTGGGCATCTGGGCCTGGGCGACGTTCTGGCGCAGGGCGTTGATCTGGGTGGCGGCCGCCTGGGTGCGGACCGGGGAGGCGCTGGGCGCGGGGGTCGGGGCGGGGAGGGCCGTGGGGGCGGCCGAGGGGGTGGGGGCCGCGGTCGAGGGGACCGGCGCCGGGACGGCCGGAGCGCTCTGGGCGGGCTTGGCGGCGGCCGGGGTGGTGGCGGGCTCGTCGAAGGCGGTGAGGGCGAGGACCGCCGCCCCGGCGATGCCGACCAGGCCGAGGGCGCCGAGGAGCAGCGGCTTGCGGCCGCTCTCCCGGACCGGCGCGCCGAGCGGCGGCTGGGCCGGGACCGGCGCCATCAGGGAGGTGGCCGGCTGGGCTGGCTGGGCGGGCAGCGGAACGGGGGGCAGGAGCCGGGTGGCCTGGCCGGCCGAGGCGGCGGCGAGCAGCTCACTGGTCGGGTCGGAGACGGCCAGCCCCGGGATGGTGGCGAGGAGCTCGTACCGGGCCGCGGCCGCGTGGGCGGGCCGGTCGGCCGGGTCCTTGGCGAGCAGGCGCAGGACGGCGGCGTCCAGGGCGGGTGGCAGGCCGGCTCTGCGGGCCGACGGCGGCGCCGGCTGCTCGCCGACGTGCTTGTAGGCGATCGCCACCGGGGTCTCGGCGACGAACGGCGGGGCGCCGGTGAGCATCTCGGTCAGCACGCAGCCCACCGCGTACAGGTCGGTGCGGCCGTCCAGGTCGGAGGCCGTGGCCTGCTCGGGGGACAGGTACGCCGCGGTGCCGAGCACCGAGGCCGCCTGGGTGAGGTTGCTGGAGGCGCCGGCCCGGGCGATGCCGAAGTCGACGACCTTCACGCCCCCGTCGTTCGTGATCATGATGTTGCCGGGCTTGATGTCCCGGTGCACCAGCCCCGCGCCGTGCGCGACCTCCAGCGCCTCGCAGACCGCCGCCGCGATGCCGACGGCGCGCTCCACCGGGAGGCCGGGCTGCTGCGCCAGCAGCGCGGCGAGCGAGCTGCCCTGGACGAGCTCCATGACGATGTACGGCGAGCCCTGGTCCACGCCGGAGTCGAAGACCATGACGATCCTCGGGTGGACCAGCATGGCCGCGTGCTGCGCCTCGCGGCTGAACCGCTCGGCGAAGCGCGGGTCGTCGGCGAGGCCCCCGTTGAGGACCTTGACGGCCACCTGGCGGCCCAGCACGTGGTCCACCCCGCGCCAGACCGTGGCCATCCCGCCGACGCCGAGTATCTCGACGAGTTCGTAACGCCCGTTCAGCGCCCGTCCGATCACCTGGAACCGCTCCCCTCGCCTGCCCTGCCCGGGGCCCCGGACCGGCACGTGCACCTGTGCACGATAGCGGCCGGGGTGGCGGGGCCGGGCGGCTCGGGAGGGCCGTGGGCCGTCCCGAAGGGGGAGACGGCCGGGGAACCGGGCAGCGGATCCCCGGCCGCCGGCTCGTGGTCGTACCGGGGAACGGTCACGGTCGGTCCAGGTCGATCTGTCCGCGCGGGGTCGGGCCGCGCGGGGTGCGGGCCCGACCGCTGCGGGGCGGGCGGGCCTGCGGGGTTCCGGCCCCGGGTCGGAGCGGCGGCGCGTCCGGGGAGTTGCGCCGCCGATCCGACCCGGGGAGCCGGGTCCGGGTGGACGGCGGGCACGGGGGGGCCGACCGGCCACCCGGAGTCTTCGGGTGGGTACTGCTGGTCCTGCGGGTACTGCGGGTGGTTCGGTCCGGACGGGCGACGGGCCCGGGGGGATTCGCCCGCCGCCCGTCCGGAGTTCCGGGGCTACCTCCTGGGGGAGGCCTCGTCGGACCGCTCGGTGCGGTCTGGTCTGGTGCGGGTGCCGGTGGGGACCGGCGCGCTCGGCAGGGGCGGCACGACGACCGGGGCGGTCGGGGTGCCTGGGTCCTTGCCACCGCCGGTACCGCCGGTCTTCCCGTCGCCGGTGCCACCGGCCTTGCCGTCGCCGGTACCGCCGGTCTTGGCGTCGCCGGTGCGGCCGGAGCCGCCGGTGTCGCGCGGCTGCGGGGTGGCGCTCTGGCGCTCGTCGTCGCTCGCGCGCTGGAGCACCGCCCTGCAGTAGTCGTCCACCCGGTCCGGACCACCGGCCGCCGCGACCAGCGGCCCGAACAGCGGCTCCACGACCAGCAGGCGCGGGCGCTCGCCCTTGCCCGCCCGTTCGGCGAACCCGCGGCAGAGCGCGACCACCACCGGGGCCGGCAGGCCGCGGGTCTGCGCCGAGGGCGGCACCGAAGCGGCACCCGACGGCTCCGGCTGCGGCGCACCGGCGGACGGCCCGGCCGTGGGCGCCCCGCCGGTGGACGGCGCGGCGCCCGGCCGCGACGGACCCACACCCGCCGACGTGCCCGCCGTACCCGGCTCGGGAGCGGGTACGGCGGCGGGGCGGGAGCTGCCGGGGGTGCTCGGCGCGACGAGCGTCCGGCGACCCGGGTCCTCCGGCCCTCCGCCCAGCGCCGACGGCAGGTTGCCCGTACCGGCGGCGACCGCGACGCCGCCGAGCGCAGTGGCCCCGAGCACGACGGCAACGGCCTTCGTGCTGAAGGCCCTGGCCAGCGCGGCGGTTGCCATCGATCGTCTCCGGACGGGTGCGGGTACGGCGGACACTGCTCGGTCGGACGCGAGACGGGCCTCCCGGAACGCGGACAGGGCCGCCTCCTCACCGGCCAGTTCGCCCGCCGTCGCCGGAGCGGCGGCTGCGGCGAGCACGCGGGCAACCCCCGTACGCCCAGTGCCGTCCGATCCGGTGAGGGAGGCGTCCTGCCCGGCCGACGGTCCGCCCACGGCACCGCCGAGCAGCTGCTCGGCCGTGTCGGGGTCGATCCGACGGGATCGGTTGGTGCTCATCTCATGTCCTTCAGCGTCGCGGCCCGGCGTTCTGTCACACCTTGCGGAGGGATTTCTTTCCGGCCGTGTTGCCCGCCGTTCGGCGGCACCGCCGGTGCGCCCGCGTCCGCCCCGTGCCGCGCGGCCGGCTGCCCGGTCGGTCGCGCGGCGGGGCGTGCGGGGAACCCCGCGCCCTGCTCCAGCAGCTTGGCGAGTCGGCGCAGCCCCCGGTGCGCGGCCATCCGGACCGTGCCGGCCCGTTTGCCGAGGACCCGGGCCGCGCTCTCCGCGTCCAGCTCCATCACCACCCGCAGCAGCACCGCCTCGGCCTGGTCGCTCGGCAGCCGGGAGATCAGCGCCAGCGCGTCCCCCGTACCGACGGCCGCCAGCGCCGCGCCCGCGGTGTCGTCCCCGGCGGCCAGCTCGGCCAGGTACTCGACCGGCAGGTCCGCGACCGGACGCCGGCGTCTGGCCCGGAGGTGGTCCAGCGCGCGGTTGCGGGCGATGGTGGCCGCCCAACCGCGGAAGCCGTCCCCGTCGCCGGAGAAGGTGTGCAGGTCGCGGGCGATCTGCAGCCAGGCCTCGGAGGCGATGTCCTCGGCGTCCTGGGCGTCCTCCGGGCGGCCGCCGACCAGCACCCGCAGGTAGCGCAGCAGACCCGGCTGGATGCTTCGGAAGAGCAGTCGGAACGACTCCTCGTCGCCGTCCTGCGCGGCCCGGACGGCCGACGTCAGGTCGATCGGGCCGGATGGAGGCGGGTCGGCGGCCGGATCCCGTCCGGCCCGGCCGACGCCGCTGTCGGTGCCCGCTCCGGGGCGCTCTGCACTCTGCACCCGCCACATCATGAGGCATCCGGCCCGGGAGCCCGACCCGAGCCCGACCCGCCCGGACGCCGCCCCGTGGGCACCGCGGCCCCGTCACGCGGTCCGCCCGGCCCCTACCCAAACCCCACCCGGAACCCCGGACCAAGGCCCGTAGGCCTTCAGGTCCAAGGTCCTTTTTGTTCCATACCTTCGCCTGCGGCAATAAAGGGCGCCTTACACCTACGTTGTAGGTATTCGTTGGAGCGTCGGCCACCCCCTGCCGACCTCCCGGCACCCCGCCGCGCCCCGCTGTGAGGCCGGCCTCAGCACCGCCACGGCCCGCCGCCCCGGCCCGGCCGCGCCCGCACGCCCGCCCGCCGACTGCCCGCCGGGTCACGACCCACCAGGAATGACCGCGATGACGCCTGCCCACCGGCTCTACGCGCAGGGCCTGCGCGAACACCTCGCGCCCGCCCTGCGCGCGCTGGGCTTCACCGGGTGGCGCCGCACGTTCAGCCTCCCCGACGAGACCCACTGGGCGCTGCTCGGCGTCGTCGAGCGCCCGGCCTCCGACCGGATGCGCTACACCTTCGACCTCGGGCTGGTCCGCAAGCCGGACTGGGCCGCCGCCGCCTTCCCCGGCCTGCGCCCGGACCCGCGAGCCGTCTACGGCCTGGAGGCCTGGCGGGCCCGGATCGGCGAGGTGCTGCCGGTCGGCGAGGACGTCTGGTGGGAGGTGCTGCCCGGCCCGCGCTGGCAGGTCGCCGTGGACGACTCGGTCGCCGCCGTGCGCCACTACGGCCTGCCGGAGCTGCTGCACCGGATCGAGCGGGACCGCGGCGGCACCGGCGAGACCTACCTCTCCCCCGCCGAGCTGGACCAGGTGAACGGCGTGCTGCTGGACGCGTCGGTGGCCCGGATCCAGCGCGCCGAGCTGGCCGACAAGGCGCTCGTCCTGACCGGTGCGTGGACCAGGACGGACGCCGCCGCCCGGGCCGTGCTGCGGGGTGTCGCGGACGGGTTCCTGTCGGCCGGGGACGAGCGGTTCGCCGCGGTGCGCTGCCTGGACACGCTGGGCCGGGAGCTGTGGCTCTTCGACCGGTGAAAGCGCAGGTCGGAGCCACTGTCACGGCGGACACCATGACAACCGTCATGCGGATTCCGCAACGGACGACACTGATCTGACGCAGGGTCCGCCCCGGAGACTGGAGGCACGACGCAGGGCAGCAGCCCGCGAGCCGAGCACCAGTCCGGGGAGGAACCCACCATGAGCCAGACCCTCACCACCGCCGCCACCGCGACCGCCACCACGCCGAAGACCCCGAACCCGGTCGCCGCGGCGCTCCGCCCGCTCGCCGTCGACGTCGCCGCCCCGCTGGCCGGCTACTACCTGCTCCACTCGGCCTTCGGGATGAGCGAGTTCGCCGCCCTCGCCTGGAGCGGCGCGATCCCCGCCGTCCGGACGGTCCACGGGCTGCTCCGCGAGCGCCGGCTCAACCTCTGGGCCTCGATGATGCTCGGCGTGAACGTCGTGGGCCTGGCGCTCACCACCGTCACCGGCGACGCCCGGCTGATGCTCGCCAAGGACGGCGCGCTCAGCGGCACCCTCGCCCTGGCCATCCTGTTCTCCGTGCTGGTCGGACGGCCGCTGATGTCGCCGATGCTGATGCCCTTCCTCACCAAGGGCGACCGGGCCCGCGGCGCCGCCTGGGAGCGGCTGGCGGGCGGGCGCTCGGCCCACTCGCGCGCCTTCCGCCGCCACGAGCGGGTGTTCTCCGGGATCTGGGGCACCGCGCTGCTGACGGAGTGCGCGGCCCGGGTGGTCGGCGCCTTCACCCTGCCGGTGGCCACCATGGCCTGGCTGTCCACGGTGTTCCTGATCGGCGCGATCGCCGCCGGCTCGGTGCTCGGCCACACCGCCGCCGACCCGATGGAGAAGCTGGTCCGCACCGAGGCCGCCGAGCCCGCCGGCCGCTGACCCGCCGGGCGCCGAAAGCCCGACCACCCGGACGTCCGAACCCTGACCACCCGACAGTCAGAACACCCGTCAATCCGAACGTCCGACAGCCTGAACACCGGACAGCCGCCAGGAACCATCCGGGAGCCCCCGGAGTCCTCTATAACGAGGGGGTAACGAGCCCCCGGTATGAAACGGGGAGCCTGATGAGCCGGACGCACACGCTGACCACCGCCACCGAGGACCGCACCCTGGTCTGGGACGGCTGCCTCAACGTACGCGACCTCGGCGGGCTCCCCACCCGCTCCGGCGGACGGACCGCCCACCGCGCCGTCGCCCGGGCCGACAACCTCGACCGCCTCACCGCCGAGGGCTGGGACGCCCTCCTCGACCACGGCGTCCGCACCGTCGTCGACCTGCGCAACATCGAGGAGTACAAGCCGCTGCTGCCGCTCCCGGCCGGCGTCGACCTGGTCCGCGTCCCGCTGGACGAACTGGCCGGATCCGCCTGGTGGAAGACCTACGGCCACCTGGACGGCACCCCGCTGGCGCTGCGCCCGTACCTCGACCACTGCCCGCGCGCCGCCGCCGAGTTGATCGCCACCATAGCCGGGGCCGGTCCCGGCGGCCTGGTCGTCCACTGCGGCGCCGGCCGCGACCGCACCGGCCTGGCCGCCCTTCTGCTGCTCTCCCTGGCGGGCGTCGAACCCGCCGAGATCGTCGCCGACTACCTGCTCAGCGCGCCCAACGTCCGCCCGCTGTACGGCATGCTCGGCCTGCCCGACCAGTACCGGCGGATCGACTCCGTGCTCGCCGACGCCGGCACCACCGCCGAGGACGCCCTGTTCGCGGCCCTGGACGGCTTCGACCCGGTCGACCACCTGCTCGCCGCGGGCGTCGACCCCGCCGACCTCTCCGCCGTCCGCGCCCGGCTGCTCGGCGCCTGAGCGGCTGAGCGGCCGAGGGGCTGACCGGCCGCCGGAATCCGGCGGCCGCACCCGCCCGGTTCGCGGCACCGCCCACCCCCGGCGGGGGCCTGCAACCGAATCGGTCCGCACGCGAGGTAATTCACTCGCCCGCCGCGCGACGCCGTGGCAATACTTCACCCATGGTGCAATTCTCCGACTTCGACTCCCGCAACTACCCCACTGTCGACGTCCGTTCCGGCTACGCGCAGTGGGTGGACAGCTATGAGCAGACCGTCGAGGACACGATGGACCTCGCCGTCCTCGACCGCCTCGCCACTCCCGACTGGACGGAGGTCCGCCGGGCCGCCGACCTCGGCTGCGGCACCGGCCGCACGGGCGCCTGGCTGCGCGGACGGGCCGCCCCGGGCCTGGTGCTGGACGGGGTGGACCTGACCCCGGAGATGCTGGCGGCCGCCAAGGCGAAGGGCGCGCACGACAGCCTCACCGAGGCGGACGTCGCGGACACCGGCCTGCCGGAGGGCGGCTACGACCTGGCCGTCTCCTCGCTGATCGACGAGCACCTGGCCGACCTCGGCCCGCTCTACCGCGAGGCCTGGCGGCTGGTCCGCCCCGGCGGGCGGTTCGTCCTGGTCGGCCTGCACCCGTACTTCATCATGGCGGCCGGCATGCCCACCCACTTCACCGGCGCCACCGGGGAGGACATCGCCATCACCACCCACGTCCACCTGGTCAGCGACCACCTGAGCGCCGGACTGGCGGCCGGCTGGACGCTCACCGAGATGTCCGAGGCGGTCGTGGACGACACCTGGATCGCCCTGAAGCCCAAGTGGGAGAAGTACCGCAGCCACCCGGTCTCGGCGGCGTACGTCTGGCGGAAGCAGGCCTGAGCGACCATCCGAACGACACAACTCGCACAATCGTCAACCGGCCGTTGACGATCCCAGGGTCGACAACCTACGGTTGACGGCATGGAGAATCCTGTCGTTCCCACGACCAGTCCGCTGCGCCTCGACGACCTGATCGACGCGATCAAGAAGGTCCACAGCGACGCGCTCGACCAGCTCTCCGGCGCGGTCATCGCCGCCGACCACCTCGACGACCTGGCCGACCACCTGATCGGCCACTTCGTCGACCAGGCCCGCCGCTCCGGCGCGTCCTGGACGGACATCGGCCGGAGCATGGGCGTCAGCAAGCAGGCCGCCCAGAAGCGCTTCGTCCCCAAGGATCCGGGCGCCCCCACGGACCTCGACCCCAGCCAGGGCTTCAGCCGGTTCACCGACCGGGCCCGGCACGTGGTGATGGCCTCCCAGGAGGAGGCCCGCCAGGCCGGCAACGACGAGATCGGGCCGGGGCACATCCTGCTCGGCCTGCTCGCCGAGCCGGAGGGCCTCGGCATGAAGGCGCTGGCCGCCCAGGGAGTCGCCCCGGACGCGGTCCGCACGGCCGCGACCGCGGCGCTCCCGGCCGCCGCGGGCGAGGTGCCCGGGCTGGTCCCGTACGACGCCCAGGGCAAGAAGGTGCTGGAGCTGACCTTCCGGGAGGCCCTGAAGCTGGGGCACAACTACGTCGGCACCGAGCACATCCTGCTGGCGCTGCTGGAGTTGGAGAACGGCGGCGGCGTACTCAACGACCTCGGAGTGGACCAGACCGAGGCCGAGACCTTCACCAGCGAGGCCGTCGCGGCCCTCATCGCGGCCCGGGCCACCGAGCCGCAGTGACCCGCACGCCCCGCCCGCACACGGCAGGCTCCGGCTCCGGCCGGAGCCTGCTCAGAAGCCCGACACGCGGGTGGTGATGATCCGCACCCGGCCGTCGGCGGCCGCCTCGATCGCCGCACGCAGCCGCAGCGACCTGGCAGGGCCCAGCAGTTCGAGCGCCTCCTGGTCGGTCACCCAGCGGTAGTCGTCCAGTTCACCGGCCGGGACGGTCACGGGGGTGCCGTCCGGCACGGTGCCGAAGTCGAAGAGGAAGTGCTCGGCGGGGTGGTCGAGCTCGTCCGACGCGTGGGTCCACGAGATCGCCAGCAGGTCCCCGGCCGGCCGGACGAGGCCGGTCTCCTCCAGCAGCTCCCGCGCGGCGCACTCGGCCGGCCCCTCGCCCAGGTCGATCGTCCCGCCCGGGAACTGCCAGTACTCCCGGTACCCGGCCTTCACGATCAGCAGCCGACCCGAGGCGTCCCGCAGCACACCCCCCGCGGCCGCGTAGATCCGCGGCAGGGAGGCCAGCCACTCTTCCCGGGACTTCAACGGCTCGGCCGCCATGGTGCTGCTCCTGGACTCGGGGGACCCACAAGGGGTCAGGCAGACGCGGGCACCCGTGCGGGACACCGCGCGGCCTACTCTGCCACGGGCGGCAGGCGGGCGGCGCGGGCGGTGACGGCCTGCCTGCCGCGTCGGAGGCCGCCGTCTCCGAGGGGGGATTTTGCGACAAACGCGCCCCGGACCGATGAGCCGGGGCCGCCGGACCGGTCCACACCTGTATGAACACCGACCGCACGACCCCGACCGACCCCGTGCTGACCTGTGACGTCGGCGCCCTCACCCGCCCTGACCTGGCCGTCCTCGACGCCCTCGCCCGCCTGCAGCTGGCCGCCGGACGCCAGGGCGTCCGGGTCGTCCTGAAGAACGCGGGCGGACCCCTGCGGGAGCTGCTCGCGCTGACCGGGCTGTCCGACGCCCTGCCGGTGGACGACCCGGTGTCCTGAGTCTGACAATTCGCGTCGGATCAGCGTGCGGCTCCCCAGCCTTCGGCCGGGAGGTACCCCCGATCCGCGCCCGGCTGGGCGTGCCGGCGGAGCGGCCTCGTACTGGGTCGTACGTGGCCGATTCGCCGGTGCGTCCAGGTGGGGTGCCTCCCGGCCGGAGGCTGGGGGAGGATGCCCGGCGTCGCGCGCCCGGCGGGAATTGTCAGACCCGGCCTACGCGTCCAGCCGGGCCGGGAGGCCGAACAGCGGGAAGACGGTGTCGGTGTCGAGGAAGTTGGTGAGGCCGGCGATCCGGCCCGCTGACACCTCCAGCACGATCAGCGCCCACGGCTCGTACCCGCCCGCCGGGCTGGGCCGGTACTGGCCGAAGGCCGGGCTGCCGTTGGCCTCCACCGGGACGAGCCGCGAACCCCGGCAGCCGTGGCCCGGGCCGAGCATCCACGCGCGGATGTCGCCGTGGCCGCACAGCCACAGCTCGTACGGCGGCATGTTCAGCGTGACGTCCTCGTGCAGCAGCGCGGCCAGCCCGTCCATGTCGTACGCCTCGAAGGCGCTGACGTAGCGGGCGAGCAGCGCACGGTGGTCCTCGTCCAGCGCGGGGGCCGGGCGGGCCGCCGCGGTGTCCGCCGCGAGCACCGAACGGGCCCGCTGGAGGGCGCTGTTGACGGAGGCCACGGTGACACCGAGCAGCTCGGCAACCTCGGCCGCCCGCCAGCCCAGGACCTCGCGCAGGATCAGCACCGCGCGCTGCCGGGGCGCCAGCCGCTGCAGCACGGCGATGAAGGCCAGCCGCACCGACTCGCGCTGGGCGGCCACCTCGGCCGGGTCGCCCGTCTCCGGGACGACCCGGCCGTCCGGGGCGGGCCCGATCCAGGTCACCTCGGGCAGCTGCGCCTCGGTCGCGGTGGCCACGGTGGACGGGCCGGCCAGGTCCATCGGCCGGGCCCGGTTCTTGCGGCCGTTCAGCGCATCCAGGCAGACGTTGGTGGCGATCCGGTAGAGCCAGGAGCGCAGCGCGGCCCGGCCCTCGAAGCCCTGGTGGCCGCGCCAGGCGCGGACCATCGTCTCCTGCACCGCGTCCTCGGCCTCGAAGACCGAGCCGAGCATGCGGTAGCAGTAGCCGGTCAGCTCCGTGCGGAACCGCTCCAGTTGGAGCTCGACCGGCTCCTGCGTCAACTGCCCTGTCATCGCCCTGTGCCCCTTGCGTACTCTCGGTCACCGCGCACCGTCGGCCACCGCGGACGGCCGACCCCCTCGCTGCCGCCGCCGTCACCGGCCGACCCGAACAGCCCGAACGTACCGCAGGCCACTGACAACCGGTCAGCCCTCCTGCCCGTAGACCTGGCCGGAGCCGAAGGAGGTGGTCACGATCTGCCACAGCTTGGGGAACTCGCCGCCGGAGATGTCCGTCGGGTTGAGCGAGAGCACCACCTTGCGGCTGAGGTCCCGGGTGGCGAAGACGGCGCTGGAGTAGCCGGGCCGGGAGCCGGTCTTGCCCCAGACCACGGTGCCGTTGGGCAGGGTGGCGCTCATCAGGCCCTTGCTGAAGCAGGCGTGGCCGGCGGTCGGGCCGATCTCGCAGTTCCTGTTCCGCTGGTTGGGCACGTCCGGGACGTTGAACAGCTCGGCCTGCTGCGCGGGCGGCAGCAGCCGGCCGCGGAACAGCGCGGTCACGAAGCGGTCCAGGTCGGCGGCGGAGGAGATCATGCCGCCCTCGGCCCACGGCCAGGGGCTCTGCTCGGTCACGTCCACCAGCCGCCGGACACCGTCCGGGCCGGTGACCGCGACCCGTCCCGACGTGTGCGGGCCGGGCAGTGCGAGGTCGTCGCGGCCGGGCACGAAGGTGTCGCGCAGGCCCAGCGGGCGGGCGATCCTGGACTGCACCTCCTGGGCGAAGGTGCGGCCGGTGACCTTCTCGATCACCAGGCCGGCCACGAAGGTGTTGATGCCGTTGTACTGCTGGGCCGTACCGGGCGCGAAGCCCATCGGCTGGGCGACCGCCGCGGCGACCACCTGGGCGGGCGTCCAGGAGTCGGCCCTGTGCTCGGCGAACCACCGCTCGCTTCCGTCGCCGGAGGTCAGGCCGCCGCCGCCCGGCAGGCCGCTGGTGTGGTCGAGCAGTTGGCCGACGGTGATCGGCGGGTAGTCCGCCGGCAGCAGGCCGGGCAGGTAGTGCTGGACGGTGCCGTCCAGGTCGAGCCGCCGCTCGGCGGCGAGCTGCAGGACGACGGTGGCGGTGAACACCTTGGAGATGCTGCCGATCCGGAACCGCGCGTCCGCCGGGACCCCCTCCCCCGCCGTGCCGGACCAGCTACCGCCCCGGCCGTCGACCCGGACCAGCGCCCCGGTGACCTGCTCGCTCGGCAGGTCGGCCAGCGTCTTCGCCAGCGCCGTGCGGTCCACCGGCCCGGCCAGCCGGAGGGCGGCCGCGGCGGCGCCCGACCCGCCCGGCGTCCGGTCGGCCGCGAGGGCCGGGGTGGCGACACCGGCGGCGACGGCGGCCAGCAGTGCGCCGGAGACGGCGAGGGTGCTCCAACGGCGGTCGCGCTTGGGCGTGTTCATGGGCTTGGTCTCCAACAGGGGCTCGTCCGGCGGCATCCGGTCTCCGGTGCCTGGTTCGAGTCTGTCGGCGGGCGGTGCGCGGGCCATCCGGGGCGGACCCCGATCACGCCCCGAGCGGCCCCCGAGAGCCCCCTGGGGCCGCCCCTGAGGACGCGTCAGGGGTGGGGGCCCGCCCATGGGCCCCCACCCCTGTCGGACCTGGCCGCTCAGTGTGCGGAGTCAGTGCGCGGAGTGCTTCTCCGCGCCGCGGTGGCGGTGGCCCTTGAGCTCGGCGTGCATCGCGGGGGCGGAGTGCATGGCCGCCGCCCCGACGTCGCGCCCGCCGTGCCGGAATGCGTCGCCCCCGAGGGACGTGCCGCCGCCGGCGGGTGGCGCGTTGGTGCGCAGCTGCGGGGCGAGGGGTCTGGGGCTCGTCGCCATCCCGCGGCGCTCCAGCAGCTCCTGGGTGCCCCGGCGGAGCTTGTTCGTACTGCTCGGCGTTCGCCTGGTCATCGTCGGCCTCCCTTCGGCGGTCACCGGCCGCGCGGACGCGGGCCGGGAGGGCCGCACGGGCGTTATGTCCGGATTTTAGCTGTCGTACACCTGCTCGCCCCCGGAGAGAGCGGCCACGGGTGGACGACGGCGGGTGGACGGCGGCGACCAGGAGGCGTCGGCAGGGGCTCAGCCCATGACCTCATGGACGAAGCACCAGCGCCAGTCCTCCCCCGGCTCGTAGGAGCGGATCACCGGATGGGAGCTGTTGTGGAAGTGCGCGGTGGCGTGCCGCTGCGGCGAGAAGTCGCAGCAGCCGATATGCCCGCAGTCCAGGCAGAGCCGCAGGTGCACCCAGTCCCGGCGGCCCTCGGCGAGGCAGTCGGCGCACCCGTCCGTGGGCGGGATCGGTGCGATGTCCCGAGGGGTCGCCGTGAGGTCTTCGCACGCGCTCATGGACGCAGGGTAGTGACGACCGGCCCGGGCGGCGCCTCAAGACACGCCCCGCCGCTCACGCCACCGCGTCCGGCACCGCGTCCGAGACGCTGGAGCCCCGGCCCTGCTCCAGCCGGATGTAGGAGTCGACGCTGACGCCCGCGAGCTGGGCGCCCTCCTCCCGGCGCAGGCCCTGCACCCGGCGCCGGCCGTGCACGGGCAGCCCCACCTCCTCCGGCTGGATCCGGGCGGCGCGAGCGGAGGAAGTCCCCGACGGTGTTCTCCATGCCCCGCAGTGGAGCCCCGGGCCCACCGGCCCAGGGTGGTACCGGCGTTCCCAGGATGGGCAGACCCGGGACGGGCCGTCCCAGGTGCACCACGGCCCTGGGTGGAGCCGCGCGCCGCGCGCAGAGTTGTCCCGTCAGCCCGCCCCGAACGACCTCGAAGGTTGGACCCCATGAGCTACCCCGCCCTCGCCGCCCGCACCGCCGTCGTCACCGGAGCCGCCAGCGGTATGGGAGCGGCCACCGCCCGCCTGCTCGCCGCGAACGGCGCCAAGGTCGCCCTGCTGGCCCGCCGCACCGAGCGGCTGGACGCACTGGCCGCCGAGATAGCCGCCGCCGGCGGCCGGGCCCTCGCCGTCACCGCCGACATCACCGACCAGGCCTCGGTGGACGCCGCCGCCAGGGCCGTCCGCGACGCCTACGGCCGGGTCGACCTGGTGGTCAACAACGCCGGCGTGATGCTGCCCAACCCGCTCACGGACGGCCGCCTCGACGAGTGGACCCGGATGATCGACACCAACCTCACCGGCGCCCTGCGGATCATCCGCGCCTTCACCGCCGACCTCACCGCGGCCGCCGCCGACGGCGGCACCGCCGACCTGGTCAACGTCTCCTCGATCGCCTCGCACGTCTCCTTCCCCGACTACGCCGTGTACGGCGCCACCAAGGCCGCCCTCACCCAGCTCTCCACCGCGCTGCGCACCGAGTTCGGCCCGCGCGACGTCCGGATCAGCGCCGTCGAGCCCGGCCTGACCGACACCGAGCTGGGCGGGCACATCGACAACCCGGCACTGCGCGAGCAGCTCGGCGGGATGTTCACCGCGATCCCGGCGCTCACCGCCGAGGACGTCGCCGACCTGGTCGGCTACACCGTCAGCCGCCCCCGGCACGTCAACCTGCGCCAGATCGTCGCCCTGCCCACCCGCCAGGCCTGACATTCCCGGGCGACCGCGCCGACCGCCGTGGGAGCATGCCCCTCGTGGCCATCGTGACGCAGAGATCGGACAGCGGTACCGGCGGTACCAGCGAGACCGGCATACCCGGCGGACCTCCCGCCGAGCCGGCCGAACCCGGGACCGGGCGGATCCGGCAGCCGGCGGCACTGATCCGGCTGTTCGTCGGGGTCGCCGCGATCGCCCTGACCCTGCTGCTCGCCGACTACGCCCGGGCCACCACCGGCGGCGTCGCCGCCGACGTCGCCCAGCTGGCCCGGCTGGTCCCGCGCCCGCTCGCCAAGGCCGTCGGGGTGCTGTCCACCGCCGCCCTGCTGCTGGTACCGGCCTACTCGGCGGCCCGGCGACTGCTCGCCGCCGACCGGCGGCGCGGGCTCCAGCAGGTCGCCGACGGCCTGCTGGCCGCCGTCCTCGCCTACGGGGTCTCGCTCGCCTTCGGCCTGTGGGCCGACGGCCTCGCCCCCGTCTCGGTGCTCGCCGCACTCACCCAGTCGCTGCCCGACGGCGGACTCGGCCACACCGAGCCGGTGTACGGCTACCTCGCGCCGGTGCTCGCCTTCATGACGGCCTCCGGCGCCCGCGAGCGCCGGGTGCCGTGGGCGGTCCTCGGGGTCTCCGGACTGGCCGGACTGGCCGGCGGGTACGCCACCCCGACCGCCCTGCTGCTCGGCCTGCTGATCGGCTGGACCACCGCCCACGGCACCCTCTACGCCGTCGGCACCCCGGACCCCCGGCCGCAGCCCGACCGGCTGCTGCGGAGCCTGCGCGAGGCGGGCCTGCGCCCGACCGCCGCCCGACCGGCCGGCCCGGACCGCTACCGCGTCGAGCAGCAGGGCGGCCGCCCCGACCTCGACGTCCAGCTGCTCGACCGGCAGGCGGTGACGGCCGCCCTCGTCCAGCGCGCCTGGCGCCGGCTGCGGCTGCGCACCGCCCCGCACCCCCGGGCGCTGCGCTCGCTGCGCACCGGGCTGGAGCACGAGGCCCTGGTCTCCTACGCCGCCGTCGCGGCCGGTGTCCGCACCCGGCGGATCGCCGCCACCGCCGAGCTCGGCCGGGACACAGCCCTGGTCGCGTACGAGTACCTGCCCGGCCGCACCCTGGACCGGCTCGCCGACGAGGAGCTCACCGACACGCTGCTCGCCGACGCCTGGACCCAGCTCTCGCTGCTCCAGCGGCGGGAGATCTCGCACCGGGCACTGGTCCCCTCCTCGGTGCTGGTCGACGAGGCCGGCGCGGTGCACCTGGTGGACCTCGCGGACGGCGACATCGCGGCCGGCGAACTGGTGCTGTGCTGCGACATCGCCCAACTGCTCACCACCCTGGCGCTGCGGGTCGGCGCCGAGCGCGCGGTGCGCAGCGCGGTGGCGGTGCTGGGCCCGGACGCCGTCGGCGCGGCGCTGCCGCTGCTGCAGCCGATCGCGCTGGCCCGCGGCACCCGCGGCGCCCTGAAGCAGGCCGCCGCCGCCCAGCGGGCCGCCCTGCGGCAGGCCGAGCAGAGCCCGGGCCCGGAGAACCAGGGCGCGGCCGACCCGGCCACCGCCCCTCGGGTACCCGTGCAGCGCACCGCCTCCGACGCGCCCGACGCCGCTGCCCCCGGTGCCACCACCGCCCCCGCCCAGCCGGTGGAGCTGCTGGACGCGATCCGCGCCGAGGTGCTGCGCACCCTGCCGCAGGCGCCGGTGCGGCCGGTGAAGCTGGAGCGGCTGCGGCCGCGCACGCTGCTCGCCGTGGTCGGCGGGGTGGTGGCCGGCTGGCTGCTGCTGCCGCAGCTGTTCGCCAGCGAGCAGAACCCCGTCGCCACCATCGCCGACGCCGACCCGGCCTGGCTGGCGCTGGCCCTGCTGGCCGCGGCGGCCAGCCACGTCACGGCGGCGATGGGGTTCGTCGGCTTCGTGCCGGAGCGGCTGGACTTCCGCAACGCCGTGTTCGCCCAGGTCGCCGGGGCCTTCGTGAAGCTGGTCTCGCCCGGCGGCGTCGGCGGGGTCGCGCTGAACACCCGCTTCCTCCAGCGGGCCGGGATCCCGACCGCCCAGGCGCTCTCCAGCGTCGGCGTCGGGCAGCTCTTCGGCCTGGTGCTGCACCTGCTGCAGCTGGGCGCCTTCGTCTACCTGCTGGGCCTGGAGCCGGGCGGCTCAGAGCTGGACGCGCTGCCGGCCGTGGTCGGCGGGCTCGCGGGCGCCGCCGTGCTGCTGGGGCTGGTCTCCGCCGTGCCGCCGGCCCGGCGCTGGCTGGCCGCCCGCCTGCGGCCGCTCACCTCCGAGGTGCTGCCCCGGCTGCTGGAGCTGCTGCGCAACCCCGGGCGGCTGGCGGTCGGCCTCACCGGCCAGCTGCTGGTCTCGATCTGCCTGGTCGCCTGCCTGTACTGCTGCACCCGGGCGGTCGGGCGGGAGCCGGCCTTCGCCTCGGTCGCGGTGGTGTTCCTGATCGGCAACGCCGTCGGCAACGCGGCGCCGACCCCGGGTGGGGCCGGCGCCGTGGACAGCGCGCTGGTCACACTGCTGGAGCACACCGCCTCGATGGAGGAGGGCGGCGCACTGGCCTCCGTGGCGCTCTACCGCCTGCTGACGCTGGTGCTGCCGGTACTACCGGGCTGGGCGGCGTTCACCTGGCTCCAGCGGCGCGGCGCGCTCTAGGGCTACTCCCGGTACTCGTCCTCGTCGAGCTGGACGATCCGGCTCTGCTCCGCGACGTCCGCGACCTCGGTGGCTGGGTCGGCGCCGAGGGCGCGGCGTTCGGCCAGCTCGTCGTACTCGTCGCCGTCCTCGGCCTCCTCGTCCGGCTCCACGGCCTCGGCGACCTCGTCCAGATAGTCCTCGGGATCTTGCGGCATGGCGTCCGTCCTCGCTGTTCGGAGCCTCCCACGGGCCCTGGTGGGGGTACTGGAAGTATCCGCCGCCGAGCGCTCGGACGCGATGTGCCGCCCGGCGCCCGGCGTGTTGCCGGGCCCGGCCCTCCCGGCGCCGTGGAGGCCCACTGCACCAGCTCCCACCTGCGCGGATGCCGGGGCGAAAGCCACCGGGGGTACCATCAGTGCCGTACCAGCAGGGCTTACCCGCACCCACCCGGTGGCCCCGAGGCCCAGACGAACGACGGGGAAAGCATGTCCGGCTCGCACTACTTCACCGGTGCACCCGAGGTCGCCAGCGAGCGCCGGCCGATCACGGTCTCCCTGCCGGACCTCACCCTGGAACTGACCACCGACACCGGTGTGTTCTCCCGCAGCCGGCTGGACCCGGGCACCCGGGTGCTGCTGGAGCACGCCCCGCTGCCCCGGGTCCGCGGCCCGATCCTGGACGTCGGCTGCGGCTACGGCCCGATCGCGCTGACCTGGGCGAGCCGGCGCAAGCGCCTCCCGGTGTGGGCCGTGGACATCAACACCCGCGCCCTGGAGCTGGTGGAGCTCAACGCGCAGGCCCTCGGCCTGGGCAACGTGCACGCGGCACTGCCGGAGGACGTCCCCGCGGACCTGCGGTTCGCGGCGATCTACTCCAACCCGCCGATCCGCGTCGGCAAGGCCGCCCTGCGCGGGCTGCTGCACCAGTGGCTCGGCCGGCTCACCCCGGACGGCTCGGCCTTCCTGGTCGTCCAGCGCAACCTCGGTTCGGACTCGCTGCAGAAGTGGCTGAACGAGCAGGGCTACCCGACCACCCGCGCCACGTCGGTCAACGGGTTCCGGATTCTGGAAGCGCGGCCCCGCCCGGAGGGCGCGGGCCCCGAGAGTGGACGAGGTACGACGTCGTGAAGCAGCTCCGCGGGACCGAACTGAAGCGTCTGCACCGCCAGTGGCGGCGCAGCAACGAGTTCCGGCTCGCGATGATCCTGGAGAACCTGCAGTCGCCGTTCAACGTCGGCTCGGTCGTCCGGACGGCGGCCGCGATGGGCGCCGAGAAGCTGTACCTGACGGGCGACACCCCGTCGGTGCGCTCGTCGGGCGCGCAGAAGGCCGCGATGGGCACCGACAAGTACCTGAAGGTCGAGCACTTCCCCACCGTCGCCGAGGCGGTGGCCTCCGCCAAGGCGGACGGCTTCAAGGTGGTCGGTCTGGAGCTGGCCGACGAGGCGGCGCCGCTGTTCGGCACCGAGCTGACCCCGGCGGTCGCCTTCGTGCTCGGGCACGAGGACCGGGGCATCACCCCCGACGCGCTGGCGCTCTGCGACTCGGTGGCGTTCGTCCCGCAGCTGGGGCGGGTCGGCTCGCTGAACGTCTCGGCGGCCGCGACGGTGGCCTGCTACGAGGCGCGCCGCCAGGGGTACGCGATCAGCGGCACCCCGGACGGCAGCGACCCGGGCGGCCTGGACGGTCTGGACGGCGACGACGACTGACGGCCTGCGGCACACGACGACTCGCGGCCGACGGCTTGGGACTGACGACTTGGGACTGACGGCTGACCGCGGGTCGGCCGGAACGGGAGGAGGGCGGGCCGGCGGCCCGCCCTCCTCCCGTTCTCACACCTCGACCAGGACCTTGCCCCGGTTGGCGTCGCGGTCCAGGAAGAGGCTGCGGTAGGCCTGCGGGATCGCGTCGAAGCCCTTGTGGACGGTCTGGTGGTAGCGGATCCCACCGCTTCGCACCAGCCCGCCGAGGTCCTCGTGCATCTCGCTCAACTTCGCCTCGGTGAACCACTCCTGGGCGAAGATGCCGCGGATGGTGGTGCGCGGGAACATGATGTACGGCAGCAGCCTGGGCCCGGTCAGCTCGCCGTTGACGGTGGTCGCCCACTGCCAGCAGACGGCGACCCGGCTGTCCACGTTGAGCATGGTGAACACCGCGTCGGTGACGCTCCCGCCGAGGTTGTCGAAGTACCGGTCGACACCGTCGGGGGCGGCCGCCAGCAACGCCCCGCGGACCTTCTCGGCGTCGTCCGCCTGGTCGTACAGCACCACCTCGTCGAAGCCGAGCTCCCGCAGGTACGCGGCCTTGGCGGGCGAGGCGGTGGTGCCGACCACCCGGCCGGCGCCGGCCCGCCTGGCCAACTGGCCCACCAGGGTGCCGATCGAGCCGGACGCGCCGCTGATCACCACGGTGTCGCCGGGGCGGACGGCCAGGAAGGTGGTGAGGGTGCCCCAGGCCGTCATCCCCGGGGCGCCCATGATGCCGAGCGCGGTGGAGAGCGGCAGCCGCTCGTCGTAGTGGGCCGGGTCGAGCCGGCGGTAGGCCGGGAAGACCATCGGGAAGATGCCGGTCTTCCACAGCTCCTCGGCGCCGTTGTGGACGACGTGGCTGCGCCAGCCGCCGAAGCCCTGCACCAGGTCACCCACCTGGAAGGCCGCCTCGGGCCCGGCCTCCAGCACCTCCATGACGGAGTCGGCGCCCATGTGGTCGCCGATCGGCGTCTCCAGCGCGAGGCCGTTCTGGTACGGGTCGACGGAGACGTACCTGGTCCGGAACAGCATCTCGTCCGGGCGCAGGCGGATCTCGACCTCCTCCGTCACCTTCCGGTAGATCCGGTTGACGTCGGGCACCCCGTCGAGGTGCTCGCGGACCACCCACTTCTCGATCTTCATGCCAGGGCCCCTGTCGAAACGGTGCTGGTGGACGGGATCCCCTCGACCGGGGCGGCCTGCTGCGGCGGCCGCCCGACGGGGAGGATCAGATGGGTCGGCGGCGGCGCGCTCTCGTCGATCTCGGCGTGGAACTCCCGCCCGTCGTCGCGGCAGACGAACTGCATCACGTGCCGTCCGGCGGCGGCGGCCCTGATCAGGCCGCCGATGGTGGCCCAGACCCCGGAGAGGTAGAAGTCGGAGAGCCCGGGCAGCACCGGGCCGTTCTTCCTGATCTCCTGCTCCACCGTCTCGCTGCCCTCGACGAAGGGGTTCCAGCCGGGGAAGGTGCCGTCGTAGACGCCGGTGTAGCGGACCTGGGTGAGCGGGGTGGAGACGTCCGCGACGGCCACGGCGTCCTTGAAGCCGGGGAAGCGCTCGTCCAGGAAGGAGACGATGCCGCCGCGGACCCTGCGCTTGGCCGCGGTGTAGTCACGGCCGTGCTTGACCGGCAGCGTGTGCAGCTCCTCGCCGCGGCGCACCCGGGAGGACTGCTCCGGGCCCTCGCGCAGCGCCCGCCAGGGCTCGATGTCGGAGAAGTACGTCGCGAACACCACGGTGGACTCCCGCGGGGCCAGCTCCGGGTAGTGCCGGGTGCGGAACTGCACGTTCATGCTCGGGCAGCGGATGCCGGTGAGCTCGGCGGCCTCGTGCTCGTCCAGCAGGTAGGTGGTGCACGGGTCGCCCTCCGGGAAGGGCCGGCGCAGGCCCAGGAAGAGGGAGACGTAGCCGGGCGACAGCTGGCCCGGCTCGTCGATCAGCGAGGTGTACAGCCGGCGGTAGGTGTCGTTCAGGTAGCGGCCCTTGAGCAGCTTCATCACCGTGGTGTGGCCGTCGGCGGCGGAGACCACGATGTCGGCGCGGAACTCCCGGCCGTCGCTCAGCCGCACGCCCACCGCGCGGTCGTCCTCGACCAGGATCTCCTCGACCTTGGCGTTGTAGGTGATCTCGCCGCCGAGCTTCTGGTAGCGCTGCTCGATCGAGCGGGCCAGGCCGAGCGAGCCGCCCTCGGGCACCCCGGCGGCCTGGTTGGCATGCGAGGCCAGTTGGAAGTAGAACGGCAGCACCGGGAAGGCAGGGTGCTTCTCGTAGAGGATGAAGTTGAAGGCCTCCCGCAGCAGCGGCTCGCGGAAGCGCTGCGCGTAGTCCGTCATCAGCACGGTGATGGACCGGCGGATGGTGGTGAAGTAGGGCAGGAACGAGGCCAGCATCCGCCAGCGTTCGACCCGGCCCATCAGGCCGACGGGCTTGAGGAACGGGTACACCGCCAGGGCCTTGCGGAAGGTCCGGATGCCGTCGCAGAACTCCCGGATCGGGGCGGCGTCGGCCGGTGAGATGCCCAGCAGGTGGGCCTCCAGCCGGTCCGGGTCGGAGTAGAAGTACACCGCCCGGCCGTCCCGGCCGCGGACGATGTTGAACGCGTCGAAGTGCCGCATCTCCTTGCCCTGGAGGGCGCCCAGCTCCAGCCAGATCTGGTACATCTCGTTGCCCGGGCCGCTGCCGAGCAGCCAGCTGATGCACCAGTCGAAGGTGAAGTCGCTGCGGTCCCAGCCGGTGCAGGAGCCACCGGGGATCTCGTGCATCTCGAAGATCCGGGTGCGGTACCCGTTCATCCGGGCGTAGCAGCCGGTGGAGAGGCCGCCGAGGCCGCCACCGACGATGATCATCGTCTCTCGCCGCCGTCTGTCAGCGGTGTCCCGCGCCATGTCTCTGGCCTTCCTCGTGGTCCTCGGGGTGGTCGGGCCGGTCACTTCGCACCTCCGGTCCGGGCGCTTCCGGCCCGGGTGCTTCCGGTCCGGGCGGTGGCGGTCCGGGCGGTCGCGGTGCGGGCGGTGGCGGTCACCAGGTGACCGGGAGCGTCTGCAGGCCGTTCACCATCGCGTCGGCCTTCCAGCGCAGTTCGTCCTCGGGCACGGCCAGCCGCAGGCCCGGCATCCGGCGCAGCACGGTCTCGATCGCCACCTGGAGCTCCAGCCGGGCCAGATGGGCGCCGATGCAGTAGTGCACGCCGTGGCCGAAGCCGATGTGCGGGTTGCCGGGGCGGTCCAGCACCAGGCGCTCCGGGTCCTCGAAGACCTCCGGGTCCCGGTTGGCGGCGGCGGTGGCGATCATCACCGCGTCGCCGGCCCGGATCGTCACCCCGCCCAGCTCGACGTCGGCCGTCGCGTACCGGGGCAGGCTGAAGCCGGTGAGCAGCGGCACGTACCGCATCAGCTCCTCGACGGCCCGGGGGATCAGCTCGGGCCGCTCCCGCAGCCTCCGCAGCTCGTCGGGGTTGACGAGGAGCTGGTGGAAGAAGTTGCCGATCTGGTTGGTGGTGCTGACGAAGCCGGCGATCAGCAGGTCGCAGGCGATGGAGAGCAGCTCGTCCTCGCTGATCAGGCCCTGTTCGCGGCAGGCGGCCACCAGGACGGTCAGCAGGTCCTCGCCGGGCTCGCGGCCGCGCAGGTCGAGGACGCCGGCCATGTACTCGATGAAGGCCTGGCCCTGGACGGCGAGCACCTCGCCGGGGGTGACGGCGGAGAGCACCGTCTCGGCCCAGCCCCAGAGCATCCGGTGGTCCTCGGCGGGGATGCCGAGCACCTCGCAGATGATGGTGGTCGGCATCGGGATGGCGAAGTCCTCGACCAGTTCGGCCGGCCGGCCGGCGGCCAGCATGCCGTCGACCAGCTCCTCGGCCAGCTCGCAGGCCCGCACGCGCAGCCGTTCGACCCGGCGGGCGCTGAACTCCCGGGCCACCAGGGAGCGCAGCCGGGTGTGCTCGGGCGGCTCGGTGGAGAACAGGCCGGCGCCGGTCCTGGACACCGGGCGCATCCGGGGCTGGTCCTGGCCCATTGCTTCGGCGAGGCTGAACCGCGGGTCGGCCAGGACGGTCCGGACGTCCTCGTAGCGGGTGACCAGCCAGGCGCCGTCGCCGTAGGGCATCCGGATCCGGGGCAGCGGTTGCTCGCGCAACTCGGCGTACCTGGGGTGGAGTTCGAGCCCGAGCGGCTCGAAAGGGTAGGTCAGCGGCTGGTGCTGCCTCAGCATGAGGCGGTCCACCTCTCGTGTGGGACTGCTGGAACCACCGGGATCGCCGGGGGTGTCGGGGCTGCGGCCGGGGCGGCGGGCCGGGGCCTGCGGGGTGCCGGTCTCAGGACGCATGGGCGGCGGCTCCGGTGAGGATGTCCCGGGCCAGCCCCGCGTTGCGGCCGCTGTACTCGCGGTCGAGCATCTCGGCGTGGGTGCCGAAGCCCTGGAACACCGCCGTCCGGGTGGCCGAGCTGCCGTGCCAGGCGCCGTGCTCGCCGTCCGCGTAGAGCGCCACCTTCTCGTCGTCGGAGATCACGCTGACCGGGGCGGCGATCACTCCGAGGTTGGGCGTGCGACTGCAGAACTGCAGGTAGTCCCGGGCCTGTTCGCGGGTCTCCTGGGCCAGGACCGCCGAGCCGGTGTGGCGGTGCAGGTGCTCGGCGAGCTCGCGCTCGAAGGCCTCGACGTGCTCGTCGCCGAGGGTGAAGGACTCCAGGATGCGGTGCGAGTCCATGATCACCACATTGGGCACCGCCCGGCCGCGCCGCTCCAGCTCCTTGGCCACCTCGAAGGCGAGGTTCCCGCCGAGCGAGTAGCCGAGCAGGGCGCAGGGGCCCTCCGGCTGGAGGGTGTCGATCAGGTCGGCGTAGCGGGTGACCTTGTCGTCCCCCGTGACGTAGTTGAAGGCGACCATCCGGTACTCGGGCAGGTGGGCGGCGAACTGCCGGTAGACCAGGCCGTGGCCGCCCGCCGGCGGGAAGCAGAAGAGGGTCTGCTGCTGCTCCTGGTTGAACCAGAGGTACGGCTGGGCGCCCTCGATCCGGCCGGTGACGATGTGCTCCACCGTCCTGGCCATCCCGTGCAGGGTGGTGACCTTGAACAGCAGGCTGACCGGGATGCCGATGTTGAACTCGGTCTGGAGGCCGTGGATCAGCTCGATCAGCTTGATCGAGCTGCCGCCGACCTCGAAGAAGTCGTGCTGGAGGCCGACCTCCCCGATCCCGAGCAGGGCCTGCCAGTGCTCGGCCATCCGGACCTCGTAGAGGGTCACCGGCGGTTCGACGGCCTGCTCGCCGGCGTCCGCCCGGGGGGCTGGCAGCGCCGCGACGTCCACCTTGCCGTTGGCGGTGAGCGGCAGCGCGGCCAGTTCGGTGAAGTGGCCGGGGATCATGAAGGTGGGCAGGTAGCCGGCCAGGTGGCGGCGGAGCTCCCGGCGGTCCAGGGCGCGCCCGGGGGCGGGGACGCAGTAGGCGCAGAGCACGTTCTCGCCGCTCGCGCCGGGACGGACGGTGACCACCGCCTGGGCGAGGTCGGGCCACTCGGCGAGCTGGGTCTCGATCTCGCCGAGCTCGATCCGGTGGCCGCGCACCTTGATCTGGGAGTCGGCCCGGCCGAGCAGGTGCACCCCGCCCGAGGCGTCCCAGCGGGCGAGGTCCCCGGTGCGGTAGAGCCGCAGCGGCTCGGTGCCGTCGGGGCCGCCGAGCGGCCGGGTGACGAAGCGGCGGTCGGTCTGCTCCTCGTCACCGACGTAGCCCAGGGCCACGCCGGAGCCGCCGATGCACAGCTCGCCCGGGACCCCGGGCGGGACCGGCCGGCCGTGCTCGTCCAGGAGGAGGAGGGCGCTGTTCGGGAACGGCCGCCCGATCGGCACCATCCGGCTGGGCTCCAGGCCGTCGACCGGGCCCTCGAAGTAGGCGCTGTCGATGGTGGCCTCGGTCAGCCCGTAGGAGTTGACCAGCCTGGTCCGCGGGCCGCACAGGGCGCCCAGCCGCTGGTACTCCTCGACCTTCCAGACGTCGGAGCCGACCACCAGCAGCCGCATGAAGTCCAGCCGGGCGTCGGCCCGCTCGCAGTGGTTCATCAGGGTGCGGACCACGGCCGGGACGAACTCGGCGGCGTCCACCCGCTCGGCCCGCATCACCTCGTACAGCCGGGCGGTGTTGAACAGCAGCTCCCGGCCGACCAGCACCAGGGTGGCGCCGGAGCAGAGCGCCCGGACGACGTCCCCGGTGAAGACGTCGAAGGCGGGGCCGGCCATCTGGAGGTGGACCCGGGCGTCGGTGTCCAGCCGGTACTCGGTGCGCCAGGCCTGGTAGGCGGAGGCCAGGTTGCGGTGGCCGACCCGGACGGCCTTGGGGCGGCCGGTGGAGCCGGAGGTGTAGACGACGTAGGCGGTGGCGTCGGGGTCGACCGGCCCGTCGATCGCTTCGGCGGGCGCGGCAGGCTCGGCCGCCTCGGCCAGCTCCGCCGGGGTGACCACCCGGGCCGGCAGCCCGGACAGCCGCTCGTCCTCGGTGACCAGCAGCCGCGCACCGGCGTGCTCGACCATGTACGCCAGCCGGTCGGCCGGGTGGCCCGGGTCGAGCGGCAGGTAGGCGGCGCCGGTGCGCAGCACCGCCAGCAGGGCGACGATCAGCCCGGGGGACTTGTCGAGGCAGAGCGCCACCACCGAGCCGGGGCCGGCGCCGAGGGCTCGCAGCCGCTCGGCGGCCCGGCGGGAGCGCTCGGCCAGCTCGCCGTAGGTCAGCCGGACGGTCTCACCGGACTCGGCGGGGGCGGTGACCGCGAGCGCGGTCGGATCCGCCGCGGCCGCCCGCAGCACCAGCTCGTGGACCGGCTCCTCGTGGGCCACCGTTCGGTCGGCCCCGCTCCACCGGCCGAGCACCAGGGCGCGCTCCGCCGGGCCCAGCAACTCCAGCCCGGTGGCGGGCTGTTCTGCGCCGGCCGCGGTCAGCCCGGACAGCAGGTTGACGTAGTGGCCGGCCAGCCGCCGCATGGTCTCCGGCAGGAAGAGGTCGGTGTTGTACTTGAAGACGCAGTGGAACCGGCGCTCGGCCTCGTCCTCGTAGGCGGACAGCGTGAGATCGAACTGCCCCTCCTCCTCCGGGAGTTCGATGTACTCCAGGTGGTAGCCGTACTTCTCGGTGGCCACCTTGTGGTGGAGCAGGATGAACATCGCCTGGAAGACCGCCGAGCGGCTCGGGTCGTGCTGCAGCCCGAGCTTCTCCACCAGCAGGACGAACGGGTACTCCTGGTTGTCCAGCCCGCCCAGCACGGTGGTGCGCACCTGCGCCAGCAGCTCGGCCACGGTCGGCGCACCGGCCAGCGAGACGTGCAGCGGCAGCGGGTTGACGAAGTAGCCGTAGACGGAGGCGAACTCCTCGTCGGTGCGGCCCGTCACCGGGCTGCCGACGATGATGTCCTCCTGGCCCGAATAGGCGTGCAGCAGCAGGTAGTAGGCGCTGAGCAGCACCATGAAGACGGTGACGTTGTGCTCCCGGGCCAGCGCGTGCACCCGGGCGCTGAGCTCCTCGTCCAGGACGAAGAACTCGGAGGCGCCGTTGTGCGTCTGCACCGCCGGGCGCGGCTTGTCGGTGGGCAGGCTGAGGATCGGCACCTCGGCGGGCAGGTGCGAACGCCAGTAGTCGAGCATCTTCGGCGCCTCGCGTCCGGCCAGGAAGGCGTTCTGCCGGTTGAGGAAGTCGAGGTAGCGGGCGGTGACCGGGGGGAGCTGCGGGGCCCGGCCCTGGCGCAGGCCCTCGTAGACGGCGAGCAGCTCCTCGATGAAGGTGAAGGTGGAGATGGCGTCCGAGATGATGTGGTGGACGGCCTTCATGATCACCCAGCGCTCCGGCCCGCGCCGGAACAGCCGGAACCGCACCAGCGGGTCGTGCTCCAGGTCGTACGGCTTGCGGTACTCGCGGACGATCAGGTCGTGGACCTCGGCCCACTCCAGGCCCTGGACGTCGAACACCCGGAAGTCCGGCTCGGCCTCGGCGCGCACCCGCTGGACGGCCCGGCCGCCGTCGAGCAGGAAGTTGGCCCGCAGGCTGGGGTGGCGCTCGACCATCGCCCGGAAGGCGGCGGCCATCAGCTCGGGCTCCAGCTCCACCCGGACCTCGACCGCGCCGCCGATGTTGTAGGCGAAGCCGTCCGGGTTGAGCTGTTTGAGGAACCAGAGCGCCTTCTGGTTCTGGGTCAACGGGAAGCTCGTCGCGTCCTCGAAGAGCTCGACCTCGGCGCCGCCGGAGCCCGCGCCGTCGTCCTCGATCAGCTCGGCCACGCCCTCGTACAGCCGGGCGACCAGCTCGCCCACCGGCGCGTTGCCGAGCAGCGCCACCACCGGCAGGGCGACGCCGAGCTCGGTGTTGAGCCGGGCGCGCAGCTCCATCGCGAGCAGCGAGTCCAGGCCGAGGCCGCCCAGGCCGGTGCCGGGCCCGATCTGCTCGACGGGCACCCGCAGCACGGTGGCGGCGAGCGCGGCGAACCGCTCGGCGAGCAGCGCCCGGCGCTCCTCCTCGCCGGCCGCCCGCAGCGCCTCCAGCAGGCTGCTCTGCTCCTGGGCCGGGGCGGCGGACCGGGCGGCGGCGGCCAGCTCGGCGACCAGCGGTGGCGGCGCCGGGTACCAGGAGAGGAAGACCGGCCAGTCGACCACGGTGGCGACCAGCAGCTGGGCGCGGTCCTGGCCGAGCACCCGTTCCAGCACGGCCATGCCGGCCTCCGGCGCGAGCGAGCTCATGCCGCGGCTGTTGCGGTAGTGGTCGATCAGTCCGAGCTCCTCGATCATGCCGGTGGCCCAGGGCCCCCAGTCGAGCGAGAGCGCGGGCAGCCCGAGGGCCCGGCGGTGGTGCGCCAGCGCGTCCAGGAAGGCGTTCCCGGCCGCGTAGTTGGTCTGGCCGGCCGTCGTCAGCAGCGAGGCGATCGAGGCGAACAGCACGAAGTGGTCGAGCGGTTCGTCGGCCAGCTGCCGGTGCAGCGCGAACGCGCCGAGCACCTTGGGGCCGTGGACGGTGTCGAACACCTCACGGTCCAGCTCGGGGACGAGGGTGTCGCGGACCTGCCCGGCCAGGTGGAAGACGCCCCGGATCGGCGGCGAGTCGAGCGCGCGGTACTCGGCCAGCCAGTCGGCCAGCGCCCGCTCGTCGGTGATGTCCAGCGGCGCCGGGACGGGCTGCGCGCCGAGGGCCTCCAGCTCGCGCACGAAGGCGGCGCCACGTCCGGCCGGGCTCTGCGGGTCGAGACCGCGCCACTGCTCGCGCGGGGGCAGCGGGCTGCGGCCGACCAGGATCAGCCGGCGGGCGCCGCGCCGGACCAGCGTCCGGCAGAGCAGTCGGCCGAGCGCGCCGAAGGCGCCCGTCACCAGGTAGCTGCCGTCCGGGCGCAGCCGGGGCGGCAGCGGCCTGGTGAGGCCCTCGGCGGAGCGCAGCCGGGCGGTCAGCCGGCGGCCCGCGCGCAACGCGATCTCGTCCTCGTCGGCGAGCCCGAACTCGCGCAGCAGCGCGGCCGCCTCGGTGCCGGGCTCGGCGGCCGGGCCGAGGTCGACCAGCTTGCCGGGGTGGCCGGGCAGCTCCTGGTGGCGCAGCACCCGGCCGATGCCCCAGGCCGGGGCGCCGAGCGGTTCGACCGGCTCACCGGGGGCGGTGGCCTGGGCGGTGCGGGTGACGATGTGCAGCCTGGCCTCGGGCAGTTCACCGGGGAGCAGGGCGGCGAGCGCGATCAGGCTGTACGCGCCGACGGCGGTGCCGTCGGCCACGGCGGCGTGGTCGGCGGCCGCGAGGGCGGGCCGGTCGAGGTTCCAGAGGTGGACGACGGCCGCCGGGTCGGGGGCGCCGGCGGCGCGCAGTGCGGCCAGCACCCGGCCGAGGTCCTCGGCCGAGCCGGGCTCGACGGTGGACTCCCGCCCGTCGGCGGCCGGCCGGTAGCCGGTGCCCGGGCGGAGCAGGTGGCAGCTGCCGCCGCGTGCGGTGATCCGGGCGGCCAACTCCTCGGCCACTCCCCCGGCGTCGGCGAACAGCAGCCAGTGGTCGGGGTGTTCGGCGAGCAGGTCGGGGGTGTCGGGAGCGTCCGGGAGCTCCTGCCAGACGGGCTCGGCGAGCCAGCCGTCGATGGTGGCGAGGCCGACGGCGGTGGCGGCCCGCTCGACGTCGGTGGCGCGGAAGCCGCCGATCCCCCCGAGCGGGGCACCGCTCTCGTCGTACACGGCGATGTCGCCGAGCAGCTCGTCCCCGGCGTCGCGGGTGACGGTGGCGTGCACCCAGAGCGGGCGTTCGCCGACCGCGTCCAGGCGGACCTCCTCGATGGCCAGCGGCAGCTTGATGCCGGTGCCGGCCGGGCCGGTGGCGGTGAGCAGCTGGGGGGTCAGCAGGGTCTGGAAGCAGGCGTCCATCAGCACCGGGTGGACGTGGTGGCCGGCCGTCGTGCCGGCGATCGCCGCCGTGGGGCGGATCCGGGCCAGCGCCTCCCCGGGGCCGATCCAGACCTCCTCGATGCCCTGGAAGGCCGGGCCGTAGTGGTAGCCGAGGGCGGCCAGGGCGGTGTAGCAGTCGGGGCCGGACAGCCGGCGGGCGCTGCGCCCGCGGATCCGCTCGGCGTCCAGCCGGTGGCCGCCGCGGCGGCGCTGGGCCGGGCGGACGGTGCCCGCGGCGTGCACGGTGCGCTCCCGGCCGCCCTCGCCGAGGGTGCTGACGGTGAAGCCGCCGTCCTCGGCCGAGAGGGCGAGCTGGACGGCCCGGGCCTCCCCGTCGGGCAGGAACAGCGCCTTGCGCAGCTCGATCCCGGCCAGCGCGGCGTCGGTGCCGCCGGTCAGTGCGCGCACCGCCTGGACGGCCATCTCCAGATAGCCGGCCGCGGGGAAGAGCACGTCGCCCTGGATCCGGTGGTCCTCCAGGTAGGGCAGCGCCTCGGCGTCCAGCCGGGCCTCCCAGAGCGGCTCGGCGCTCGGCAGCCGGCGGCCGAGCAGCGGGTGGTCGAGCCGGCCGAGTCGGACCTGCTCGACCACACCGGGCTCGACCCAGTGCCGGTCGCGCTTGAACGGGTAGCGCGGCAGCGGCACCGGCCGTCCGGACGGCTGGAGGACGGACCAGTCGACGGCCGCGCCGAGGTTGTGCAGGGCGGCCAGCGAGGCGGTGAAGCAGGCCTGCTCGTCCTCCTGGCGGCGGATCGAGGGAAGGGTCCGCACCTCGGGGAGGTCGTCGCCGGGCCGGCCCTCCAGCGTCTCCTGGATCGCCCGGCCCAGCACGGGGTGCGGGCCGATCTCCAGGAAGAGCCGGCAGCCGTCGTCGGCGAGCCGCTCCACCGCCTGCCGGAAGCGCACGCTGTCGCGGACGTTGCGCCACCAGTAGGCGGCGTCCAGCTCGGTGCCGTGGGCGGTGCCCTCCTGGCCGGTGAGGTGGAGCGGCACCTGGGCGGGCCGGGGCTTGAGGTCGGCGAGCGAGTCGAGCAGCTCCTCCCTGATCAGCTCCATCCGGGCGCTGTGGTAGGGCACTTCGACGGTCAGCGGGCGGGCGAAGACCTGTTCGGCGGTCAGCTCGGCGGCCAGTTCGGCCAGGACGTCGGTGTCCCCTGCGAGGGTGAGCGAGGTCGGGCTGTTGATCGCGGCGACCGAGACGGCGTCGCCGTGCGGGCGCAGCCGGCGCAGCGCCTCGGCCTCGGACAGCGCCACGGCGAGCATGCCGCCGGTGCCGGCCAGCCGCTGCTGGAGGCGGCTGCGGTGCACCACGACCTTGACCGCGTCGGCCAGGTCGTAGACCCCGGCCTCGTGGAAGGCGGCGACCTCGCCGGTGCTGTGGCCGACGACGGCGTCGGGGCGCACGCCGCGGCTGCGCCAGAGGGCGGCCAGGCCGATCTGGACGGCGAAGTTGGCGGGCTGGGCGAGCCAGGTCTCGGCCATCCTGGAGGCGGACTCGTCGGCGGCCAGCTCCTCGGTGAGCGACCAGCCGGTGAGCTCGGCGATGTGCTCGGAGCAGCGTTCGACGGCCTCGCGGTAGACCGGCTCGGCGGCGAACAGCTGCCGGCCCATCCCCCACCACTGCGGGCCCATGCCGGTGAACACCCAGGCCAGCCGGCGGTGTCCGGCCGCGCGGCGCTGGTCGGTCAGCACCCGGGGGTGCGGCTCGCCGCGCAGGTAGGCGCCGAGTGCGTCGTCCAGCGCCTCCCGGGTGTCGTAGACCACCGAGAGCCGGGAGTCCAGGTGCTGGCGGCGGTGGGCGAGGGTGTGGCCGAGGTCGGCGAGGGCGACGGGGGCGCCGCCGCGGACGCCGGTCAGCTCGGCCTGGACGCCGGCGGCCAGCTCGGGCAGCGCGGCGGCGTCGCGCGCGGTGAGCGGCAGGACGGTGTACCGGGGCGGCGGTGCCTGCGCGGGCTCGGCGGCCGGCGCGGGGGCGGCCTCCAGCAGGACGTGGGCGTTGGTGCCGCCGAAGCCGAAGGAGTTGACGCCCGCCCGGGCGGGGCCGCGGTGGGCCGGCCAGGGGGTGGGCTCGGTGGGGATCTCGTACGGCAGGGTGGCCGGGTCGATCGCCGGGTTGAGCCGCTCCAGGTTGATGTGCGGCGGGATCAGGCGGTGCTCGATCGCCAGCGCGGACTTGATCAGCCCGGCCAGGCCGGAGGCCGACTCGGTGTGGCCGATGTTGGTCTTGACCGAGCCGACGTAGCACTGGTCGCCGGGGCGGCGGCCGACCCGCAGGGCGCGGGCCAGGGCGCCGGCCTCGATCGGGTCGCCCACCGGGGTGGAGGTGCCGTGCGCCTCGACGTACTGGAGGCTGCCGGGGGTGATGCCCGCCTCGGCGCAGACCCGCTCGATCAGGGTGACCTGGGCGTCCGGGTTGGGCACCGTGATGCCGTTGGTGCGGCCGTCCTGGTTGACGCCGCTGCCGATGATCACGGCGTGGATCGGGTCGCCGTCGCGCTGGGCGTCGGAGAGCCGCTTGAGCGCGACCACGGCGACGCCCTCGGCGCGGACGTAGCCGTCGGCCGAGGCGTCGAAGGTGCGGGAGCGGCCCTGCGGGGAGAGGAAGCCGCCCTTGCTCTCGGCGATGGTGTACTGCGGCGCGATGTGCAGCAGGGTGCCGCCGGCCAGCGCGAGGTCGGTCTCGCCGCGCTGCAGGCTCTGTACGGCGAGGTGGACGGCGACCAGGGAGGAGCTGCACGCGGTGTCGAGGGAGACGCTGGGGCCGCGGAAGTCGAAGCAGTGCGAGATCCGGTTCGACACCATCGTCATCATCGTGCCGGTGGCGGTGTGCGCGGCCAGGGTCTCGAAGGAGAGGTCGGAGAACTGGACGATCTTGTAGTCCAGGGTGAACGCGCCCACGTAGACGCCGACTTCGCGGCCGGCCAGCTCGCCCGGCTTCTGGCCGCCGTCCTCCAGGGCCTCCCAGGCGACCTCCAGGAGCTTGCGCTGCTGCGGGTCCATGTGGTCGGCCTCGCGGCCGCTGATGCCGAAGAACGCCGGGTCGAACTCGTCGAAGCCGTCGATGTAGCCGCCTCGGCCGCCCACCAGCCTGCCCGGCTTGGCCTTGTCCCGGCTGCCGAGGGTGGACACGTCGTAGCGGCTGCGCGGGGTCGGGGTGATGCAGTCCTTGCCCTCCACCAGGTTCTGCCAGAACGTCCGGTGGTCGTTGGCGCCGCCCGGCAGTCGGCAGCCGATGCCGATGATCGCGATCTTCTCCTGGGCGCCGGAGGGGCGGGCGGCGCCCGGTCGGACTGCGAGGTCCGGGCGGGGCGAGTCGGCAGAGCGGTCGGAGCGGTCGGAGCGGTGGGAGCGGTCGGGGGAATCAGAGGAGTCCGGGGGTACGGCGAAGCATGAATCCGTCATGGTCGAGTCCTTGTGTCACTGCGTTCGCCCGCGCGGCACGGGTGTGGGAGGCCGCGCGGGCATGGAAACGGCGGCCGCGGCCCCGCTCCGGGCACGCCGGAGCAGGGTCGGCCGGGGCGGGCCGGGAAGGAGGACGGGCCGGGAGGGGGGACGGGCCCGGGGGAACGGGCCGAAGGAGGGCGGGCCGAAGGGCGGACGGGTGGGGCGACGGGCGGGTGGACGGGGGCGTGGGAGCGGTCAGGCCGGGAAGCGGTCAGGCCGGGGAGTCCTCCGCCCGCACCGGGCGGCGCAGGGCCTGGAGATGACTGGCGATCACCTCGCCCGTACCGGGGAAGTCGGACGGGCGCCGCAGCCCCACCGCGGCCGGTCTGCGGCCCGGCTGCCAGGTGAAGCTGCCGAAGAGGTGGTCCCAGACCGAGAGGTCCGAGCCGTAGTGCCCGGCCTCGGCCAGGTCGACGCTGTGGTGCAGCCGGTGCTGCTCCGGGCCGGCCAGGACGTGGTTGAGCGGGCCGATCCGGACGTCGACGTTGGCGTGCACGAAGTACCCCTGGGCGACCACGAACAGGCCCACCACGAACACCGACTCCTGTGAGAAGCCCGCCAGTGCCAGGGAGAGCTGGACGGCGCCCTGGGTGACCAGCACGTCGAGGACGTGGTTGACGCCGTTGTTGGCGACGTTGACCTTCCGCGGGACGTGGTGCACCCCGTGCAGCCGCCAGAGCCACGGGTTGTGGTGGCTCCACCGGTGCACCAGGTAGTTGGCCAGCGAGCCGAGCAGCAGCGCCGCCGGGATCTCGGCCCAGAGCGGCAGCCCCGGATGCGGCGGCGCCACCCGGCCCACGACGACCGAGACCGGCAGCTGCGCGAGGCTCCCGCCGATCAGGGTGAGCACGAAGTACACGCCGTACCGGCCCAACTCACCAGGGGCCGGTCGCCATTGCACTTCGTAGGGGATCAACCATTCGAGCACCGCCAGATAACCGACCGTGCCGAACAGGAAGAGCAGGCTCACCCGGCCGAAGTCCCAGCGCCAGCGCAGGGCCGAGAGCGATATCGCCACGAGCGTGAACAGCAGTACCGGGTATGCGACATGACGGAGCACAGCTCGCAGCCGTACGCCCATGGCGGCCCCCTTCGCGATCCAACACCGAGCGATCACCGAACGCATTCGTTCTGATACTAACGGTGATCCGAAGGGGATGCGAGCGATTTCGGAGGGGAATCACAAGCGGCCAAAATTGTCCGACAATACGCAGACAAACAGTGCGTCATATGCTTTCAGTGTTACGTGAGTTCCGATATCCCATCGCATCATCAGCCCGATCCGCCGACGCTGCGGATCGCCGGCGGCAGGGCCCGGCGGCGGACCGGACGGCCCGTCACCACCGGCCTCCCGCAGGGTCGTTGGGGAACGAAAAAGACTCAGGCCCGATGGTCTCCCATCGGGCCTGAGTCGTGGATCCCCCGTTCCCGGAGGATCACCGGGGCGCCAGCCCGTCCAGTACCGCGTTCACCAGTTCCTCGGGGTCGAGGTCACTGAAGCTGGTGTCGGTCGGATCCGCTCCCGAGGACCGGAACGAGCGGATCAGGACCGGACCGAGCAGCAGGTCCATCGCGAGGTTCAGATTCGCCCCCGAGCGGATCACCCCCTCCGCGACCCCCTTCTGGAGGATCTGGAGGACGATGTCCCGACGCGGGCGGATCGCCTGGTCGACGTACTCCCGGTAGAGCTCCGGGTGGGTGTCGGCGACACCGAACAGCCGGGGCACCAGCTGGATGTACCGCGGATCGTCGTGCATCCGCTGCATCCCCCGGACGCATTCGATCAGCGCCTGCCGCAGGTCCTTCGCGGCCGGGGCCTCCGGCATCTCGCCCCGCAGGGAGCAGATCGCGGCCACCAGGAGCTCGTCCTTGGTCTTCCACCGCCGGTAGATGGTGGTCTTGGCGACGGAGGCCCGGGCCGCGACGGTCTCCACGGAGAGCCCGTCCGGGCCGACCTCGGCGAGGAGGGCGAGCGAGGCGTCGAGGATCGCCCGCTCCGCCTCCTCACTCCGAGGCCGTCCGGACCGGACCGGCGTTCTTTTGACCGGCGCACTTGTCTTTTGGATGGTGGGGCCTCCTACTCGGTGCGGGGGTTACGGCTGGGCATCGCCAGGACCACCGCCGCCGCGCCGAGGAGCGCGAACCCTCCAGCAGCGATCGACGTCACGTGCATCGCCGAGATGAAGGCGTCCTGTGCCTTCTCGAACAGCGAGTGCAGGTTGGCGAGCGCGGATTGTGGAACGCTACCCGACTGTACCTGGGCGACCAGCTTCTCGGCCTCGGTACCCGTACCAACGATCGACTCGGCGGCATTGTGCCGGGCGGCCTCCGGGAAGACCGTGTCCACCGTGCCGGAGATCTTGCCACGGTAGGCCGCGGCGAGCACCGATCCGAGCACCGCGATACCGAGCGCACCGGCCATCTGGCGGACGGTGTTGGTGACCGCCGAGCCGGCGCCCGCCTTGGTCACCGGCACCGCCGACATGGCGAGCGCGGTGGCCGGGGCGAACACGCCGCCCATGCCGAAGCCGAACAGGAGGCTGATCACCAGCAGGTACCAGACCGCGGTGTCCTTGTCGACGATCGCCCAGCCCAGCAGGGACAGGCCCATGATGGCGAGGCCGCCGGCGACCGGGCCGCGGTGGCCGAACTTGGCGGTCAGGCCGGAGCTCTTGGCCGCGCTGATCATCATGCCGACCGCGACGGGCAGGGCGAACAGGCCGGCCTTCAGCGCGTCGTAGCCGCGCGCCGCCTGCCAGTAGTAGGCCATGAAGACCAGGCCGCCCATCAGCGCGAACGAGGTCACCGAGAGGGCGAAGGTACCGCTGGAGAAGAGCCGGTTGCGGAACAGGTTGACGTCCAGCGTGGGCGAGGCGCTGCGCTTCTGCAGCCAGACGAAGAGCGCCAGGACGGCCACGCCGCCGACGGAGGGGAGCAGGACGGCCGCGGAGATCCAGTCGTTGGTCTCGCCGCCCTTGATGATCCCGTAGACCAGGCCGATGACGCCGACGGTGCTGAGCACCACGCCGAGCGGGTCGAGCCGGCTGGGCTTGGGGTCACGGGACTCGGGCACGACCATCATCACCGCGATGGAGCCGACGATCACGACCGGGATGTTGACCAGGAAGAGCGAGCCCCACCAGAAGTACTTGAGCAGCAGGCCACCGGTGATCGGACCGACCGCGATGGCGATGCCGGAGAAGGAGGACCAGAGGCCGATGGCCTTCCCGCGCTCGTTCGGCGGGAAGACGTTCTGGATGATCGAGAGGGTCTGCGGCTGGACCATCGCGGCGCCGAGGCCCATCCCGGCGCGGGCCAGGATCAGCGGGACCGGCTCGGTCACCAGCGCCGCGACCACCGAGGTGAGGCCGAACAGCACGAGGCCGATCACCAGGAGGAGCTTGCGGCCGACCCGGTCGCCCAGGACGCCGAAGGTGAACATCAGGCCGGCGAAGATCAGGATGTAGGAGTCGAGCACCCACTCCATCTCGCTCTGCGTGGCGTTCAGGTCGTGCTGGATCGTGCGGAGGCCGACGTTGAGGATCGTGTTGTCGATCAGGATCACCAGCAGGCTGCTGACGAGCACGCCGAGGATCAGCCAACGGCGCGGATGTCCTGCCTGGGGCTGGACTTGGGGAATCGTGGTCTGTGTCATGGCCCAGAACTCTAGGGGATTTCGATACGCAACGGGAGCGTATCGCTATGGTCAGGGAATGTGACCTTCGTCACAGAGTTTGGTACTGACCGCGGAGCGGAGCGACCGTCCGGGTCCAGGCAGCCGGACACCGCCCGCCACCGGTCCGAGGACCGGCAGACGGGCGGTGCGGAAGCGGTTGTCGGGGAGCCCCCGGCCGCGGTCTTCCGGCCGCGGGGAATCCACGGCCGGCTGCTCTTGAATTCACGCGATGTTCGCCATGGAGCGGTGGCCGGCGATGAATGCGTTGATCGCCGGGATGACCGACAGCGCGTGGTCGTTGAGGAAGAAGTGGCCACCCGCGAAGGTGCGCAGCGAAAAATCAGCCGTGGTGTGCTCGGCCCATGCCTCGGCCTCGGCGGTGGTGACATGCGGATCGGCATCGCCGGTCAGCACCAGAATCGGCCGGTCAATGGAATCCGCGCCGGGCCGGCAGCGGTACGTCTCGGCCGCCTTGTAGTCGCTGCGGACGTACGGGAGAATCATTTCCAGAATTTCCGGATCGCGCAGCATCCGGGGGTCGGTGCCGCTCAGCCGCTCCATGTCCCGGATCAGCGCGCGGTCGTCCAGCAGGTGGACGTACTCGTCGCGGGGGCGGGACGGCGCGCGCCGCCCGGAGGCGATCACGCCCTGCAGCTCGATCCCCTCGCGCTCCAGCCGGACGGCCACCTCGAAGGCCAGCGAGGCGCCGAGGCTGTGGCCGAACAGCGTGAGCGGCCGGTCCGACCAGGGACGCAGCTCCCGCACCACCAGGTCGGCGAGTTCGTGCAGGTCCTCGACGCAGGGTTCGGCGGCGCGGTCCTGGCGCCCGGGGTACTGGACGGCGAGCACGTCCACCGAGGTGTTCATCGCCCGGGCCACCGGCAGGAAGTACCCGGCCGAGCCGCCCGCGTGCGGGAGGCAGACCAGCTGCGCGGGTGCGGCCGGGGACGGCTGGAAACGCCGTATCCAGAGACTGCTCCGTTCCGGCGCTGCTGACTTGTACATTCGGATTCCCCATCCCCTCGCGCTTCCCGAGAAGCGGTCCGCCGCTCAGTTCCGCCTTGTGCGACGGGCCGCCGGTCTGCATAACATTCAAGCCGGGGCGATACTCGCGGGGCCAGACGTCAACCCCCCTCAAGCGCCCCCGGGCACCCCTATCGGGCAATAGGGGGTTCCCCCTGCCCGGAACTGCGGGTATGCCGCCGGGCGGCCCGTCCTGGGCGGGTAGGGGGACACCAGGGGTTGAGCCCGGAATGAGCGGGTGGATATGGTCGGCGCCATATAACCCGTGATTCGTCGCATTCTGCCGCGCGGTCCGTTCTTCAGTCGAGGAGATAGACGTTCGCATGACAACGAACGAGGAAAAACTCCGGGAATACCTCAGGCGGACCACCACGGCCCTGCATCAGGCGCAGCAGCGGCTGAACGACATCGCCGACCGCGAGCAGGAGCCGATCGCCATCGTCGCGATGGGCTGCCGCTACCCCGGCGGGGTCCGTTCGCCCGAGGACCTCTGGCGGATGGTGTCCGAAGGAGTGGACGCCATCGGCGAGTTCCCCGAGGACCGCGGCTGGGCCGAGGACCTCTTCGACCCGGACCCGCGGACCGCCGGAAAGACCTACTCCACGCGCGGTGGATTCCTGTACGACGCGGCGGAGTTCGACGCCGGGTTCTTCGGTCTGCCGCCGCGTGAGGCGGTCGCGATCGACCCGCAGCAGCGGCTGCTGCTGGAGACCTCCTGGGAGGCCCTCGAGCAGGCCGGGATCGTGCCGGACTCGCTCCGCGGCGAGCAGGTCGGCGTCTTCACCGGCGTGATGTACCAGGACTACGCCTGGCGCTGCCGGCCCACGCCGAAGGAGGTCGAGGGCCTGGTCGGCATCGGCAGCGCGGCCAGCGTGGCCAGCGGCCGGATCGCCTACACCTACGGCTTCGAGGGCCCGGCGATCACCGTCGACACCGCCTGCTCCTCCTCGCTGGTCACCCTCCACCTGGCCGTGCAGTCGCTGCGCCGCGGCGAGTGCACGCTGGCCCTGGCCGGCGGGGCGACCGTGATGGCCACCCCGGGCGTCTTCGTCGAGTTCAGCCGCCAGCGCGGCCTGGCCCCGGACGGCCGCTCCAAGGCCTTCGCGCAGGCCGCCGACGGTACGGGCTGGTCCGAGGGCGTCGGCCTGCTGGTGCTGGAGCGGCTCTCCGACGCCCGCGCCAACGGCCACCCGGTGCTGGCCCTGATCCGCGGCTCGGCCGTCAACCAGGACGGCGCCAGCAACGGCCTCACCGCCCCCAACGGCCCCGCCCAGGAGCGGGTCATCCGCCAGGCGCTCGCCCAGGCCGGGCTGGCCCCCTCGGACGTGGACGCGGTCGAGGCGCACGGCACCGGCACCGCCCTCGGCGACCCGATCGAGGCCCAGGCGCTGCTCGCCGTCTACGGCCAGAACCGCGAGGAGCCGCTCTGGCTCGGCTCGTTGAAGTCCAACCTGGGCCACACCCAGGCGGCCGCGGGCGTCGGCGGCGTCATCAAGACGGTGCTGGCGATGCGCCACGGCCTGCTGCCGCAGACCCTGCACGTCGACGAGCCGACCCGGCACGTGGACTGGTCCTCCGGCGCGGTCGAGCTGCTCACCGAGCGGCGCGCCTGGCCCGAGACCGGCCGCCCGCGCCGGGCCGGGGTGTCCTCCTTCGGCATCAGCGGGACCAACGCGCACCTGATCCTGGAGCAGGCCGAGGCCGTGGACGCGGGCGAATCCGCCCCCGGCGAGGGCCGGTTGACCCCGTGGGCGCTGTCCGCTCGCAGCCCCAGGGCGCTGCGCGGACAGGCCGAGCGGCTGCACGCCCTGCTCACCGGGCAGCCCGCCGCCGACCCCGGCGCCGTCGCCTCCGCACTGCTCACCACCCGCGCCGGCTTCGACCACCGGGCCGTCGTCCTCGCCGCCGGGCGGGACGAACTGCTCACCGGGCTGGCGGCGCTGGCCGCCGGCACCGCCAACCCCTCGGTGGTCCAGGGCCGTTCGCACGCCGGACCGCTCGCCGTGCTGTTCACCGGCCAGGGTGCCCAGCGCACCGGCATGGGCCGCGAGCTGTACGAGCGCTTCCCCGCCTTCGCCGAGGCCTTCGACGCCGCCTGCGCCGCCCTCGACCCGCACCTCGGGCGCTCCCTCAAGGAGCTGGTCTTCGACCCGGAGCACGCCGAGGAGCTGGACCGGACCGGGTACACCCAGCCCGCGCTGTTCGCCCACGAGGTGGCGCTGTACCGCCTGTTGGAGTCCTTCGGAGTCCGCCCCGACCACCTGATCGGCCACTCCGTCGGCGAGCTGGCCGCCGCGCACGTCGCCGGGGTGTTCGACCTCGCCGACGCGGCCCGGCTGGTCGCCGCCCGCGGCCGGCTGATGCAGAGCCTCCCGGCCGGCGGCGCCATGGCCGCCGTCCAGGCCACCGAGGCCGAGGTGCTGGCCGCCCTGGACGGGTACGGCGACCGGGTCTGCGTCGCCGCCGTCAACGGCCCCGCTGCCACCGTGATCTCGGGCGACGAGGACGCCGTCACCGCGGTCGCCGACGCGCTCGCCGCGGGCGGCCGCAAGACCAAGCGGCTGCGCGTCAGCCACGCCTTCCACTCCGCCCACATGGACCCGATCCTCGACGAGTTCGCGGCGGTCGCCCAGGAGTTGACCTACCGCGAGCCGCAGATCCCGGTCGTCTCCAACCTGCTCGGCGCCGTCGCCGGCCCCGGCACCCTCACCGACCCCAAGTACTGGGTGCGGCACATCCGCGAGGCGGTCCGCTTCGCCGACGGCGTCGCCGCCCTGCGCGAGGCCGGCGTCACCGGCTACCTGGAGGCCGGACCGGACGCCGTCCTCGCGGCGATGGCCCGCGAGAGCCTGACCGCCGCCGACGCCACCGTCCTGCCGGCGCTGCGCCGCGACCGCCCCGAGTCCACCGCGCTGCTCACCGCGCTGGCCGGGCTGCACACCGCCGGCCACCCGGTGGACCTCTCCCCCGCCGTGCCGACCCGCACCGGCCGGCCCGTCGACCTGCCGACCTACGCCTTCCAGCGCGAGCGCTACTGGTTGGACGCCGAGTCCGAGCCGCCCGGCGCGGCCGCCCCGGACTCCGCCGAGGGCCGCTTCTGGCAGGCCGTCGGCGAGGGCGACTCCGCCGCCCTGCTCGGCCTGCTGGACGGCGCCGAGGAGCACCAGGAGGCCGTGGACCGGCTGCTCCCGCTGCTCACCGACTGGTGGCAGCGCCGGCAGCCGCAGGCGCCCGCCGGCGAGGCCGGGGCCGAGCCCGAGGCGCTCACCCTGCTCGACCGGCTGCGCGCCCTGGACGAGCCGGCGCGGTTCGACGAGCTCTGCCTGTTCGTGCGGCACGAGTGCGCGATCGCCCTCGGCCACGCCTCCGGTGAGGCGATCGACCCCGACGGCGACTTCCTCGACCTCGGGTTCACCTCGCTCTCCGCCGTCGACTTCGGCAACCGGCTGCGCGAGGAGACCGGTCTGGAGCTGTCGCTCAGCGCCGTCTACGAGTACCCGACGCCACTGGCTCTGGCCGAGTTCCTCTCCGCCGAGCTGATCGCCACCTTCCCTGAACTGCTCTCCTGAAGCTGGATTGGGTGTATGTCCAAGCAACTCGCACACACTGTGAACGAGCCGGTGGCGGTCATCGGCCTCTCCTGCCGGCTGCCGCAGGCACCGGATCCCGCCTCCTTCTGGCAGCTGCTGCGCTCCGGCCGGGACGCCGTCACCGACGCCCCGGCCGGCCGCTGGTCGGATGACGAGGGCCTGCGGACCTCCTACGGACGCGGCGGCTTCCTGGACTCGGTCGACGGGTTCGACGCCGGGTTCTTCGGCATCTCGCCGCGCGAGGCGACGGCGATGGACCCGCACCAGCGGCTCGTCCTGGAGCTCGGCTGGCAGGCCCTGGAGGACGCGGGCATCGCCCCGGACCGCCTGGCCGGCAGCCGCTCCGGCGTCTTCGTCGGCGTCATCACCGACGACTACGCGAGCCTGACCGGTCAGCTCGGGGCGGCCGCCGTCACCCCGCACACCATGACCGGCCTGCACCGCAGCATCATCGCCAACCGGCTGTCCTACGTGCTCGGCCTGCGCGGCCCCAGCCTCACCGTGGACACCGGCCAGTCCTCCTCGCTGGTCTCCGTCCACCTGGCCTGCGAGAGCCTGCGCTCCGGCGAGTCCACCGTGGCCCTGGCCGGCGGCGTCAACCTCAACCTGATCCCGGAGACCACCGAGCGGATCGGCACCTTCGGCGCCCTCTCCCCGGACGGCCGCTGCTACACCTTCGACGCCCGCGCCAACGGCTACGTCCGCGGCGAGGGCGGCGCGGTCGTCGTCCTCAAGCTGCTCTCCCGGGCGATCGCGGACGGCGACCCGATCCGCTGCGTGCTGCTCGGCAGCGCGGTCAACAACGACGGCGGCGGCGCCACCCTCACCGCGCCCCACCAGCAGGCCCAGGAGCAGGTCGTCCGGCTCGCCCACGAGCACGCCGGGATCGCGGCCGGCGACGTCCAGTACGTGGAGCTGCACGGCACCGGCACCCCGGTCGGCGACCCGATCGAGGCGGCCGCGCTCGGTCGCACCGTCGGCGCCGCCGAGGGCCGCGAACTGCCGCTCGTGGTCGGCTCGGTGAAGACCAACGTCGGCCACCTGGAGGGCGCGGCGGGCATCACCGGACTGCTCAAGGTGCTGCTGAGCGTCCAGCACCGGGAGCTGCCGGGCACCCTCAACCACGAGACGCCCAACCCGGACATCCCGCTGGACGAGCTCAACCTGGAGGTCCGCACCGCCCTCGGCCCCTGGCCGCAGGCCGACCGGCCGCTGCTGGCCGGCGTCTCCGCGTTCGGCATGGGCGGCACCAACTGCCATGTGGTGGTGGGCGAGTGGGACGGCGCCGCGGCGCCCGCCGAGGCCGCCGAGCCGACCGGCCCGGCCCTGCTCACCGAGACCTCCGGCGCCCCCGTGCCGTGGGTGCTGTCCGGCAGCGGCCGCGCCGGGCTGCGCGCCCAGGCGCAGCAGCTGGCGGCCTTCACCGCCGAACACCCCGAGGCCGACCGGGCCGACCTCGGCCGCTCGCTGGCGCTCACCCGCGCCGCCCTCGACCAGCGGGCCGTGGTCCTCGCCGCCGACCGCGCCGACGGCCTCGCCGGGCTGACCGCCCTGGCCGACCGGCTGCCGGGCGCCAACGTCGTCACCGGCCAGGCCGACATCCCCGGCAGGGTCGCCTTCGTCTTCCCCGGCCAGGGCGCGCAGTGGCAGGGCATGGCCGCCGCGCTGCTGGAGACCTCCCCCGCCTTCGCCGAGCGGCTCGCCGAGTGCGACGCCGCGCTGCGCGCGCACGTCGAGTGGTCCGTGACCGACGTGGTCCGCGGCGGCGAGGACGCCGAGTCGCTGGAGGACGTGGTCGTCGTCCAGTGCGCGCTGTGGGCCGTGATGGTCTCGCTCGCCGCGATGTGGCGGGCGGCGGGCGTGGAGCCGGCCGCCGTGGTCGGCCACAGCCAGGGCGAGATCGCGGCCGCGACCGTGGCCGGTGCGCTCACCGTCCAGGACGGCGCCCGGGTCGTCGCGCTGCGCGCCCGCGCCATCAAGGAGCGGCTCTCCGGCCTCGGCGGCATGGTCTCGCTGGCGCTGCCCGCCGAGCAGGCCGTCGAGCGGCTCGCCCGCTGGGGCGAGCGGATCTCGCTCGCCTCCGTCAACGGCACCTCCTCCAGCGTGGTCTCCGGCGAGCCCGAGGCCCTGGACGAGCTGATCGCCTCCTGCGAGGCGGACGGCGTCCGGGCCCGCAGGGTCGCCGTCGACTACGCCTCGCACGGCGCCCAGGTCGAGATCATCCGCGAGCAGGTCATCGAGGCGCTGACCGGCATCGAGCCGCGTGGCGCCGAGATCCCGTTCTACTCCTCCGTCACCGGCGGGCTGATCGACACCGCCGGCCTGGACGCCGAGTACTGGTACACCAACCTGCGCCAGACCGTCCGCTTCGCCGACACCGTCCGGGCCCTGGTCGCCGACGGCTTCGGCTTCTTCATCGAGTCCAGCGCCCACCCGGTGCTGACCGTCGCCGTGCAGGAGAGCCTGGAGGCCTCCGGCGCCACCGCCGTCGCGCTGGGCACCCTGCGCCGCGGCGAGGGCGGGCCGGACCGCTTCCTCGCCTCGCTGGCCGAGGGCTTCGTGCGCGGCCTGCCGGTGGACTGGGAGGCGGTGTTCGCCCCGCTCGGCGGAGCGCGCGTCGCGCTGCCCGGGTACGCCTTCCAGCGCCAGCGCTACTGGCTGGACACCACCGGCCTGGCCACCCGCCCGGCCCTGCGCGCGGCCGCCGCCGCGGACACCGGTGAGGAGCCGGCCGCCGCCTCGGCGCTGCGCCAGGAGCTGGAGCCGCTGGGCGCCGCCGAGCGCGAGGCGGCCTGCCTGCGCCTGGTGCTCGCGCACACCGCCGCCGCGCTCGGCCACCCGTCTCCGGACGCCGTCGAGGCCGACCGGACCTTCAAGGACCTGGGCGTCGACTCGCACCTGTCGGTGCAGATCCGCAACGCGCTCGGCGCCGAGTGCGAACTCCCGCTGCCCACCACCGTCCTGTTCGAGCACCCGACGCCGACGGCCCTGGCGCACCACCTGCACGCGGCCGTGTTCGGCACCGAGGACGGCGCCGCCCGCTTCGACGGCCCGGTGGCCGCCCCGGACGACGACCCGATCGCGATCGTCGGCATGGCCTGCCGCTTCCCCGGCGGGGTCTCCTCCCCCGCCGAGTTGTGGCGGCTGATCGCCGAGGGCCGGGACGGGATCTCCGGGTTCCCGGAGGACCGCGGCTGGGACCTCGAGGGCCTCTACCACCCCGACCCGGAGCACTCCGGCACCAGCTACGTCACCAAGGGCGGCTTCCTGCACGACGCCGGCCGGTTCGACGCGGGCTTCTTCGGCATCTCGCCGCGCGAGGCCACCGCGACCGACCCGCAGCAGCGCCTGCTGCTGGAGACCTCCTGGGAGGCCTTCGAGCAGGCCGGGATCGACCCGGCGGCGCTGCGCGGCTCGCGCACCGGCGTCTTCGCCGGCGTCATGGCGCCGGACTACGGCCCGCGTCTGCACGAGGCGCCCGAGGGCGCCGAGGGCTACCTGCTGACCGGGATGGCCGGCAGCGTGGTCTCGGGCCGGATCGCGTACTCCTTCGGCTTCGAGGGCCCGGCGGTCACCATCGACACCGCCTGCTCCTCCTCGCTGGTCGCGATGCACCTGGCCGGCCAGGCCCTGCGGCTCGGCGAGTGCGACCTCGCGCTGGCCGGCGGTGTGACCGTGATGGCCACCCCGGGCATGTTCCTGGAGTTCAGCCGGCAGCGCGGTCTGGCCGCCGACGGGCTCTGCAAGTCCTTCTCCTCCTCGGCGGACGGCACCTCCTGGGGCGAGGGCGTCGGCGTGCTGGTGCTGGAGCGGCTGTCCAAGGCGAAGGCCAACGGCCACCGGGTGCTGGCCGTGCTGCGCGGCTCCGCCGTCAACCAGGACGGCGCCAGCAACGGCCTGACCGCCCCCAACGGCCTCTCCCAGGAGCGGGTGATCCGCCAGGCCCTCGCCCAGGCCGGACTGTCCGCCGCCGAGGTGGACGCCGTCGAGGCGCACGGCACCGGCACCTCGCTCGGCGACCCGATCGAGGCCCGCGCGATCCTGGCGACCTACGGTCAGGACCGCGAGGAGCCGCTCTGGCTGGGCTCGTTGAAGTCCAACATCGGCCACGCCCAGGCGGCGGCCGGTGTCGGCGGCGTCATCAAGATGGTCATGGCGATGCGCCACGGCGTGCTGCCGAAGACCCTGAACGTGGCCGAGCCGACCCCGCACGTGGACTGGACGGCGGGCGCCGTCGAGCTGCTCACCGAGGAGCGGGAGTGGCCGCAGGACGGCCGTCCGCGCCGGGCCGGCATCTCCTCCTTCGGGATCAGCGGCACCAACGCGCACGTCATCATCGAGCAGGCCGAGCCGGCCGAGGAGACGGCCCCCGTCGAGGCGGCCGGTCCGCTGCCGTGGGTGGTCTCCGCCCGCACCGCGGACGGGCTGCGCGCCCAGGCCGCCCGGCTCGCCGGGTTCACTGCCGAGCACCCCGAGACCTCGCCCGCCGCGATCGCCGCGGCGCTGGTGGACTCCCGGGCGCGGTTCGACCAGCGCGCGGTGGTGGTCGGCGCCGGCCGTGACGAACTCCTCGCCGGGCTGGCCGCTTTGGCCGCGGACGGCGCGGCGTCGGGGCTGGTCCAGGGCACCGCGGCGAGCGCGCCGAAGGTGGCCGCGCTGTTCACCGGTCAGGGCGCCCAGCGCACCGGTATGGGCCGGGAGTTGTACGAGCGCTTCCCGGTCTTCGCGGAGGCCTTCGACGCCGCGTGTGCCGAACTGGACCAGCACCTCGGGCGCTCGCTGCGCGATCTGTGCTTCGAGTCCGAGGAGTTGGACCAGACCGGCTACACCCAGCCCGCCCTGTTCGCCTTCGAGGTCGCCGCCTACCGTCTCCTGGAGGCCTTCGGCGTCCGCCCCGAGATCCTGGTCGGCCACTCCATCGGAGAGATCGCCGCCGCCCACGTCGCCGGGGTCTTCAACCTCGCCGACGCCGCCAAGCTCGTCGCCGCCCGCGGCCGCCTGATGCAGGCCCTGCCCACCGGCGGCGCCATGATCGCCGTCCAGGCCGGCGAGGCCGACGTGCTGCCGCTGCTGCTCGGCTACGAGGACACGGCGTCGATCGCCGCCCTCAACGGGCCCAACGCCACCGTGATCTCGGGTGACGACGAGGCCGTCACGGCGATCGCCGAGCAGCTCGCCGCCGAGGGCCGCAAGACCCAGCGGCTGCGGGTCAGCCACGCCTTCCACTCCCCACTGATGGACCCGATGCTCGCCGACTTCCGCAAGGTCGCCGAGCAGATCGCCTTCAGCGAGCCGACGATCCCGGTGGTCTCCAACGTCACCGGCACCCTGGCCGAGGCCGGACAGCTGACCGACCCCGAGTACTGGGTGCAGCACGTGCGGGAGGCCGTCCGGTTCACCGACGGCCTCACCGCCGCCGTCACCGCGGGCGCCCGGGTGCTGGTCGAGACCGGCCCGGACGGCGTGCTCGCCGCGATGTCCCGGCAGATCCTGGCCGACGAGCAGCCCGAGGTCACCGCCGTCCCGCTGGCCCGCAAGGGCCGTACCGAGACCCAGACCGCCACCGAGGCCCTGGCCACCCTCTGGACCCGCGGCGTCAGGGTCGACTGGGCGCCGGTCCTCCCCGCCGGGACGGGCCCGGTGGAGCTGCCGACCTACGCCTTCGACCGCCAGCAGTACTGGCTGACCGCCCCCGCGGCCACCACGGCCGACGTCGGCACGGCCGGACTGGCCGCCGTCGAGCACCCGCTGCTCGGCGCCGTCACCGAACTCGCCGGCACCGAGCAGTTCGTCCTCTCCGGCCGGCTCTCGCTCGCCACCCACGCCTGGCTCGCCGACCACCAGGTCCACGGCAACGTCATCGTGCCCGGCACCGCCTTCGTCGAGATGGCGCTGCAGGCCGCCCACCGGGCCGGCTGCACCCGGGTCGAGGAACTCACCCTGCAGGCACCGCTGGTGCTCACCGAGCAGGGCGCCCGGCAGATCCAGCTGGTCGTGGCGGAGCCGGGCGAGGACGGCCTGCGGGACGTCAAGGTGTACTCGCGGGCCGAGGACGCCGCACTCGGCGCCTGGACCCTGCACGCCGCGGGCCGCCTGTCCGACACCGGCGCCACCCCCGCGCCGGACGACCGGGCCTGGCCGCCGGCCGGCGCCCGGCCGGCCGCGCTGGACGAGGCCTACCCGCTGCTCGCCGACCGGGGCTACGGCTACGGCCCGGTGTTCCAGGGCCTGCGGGCCGCCTGGCGCGCGGGCGACACCGTGTACGCCGAGATCGAGCTGCCCGAGCAGGCGCACTCCGATGCCGCGCGCTTCGGCCTGCACCCGGCGCTGTTCGACGCCGCGCTGCACATGGTCCTGCAGCCGGACCAGGCCGACAGCGCGGACCAGCCGGCCCTGCTGCCGTTCTCCTGGTCCGGGATAGCGCTGCACGCCGCGGCCGCCACCGCCGTCCGGGTGCGGATCACCGCCAGGAGCGCCCAGGAGGTCGCCCTGCACCTCACGGACGCCTCGGGCGCACCGGTCCTCTCGGTGGACTCGCTCGACCTGCGGCCCGTCTCGGTGGAGCAGCTGACCGCCGCCGTGACCGGCGCCTCGGCGGGCTCGCTGCTCGCCCTGGACTGGACCGAGGTGCCCGTCCCGGCCGCCGACGACCGGCTGCGGCTCGCCGCCCTGGGCGCGGACGGCCTGCCGCCCGCGTTCGACGCCCACGCCGACCTCGCCGCGCTGCGCTCGGCCGCCGCCGTCCCGGACGTGGTGTTCACCCTGGTCCAGGCCGCTCCCGGCGCCGACACCGCCGAGAGCGCCCGGCTGACCGCGCACCGCACCCTGGAGCTGGTCCAGCAGTGGCTGGCCGAGGAGAAGTGGGCGAACGGCCGCCTGGTGCTCGTCACCCGGGGCGCCGTCGCCACCGACAGCCCGGACCTGGCGCTCGCCCCGGTCTGGGGGCTGGTCCGCGCCGCGCAGGCCGAGCACCCGGGCCGCCTCGTCCTGGCCGACCTGGACGACACCCCCGAGAGCCTGCGGGCCCTCCCCGCGGCCGTCGCCGCCGACGAGCCGGAGCTCGCCGTCCGCGCGGGCCGGCTGCTCGCACCGCGGCTGGCGCCGGCCACCGCCACCGGCGGCCCGGCACCGCTCTGGGACCCGACCGGCACGGTGCTGGTCACCGGCGGCACCGGCGGCCTCGGCGCACTCGTCGCCCGCCGGCTGGTGACCGTGCACGGCGTCCGGCACCTGCTGCTGGTCAGCCGCCGGGGCGCCGAGGCGCAGGGGGCCGAGAAGCTGGCCGCCGAGCTGGCCGAGCTCGGCGCCGACGCCGTCCTCGCCGCCTGCGACGTCGCCGACCGCGGGGCGCTGGCCGCCCTGCTGGCCACCGTCCCCGCCGAGCACCCGCTCACCGCCGTCGTCCACCTGGCCGGTGTGCTGGAGGACGGGCCGGTCACCGCGATGACCACCGACCGGCTCGACCGGGTCTTCCGGCCGAAGGTCGACGCCGCCTGGCACCTGCACGAGCTCACCCGCGAGCTGCCGCTCACCGCGTTCGTCACCTACTCCTCGATCGCCGGCACCATGGGCACCGCGGGCCAGGCCAACTACGCGGCGGCCAACGTCTTCCTGGACGCGCTGGCGGAGCACCGCCGGGCCGAGGGCCGGCCGGCCGTCTCGCTGGCCTGGGGCCTGTGGGAGCTGGACCACGGCATGGGCGGCACGCTCGGCCAGGCCGACCTGGCCCGGTTCCGCCGGATCGGCATCGCCCCGCTGACCGAGAACGACGGGATGCCGCTGTTCGACCTGGCGCTCGGCCTCGACCGCGCCGTGGTGGTGCCCGCCCGGCTCGACCTGACCGCACTGCAGCGGCAGGACGAGGTGCCCGCGCTGTTCCGCCGCATGGTGCGGACCCGCCCGCGGCAGGTGGCGCAGAGCGCGGCCCCCGCACAGCCCGCGCTGTCCTCCTTCGCGATCAAGCTCAGCGTGCTCCCGGTCGAGGAGCAGGAGAGCCGGCTGCTGGAGATCATCCGGGAGACCATCGCGGTGGTGCTCGACTACCCGTCCGCCGACGACGTCGACACCGACTACACCTTCAAGGAGCTCGGCTTCGACTCGCTGAGCGGCGTGGAGTTCCGCAACCAGCTCAACAAGGCCGTCGGCGTGCAGGTCCCGACCACCGTGGTGTTCGACTACCCGACGCCCGGTGCGCTCTCCGGCCACGTGCGCAACCTGCTCCTCCCCGAGGACGAGGAGGCGGCGGAGCCCGAGCAGACCGACGAGGACGTGCGCCGGATGCTGGCCGCCATCCCCGTCCAGGAGCTCCGCGACTCCGGCCTGCTGGAGGGCCTGCTGCGGCTCGCCGACGGCGGGGCGGCCGCGGAGGCCGAGGACGCCCCCTCGGACCAGGACATCGACAGCATGCAGGTCGACGACCTCATCCAGCTGGCGCTGCAGGCGGACGGGCAGTGACCCGGACGGGCAGGACACCGGCCCGCGGGGTGCCGACAGGCCCCGCACCGGTGCGTACGGCGGGGACCCGCGCGGCAGTGACCGGCACGGCAGTGACCGGCTCCGAAGAGAAGGAGAAGTGAATTGGTGGCGCCCGAAATCCAGAAGGCCGTCCGCGGCTTTGTCGCCCAGGAGCTGAAGGGCCGGCACGCCGAGCTCGATTCCCTGGCCGAGGCCCCGCTTCCGCTGTACGACCGGTTCCGGGAGACCGGGCTCGCCAACTGGTGGCTGCCGAAGGAGAGCGGCGGGCAGGGGCTGACCCTGTCCGACAGCGTGGATATCGTCAATGAACTCGCCTACGGCGACGCGGGTGCGGCGTTCACGCTGTTCATTTCGATCCTCGGCACGAGCATGGTCTCTCTGTACGGGTCGGAGGAGCTGAAGGAGCGCTATCTCGCGTCGATGGCCGAGCGCGGCGCGTACTGCGCGACGCTCGGCAGCGAGCGCAATGCGGGCAGCGAACTCGGCCGGATCGAGACGGTCGCCGCCCGCAGCGGAGACGAACTCGTGCTGAACGGCGAGAAGTACTTCTCGACCAACGCGGGATTCGCCGACTTCCTGCTGGTCGTCGCCGTGTCCGCCGAGGACCCGGGCGACCACCTGGCCGTCCTGGTACCCCGGGACACCCCCGGGGTGAGCATCGTCCGCCGCTGGGACGTCATCGGGCTGCGCTCCTCCGCCACCTACGAGGTGCACTTCGAGGACTGCCGCGTCCCGGCCGGGAACCGGCTGAACGGCAACGGCCTGCGGCTGCTGGAGATCGGCCTCAACGCCAGCCGCACGCTGATCGCCACCACCGCGCTCGGCACCGCCCGGCGGATCCGCGACCTGTGCATGGAGTACGCCAAGACCAAGCGCCTGCGCGACGCCCCCCTGGTCGACAGCCCGGTGTTCGCCGCCAAGCTGGGCCAGATGGAGATGCAGATCGACGTCATGAAGAGCCAGTGCCGGCAGGCGGCGCGGGACTACGACGCGATCATGGAGAGCCCGGACCCGGCCACCGCGTTCGCCAAGCAGGGGACGCTGAAGTCGGCGCTGACCGCCAAGATGTTCTGCGGCCAGACCGGCTGGGACGTCGCGACCGTCGGCTCGGAGATGTTCGGCGGACTCGGCTACACCAACGAGCACCCGATCGGGAAGCTGGTGCGGGACATGCGCTACGTCTCGATCGTCGAGGGCGGCGACGACGTCCTGCGCGACCTCGTGTTCAGCCGCTATGTGATCCCGATTCCGCGCCGCTCGTAACACACGTCACAACCCCAGGGGGCCCCGGGACACCGGGGCCCCCTTTTCGCCGTGCCCGGGCCTCCCCGGACCCCCCACCTCCGCGTTTAGGGGGCCTTAGGGGGTGTGGCCGGATAACCCGGATGACTAACTTCGCTAGCGACCGCCTGATCGTGGGATTACATCCAAGGGGAATCAATGAGCGACCCGACGACCAGCTGGACGAAAATCACCGAGGGGGAGACCGGCCAGGTCATTCTCACGGTCGACTTTCCGGCCACCGGCCGCCTTCAGGCGGATTTCTCCGAACTCGCCGCGCGCCTGACCGGCGGCCACGCCTTCTGGCGCACCGTCGTCGCCCCGACCCCGCTGACCGGGGTGGACAGCCAGGAGTACATCCGGCCGTGGCTGGACGAGGTGAAGGCCAGCGGCCTGACCGTCCGCGCCGTGATGGGCTTCTGCGTCGGCAGCGTGCACGCCGCCCTGCTCGCCGAGCGGATCGCCGAGTGGCAGGACCCGGCGCCCGAGGTCGTCCTGTTCGACCCCGAGCTGGTCAACACGGGCACCGTGTACTGGCAGTTCGCGATGGTCGTGGAGAGCCTGAGCCAGGTCCTCAACACCGAGGAGGCCGAGGACCTGCGCGAGGCCGGCAAGCTGGCCTTCGAGGAGATCCAGGACCCGACCGAGCTGGCCCGGGCCCTGGTCGAGCGGTTCCACGACGCGATCGCCATCGCCTGCGAGCGCACCGGGCTCGGCGAGGAGTTCGTCGAGGAGCTGGTCGAGATGTTCGGCGCCTTCATGGCCTACCTGGCGATCGCCGACCAGGCCGACCCGCTGCCGCTCTGGGCCGGCGCCACCGCCGTCTCCTCCTCCAGCGCGGAGAACGGCCTCAGCCGGGTCCGCAACGAGATCCTGCGGCGCGAGGGCAAGTACGTCGCCGAGGAGCTGGTCTTCCCCGGCATCGTCCACGCCGACCTGCTGCGCAACGACGACGTCGCCAAGGCCGTCGACGAACTGCTCGCCAAGTAGGGGCCCCCGAGAGGATCGGAAGCACGGAGATGCAGCACACCCACGGGGCAGCCGCCGACACCCTGCCCGCCACGAGCAAAGAACGGTCCCTCTGGCTGCTGGAGGACCTCGTCCCCGGCGCCGGGGTGAACAACCTGACCTTCACGTTCCAGGCCGACGGCCCGCTCAACGGCGAGGCCCTGCGGCAGGCGCTGGACTCCCTGGTCCGCCGCCACGAGGTGCTCCGTACCGTCTTCCGCGCCGAAGGGGCGGACGGCTCCGGCCTCCAGCGGTGGACCGTGCCGGCCGACCGCGCCGAGGTCCCGCTGGAGACCGTCCGGCCCGCGCCCGAGGCCGACGTCCTCGCCGAGCTGACCGCCTTCACCGGCACCCCGTTCCGGGCCGACGGCAGCACCCTGCTGCGCGCCCGGCACGTCGAACTGCCCGGCGGCGGAAGCCCGGTGGGCGACCAGTCGGAGGGCGAGCCGGCCACCGGTGACGTCTTCTGCCTGGTGCTGCACCACAGCGTCTACGACGGCATGTCCACCGGCATCGTGGTGGAGGAGTTCTGCGCCCTCTACGACGCCTTCGACACCGGCGCCCCGGTACCCGACGCGCTGACCGCCGAGGTGCCGCGCTGGACGGAGCCCCAGCCGTCCGAGCGCAGCCGGGAGTTCTGGCAGAAGCAGGTCGACGGCCTGGACGTCTCCGGGCTGAACCTGGGCAACGACAAGCCGCTGCCCGCCAAGACCACCCTGGTCGGCGACTGGGTCACCCGGAAGCTCTCCCCGGAGGCCGCGGCCGTCGCCAAGCGGCTCCAGCGCGAGCTGCGCGCCCCCGAGGTGGTCATCCTGCTCGCCGCCTACTACGCGCTGCTCGCCGCGCACGGCGCCGGGCCGGACATCACCGTCGGCTCCCCGATCAGCGTCCGCGGCCGGGAGCAGCAGAAGGCCGTCGGCTACCACATCAACGTGCTGACGCTGCGCCAGCAGGTCGAGCCGGAGAAGACCTTCCGCGAGCTGGTGACCGGTCTGCGGCGCACCTTCCTGGACTCCGTCGGGCACGCCGGCTTCCCGGTGGACGAGCTGTTGGAGATCGTGCCGCGGGTCGACGCCTCCTGGCGCAACTCGCTGTTCCGGCACGTCTTCAACTTCGTGCCGCAGAGCGACCCGCGCTTCGGCATCGGTGGCGGCAAGGCCCGGCTGCTGACCGTCGAGAACGGCTACAGCAAGTTCGACCTGGAGTTCTTCGTCACCGAGCTGGGCGACTCGCTCCAGATCCGGGCCGCGTTCTACCAGGACGCGTACGACCGCGAAGACGTCGCCCTGATGATCGAGCGCTACGAGGCGCTGCTGCTCGCGGTGGGCCAGGACGCCGACCGCGCGGTGGGCGACCTGTCGGCCTGGTCGGCCCGCGACCACGCCGTCATCGACGGCGCCAACGCCACCGAGCGGCCGCTGGCCTACGCGTCCGTGCTGCAGGCCGTCGCCGAGCGGGCCCAGGCGGACCCCGCGGCGGTGGCGGTCGAGGAGGCCGGCCGCGAGATCGGCTACGGCGAGCTGTGGCGGGCCGCGCAGGCGGTCGCAGCTCGGCTGCGCGAGGCGGGCACCGAGCCCGGCTCGGTGGTCGCGCTGCTCTCCCGGCGCAGCGCGGCGCTCGCCTCGGCGGTGCTCGGCGTCTGGCTGGCCGAGGGCGTCTACCTGCCGCTCGACCCGGACCACCCGAGCCAGCGCATCGTCTACCAGCTGGACGACGCGCAGGCCCGGTTCGTGCTGGCGGACCCGGACGTCGAGGTGCCCGAGGGCGACCGCACGGTGCTGCGGCTCGCTTCCCCCGAGGCCGGTGCGGCCGACGGGGACGCGGCTGCCGAGGGCCCGACGGCCGAGGGCTTCGCGGTGCCCGAGGTGGACCCGCAGTCCTGCGCCTACCTGATCTACACCTCCGGTTCCACCGGCCGCCCCAAGGGCACGAAGATCAGCCACCGGAACCTGGTCAACCTGGTCGCCCACTTCGTCGACGAGCTGGACTGCTCGGCGCGGACGGCGGCGCTCTGGATGACCACCTTCAGCTTCGACATCTCCGCCCTGGAGCTGCTCGTCCCGCTCGCCTGCGGCGGCCGTGTGGTGGTCGCCCCGGACGACGCGCGGGTCGACGGCGGACGCCTGCTGGAGGTCCTGGACCGGCACGCCATCGACATCGTCCAGGCCACCCCGACCACCTGGCGGCTGGTCGTCCAGGAGGCCGGCGCCCGGCTGGAGGGCCGCCGGGTGCTGTCCGGCGGCGAGCCGCTGCCGCCCGCACTGGCCCGCCAGCTGCTCGCCACCGGCGGGGAGCTGCGCAACGTCTACGGTCCGACGGAGACGACCATCTGGTCGGCCTCCGGTCTGATCGCGGACCTGGACGAGGGCCGGCTGCACGTCGGCGGCCCGATCGCCAACACCCAGATCTTCGTGGCCGACCCCCGTGGTCGCGAAGTCCCCGTCGGCCTCCGCGGTGAGTTGTGCATCGCGGGGGCCGGCGTGGGGATCGGCTACCACGACCGCCCCGAGCTGACCGCCGAGCGGTTCGCCGACCACCCCCGGTACGGCACCCACTACCGCACCGGCGACGTCGCCCGCTGGCTGCCCGACGGCACGCTGGAGGTGCTCGGCCGGATGGACCGCCAGGTCAAGCTGCGTGGCAACCGGATCGAGCTCAGCGAGGTCGAGTCGGTGCTGCTGGAGCACGCCGAGGTCGGCGCGGCCGCCGTCGTCCTGGTCGGCGACCCGACCACCGACGGTGCCCTGGTCGCCTTCGTGGTGGCGCCCGACGACCCGCGCGTGGTCGAGGAGCTGTGGAGCCACAGCCGCGCGCTGCTGCAGGGCGCGGCCGTGCCACAGGACTTCATCGTGGTCGACGCCTTCCCGATGACGGGCAACGACAAGGTGAACTACCCCGAGCTGACCAGGGCGGCCGAGGAGCGCCGCGCCCAGCAGGAGGGCGGCGCCGCGGTCGTGGCCACCACCGGCGACCCGGTCGTCGACGAGCTGACCGGGATGTGGCGCGAACTGCTCGACGTCCCCGGTCTCAACGCCGACTCGCACTTCTTCACCAGTGGCGGCCACTCGCTGCTGGGGGCCCAGCTCATCCAGAAGATCAGCCGGCAGATCGGCATCCGGCTGAAGCTGGCGGATCTCTTCGCCAACCCGACCCCACGCGGGCTGGCGGAGCAGGTCAAGGCGCGGCAGGGCTGACCGGCCGCTGTCGTGGACGCTGTCCAGCCCGCCGTGACCCCATAAACGGCGGGCTGGACAGCCCCTCTTCTTTTGTCTTGCCGTTGTCGGTGCCTTTCGTCTTGCCGCTTGCCGTCCTGCGCTTGCCGTCTTGATGCGTGCCGTTCTTGATGTCTTTCCGTTTGTGATGCCTTTCCGTCCGTTCTTTCCGGCGGACTCTTTCCGAACTTTCCCCGATCTCGGTGACGCGAGGAGCGTGTAGCAGAGATGGCTGCCAACGACACCAAGCTGATCGATGCGTTGCGCGCGTCGTTGAAGGAGACCGAACGGCTGCGTGAGCAGAACCGGCAGTTGGCCTCGGCCACCCGGGAGCCGATCGCGATCGTGGGAATGGCCTGCCGGTTCCCCGGCGGGGTGAAGTCCCCCGAGGACCTGTGGCGGCTGGTCTCCGACGGACGGGACGTCATCGGGGAGTTCCCGCAGGACCGCGGCTGGGACCTGGACAACCTCTTCGACGACGACCCGGACCACTACGGCACCACCTACAGCCGCAGTGGCGGGTTCTTCTACGAGGCCGGTCAGTTCGACGCGGGCTTCTTCGGCATCTCGCCGCGCGAGGCGGTCGTGGTCGATCCCCAGCAGCGGCTGCTGCTGGAGGTGTCCTGGGAGGCCCTGGAGCGGGCCGGCCTCGACCCGTCGGGGCTGCGCGGCAGCCGGACGGGCGTGTTCACCGGCCTGATGACCCACAACTACGCCACTCCGCTGAGCGCCGTCCCCGGCGACCTGGAGGGCATGGCGAGCACCGGCAAGGCGGCCAGCGTGGCCTCCGGCCGGGTCTCCTACGAGCTGGGCCTGGAGGGTCCGGCGGTCACCGTGGACACCGCCTGCTCCTCCTCGCTGGTCGCCATGCACCAGGCCGCGCAGGCGCTGCGGCTCGGCGAGTGCGAGCTCGCACTGGTCGGCGGCGCGGCCGTGATGGCCAACCCGGCGATGTTCGTGGAGTTCAGCCGGCAGCGCGGGCTGGCGCCCGACGGCCGCTGCAAGTCCTTCTCGTCCACCGCCGACGGCACCTCCTGGGGCGAGGGCGCCGGCGTGCTGGTCATGGAGCGCCTCTCGGTGGCCCGGGCCAACGGCCACCGGGTGCTGGCCGTGCTGCGCGGCTCGGCGATCAACCAGGACGGCGCCAGCAACGGCCTGACCGCCCCCAACGGCCCCTCGCAGGAGCGGGTGATCCGCCAGGCGCTGGAGCAGGCCGGGCTGGCCGCCGCCGACGTCGACGCGGTGGACGCGCACGGCACCGGCACCTCGCTCGGCGACCCGATCGAGGCGCAGGCCCTGATCGCCGCCTACGGCCGCCAGCGCGAGGCCGGCAAGCCGCTCTGGCTGGGCTCGCTGAAGTCCAACATCGGGCACACCCAGGCCGCGGCCGGGGTCGCCAGCGTGATCAAGATGGTCATGGCGATGCAGGAGGGCGTCCTGCCGCAGACCCTGCACGTGGCCGAGCCGACCCCCTACGTCGACTGGTCCTCCGACGCGGTGCGGCTGCTGACCGAGAACCGCGCGTGGCCGGCCGACGCCGAGCGTCCGCGCCGGGCGGGCGTGTCCTCGTTCGGGATCAGCGGCACCAACGCGCACGTCATCATCGAGCAGGCGCAGGCCGAGGAGACGGCCACGGTCGAGGTGGCCGGTCCGGTGCCGTGGCTGGTGTCCGCGGCGACCGCGACGGCGCTGCGCGCCCAGGCCGCCCGACTGGGCGAACTACTCTCCTCCGACAAGGACTTCAGCCTCGGCGGGGCCGCGAAGACGCTGCACTCGCGGGCCGGCCTCGAACACCGGGCCGTGGTCGTCGGCGCCGACCGTGACGAACTGGCCGCGGGGCTGGCCGCGTTGGCCGAGGGCGGCGCGGCCGCCGGGCTGGCGCAGGGCGTGGCCGCCGGATCGTCCAAGGTGGGCGTGCTGTTCACCGGTCAGGGCGCCCAGCGTGCGGGTATGGGCCGGGAGTTGTACGAGCGGTTCCCGGTGTTCGCGGAGGCCTTCGACGCCGCCTGCGCCGAGCTGGACGGGCACCTCGGGCGCTCGCTGCGTGATCTGTGCTTCGAGTCGGAGGAGTTGGACCAGACGGGCTACACCCAGCCCGCCCTGTTCGCCTTCGAGGTCGCCACGTACCGGCTGCTGGAGGCCTTCGGGGTCCGCCCGGAGGTGCTGGTCGGCCACTCCATCGGAGAGATCGCCGCCGCCCACGTCGCCGGGGTCTTCAACCTCGCCGACGCCGCCAAGCTCGTCGCCGCCCGCGGCCGGCTGATGCAGGCCCTGCCCGCCGGCGGCGCCATGATCGCCGTCCAGGCCGCCGAGGCGGACGTCCTGCCGCTGCTCGCCGGACACGAGGACAAGGCCTCCATCGCCGCCCTCAACGGCCCGAACGCCACGGTGATCTCCGGCGACGACGAGACCGTCACCGCCATCGCCGAGCAGCTCGCCGCCGAGGGCCGCAAGACCCAGCGGCTGCGGGTCAGCCACGCGTTCCACTCCCCGCTGATGGACCCGATGCTCGCCGACTTCCGCAAGGTCGCCGAGCAGCTCGCGTACAGCGAGCCCGTGATCCCGCTGGTCTCCAACGTCACCGGCACCCTCGCCGAGACCGGACAGCTCACCGACCCGGAGTACTGGGTCCAGCACGTCCGCGACGCGGTGCGCTTCACCGACGGCCTCACCGCCGCCGTCACCGCGGGCGCCCGGGTGCTGGTCGAGACCGGCCCCGACGCCGTGCTCACCGCGATGGCCCGGCAGATCCTGGCCGACGACGAGCGCATCAGCGCCTTCGCCGCCGTCCGCCGCAAGCAGGACGAGCCGGGCACCCTGGTGACCGCACTCGGCGGCCTGTGGGCCCGCGGCGTCAAGATCGACTGGAGCCCGCTGCTGCCCGAGCAGGCCGCGCTGGTGGACCTCCCCACCTACGCCTTCGAGCACCGGCACTACTGGATCCAGGGCCAGGCGCCCGCCGGCGACCTCGCCACCGTCGGCCTCGGCACCGTCGAGCACCCGCTGCTCGGCGCCGCCACCGAGGTCGCCACCGCGGACCAGCTGGTCCTCTCCGGCCGGCTCTCACTCGCCACCCACGCCTGGCTCGCCGACCACACCGTGCACGGCACGACCATCCTGCCCGGCACCGCCTTCATCGAGCTGGCCCTCCAGGCCGCCCACCGCACCGCCACCCCGCACCTGCGCGAGCTCACCCTGCGGGCGCCGCTGGCGCTCACCGAGGACGAGGCCGTCCAGCTCCAGGTCGTGGTGGAGGAGGCCGCCGAGGACGGCACCCGGGCCGTCAGCGTGTTCTCCCGCCCGCAGGACGGCGGCTGGACCCTGCACGCCACCGGTCAGCTCGCCGCTGACGCCGCGGCGCCCGCGCCCGCCCCGCAGGCCTGGCCGCCGCACGGCGCCGAGCCCGTCGAACTGGGCGACGCCTACGGCACGCTCGCCGACCAGGGCTACGACTACGGCCCGGCGTTCCAGGGCCTGCGGGCCCTGTGGCGCGCGGGCGACGAGGTGTACGCCGAGGTCGGGCTGCCCGAGGAGTACCGCGGCGACGCCGAGCGGTTCGGCGTCCACCCGGCCCTGCTCGACGCCGCGCTGCACTCGATCCTGCTGAGCCGCCCGGCCGACGCCACCGAGACCCTGCTGCCGTTCAGCTGGTCCGAGGTGGCCCTGCACGCCTCCGCCGCCACCGCCCTGCGGGTGCGGATCACCACCAAGGGCGCGCAGGAGGTCGCCCTGCACCTCGCGGACGCCACCGGCGCCCCCGTCCTCACCGTGGACTCCCTCGGCCTGCGGCCGGTCTCGGCCGAGCAGCTCGCGGCCGCCGGCCGGGCCTCCGACGTGCTGTTCGGCATCGAGTGGTCGGGCGTCCCCGTCGCGGAGGACGCCGTCGACGGCCTGGCGGTGTTCGGTACCGGCCTGGACGCCCTGACCCGCGCGGAGCGGTACACCGACTGGGACGAGCTCTCCGACAGCTTCGCGCCGTACGTCCTGGCCGAGGTCACCGCGGACGCCGGGGCCGACGCCCCCGCCCGGATGCGCAGCGCCTCCTACCGGGCGCTGGAGCTGGTCCAGGGCTTCCTGGCCCAGGAGAAGCTCGCCGACTCCCGACTGGTGATCGTCACCCGGGGCGCCGCGGCCACCGACACCCCCGACCTGGCACTCGCCCCCGTCTGGGGCCTGGTCCGCGCCGCCCAGGCCGAGCACCCCGGCCGCCTCGTCCTGGCCGACCTCGACGACACCGCGGAGAGCCTGACCGCCCTGACCCGGGCGATCGCCGGCGACGAGCCCGAACTCGCCTTCCGGGCCGGCGCGGTGAGCGCTCCGCGGCTCACCCGGACCGCGGCCGCGCCGGACACCGCCGCGACGCTCGACGCCGAGGGCACCGTCCTGATCACCGGCGGCACCGGCGGCCTCGGCGCCGTCGTCGCCCGCCACCTGATCGCCGCCCACGGCGTCCGCCACCTGCTGCTGGTCAGCCGCCGCGGCGCCGACGCCCCCGGCGCGGCCGAACTGCGCGCCGAACTCGCCGAGTCGGGCGCCGAGGTGACGATCGCCGGATGCGACGTCGCGGACCGCGAGGCGCTGGCCGCCCTGCTGGCCGCCGTCCCCGCCGAACACCCGCTCACCGCCGTCGTGCACGCCGCCGGCGTACTGAACGACGGCCTGGTGGAGGGCATCTCGACCGACAGCCTGGACGGGGTCTACCGCCCCAAGTCCGATGCGGCCTGGCACCTGCACGAGCTCACCCGCGAGCTCCCGCTGGCCGCGTTCGTGGTCTTCTCCTCGCTGGCCGGCTCCTGGGGCAACGCCGGGCAGGCCAACTACGGCGCCGCCAACGCCTTCCTGGACGCCCTCGCCGCCCACCGCCGGGCGGCCGGCCTGCCCGCCACCGCCCTCGCCTACGGGCTGTGGACGGCCGGCGGCATGGCCGAGGAGCTCGGCGCCGCCAACCTGCGGCGCCTCGGCAGCACCGGCGTCCTGCCGCTCTCCGACGCCCAGGGCCTGAGCGCCTTCGACACCGCGCTCGGCACCGACCAGCACCACGTCATCCCCGCCCGCCTCGACCTGAAGGCCCTCGGCCAGCAGGACACCGTCCGCCCGCTGCTGCGCCGCCTGGTCGCCACCCAGACCCGCCGCGCCGCCGCCGCACAGCCCGCCGGCGGCGGCCTCGCCGAGCGCCTGACCGGGCTGGACGCCACCGCCCAGCAGGAGCTCCTGCTGGACGTGGTGCGCCGGCAGGCCGCCACCGTCCTGGGCTTCACCGGCCCCGAGGCGGTCAACCCCGACCGCCTCTTCCAGGACCTCGGCTTCGACTCCCTGACCGCCCTCGAACTGCGCAACCAGCTCAACCGCGCGACCGGGCTCCGCCTGCCGGCCACGCTCGTCTTCGACTACCCCACCCCCCACGCCCTGACCGACCACCTCCGGACCGAACTGGCCCCGGCGGAGGCCACCAACCCGCTGCTGGCGGACCTCGACCGCTTCGAGGCGGCGCTGGCCCAGCTGGACCCGGACGACGAGCTCCGCCAGGAAGTCGTCGGCCGACTGCGCGAGTTGGCGCGGTCGACGGCGGACTCCGAGCTGACCGAGGCGTCCGAGGACGACCTGCTCGCGGCGCTCGAAAACGAACTCAAGACCTTCTGACCTCCGGACAACTGAGCAAGGGCTAGGGGACTGGCGATGTCGAACAACGAGAGCGGTCTGCGGGAGTACCTCCGCCGGGCGACGGCTGAGCTGCGGGACGTCAACCGTCGGGTACGGGAGATGGAGGAGCGGCAGCAGGAGCCGATCGCGATCGTGGGCATGGCCTGCCGGTTCCCGGGCGGGGTCTCCTCGCCGGAGGAGCTGTGGCGGCTGGTGTCCGAGGGGCGGGAGGGCATCTCCGCCTTCCCGTCGGACCGCGGCTGGGACCTCGACGGCCTGTTCGACGACGACCCCGAGCAGCTCGGGACGTCGTACTGCCGGGAGGCCGGATTCCTGCACGAGGCCGGCCTGTTCGACGCCGGGTTCTTCGGCATCTCGCCGCGTGAGGCGCTGGCGATCGACCCCCAGCAGCGGCTGCTGCTGGAGACCTCCTGGGAGGCGATCGAGCGGGCCGGGGTCGACCCCCGTTCCCTGCGCGGCTCGCGGACCGGCGTGTTCGCCGGACTCATGTTCCACGACTACCTGCCCCCGCTCGCCGCCGTCCCCGGCGAGCTGGAGGGCATGGTCGGCATCGGCAGCACCGGCAGTGTCGCCTCCGGCCGCATCTCCTACACCCTGGGGCTGGAGGGGCCGGCCGTCACCATCGACACCGCCTGCTCCTCCTCGCTCGTCGCGATGCACCTCGCCGGACAGGCGCTGCGGCAGGGCGAGTGCGACCTCGCACTCGCCGGCGGCGTGACGGTGATGTCGACGCCCTCGTCGTTCGTGGAGTTCAGCCGCCAGCGCGGCCTGGCACCCGACGGCCGCTGCAAGCCGTTCTCCACCAGCGCGGACGGCACCTCCTGGGCCGAGGGCGTCGGCATCCTGGTCCTGGAGCGGCTGTCCGTGGCCCAGGCCAACGGGCACCGGATCCTCGCCGTCATGCGCGGCTCGGCGGTCAACCAGGACGGCGCCAGCAACGGCCTGACCGCCCCCAACGGCCCCTCCCAGGAGCGGGTCATCCGGCAGGCCCTCGCCCAGGCCGGGCTCACCACCGCCGACGTCGACGCCGTCGAGGCGCACGGCACCGGCACCTCGCTCGGCGACCCGATCGAGGCACGGGCGCTGCTCGCCACCTACGGCAAGGACCGCCAGGAGCCGCTCTGGCTGGGCTCGTTGAAGTCCAACATCGGCCACGCCCAGGCGGCGGCCGGTGTCGGCGGCGTGATCAAGATGGTCATGGCGATGCAGCACGGCCTGCTGCCGCAGAGCCTGAACGTCGAGGAGCCCACCCACCACGTCGACTGGGCCTCCGGCGCGGTGCGGCTGCTGACCGAGCAGCGCGACTGGCCGCAGGCGGAGGACCGCCCGCGCCGGGCCGGCGTCTCCTCCTTCGGCATCAGCGGTACCAACGCGCACGTCATCATCGAGCAGGGCGAGAGCGCGACCACGGAGGCCGCCCCGGTGGAGGCCGCGGGCCCGACCGCCTGGGTCCTCTCCGCCGCGAGCCAGGAGGCGCTGCGCGGACAGGCCGAGCGTCTCGCCGCGTACACCGACCAGCAGGACGAACTCGGCCTCGGCGCCGTCGCCAAGGCCCTCACCGGCCGGGCGCTCTTCGAGCACCGCGCCGTCGTCGTCGGTGCGGACCGCGAGGAGCTGCTCGCCGGGCTGCTGGCGCTGGCCGAGGGCGAGATCCCGACCGGGGTGGCGCAGGGCGCGCCGAAGGTGGGTGCGCTGTTCACCGGTCAGGGTGCTCAGCGTGCGGGTATGGGCCGGGAGTTGTACGAGCGCTTCCCGGTCTTCGCGGAGGCCTTCGACGCCGCGTGTGCCGAACTGGACCAGCACCTCGGGCGCTCGCTGCGCGATCTGTGCTTCGAGTCCGAGGAGTTGGACCAGACCGGCTACACCCAGCCCGCCCTGTTCGCCTTCGAGGTCGCCGCCTACCGGCTGCTGGAGGCCTTCGGCGTCCGCCCCGAGATCCTGGTCGGCCACTCCATCGGAGAGATCGCCGCCGCCCACGTCGCCGGGGTCTTCAACCTCGCCGACGCCGCCAAGCTGGTCGCCGCCCGCGGCCGACTGATGCAGGCCCTGCCCGCCGGCGGTGCGATGGTCGCCGTCCAGGCCGGCGAGGCGGACGTGCTGCCGCTGCTCGCGGGGCACGAGGGCAAGGCGTCGATCGCCGCCCTCAACGGGCCGAACGCGACAGTGATTTCGGGTGACGACGAGACCGTTACCGCGATCGCCGAGCAGCTGGCCGAGGGCGGTCGCAAGACGCAGCGCCTGCGCGTCAGCCACGCGTTCCACTCGCCGCTGATGGACCCGATGCTGGCGGAGTTCCGTGCGGTCGCCCAGCAGATCGCGTACAGCGAGCCGACGATCCCGGTGGTCTCCAACGTCACCGGTGCACTGGCCGAGACCGGACAGCTCACCGACCCCGAGTACTGGGTCCACCACGTCCGCGACGCCGTCCGCTTCACCGACGGCATCACCGCCGCCGCGGAAGCCGGGGCGACCGCCTTCGTCGAGGTCGGCCCCGACGCCGTCCT
>NZ_JBICZP010000009.1:260923-353221 GCF_043202015.1 Kitasatospora sp. NPDC048239 | reverse complement strand
ATGGGGTCGGTGGCGCTGGTGGTGACGTCGTTCCTGGCGGTGGGCCGGGAGGGGCTGGAGACGGCGCTGTTCATCTGGTCGGCGGTGCAGGCCACCGACGACGGTTACAGCCCGGTGGCGGGTGCGGCGCTGGGGCTGCTGACGTCGGGGGTGCTGGGCTGGCTGTTCTACCGGGGTGCGGTGCGCATCGATCTGGCGCGGTTCTTCACCTGGACGGGGGCGATGCTGGTGGTGGTCGCGGCGGGGGTGCTGGCCTACGGTGTGCACGATCTGCAGGAGGCGGGCTGGATCGGGGGCCTGCACGACGTGGCGTTCGACGTCAGCGCGGCGGTGCCCAAGGACAGCTGGTACGGGACGCTGCTGAAGGGCGTGTTCAACTTCCAGCCGGATCCGACGGTGCTGCAGCTGGTGGTCTGGGCGCTGTATCTGGTGCCGACGCTGGTGGTGTTCCTCGGGCTCTTCGGCGGCGGCCGCTCCACCACCCCCGCCAAGCCCGTCACCCAGGGCGCCGACAGCGGCAGTTCGGCCGCCTGACCTCGTTCCGTCCGCTCACCGCCCCGCCCGGCCACCGCCGGGCGGGGCGGTTTGCGTTACGGGCCCCGGACGGCCGGCTCCGATACGTCGGTGAGGGCCGCCGTGGCGGCGCACAAGTCCGGCGAGGCGAAGGGAAAATGACGAATCGACAGGTCCCCACGATCCGGTACGGCCTTCTATCACACCGGTGTGATGGCCGAGTGACGGGTCATCAGCACTTCACGGGATCCGGCCATGTTGAATCCGGCCGTCCGGTGAGATGGAGATAAGTGTCCGGATACCGGACAGGGTCGTACGCGTGTGACCGGGTTCACCGCTTGGTCACGACGGTGCTGGTGGGGCCGCCGGACCGGCTCCCGAGCCGGTCCGGCGCAGGTGAAGGGGGGTTAAGTGGCCAGGGAGGGTGGTTGAATCCAGCCACCCCCGGGGAAGTCCGGAAACGGTCGTACCGCTTGCCCGGTGTCGAAGTCGTCACCGAGAGTCGTACTGATGAACGAAACCCCTCGCCCGGCCGCCGACCGCCTGCTGGGCCACCGTGACTTCCGACTCCTCCTTTCGGGGGCCGCCGCCGCCCAGGTCGGCAACCAGGTGACCCTGGTCGCGCTGCCCCTGGTCGCCGTCCTCGAGCTGGACGCCACGCCCTTCCAGGTCGGTCTGCTGACGGCCGCCGAGACCGCGGCCTTCCTCCTGGTCGGGCTGCCCGCGGGCGCCTGGCTGGACCGGATGCGCAAGCGGCCGGTACTGATTCGCGCGGACGTGGTGCGCTGCCTCGCGGTCGCCTCGATCCCGCCGGCCGCCGCGCTGGGCGTGCTGACGATGGTCCAGCTCTACCTGGTGGCCCTGGTCGTCGGGGTGGCGACGGTCTTCTTCGACGTGGCCCACCAGTCCTTCCTGCCGCAGCTGCTCCCGCGCGAGCAGCTGGTCGGAGGCAACGGCGCGTTGGAGACCGTGCGGTCCAGTGCCCAGATCGCCGGTCCGGGGCTGGGCGGCGGGCTGGTCCAGCTGCTCGGCGCGCCCCTGGCGATCGTCGCGGACGCGATCGGCTACCTGGTCTCGGTGGTGCTGCTGACGGGTATCCGGGTCGAGGAGCCCGAGCCCCGGTCGGAGCCCGGGCGCGCGCTGCGGACGGAGGTCGCCGAGGGCGTCCGGTACGTGCTGCGCCACCCGTTGCTGCGGGTGATCGCCACCGCCACCGGGCTGTCCAACTTCTTCTCCGCCATCCTGATGGCCGTCCAGACCGTCTTCTGGGTCCGGACGCTGGAGCTGTCACCCGCCGCGATCGGCGTCCTGCTGTCGGTCTCGGCCGTCGGCGGCCTGGCCGGGGCGCTGTGTGCGGGCCCGCTGGCCCGCTGGGTCGGCCAGGCCCGGCTGATCTGGCTGTCCGCGGCGGTCTCGGCACCCTTCGCGATGCTCTGGCCGCTGTCCGGTCGCGGTGCCGGGGTCGTGCTGTTCGGGATCGGCTCGGCCGTGGTGCTGTTCGGCGCGGTGGCGTACAACGTCGCCCAGGTGAGCTTCCGCCAGACCGTCTGCCCGCCCGAACTGCTCGGCCGGATGAACGCCACCATGCGCTTCCTGGTCTGGGGCACCCTGCCGCTCGGCGCCCTGGTGGGCGGCGCGCTGGCCGATGTCGCCGGACCGCGTGCCGCCCTCTGGGTCTGCGCCGTCGGCTTCGTGCTGGTGCCGCTGCGGCTGGTGTTCTCGCCGCTGCGCGGCCTGCGGGAGCTGCCCGTCGACGACCAGGACCGGGACCAGGACGAGGACCGGGACCAGGCCGCCGAGGCCAGACCCGTCTCCTGACCCCCGCACCCCGACCGCCCGGACCGCCCGGCCGGCCCGGTGAACCGCCGCGCCCCGAACCGCCGCGCCCCGAACCGCCATGCCCTGAACCGCCATGCCCTGAACCGCCATGCCCTGAACCGTGACACCGCGAACGGAGACCCGTCCGTGCCCCCGAGCATCACCGCCGCGTACCTCGCCCGGTACCGGTCCGTCGCCGCCGCCGACGGACCCCCGAACCTGCTCCCGCTCACCGGAGCCCAGCGCCGCTTCCTGATCTCCCGCCAGTTGGACCCGCAGCACCGCCCGGACGTCGTACCGCTGTTCTTCGCCTTCCCGCGCGGCACGGTGGACCTGCCGCGGCTGCACCGCGCCGCGGTCCGGCTGGCCGGTGGCCACCCGGCCCTGCGCGGCCGCTTCGGGACCGTCCGCGGCACCCCCGTCCTACAGCTCGGCGACCCGTCCGTCGAGGTGGCCCTCGCTCCGGTCGGCCCCGCCGACACGGCCCGCGGAGCCCTGCTGCGCGCCCTGCTCGACTGGCCGGCCGACGGGCCCGCGCTGCGCCTGCTGCTGGCGGCCGACCCGGACGGCGACGAGGAGCTGCTGGCCCTCGCGCTGGACCACGCCGCCTGTGACGAGCAGTCGCTCGGCATCGTCACCGCCGAACTCACCGAGGCCTACGCCCAGGACGAGCGGTCCGCCGGGGACCCGGCCGCCGACGGCTCGGCCGGGTACCGGGAGGCGGTCGAGCTCCAGCTGGCGGCCGAGGCCGCCGCCGCCAACGCCGCCGCCCAGGCGCACTGGGCCGCCCGGCTGGGCGGTCTCGGCGGACCGGGCGGGACGGCGGCGACCGGCCGAAGGGGCCGGGGCGCGCCCCCGCAGCCCACCGGCATGCTCAGCGAGCGGCTGCCCGCCGCCACCGGGGCGGCGCGCGGCGCGGTCTTCCCCGCCCTGCTGGACGCCGTCTCGGCCGCCGCGCACCGACTGCTCGGCACCGACCGGACCCTCGCGCTCGGCTACCCGTGGGGCGGCCGCCCGCCCGGCGCGCCACCGGTCCTCGGCTGCTTCCTCAACACCCTGGTCCACCCGGCCGCGGCCGGCCCGCCCCGGAGCCTGGACGAGCTCGGCGACGCCTGGTGGGACGACCTGGACCACGCCGACACCCCCTTCGACGAGCTGGTCCGCGCCGCCCGGTCCGCCGGGGCGCAGTGGTCGGGCGAGCCGGACGGCCTGCTGACCTTCGAGGACCTGCAGCGCCGCCCGCCGCTGGTCCTCGACGGCACGGAGGGCCGGGAGACCCACCTGGCCGGGCGCCCGCTCGGCGCGCCGCTGGCCGTCTCCGCCTCGCACGGCGAGGACCTGCTGGTCCGCCTCGCCTGGGACCGCGACCGCTGCCCGGACGACGCCGCCGAGGCCGCGTTCGCGCTGCTGCTGACCACCCTGAGCCACCACCTGCGTCCGGCCCGCTGAGCGGACCCGGACCACCGCGCCACCCGGCGCCACCGAACCACCCACCTGCACCACCGCGCCACCGCGCCACCCCGAACCACCCGAACCACCCGAACCACCGGCGTCCGCGCCACCACCCCCGGCGCCCGCCCCGGCCCGGGGCGTGCCCACCAGGCCCGCCCCACCGCCTGACCGAACCACCCGCCCGCCCACCGCAAGGGAACCGTCCATGTTCGCTCTCTCCTCCTCGCAGGAGATCGTCTGGCTGCACGAGCAGATGCTCCCCGGCAGCCGCGCCTACAACTTCACCGCCGCCCTCGACCTGTGGGGCCCGCTCGACACCGACGCCCTGCGCGCCGGCCTGGCGGGCGTGATCGCCCACCACCCCGGCCTGCGCCTGGAGCTGGTCGCCCGCCCGGAGGGCGTGCCCGGCCAGCGGGTCGCCGTCGACGCCGAACCGCGCCTGCGCATCGGCGACCTCTCCGGCGAGGCCGACCCCGAGGAGGCCTTCCGCGCGCTGCTCGCCGCCGAGGCCGCCGAACCGCTCGACACCACGCAGGCGCCGCTGCTGCGCTGGCACCTCGTCCGGCTCGCCGACGACCACCACCGGCTGATCCACGTCGAGCACCACCTGATCCACGACGGCCACTCGTTCGCGATCCTGCTGCGCGACCTCTTCACGGTCTACCGCGCGCACGTCCTCGGCGAGCCGGCCGTCCTGCCCGAGGCCCGCTCCTACGAGGAGCACGTCCGGCTCGACACCGACGGCTCCCGGACCGAGGCCCGCGAACGCAGCCTGGACTTCTGGCAGCAGGAGCTGGCGAACGCCCCGCTCGACCTGAGCCTGCCCGGGCTCGCCCAGCCGGGGGCGGTCCGCCGCCACCGGGGCGGACAGCTGCGGCAGTCGATCGGCGCCGACCTGGCCGAGCGGCTGCGCGAGCGCGGCCGACAGGACGGCCACACGCCGTTCAGCACCCTGCTCACCCTCTTCGCCGAGCTGCTGCGCCGGCACAGCGGCCACCGCGAGCTGGTCATCGGCACCGCCGTCGGCAACCGCCCGCTCGGCTTCGAGGGCACCCTCGGCATGTTCGTCAACACCGTGCCGCTGCGGCTGCGGCTGGACCCGGCCGCCTCCGGCACCGACGCGGTGGACGAGGCGACCGACGTCCTGATCCGCGCCCTGCCCCACCAGGACGTGCCCGTCCAGGAGTTGACCCGCGCCCTCGGGCTGCACACCACGGGCGCGGACAACCCGCTGTTCAGCGTGATGTTCAGCGCGCACGACGCGGCGCTGCCGGACCTCCAGGCACCGGACCTGGAGATCTCCCTGTACGAGGGCTTCAACACCGGCACCACCCGCTTCGACCTGGACCTCGTGCTGCTGCCGGACGACCGCCGCGTGGTCGGCGAGAAGCACGGCGCCGCCGGGATGACCCTGGTCTGGGACTACGACACGGACCTGTTCGGCGCCGAGGTCGCCGGGCTGCTGGCCGAGCGCCTGCTGGAGCTGCTGCGCTGCTACCTGGACCGGCCCGGGACGGCCCTCGCCGAGCTGGCCCCGGCCGAGCCCGCGCCGGCCCCCGCCGCCCTCGACCCCGCCGCCGTGCGGGAGGAGGCCGCCCTCGACCCGGCCGCCGCCCACGACCCGGCCTCCCTCGCCGTGATCGCCGGCTCCGAGCGGCTCACCTACGGAGACCTCGACCGCCGGGTCGGCGCCCTCGCCGAGCGGCTGCGCGCCGCGGGCGTGACCGCGGGCGTGCCGGTCGCCGCCGTCCTGCCGCGCGGGGTGGACAGCGTCGTCGCGCTGCTCGCCTGCCTGCGCCTCGGCGCGGTGTACGCCCCGCTGTCCGCCGAGGACCCGGCGGCCCGGCTCGGCCTGCTGCTGGAGCGTCTGAACCCGGCCCTGGTACTGGCCACCCGGCAGAGCGCCACGGCGCTGCCCGCCGAGGGCGTCACCCCGGCGCTGCTGGACGGCCCGGCGTTCCCCAAGGCGGAGCCCGCCGCGCTGCTGGACGGCGCCGCGTACGTGATCCACACCTCCGGCTCGACCGGGGTGCCCAAGCCGGTGCTGGTCGGCCGGACCGCGCTGGCCCGCTACGTCGCGGCGCTCGCCGACCGGTACGCGCTGACCCCCGCCGACCGGGTCCTGCTGTTCGCCCGGCCGTCCTTCGACGTGGCGCTGGAGGAGGTGCTGCCCTCGCTCGCCGCCGGCGCCGCCCTGGTGGTGCCGCAGCGCGAGGTGCCCACCGGCCCCGAGCTGGTGGCGGTGCTGGCCGCCCGCGGGGTCACCGTCGCCAACCTGCCGACCAGCTACTTCCTGGCGGTCCGCGAGGACCTGCGGGAGGCGCTGCGGGACGGCCGGTGGTCCCCCCGGCTGCTCGTGCTCGGCGGCGAGCGGCTGCCCGCCCGCGCCCTGAGCGGCCTCACCGACGACACCACCGCCACGGTGCTGAACGCCTACGGCGTCACCGAGGCCACCGTCACCTCCACCGTGCACGAGGTCACCGCGGCCGACCTCGCCGAGGACGCCGAGATCCCGCTCGGCCTGGAGCTGCCCGGCGTGCGGGTCCACGTCCTGGACGAGGGCCTGCGGCCGCTGCCGGACGGCGGCGTCGGCGAACTCGTGGTCGGCGGCGGCGCGCTCGCCGAGGGCTACCTCGGCCACCCCGAGACCACCGCCGCCCGGTTCGTCACCGTCCCCGCCCTCGGCGGCGAGCGGGTGTACCGCACCGGCGACCGCGGCTACCGCGACCTGCGGGGCCGGCTCTGGTTCCTCGGGCGCCAGGACAACCAGGTCAAGCTCCGCGGGTACCGGATCGAGCTGGAGGAGATCGAGGCCGCGGCCAGCGCCGAGCTCGGCGGCCGCTTCTGCGCGGTCGTGCTGCACCAGGACCCGGCCGGCGGCCCCCGCCTGGTCGGCTTCCTGGAGGGCGCCGGGCAGCCCGACCAGGCCGCCCTGCACGCCGCCCTGGCGCTGCGGCTGCCCGGCGGGCTCGTCCCGGCCGGCTGGACCGCCCTCGACACCATGCCGGTCCTGCCCGGCGGCAAGCCCGACCGGGTCGCCCTGGCCCGGCTCGCCGCCGAGGCGCCCGCCGCCGCCGAGCGCGACACCCCGCAGGCCCAGGCCTTCGCCGACGCCGGCCAGGAGCTCGTCGCCGAGGCCTGGCGGGAGGTGCTCGGCCACGACCGGTTCACCGCCGACTCGCACTTCTTCGAGGTCGGCGGGCACTCCCTGCTCGCCGCGCAGCTGGCGGCCTGGCTGGAGCCGCGGCTGGGCAGCCGCCCGGCGCTGCGCACACTGTTCCGCAACCCCGTCCTGGCCGACCAGGCCCGCGCCCTGACCGGAGGTGCCCGATGAGCTCCGCCCCCTCCGCCGTCCTGGAGGCCGACCACCGCGAACTGGTCGACGCCTTCGAGAGCTTCGTGCGCCGCGAGCTCGTCCCGCTGGCCGCCGACCTGCCCGAGACCGACGACCAGGTGCCCGCGGACCTGCGCGCCTACGTCCGCAAGCGCTCGGCCGCGCTCGGCTTCTACGCCGGCGACTACCCCGAGGAGCTCGGCGGCTCCGGCATGCCGTTCACCGCCGTGGTGCTGCTGCACCACGCCGCCGGGCGCAGCGGCTGCCCGCTGGCGCAGTACGCGCTGGCCGGCTCCGACGGCCCCAGCCCGCTGCTGCGGCACGGCACCCCCGAGCAGATCGAGCGCCACCTGGTGCCGCTGGTGCGCGGCGAGGCCGCCCGCTGCCTCGCCCTCACCGAGCCGCAGGCCGGCTCGGACGCGTTCCGCCTCACCACCACCGCCGTCCGCGACGGCGACCACTGGGTGCTGAACGGCCGCAAGACCTTCGTCAGCAACGCCGACCGCGCCGACCTCGCCCTCGTGGTCACCGCCACCGACCTCGGCACGGGCGACGGCCCGACCGCCGGCGCCACCGCGTTCGTCCTGCCGATGGACCAGCCCGGCCTGCGGATCGGCCAGCGCTACGAGGGCATGTCCGGGGAGCCGCTGTTCGAGCTGACCCTCGACCAGGTCACCGTCCCGATGGACGCGGTGATCGGCGGCGCCGAGGGCGTCGGCGCCGCGACCGCCCTGGCCATGGACAGCCTCTCCCGGGGGCGCCTGGTGGTCGCCGCGATGTGCAACGGCGTCGCCGAGTACGCGCTGCGGCTCGGCGTCGAGTACGCCCGGGAGCGGCAGGCCTTCGGCCAGCGGATCGGGGCCTACCAGCACGTCCAGGAGCACCTGGTGACCACCCGGGCCGAGGTGGAGGCGTCCAAGCTGCTGACGTTGGCCTGCGCCCGGCTGGTCGACGACGGCACCGAGGCGCCCGAGAACGCGGCGCTCGCCAAGCTCACCGCCTCCGAGACCGCCGTCCGCGCGGTCGACCGCTCGCTCCAGGTGCACGGCGCCACCGGCTGGGTGCGCGGTCACCCGCTGGAGTTCCTGTACCGCTACGTCCGGATGATGACGATCATCGAGGGGACCTCCGAGGTCCAGAAGGTGATCGTCGCCCAGGCCATGGGCCTGAGCTGAGCAGCCGCCACCACCGTTTCGGAGAACGTGACATGACGAACCATCACGAAACCCTCAGCATCGGGTACGGCCGGCCGCACCAGGACGGCGCCGTGCTCGACCTCTTCACCACCTGGGCGCACCGCACCCCGGACGCCCCCGCGCTGATCGACGGCGCGCACAGCTGGAGCTACGCCGAACTCGACCGCCTCGCCGACACCCTGGCCGACGCCCTGCGCGACCGGGTCCGCCCCGGCGACCTGGTCGGGCTCTGCCTGGACCACTCGGCCGCCCTGGTCGCCGCCACCCTGGCGGTCGCCCGGCTCGGCGCCGTCCACCTGCCGCTCGGCCCCCGCCCCGGCGAGCGTCGGCTCCAGGCCGTCGCCGACAACCTGCGGGTCACCTGCCTGATCGGCGACCCCGCGCTGCTGCCGCCCGCACACCGCGCCGCCGACCGGCTCCCGCTGACCCTCCCCACCGAGGGCGCCAACGCCGCCGCCACCGTGGTCGCCGCGTTCGCCCCCGCCCCGGCGGACGCCGTCGCCGCACCCACCGGCACCCACTACGCGGTGCTCACCTCCGGCTCCACCGGCACCCCCAAGGCGGTGGCCGTCGGCGAGTCCTCGCTCGGCGCGATGCTGCACTGGTACCGCGAACTGACCGGCCTGGGCCCCGGGGACCGGCACAGCCTGCTGATCGGCGTCGCCTTCGACCCGCACCTGATGGAGCTGTGGGGCACCCTCACCTCCGGCGCAGCCCTGAGCGTCGCCCCCGACGCCGTCCGCTGGGACCGGAACGCGCTCACCGACTGGTGGCGCACCGCCGGGATCACCGTCGCCGTCCTGCCCACCCCGCTGGCCGAGCCGCTGCTCGACCGGCCCTGGCCGACCGGCCTGGCGCTGCGCCACCTCACCATCGGCGGCGACCGGCTGCGCCGCACCCCCGGGCCGGACGTCACCGCGACCGTCCACAACGACTACGGCCCGGCCGAGGCCACCGTCGCCACCACCGTGCACACCATGGCCCCCGGCGCCGACCACGGCACCGGCGCGCCGCCGATCGGCCTGCCGGTGCCCGGCGCCGTCGTGCTGGTCACCGACCAGGACGGCCGCCCGGTGCCCCGCGGGGAGGCCGGCGAACTGTGCATCGGCGGCCGCGGCCTGGCCATCGGCTACCTGGACCCGGAGCTCACCGCCCGCCGCTTCGTCGACGCGCCCGCGGGCGTCGAGGGGACCGACCGCGTCTACCGCACCGGGGACCGGGTGGTGATGCGCCCGGACGGCGTGCTGGAGTTCCACGGCCGGCTCGACGACCAGGTGAAGGTCAGCGGCGTCCGGATCGAACCCGCCGAGGTCGAGGCGGCCTTCGAGCGCGACGGCCGGGTCCGCCGCGCCGCCGTCGCCGCACAGCCCGGCCCGGCCGGCGTCCGCCTGGTCGCCTTCGTCCAGCCGGCGCCGGGCGCGGAGCTCGCGGACGGCGCAGCCCTGCTGCCCGAGGTCCGCCTCTGGCTCCCCGAGCAGGCCGTGCCGACCGTCGTCCGCCTGGTCGACGCCTTCCCGCTGGACGCCAACGGCAAGGTCGACCGCGCCGCCCTGCTCGCCGCCGAGGAGGCCGCCGGCCCCGCCGAGGCGGGGGAGGAGGGCGAGACGCCCACCGAGCAGACCGTGCTGCGGCTCTGCCGGGAGCTGCTCGGCCGCCCCGGGCTCGGCCCGCAGGACAACTTCCTGGCGTCCGGCGGCAACTCGCTCGCCGCCGCGCGGCTGCTGGCCGCCCTGGAGGAGGAGTACGGCGTCCGGCTGCGCGCCGCCCAACTGCTGCGCCAGCCCGACCTGCGCAGCGTCGGGCGGCTGGTCGAGGACCGGCGCCCCGGCGTCGTCGCCACCGCCTGACCGCACGCCGTCACAGGGCGCCCCGGCCCCGGCCGGGGCGCCCGGAAGGGAACCACCATGACCGCTCCCACCCCGGGCGGCGCCGCGGCCGGGCAGCCCGCCGCCGTCCCCGCCCTCCCCGCCGTCCCCGTCCTGATCGCCCGGCAGGCCGAGCAGCACCCGCACGCCCTCGCCGTGACCGACGGGACCACCGTCCTGACCTACCGCGAACTCGTCACCGCCGCCGCGCAGTTGGCGGCCGAGCTGACCACCCGCGGGATCGGCCCCGGCAGCGCCGTCGGCCTGCTCTGCGCCCGCTCCACCCGCCTCGTCGTCGCCCAGCTCGCCGTCTGGTGGGCCGGCGCCCACACCGTGTCGCTGGACCCGGCCTATCCGCGTCCGCGCACCCACGCGATGATCGAGGACGCCGGGGTCCGGCTCACCCTCGGCGACAAGGCGCTGCTCGCCGAGGCCGACCTGCCGGACGGGCGGACCTTCGTCCTCGCCGACCGCGGGTCCGACGGCGAGGACGCCCCAGGCCTGCCCGGACCGGCCGCGAACGGCCCGCAGGCGGCCGCCCTGGTGATCTACACCTCCGGCTCCACCGGCCGCCCCAAGGGCGTCCAGGTGCCGCACGGCGCGATCACCGACCTGGTCACCGCCCCCGACGCGATCGCGCTGCGGCCCGGCGACCGCGTGCTGTTCCACTCGCCCGCCACCTTCGACGCCTCGACCTTCGAGCTGTGGGCCCCGCTGGTGTGCGGCGCCGCCGTCGCCGTCTCGCCCGCCGAACGGCCCGGCGCCGAGGAACTCGCCGCCGACGTCGAGCGGTTCGGCGTCACCACCGCCTTCCTCACCACCGCGCTCTTCCACCACCTGGCGGCCCGCCAGTCCCGGATCTTCGGCCTGCTGCGCACCCTGATCGTCGGTGGCGAGGCGCTCTCGCCCGAACACGCGGGCGCGGTCCTGAAGGCCTTCCCCTGGCTGGAGCTGGTCAACGCCTACGGGCCGACCGAGGCCACCACCTACACCACCCTGCACCGCCTCACCCCGGCCGACTGCGCCGGGCCGCCGCCGATCGGCCGCCCGTTCGGCGGGGCCCGGGTCCTCGTCCTGGACGAGCGGCAGGCCCCGGTGCCGCCCGGCACCCGGGGCGAGCTGTGGATCGCGGGAGCCCGGCTGGCCACCGGCTACCTCGGCCGGCCGGACCTCACCGCGGAGTACTTCCGCGAGCTCCCCGGCGCCGGCCGGGCCTACCGCAGCGGCGACCTGGTCGCCCAACGCCCGGACGGCGCCCTGGACTTCCACGGCCGGGTCGACGACCAGGTGAAGGTCCGCGGCTTCCGGATCGAGCCCGGCGAGATCGAGCACGCCCTGCGCCGGCACCCCGAGGTCGCCGACGCGGCCGTGGTGGTCCGCCGGGCCGGCCAGGAGAACGCCGCCCTCACCGCGTACGTCGTCCCGGCCGAGGGCGTGCGACTGGCGCCCGAGGTGCTCCGCCGCCGCCTCGCCGACCTGCTGCCGGCCCACCTGGTGCCCACCGCCTGGACCGTCCTGGACGCACTGCCGCTGACCGGCACCGGGAAGGTCGACCGCCGGGCGCTGGCCGAGGACGGGCCCGCCGAGGCCGGCCCCGCCGAGGAGGGGACCGCCTCCGAGCTGACCCCGATCCAGGAGGTCGTCGCCGCCGCCTGGTCGCGGGCCCTGGAACACCCGGTGACATCCCCGGAGGCCGACTTCCTCGCCGAGGGCGGCCACTCGCTGCTGGCCATGTGGGTGGTCGACGACCTGCGCGAGGACCTCGGCGTCGAGCTCCCGCTCGGCGACTTCCTCGACCACCCCACCGTCGCCGGGCAGGCCGCGCTGATCGAACGCGCCCTGCTCGCCGCCCACGGCACGGAGGACGGTTCGGACCCCGGTACGGACCCCGCCGACGGCGACCGTGCCGACGGCACCAGCGTCGTCCCCGAGAACTCCAGGGAGCAGCTCCGATGACCGCCACCGACCAGGCCGCCCTGCTGCGGCTCGCCCGCCGCCGGGCCGGGGCCGGGCAGGACCGGACGGCCCGCCCGGCGGCCTTCCAGGGCGAGGGCCCGGCCCCGCTCTCGCACGCCCAGCAGCGGATGTGGCTGATGGACCGGCTCGGCCAGGGCGGCGCCCTCTACAACGTGCCGCTCGCCACCCGCCTGCGCGGCCCGCTCGACGCCGAGGCGCTCGCCGGAGCGCTGACCGCCCTCACCGCCCGCCACACCGTCCTGCGCACCCGCTACGGGCAGCGCGACGACCAGCCCTACCAGGAGGTCGGCCCCACCACCGCGGTGCCGCTCCCGGTGGTGCCCGCCACACCCGCGCAGGCACCGGAGCTGCTGGCCGAAGAGGCGGCCCGGCCGTTCGACCTCGCCGCCGGCCCGGTCCTGCGCGCTCTGCTCCTGCGGCACGGCCCGGAGGACCACACCCTGCTGCTGACGCTGCACCACATCGCCGTCGACGGCGGCTCGCTGCCCGTCCTCGGCGCCGACCTCGCCGCGCTGTACCAGGCCGCCCGCACCGGCGGGCCCGCCGGACTGGCGGAGGTCGAGACCCAGTACGCCGACTACGCCCGCTGGGAGCGCGCCCGCGACGCCGAGCTCACCGCCGCCGCCGACCGCCGGGCCGCCGCACTCGCCGGCGCCCGCGGCACGGCACTGCTGCGGCCCGTCCCACCCGGCGCGCGCACCCGGCAGGCCGGCCTGCACACCGCCCCGCTCACCACCGCGACCCTCGACGGCCTGCGGCGGCTCGGGGCGGAGCACGGCGCCACCCTGTTCGCGGTGGTCCTGGCCGCGGCCTTCGCCACCCTGCGCACCGCCACCGGCGAAGCCGACCTCACCCTCGGCTGCGCCGGCGGCCACCGCGCCCGGCCCGAACTGCGCCGACTGGTCGGACTGGGCGTCAACACCCTCCCGATCCGCGCCGAGCTCCCCGGCGACCCGGAGTTCACCGAGGTGCTGGGCCTGGTCCGGGCCGCGCTGCTCGACGCCCAGGCCCACCACGACGTCCCGTTCGACCTGATCCTGGAGCGGCTCGGCGCCGCCGCCCGCGACGCGGACGGCAACCCGCTGCTCGCCGTCAGCTGCGACCTGATCCGGCCGGCCGAGCCGCTCGCCCTGCCCGGCCTCGCGGCCCAGGCCGTCGAGATCGACCTCGGGCTGGCCAAGTTCGGCCTCGCCCTGCTGGTCGAGGAGGGCCCGCAGCCCCGCTGCCTGGTCCAGCACGACACGGCCGCCCTCGACGAGCCCACCGCGCAGCGGCTGCTCACCGGCTTCGCCGAGCTGCTCACGGCCGTCGCGGCCGACCCGGCCCGCCGCCTCGGCGACCTGCCCGGGGCCCGGCTCACCGGTGCCGTCTCCGACTCGACCTCCGACTCGGCCTCCGCCTCGGTTGCGGAGGCCGAGCACCCCGCCGTCGCCGCGCTGCTCGCCGACCCGAGGGTCGCCGAGGCCGCCGTCCTCACCCCCGAGGGCGGACCGGCGCTCGCCTACGCCGTGGTCCGCGGCCCGGACGCACCCAGCGGCCTGGACCTGCGCACCGCGCTGCGCCGCCGCGTCCCGGCGAGCAGCCTCCCGGCCGCCGTCACCCTGGTGGACGCCCTGCCCCGGCAGGCGGACGGCTCGGTCGACCAGGCCCGGCTGCCCGGCGCGGGCGCCGCCCCGGCCGGCGGGAGCGAGCCGCTGGACACCGTGCGGGCGGCCTTCGGCGAACTGCTCGGCACCACCCCGCAGCCGGACGGCGACTTCTTCGCGCTGGGCGGCCACTCCCTGGTGGCGGTCCAGCTCGCGGAGCGGCTGCGGATCCGCACCGGGCTGCCGCTGACCGGGCTCGACGTGCTGGAGCAGCGCACCCCGCGCGCTCTTGCCGGCCTGCTCGACGCCCGCGCCGCCGAGCGCCGCGCCGCCCCCGGGCGGCCGTCCGACGCGGGCCGCCGCCCGGCGCGCGCGGGCACCGTCCTGCTCACCGGCGCCACCGGCGGGGTCGGCGCCGCCGTCCTCCAGGAGCTGCTGGCCCAGGGCCGCCCGGTCCGTGCGCTGGCCAGGCCGGAGTCGGCGCACCTGCTGGCCCGGCAGGGCGTCGAGGTCGCCGAGGGGGACCTCGCCGACCTGGACAGCCTGCGCCGCGCGGTCGACGGCGTCGACACCGTCATCCACGCCGCGTGCACCTTCACCGAGCACGCGACCGACGTGGCGGCCATGCGCGCGCTGCTGGACGGCTGGCAGGGCGGCGACTTCGTGTTCGTCGGCAGCATCGACGCCTACGGCCGGCCGACCGCGGCCGAGGTGGCCGAGGGCGGCCCGGCCGAGCAGCCGGTCAGCCCGTACGGACAGGCCAAACTCGACTGCGAGCGACTGCTGTTGGAGGCCGTCGAGGCCGGCCGCGGCCGTGGCGCGGTGGTGCGCTCGCCGATCGTCTGGGGCCCGCACCGGCGGCTGCGCGACCAGCTCCGCTGGGGTTCCACCGGCGCGCTGTACCAGGCCGCGAGCGCCGGCGAGCCGCTCGTCCTGCCGGCCCCGGCGGCGGACGGCCCCGACTGGTACGGCGCCTCCTGGGTGCACTCGGCCGCCCTCGCGCGGGCCGTCACCGGCTGCGCCGACGGTACCGGCCGGGCGTCCGGCCGGATCGTCAACGCCGTGACCGGCCACGTCTCCTGGCCCGAGCTGGCGGCCGAACTGGTCCGCCTGCTCGGCTCGTCCAGCGTGATCGAGCTGCGGGCGGACGCCGATCCGGAGCTGCGGCGCCCCTGGCACTACCGGGCCGACGCCCTGGCCGACCTGCTCCGCCCGGAGCCGGGGGAGGACTGGCGCAGCGTGCTCGCCGCCATGGTGGAACGCCGCCCGTCCTGACCGCTGCGCCGTTCTGACCGCCAACCTGTTCTGACCGCCAACCCGTCCTGACCGGCGGCCCGTTCAGACCGTCACCCGTTCCGACCGCGCCACCACCGGGCGGGCCCCGGCACCGCGCCGGGGTCCGTCCGGTGTGCGCCCCGGCGTGCCCCTGGCGCGTTCCCCCGGCGTGCCGAACTGATCATCGGTCAAAAGTTCACCTTCAAGGTCTACCCGCGTAAACCGAACGGCGCCATGCTGGTTGACGGCCCGGGCCCGCTCCGTTGAGCCCGGGGGTTCCCCCCTGCCCTCCTCCATCCCACCCTGGAGTACCCGCATGCCCGCGATACGCCCGCTCCACCGTGCCCTGGTGGCCGCCCTCGGCGCCCTGCTGCTCGCCGCGGCCACCCTGCTCGCCGGTGCCGGCTCCGCCCAGGCCGCGCTGCCCACCCCCGTCTCGGCGGCCACCGCCCGGACCTACCTGGCCTCCATCTCCGTGGCGGCCGAGTCCCACGACAGCACCTACGACCGGGCGCTGTTCCCGCACTGGATCACCATCGCCGGTACCTGCGACACCCGTGAGACCGTCCTCAAGCGCGACGGCAGCGGCGTGGTGACCGCCAGCAACTGCTCGGCCACCAGCGGCAACTGGGTCTCGGCCTACGACAACGTCACCACCACCAGCGCCTCCTCCTTCGACATCGACCACCTGGTGCCGCTGGCCGAGGCCTGGCGCTCCGGCGCCTGGGCGTGGAGCACGGACCAGCGCAAGGCCCTCGCCAACGACCTCACCCGTCCGCAGCTGATCGCCGTCTCGGCCTCCTCCAACCGCAGCAAGGGCGACCAGGACCCGGCCCACTGGCTGCCGCAGACCTCCTACCGCTGCACCTACGCCCGTGCCTGGGTGCAGGTGAAGTACTACTACGGCCTCAGCGTGGACAGCGCCGAGAAGAGCGCGCTCAGCTCGATCCTCAACGGCTGCTGAGCCACCGTCCCCACCCGGGCGAAACGTATCGCCCACCCCCCGGAGCCTGTCTTCACACCCCAGAGCAGGAGCCCCGGCCGGTACCCGTTCCGGCCGGGGCTCCGTCCTGTTCTTCGGATTCCTGAATCGTTCGCATCTCGTCCGACCGATCTGCGGTCTGGATGAAGACGGGGAGGCTCGGGTTGGCGGCGCTAGCGGTCGTACGGGATCTGCGCGAGCTTCGGGAACCCCTGTCTCCGCTGGTCCACGAGTGCATCAATTTCCATGGCCGTTATGCGACTGTCTGATCGCATCGGGACGGGCTGCGGCCCTTGCGTGACCCGCGCGGCGAGCAGACGGGCGACTGAGCAACAGCGCGGGTCGTGGACGACTCGTTGCGGAGCTGCCCACGGCCCGCGCCGCTGCCCTACGCGTACCGCGGGTGTCAGGGGAGGAGGAGCGCTCGGGTCTCGTCGCTGACGGTCGGCAGGTCACTCCGGTCCGCCCAGGTCGAGTCGTCGTGCTCGGTGAGGACGATCGGCTCGTGCTTCTCGACGGTGACGGCGAAGGTGAACTGCCGGGTCATCTGCCCGTTGTCCGAGGAGTAGTCGAAGGTGCCGACGTAGCCGGTGACCTCGGTGAGGGTGAGGCCGGTCTCCTCCATGACCTCCCGGTTCAGAGCCTGCTCCAGGTGCTCGCCCGGCTCGACGCCGCCACCGGGCAGCTCCCACAAACCGCCGAGGAAGTCCTCGGGCCTGCGCCGCAGCAGCAGCACGCGGCCGACCTCGTCGGTGATCAGCGCGCCGACGACGAACTGCCCGATCCCGGCGTTTTCGGCCTCGGCCAGGAGGCCGGGGACGAAGTCGGGTTCGGTGGCGAAGAGGGAGGCACTCACAGAAGCTCCTTGTGGTGGTCGATCACCTTGCGGGCCGCCCGGACGTAGTCGGCGGCCAGCGGAAGATCCTGCTCACGATGCCAGACCGGGAGCTTGATCGTGTGCCGATAGGCGCGCTCGGCGACGGGGAAGTCCCCGTCCGCGTAACGGCGGTGGGAGTGCGGGTGGCCGGGGAACAGCGGGCCGGGCCGGCGGTACAGCGGCAGCCGGTTCATCGGGCGGGTGGAGCCGGGCCGGTCGAACTCGGCCGCGCCTTCCGCCACGAGTGCCTGGTGGAACCGCTCGACGGCCAGGCCGCCGAGCTCCTCGGGCCGGTACGTGAGCGTCAACCCGTACCAGGACGGGATCACCCCGTCGGGCATCGGGGTCACGTCCAGGCCGGGCAGGTCGGCGAACCGCTCGCTCAGGTGGCGGGCGATCTCGGCCCGGCCGGCGAGGTAGCCGTCGAGTCGGCCGAGCTGGTCGTGCGCCAGGGCGGCGGCCAGCGGGTGGATGCGGAGCTTGAGGCCGGAGCCGGTGACCGCGTACCGCGCCAGCGGATGGCCCTCCGGGATCTCGCTCTTGGCCCGCTTGTTGTAGTGCGCGAACGTCAGCACCCGGTAGTACGTGTCGTCGTCATCGGTCAGGACGAACCCGCCCTCGCCCCCGGACAGCGGCTTGGGCCCGTTGAGGGAGAACGCGGATGCGAGGCCGAAGGTCCCGACCTTTTGCCCACCGTGGGAGGCGCCGTGGGCGTGGGAGCCGTCCTCCAGCAGGGCCAGCTCGTGGGTCTTGGCGATGGCCCGCAGCGCGGGCATGGCGGCCGGTCGGCCCCACAGGTGGGTGACCATGATGGCCCGCGTCCGGGGCGTGATCAGCTCCTCGACCCGGGTCGGGTCGATGTTGCCGTCCGGGCCGGTCTCGCAGAGCACCGGCACGGCGCACAGGTGGAACAGCGGGGAGGCGGTGGCGTGGAATGTCCAGGCCGGGACGATCACCTCGTCCCCGGCGTTGACGTGGGCCGCCCAGTACGCGGCGTGCAGGGCGGAGGTGCCGGAGCTGAGGGTGATCGCGTGCCGGACCCCGAAGTAGTCCTGCAGGGCGTCCTCAAGGTCGGCGACGATGCCGGAGCGGCCGGGGATGGAGACGGCGGTGTCGAGCTGGGCGGCGACCCTGGCGCGGGTGGTGTCGTCGATCGGCGGCCAGGCGAAGTGCGGACCGGTCGCGGTCACCGCGGCTTCGCCGCCGAGCAGGGCGAGGGTGCTGGTCACAGCATCTCCTTCGGGTCGATGTAGCGCCTGGCCCTCTTCGACTCGTAGCAGGAGGCGACGAAGGCGGCGTGGGCGAGGTGCTGGTCGGGGCCGGAGGTGTTGGGGCGCTCGCCGTCCAGGACCCGGCAGAAGTAGTCGATCTGGGCGCTCGCCGCGCTCGCCGGGGCCTGCGGGCGATTCAGCTCCTCGACCACCGTGCCGTCCAGGGCCAGGCGCTGGACCTGGCCCTTCGTCAGCAGAACCGAGCCTCGGGTACCGACGACGTGCAGCTTCTCGGTCTTGGGAGCCATCCAGCGCGAGAGCAGGATGGAGCCGTACAGCTCGTTGTCGTAGCCGAGCTGGATGACGGCGGTGTCCTCGGCGTCGTAGCCGCGCTCCGGCACGGCGGAGGCCGAGAGCTCGGCGAGCACCCGGGTGGGCATGCCGAAGTACCACAGCAGCAGGTCGACCAGGTGGTAGCCCATGTCGATGATGCAGCCGCCGCCGGCCTGGCTGACGTCCCCGCGCCAGCCGCCGCCGGGGTCGTCGGTGTGGAAGGTGTACTGGCCGTCGATCAGGAACGGGGTGCCGATCTGGTCCAGCAGCTGCGGCACGGAGGTGTAGAGCGGGTTGAAGCGCCGCTGGAGGGTCACCATCAGCTCCACCCGGCCCGTTTCGCAGATCGACGCGAGCTCACGGGCCTCGGGCAGCGAGGTGGCGAACGGCTTCTCCTTCAGCACGTGCACGCCCCGGGCCGCACACTCCTGGACTACGGCCCGGCCCGCGTGGTGCGGGACCGCGACGATCGCGAAGTCCGGCTTCACCGTGTCCAGCAGGTCTCCGGAGCGGGCGAAGCCGGGCACCTGATGGGCGTCCTGCCGGGTCCGCAGGGTGTCTGGGTCGCTGTCACAGACCGCGACCAGCTCGGCCCTGCCGGACCCGAGCAGGCCGGGCAGGTGGTCTTCGAGCGCCTGGTGGCCGAGACCGATGACGGCGGCTCGACGTTTCACGAGCGGACTCCTTCCTCTTCGTGCGAGAACTTGTCGTTGCGTGTCGAGTACAGCCCAACGGACAGTCACCGAAAAGGCGTTGTCTGTAGTCCCGGCGTGGTCCCGCCCTCGCTCGCAGTAGGCTCACCGTCACTGTCGATGATGGAATTGGGCCCGTGGACGACGCGATCCGGCACCCCCTCGCCTACGCACGCGACCTGCGCGGCTGGTCGCAGTCGGACCTCGCCCTGCGCATGGACCGGGCGGCCCGCAAGCACGGGCTCCGCTCCGGCGCGGACAAGGCCGCCGTCAGCAAGTGGGAGACCTCGCGCAAGGTCCCCAGCACGGAGACCCAGGCCTGGATCGCCGCCGCCTTCGAGGTCCCGCCCGAGGACGTCGAGATGTTCGGCTGGCCGGAGTGGCTGCCGGGCCACGACATCCCGCTGCCGCTGGGCTCCGCGCACACCGTTCAAGCACTTCGAGAGGCCCAGAGAACCGCGATGGACCGCCGCAACTTCATGACCCTCAGCGCCGTATCGCTGGCCGGCCTCGCCACCCAGTGGGCCCGGATCGAGCCGGACCGCCTGAGCACCGCGCTGAACGGCAAGCGCGTGGACACCGAGCTGGTCGACTGGCTGGAGGACACCAGCGCGAAGCTGACGGCCCTGCCGACCGAACAGCGCCAGCACACCGCCCGGCTGATGGACGCCCACCTCGCCACCGTCACCGACCTGATCGCCGACGGTCGCTACCCCGAGCCCACCGGCAAGCGCCTGCACGTCCTGGCGGCGTCCCTGGCCACCACGTGCGGCTGGTACCGCTTCGACCAGGGCCGCCACTCCGCCGCCGGCCGCCTGTGGACCTCGGCCCTGCACAGCTCCCACGCCGCCGGCGCCCGCGACTTCGGAGCCGGGGTCCTGTCCGACTTCGCCTACCAGTCGAACTGGCTCGGCAAGCCCAACATCGCCGTGGACCTCCTCGGCAGCGCGCTTTCACGCACCGAGCACCCCACCGCCCGGTCCCTGCTCCTCCTACGCAGGGCACGCGCGCACGCCGCCCTCGGCGAACGCTCCGACTGCTACCGCGACCTGACGGCTGCCGAGACCGAGCTGTCCGCCACAGCCTTGGACCCGGCCCCCGGCTGGTGCGCTTGGATGAGCTCGGCCGACCTCGCCGTCGACTCCGGCCAGTGCATGCTGGACCTCGGGCAGACCGATCTCGCGCACGCCCGCATCACCGAGGGCATGAGCCTGCTGCCCCGGGCCCGCGACAAGACCCGCGGCATCTTCCTCACCTACGAGGCCCGCAACCTCCTCAAGGTCCGCGAAGTCGAACAGGCCCTCGCCGTCACCAACGAGTCCCTCGACCTCGCCACCCGCATCGGCGCCGAACGGTGCATCACCCTGGTGCGCGACCTCGCGCCGGCCTTCAAGCCCTACCGGCAGGTGGACGGTGTCCCGGAATTCCTGGAGCGGCTCAAGGCCGCCTGAACGCCCTTTGACCCCCTTGGCGTGGCGTGACGTCAGCGCGTCGGGCCCGCCGGTACGGCTTGTCGTCCCGGCGCGTGGACGTCACCGAACACCCGGTTCCGGCCCGAGCAGGGCACTCACTCCGTCGATCGGTCGCGGTGGGGTCGGCGGCGATGCCGCGTCGAATGCCGAGGAACGCGAGTACGGCGATCGGCGCGCTGACGGACCGGCCCGGGGCGCCCGCCACGACGGGCGCCCCGGGCCCGGCCGCTACTCGACCGAGACCCCCCAGCGCACCGCGAGCCCGGCCAGGCCGCCCGCCACCGCCACCCCGGACGGCTTGAACGACCACTGCGTACCGGCCCGGTGGAACGAACCGACCAGCAGCGCGGTGTCCGGCATCCCGCCCGTCGAGGCCTCCCAGCGCTCCGGCCCGGAGGCACCCGGCCCGAACTCGGCCTGCATCGCCAGCCCGTGCACATAACCCAGCGGCAGCGCCGGCGGCTCCTCCTCCTCGGTGGAGACCGCGATCACCACCTCGTCCGCGTCCGGCGCCAGGCGGTCCAGGTCCAGGGTGAGTCCGGCGGCCCGTACCGGCTCGCCCGGCACCGAGCGGGTCGGGTGCAGCCGCACGGCGCCGTGCGGGTCCTGCGGGTTGTTGAAGAACACGAAGTGCTCGTCGTCCAGCACCCGCCCGGAGGCGCAGACGAACGCCGAGACGTCCAGCTCCACCGCGTCGCCGCCGGCCGTGCGGGACCGCCAGGACAGCTCCACGGTGCTCCGGCGGCCGGCCGGCTCCGGGGCCGCCTCCACCGCGCGGGCCGCCCGGCCGGCCGCACCACCGCCGTCGGCGCCGCCCCCGCCGCCCAGCCGCCCGCGCAGCCCCTGCTCCGCCAGCAGCTCGACCAGCTCGGGACCGCTCACCAGGGTCAGCGGCTTGTTGCGGATGTAGTCGTACGACCCCGGACCGAACCCGGCCGTGGTCACCAGGATGCCCTTGATCGCGCCGTGGTGGCGCACCGTGGAGTCGAGGTCCCGCACGGCCGTGGGGGAGACCGTCGAACGGTAGCGCTTGGCCTGGATGACGATCCGTCCGCCGGTGACCGGATCGAGGTCCTCGGCGACCACGTCCACCCCGGCGTCCCCGCTGCGGGCGGTGGTCATCACCCGGAAGCCGCGCAGCCGGAACAGCTCCGCGATCAGGTCCTCGAACTCGATCGGGTCCATCTCGAACAGGTCCGGCTCGTCCTCCCCGCCCTGGCCGGCCAGGCTGCCGCCGACCGTCTCCGGCAGCCGGTCCGGGGTCACCTCGTCCAGCCGCTCCGGACGCGCCGACAGCCGCCCGCCCAGCCCCTGGAAGCACTCCACGGCCGCCACCCGGTCCAGGGCGAGGCCGGAGAACTCCGCCCTGGTCACCGTCACCGTCGACAGGAAGCGCTCCGCCTCCCGGCCGGTGGCCGGATCGATGCCGCAGACGAAGCCGTTCAGCACCACCGAGGCGAGCAGACCGTCCCGGTCCGCCCGGAACAGCTCCGTGACCACCCGCAGCCCGCTCTGCGCCAGCACCTCCCGGTACAGCGCCTTGCGCTCGGTGGCCGGCCGCGCCACCTCCGCCTCCCGGTCGTCCGTCTTCACGTACCGCACCCGGGCCGCGGCCGGCACCACATCCGCGCCCGGCAGCTCCCAGTTCACCACCAGCTGACGCGTCGACGCCTCCCAGGCCGCCACCAGCCGGTGCGGGAACCCCTCCGGCCAGGCCGCCGAGGAGTACAGCACCGCGGTGAAGTACTCCTGCACCGCCGCCGCCTCCCCGGCCCGCAACCGGCGCAGCAACTCCTCGGTGCCGGCCGCCCGTTCGGTGTCCTGGCGGCGGTGCTGGGCCACCCACTCCAGATACTGCCCGTGGTACTCGGCCAGCCGCCGCTGCCGGTCCGCCTCCGCGGCCTGCGCCGCGTACCAGTCCTGCTCGAACCGGGCCCGGGCCTGCGCCACGTACTGCTCGTACTGCTGCCACACCCCCGGGTTGCGGGCCTGCGCCGGATCCGGCGGCGGCACCTGGTAGTGCGCCTGGTCGGGCATCGGCACCGGCTCCCCGAGCCGCCCCGGCTCGAAGGACGGCACGGCACGCGGCGCCAGCAGCGCCTGCGGACTGAACGCCGGCCGCCCCAGACCCGCCGCCAGCAGCCCCCGCAACTCCTCCACCCGGCCGTCCAGTTCGGCCGTCCGCCGGGCCGCCTCCGCCTCCCGCGACTGCTGGTACGCCCGCAGCGCCTCCCGCTCACCCCGGGCCGCCGCCCGCTGCGCCTCGCGCGCCTCCCGCTCGCGCCGCCGCTGCTCGGCCTCCTGGGCGCGCCACCGGGCCTCCTCGCGGCGCTGCTGCTGTCGCTGCGCCTCCGCCCAGACCGCCAGCACCCCGTCGTTCCGCCGCCCCGCCACCAGCCACCCCTTCGCTCCGCACCGACCCTGCGGCACTGCCTCCCGACCGCGCCGCCACCGCGCCCGCCACAATAGAACGTGGACGGGCGAACCTCCCAAGCGCCCGCGACCTGCGCCGCCTTCGGGTACCGGCAGGAGCGGACGGTGCGGCCCGGACACCCGGACCGGTGGAGGGCTTGCCGAGCCGGACCGGTCGGTGACGGCCGGCGGTCGAGGTGTCAGCCGCGCCTGCGGAGGTACGCCTCCAGCTCTGCGGCCCCGGCCAGCATCGCGCGCCCGCGGGCGGACAGCCGGCCGTGCCAGTCGCCCAGTGCGGCCTCCAGCGGCTCCAGGCCGCCTGCCGCCCGCACCTGGGCGATCAGCGGGGCGATCTGCTCCAGCAGGTAGCCGCCCCGCCTGAGCTGGTGGGCCAGCCGGGCGTCCCGTACGTCGGCCTCGTCGTAGACCCGGTACCCGGTCCGCGGGTCGCGGCGCGGGCGGACCAGTCCGGCCCGTTCCCATTTGCGCAGAGTCGCGGGCCGGACTCCGAGCATCCCGGCCAGCGGCCCGATGAACGTGCCGCCGACCCCGGACATCGCGGCCGGCCCGGACCCGGACCCGGACCCGGACCCGGACCCGGACCCGGACCCGGACCCGGACCCGGAACCGGTACCGGTACCGGGCTCGGAACCGGTACCGGGCTCGGGCGCCGTGGTCGGCTCCAGGTCGCGGAGGGCGCCCTCCACGGCCTGGAGGGTCCGGCGGTCGTCGAGGAGCTGGGCGTGGCTCTCGTCGATGAGGCGGAACGCCTCGTCGACCGCGCCCTGGTGCACGGCCCGCATGATCGACGTCGCCGTCCGGTGGCCGTGGCCGGGCACCAGGGCGAGAAACGCGAGCAGGGCCCCCGCGTGTAGCGGGGTGTAGGTGCGGTAGCCGTGGGGTGTGCGACCGGCGGGCGGAAGGATGCCCGCCTCCTCGTAGTTCCTGATCGCCTGGGTGGACAGGCCGTGCCCGCGCGCCAGATCAACCGGCCTGAGGCGCTCACTACTTTGAAGGTTTCCGCCCATGAGGCCGACGGTATCGCTGAAAAGTCTCAACCGTGGGTTCAACGATACCGTTGAATGCATGGCTACTGACATCAAGGACACCGTCCATGCCGTCGACGCTGCCGCCGTCATGGGACTGCTCCCTGCCCGGCCACGGCTGCTGGCCCTGGGCGAGCCCACCCACGGCGAGGACGCCCTGCTCGACCTGCGCAACGAGCTCTTCCGCCGGCTCGTCGAGGAGGAGGGCTACCGGACGATCGCGATCGAGAGCGACTGCATGGCGGGCCTGGTCGTGGACGACCACGTCACCTCGGGCACGGGCACCCTCGACGAGGTCATGGCGCACGGATTCAGCCACGGCTGGGGCACCTCCGCGGCCAACCGCGAGCTCGTGCGCTGGATGCGCGCCCACAACGACAGCAGGCCCGCGTCCGAGCGGGTGCGCTTCGCCGGTTTCGACGGCCCGCTGGAGATCACCGGCGCCGCGAGCCCCCGGAAGGCCCTCACCGCACTCCACGGCTACCTCTCGGCCCTGGTGGACGCGGATCTGATCCCCTGCACGGGGGAAACTCTCGACCGCCTGCTCGGCACCGACGACCGGTGGACCGATCCCGCCGCGATGACGGACCCGTCGCAGTCCGTGGGGTGGTCGGCCGAGGCCGAGCTCCTGCGGCTGCTCGCCGACGATCTGGTGGCCCTGCTCCAAGCGCAGACGCCGCACCTGATCACGGCGACCTCCCGGGACGACTGGGAGCGGTCGTGCCTGTACGGGCGCACCGCGACCGGCCTGCTGCGGTACCACTACTGGATGGCCGACACCTCACCGGCCCGGATGACCAGGCTGTGCGCGCTGCGGGACTCGATGATGGCCGAGAACCTCCTCGCCCTCGCCGAGCGCGGCCCGGTACTCGTCCACGCCCACAACGCCCATCTCCAGCGGGAGAAGAGCACCATGCAGACGTGGGAGGGGCCGGTGGAGTGGTGGAGCGCCGGCGCGCTGGTGAACGCCAGGCTGGGTGAGCAGTACGCCTTCCTGGCCACGGCCCTCGGTACGATCCGCCACCAGGGAGTGGACGCGCCGCCGCCGGACACCGTCGAAGGGCTCCTGTACGCCCTCCCGGAGGACCGCTGCGTCATCGACGCCCCGCGGCTGGCCGCCGCCCTCGGCAGTACGCGGCCCGAGCCCCGGGTATCCCCCTGGTTCGGCTACGCCCCGCTTGACCCGGCCCACCTGGCGGACCGGGACGGCATCGTGTTCGTCAGGGATGTCCCGCAGGTCCCGCAGGGCTGATCCGAGGGGGCGCCCGGTGTCGCGGTGCCCGGGACGACCCTGCCCGCGACGACCCTGCCTGGGCACCGTCCTGATCCCCGGGTCGATCCCCGGGCGGCTTCGCCGACTGCCGGACAGGGCTCAGAGCGCCTCGGCGTCGATCACCGACATGGTCCTCTCGGCCATGTTGGCGACGTAGACGTGGCGACTGTCCGGGCTGACCGCCAGTCCCCAGGGGCTGAGGCCGACGGTGATCGCCCCGGTCACCTTGTTCGTCCCGGCGTCGATCACCGACACCGACCGGGAGTGGAGGTTGGTGACGTAGACGCGCCGGCCGTCCGGGGCCACCGCCACGCCGATGGGGTTGTTGCCGACCGGGATCGTGGTCAGCACCTGGTCGTTGTCGGTGTCGATGACGGACACGTTGTTCGATCCCCCGTTGGTGACGTAGACGTGCCGGCCGTCCGGGGCCGCCGCCACGGCGGTGGGGTTCTTGCCGACGGTGAGGCTGCGGAGCACCTTGTTGGTACCGGTGTCGAGGACGGACACCGAGCCGGCGACGACGATGGTGACGTACAGTCGGCGGCCGTCCGGGGTGAGCGCGACCCCGGTGGGGGTGACACCGACCTCGACGGTGGCCGTGAGCTGGCCCGTCGTGGTGTCGATCACGAACACGCTGCGCGCGCCGGCGGCATAGGCGTGTTTCCCGTCCGGGGCCACCGCGACGGTGACCGGGGTGTCGACCGGGGTGGTGAGGACGACCTGGCCGGTGGCCGTGTCGATCGCCGACACCGAGCTCGTGAGGGTGGGCCCGATCCTGCCCGCGTTGGCGACGTACACCCGGCGGCCGTCCGGTGCCGTCGCCGGCGCCCAGCAGTTGGAGCCGGCGGCGATGGTGCCCGCGACCCGGTAGGTGGCGGTGTCGCCGATCACCGACACCGTGTTCGCACCGACGTTGGTGACGTAGACGTGTCGGCTGTCCGGGGCGGCCGCCGCTCCGAGCGGGCCGCTGCCGACGTCGATGGTGCTGGTCACGTGGTTCGTCCCGGTGTCGATGACGGACACGTTGTTCGAGCCGGCGTTGGTGACGTAGACGCGGCGGCCGTCCGGGGTCGGTGCGACGCCCGTCGGGTTGGTGCCCACCGCGACCGTCCCGACGACCTGGTCGGTCCCGGTGTCGATGACGGACACGTTGTCCGAGCCGGCGTTGGTGACATAGGCGTGGAGGCCGTTCGGGGTCGGTGCGACGCCCGTCGGGTTGGTGCCCACCGCGACCGTCCCGACGACCTGGTCGGTCCCGGTGTCGAGCAGTGACACGGAGCCCGCCTCCGGGACGGTGACGAGGACCCGCCGACCGTCCGGGGTCACCGCCAGGCCGCGCGGGCCGGCGTCCAGGGTGACGGTCGCGGTCACCTGGGCGGTGACGGTGCTGATCACCGACACGGTGTGCGAGCCGGTGTCGGCGACGTAGACGCGCAGCCCGTCCGGGGTCACCGCGATCCCCGTGGGGTTGGTGCCGACGGCGATGGTGCCGGTGACCTGGGCGGTCGCGGTGTCGATCACCGAGACGGTCCCCGAGCCGGAGTTCGTGACGTAGGCACGGCTGCCGTCCAGGGTGAGGGCCACCCCGCGCGGTCCGCCGCCGACCGGGACGGTGGCCGTCACCAGGCCGTCGGCGGTGTCGATCACCGAGACCGTGTCCGCACCCGAGTTCGCGACGTACGCGCGGCGGCCGTCCGGGGCCAGGGCCACCCCGCGCGGGCCGGTGCCCACCGGGATCGTGGTGCCCGAGCCCTGACCGCCGACGACCTCGACCACCGAGACGAGGTCGAATTCGGGACCCGCCACGTAGACGCGGCGGCCGTCCCGGGACACGGCCACCCCGCGCGGTTGGCCGGAGACCGCGAGCGTGACGGGGGCCGACACCGTCGGAGGCGCCGCGGATCCGGTGCCTGGTGTGCCCATGGCTGTCTCCGATTCGTTCGGGTCCCCCGGTGCGGTTTCCCCCCGGTACGGCTCCCTCCCAGTGCCGGCGCGGGTACGACGCCCCGTCCCTGTGGAGCGGCCCCACGTCTCCGGAACACCCCGTTTTCCCAGCATGGCCGCCCCCGGCAGCGCCCGCAATCGGCACCCGGCCCACCCGCCCGGGCACCGCTCAGGGCGCCCCCCGGAACAGGAGCACCACCGACTGCCCCTCGGCCAGCGCCGCCTCCAGCTTTCCCTGCAGCGTGCTGACCGGCGCGGGCCACCGGGCCGGATTGTCGGGGAAGTAGCCGGTGGAGATCAGGCCGTCCGGGCTCGCCGCCCAGAGCAGCTCCCCGTCCGATCCGATGAGCTCGGCACCCCGGCCCGACCGGCCGAAGACCGCCGACCGGGTCAGCACGGCGTGGACGTAGTCCCCGTACACCGAGCGGAACTTCGTGGTGATCTCCGCGCGCAGCGCGGCGTCCGCGGGGGCGGTCGACCCGAGCATCGCCAGGTACCGCGCCCGGTCCAGGCCGTACGTCTCGGCGATACCGAGCCGCTGCGCCCACTTCCACGCCTCGTCGGGGTATTTCGCCCGGCCCAGGACGTGGCGGTAGAAGTGCTCGTGCAGGTTCTGCGGATCCCAGCGGAACGCCGCGAGCTCCGGGACGGCCGCACCGAGCCGGCGGAAGTCCGCGGCGCGCGACTGCAGGGTGTTGAACGTGGTGATGTGGGCGCGCAGCCGTACGGGCTGGGTCTCCAGGAACCTGGCCAGCTCCGTCATGCTGCCGCCGTCGCCGAGGAAGGTCCGCAGCGCCCTGACATCGGCTCCGCCCGGGCGCAGCGTGGCGAGGACCATGGCCCGCTGCTCCTCGCTGAGGCCGTCGAAGGCGGTGTTGATCCGCCACGCGGCCTGGGGGGAGAGGGATCCCGCCTCCGCGGCGCCGGCCGGGTCGCCGGCCAGCCCGAGCCGGGCCGCCACGCCGTCGACCTGCCGGCGGCGGAAGGCCGCCCGGTCCAGGGCGAACTCGGCCTCCGGGAAGGCCGGCAGCGCCGGGCCCGGCGCCACGGCGAGCCGTACCGAGGGCCGGCGGTCCAGACCGGGGAGCCGTCCCGCGGCGTTCCGCGCCGCCCCGGCGGCGATCGCCTTGGTGGTACCGCGCACCGACACCACGGTCAGCAGTCCGCTGACGGCCGCTCGGGCCAGCACGCCGAGGATCCGGGTGAAACGCTCGGTGTCGAACCGGCGCCGGCCCTCCTCCGGGCCGAACTGCCGCTGCAGCTGCGCCAGAGTCCCCGCGCCCATCGCCGCGTCGATGTCCCGCAGCTGGACGTACGTGTCGTAGGACAGCAGGAGCGAGTCGGACAGGTGCGCCCCCAGGTCGACGTAGAGGACGGCGTGCTGGAACCTCAGGAGTCCGTGCAGCCGTCCGGCCGTCTCGATGGTCAGCGGGGCCCCGGAGGCGATGGACCGGGTCATGCCGGCGGCGGCCCCGCGGGCGACCGCGCCGCCCAACGAGGCGAACGCGGTGGCCAGGGAGATGAGGTCGACGGCGGTCTCCCGGTCCCATTCGAAGGCGTCCTGGTGCACCCGCTCGGCGAGGTTGACGGCGCTGAGCACGCCCCCGGCCACGGCCCCGGCGAGCACGATCGCGCCGACGACGGCCGAGGTGGGAGGAAACGCCAGCGCGGCGGCGACGCCGACCACGGCCAGACCGGAGGCGATCGCGGACAGCCACTCCCAGGCCGTGCGCTGCCAGCTCTCGGTGTCCGTGGCGAAGTCGAAGGGTTTCAGGTGCAGCCGGTCCATGCCGGGCCACTCGATCCGGGCCAGGATCCGACCGGGCGGGTAGTTGCCGCGAAAGGACGTCCGGGCGTTCTCGAACGCGGCCCGCAGCGCCGCCTCGGGGCTGGGCCCGGTGCCCCGGTAGGTCCGGTAGAACGCGGGGTAGGTGAGGTCGATCAGCAGCCAGGTGTGCCCCGGGCCCTCCGGCACGGCGGCCGGCCCGACGAACAGCGAGATCGGCCGGGACTGGGCGGTGCGGCGGTCGGTGAACAGCGCCCGGACGGGGAACGGTCCGGCACTGGTCGGGCCGTCCAGCCGCTTTTCGAGGCCCGCCACCGCGTCCCGCAGCTCGCGGACCAGCGCCTCGTTCGGGACGGGGGCGCGTTCGGCCTGGCGCAGCCTGGCGCGTGCCGCGTCGAGGAGCGCCTGCGCGCTGGTGGACCAGACCGGTTCGGCACCGGGGGCGCGGGCGGCCCGCTCCAGGGTGGCCAGTTCCAGCGCCATCTTCTCCTCCAGCCGCTGGACCCGGTCGGTCCTGCGCTCGGTCACCGGCTGCGGGGAGGCGTCCTCGTAGCTCAGCCGGACCTCGCACTCCACCTCGTACTCGCCGGCGCGGTCGAAGCGGTGGGTGAAGGTGGAGCGGTACGGCTGGGGGTGGTCCACCGGCACCCGCTGCCGCTCGCCGTGCCGGTCGTGCTCGATCCGGTAGACCTGCCAGTGGAACCGCACGAAGGCGTAGACCAGCGCGAGTTGGAACACCGGTGTCCAGCGGTCGGCCTCGTCCACCCGCCAGATCTCCACCTCGGCGAGGTAGACGGTGTCCGCGCCGACGGTGGCGCTGCCCTGGTCCGTCCGCTGGATGCGCAGCCGCGGCCACAGGTGGTGGCGCCGGGCCGCGTGCACGGTCACCTCCGCCACGTCGGTGTCCGGGACGGTGAAGTTCACGGTGAGATCGAGGTCCTGCGGGTTGCCGAGGTCGTGGAGCCGGTGTGTCCCCCGGTAGAGCTGCCCCGGGCTGTGCGGGCGGGCGATGACGGTGTAGTCGCCGCTGGGCAGGTCCACGGGGTGCGGTCCGTCCGGCGCCCGGCGGGCGATCCGCAGCGCGCGCAGCGTCGGCCCCTCGCTGCCCGGGGCCAGGTAGTACAGGCTCGGGGTGCCCGCACCGGCCGCCGTGACGTACGCGCCGTAGCGGACCCCCGCCGGGTCGGTCCAGCCGGCGAGAGGCCACCGGGAGCGGATCAGCCCGCTGATCGCCGCGAGGCCCGGTCCCTGGGCGGGGACGCCGGCCCGGTCGGTGTCGAGGTGGACGCCCAGGCCGGCCGCCGGGGCCGTTCCGGAGGCCGTTCCCGGGGCCGCTTCCGGTGCCGCGGGCTCGGCGGGCTCGGGCGGCGCGGTCGGCGCCCCGGTGCGGTCGGACGCACCCGGGCCGGCCAGCGGGATCGCCACCGCCCGGCCGCGGTCGTCGTAGCCGGGCACGGCGTACGTGTCGGCGCTCGCCCGCCTGCCGCCGTCGAACCGCTCCCGGGCCCGCCCGCGCGGCCGGGGCGGCACCACCTCGCCGGGCGCGGCGGCCTCCACGGCGCGCCGCACCGCCTCGCGCACGGCCGAGGCCAGGCGCTCCCGCGCGTCCGGGGGCCCGTCTCCGGACGCGCCCCCGGGCAGGTGGTAGCGGCGGCTCACGGCCTGAACTCCACGAGGCGCCCGCTGCCCGGCACGATGAACTCGTTCAGCTCCGGGATGAGCGAACCCGGGAGCTGGAGCTGGTCGTGCCCGAACCGGACGTCCACGGTGCGCGGCCGGCCGGTGACCTCCCGCAGACCGGGCGGGCGGGGCAGCGGGGTGGCCTGGCCCGGCGGCGCCCCGGGCGGACGGCCGGCCACCGGGGCGGGCACACCCCGCTCGGGCACGGCCTGGCTGCGCAGGGCGCGGAACCAGCCCTCCTCGACCTCGAAGACCTTCAGCCGGGCACCCGGCCGCGCCCGGAGCAGAAACTCCACGGCGCGTTCGAACACCCCGAAGTTGAGGTTGACCGCGCCGTCGCCGACCACCCGGGCGCTGCCGCCGGCATCGATCACGGTGCGCTCCCAACTCGCGGCCGGCAGGGTGCCGCCCTCCACCCGGAACACCACGCGGTTGCCGGTGCGGCTGCGGAAGACCGGCCGCACCAACCGCTCCAGCAGCTCGGGGCGGTTCTGGAAGTGCGTGCCGGCGGGCAGCCGGATCCAGGTCTGCGCCCCGGCGCCCCCCGCGCCGGCCTCCAGCTGCTCCAGGGCCCGTTCGACCTCGGCCGGCGTGGGCGGCTCCGGCAGGCGCGTCGTCTCTCGGGCCGCCTCCGCCCGGGCCTCGGCGGCCCTGGAGCGGATGCTCCCGGCCTCGGCCCGCAGTGCGTCGGCCTCGCCGCGCAGTGCGGCCGCGCGCCTGGTGTTTCCGGCCGCCTCGGCGACCCGGGCGTCCGCCAGCCTGCCGGCCAGCTGCCGCTCCAGCTCGGCGGCCCGCAGCTCCTGCCCGGCCGCGCCGATCCGCAGCGACGCGGCGAACTGCCGGCGCACCACCTGGGCCGGGCTGCCGGACGGGACGGGTTCGGCGGCCACGATGTCCAGCTCGGCGAGCAGCCGCAGCACGGCCCGCTGCTCGGCGGGGGAGTACCGGGCCAGCCGCCCGAGGAAGGCGGCGAGGTCCCCGGTGGTGGCGAACGTCCCGGCGGCCAGCCGGCGGGCCGCCGTCTGGTCGAGGGTGGCCAGCACCTCCAGCAGCCGCACGGTTCCCTCCGGGCTGGTCGCGAAGACCCGCGCGACGGCGTGCGCCCGTGCGGGGGCGACGGCCTCCAGCGCGGGGAGCAGCCGCGCCAGCCCTGCGCTCGCCGCACCCGTGAACCGGGCACCGCTGAGTTCGAGGACGTGCCGGGCGAGTTCGCGGCCGCCGAGTTCGGTGGCGACCCCGACCAGCCGGGCGGCGATCGCGGCAGCGAAGCCCCGGGCCGCCGCGTCGCCCATGAAGGTGGCGAGCGTCGCCCGGAGGTTGGCCAGCGCCTCGGTCGACACCAGCACCCACTCCCGTGCGCCCCAGCCCGCGGCGCGCAGCCGCGCGGCGGTCCCGGCGGCCGTGGTCAGCGTGCCGCGCGCGCCGACCAGGACCGCCTGCAGCGCCGGGGCCAGCACGAACTCGGCGAGGATCCCGATCACCGCGCCCAGCGCCATGTTCCGCACGTACGTGTCGATGCCGGACCAGGACCCCTCGCCGGTCGCGACGTTGACCACGTCGTGGGCGAAGGTGGTCAGCCCCGCCGACGCCGCCCCGCCCACGGTGCCCTTGACCAGTGCCTGCAGCGCCCAGCCGGCGACGGCCTGCCGCAGGGTCGCAGTGCCCACGGCCTCGGCCACCCAGCGGGCCGGGAAGGCCGCGATCCGGAAGCCCGTCGCGAGCAGGTAGCCGTCCAGGGCGGCCATCAGGACGCCGCCCAGGGTCAGCCGGGCGTCGCCGAAGACCACCCGGTACAGGTAGACGAGCTCGGAGAGGGCGATGGCGGTGACGACCGCCCCCGTCCCGCCGCCGAGGGCCACCAGGGCGGAGACCAGCCCGATCTCCCAGGCCACGACGGCCGCGCCGATGACGGCGATGACGGTGCCGGCGGTCTGGTAGACCTCGCCGGCGCGGCCGAGCCGCCAGTAGACCAGGCGCTCGTCGAATCCGCCCGCGGGCTCCCACACCGGCTCGCCGGCCCTGGTCCAGCTCTTCTCGCCGGCCACCCGCTCGACGAACTCGAACCGCACGTGGAAGGCCGGCAGCCCGCCCTCCTCCTGCTGCCGGACCTCCAGCAGGCGGATGCTGCGCTCGACGGTGACGCCCCGGAAGTCGGCCTCGGTGAGCCGCACCCGCTGGACGGCGCGGGCCAGCACCTCGCGGGCGAACCGCTCCTGGTCGTAGTCGCCGCGGTCCTCGCCGCGGGCGATCCGGCCGACCAGCGCGACCCGTTCGGCGTCCAGCGCCTCGCGCAGCGCGGCGACCCGGTCCGGGCGCAGCCGCTTGAGGTCGCGGCGGGTGGTGTAGATCGGGTCGACCTCGCCGAGGACGCCGTTCACCGCGACCGTCCTGCGGGGGTCGCGGTCCAGCAGGATCCGGGAGGGGCCGGTCCGGTAGCCGTGGGCGGTGCCGGCGAGCCGCTCGGCCCGGAGCGACTCGCGCAGCCGCAGCACGCCGGGGTGGGCGGCCCAGGAGGTGGCCAGGCTGAGCCGGAGCAGGCGGTGCCGCAGCCCGAAGTGCCGGCTCGCCGCCACCGCGTCGTACAACCGGTCGAAGTCCCCGGCCAGTTCGGTGAGCACGTACTCGAAGAGGGTTCCGCCGGCGGGGCGGGCCGGCGGCGGGTCCTCCTCGAACCCGTGGCGCAGGAAGTCGTCCATCGCCTGCTGCCAGGACCGCTCGGTCGGGTCGCCGGGCAGCAGCCGGCGCAGCCGGGCCGCGAGGTGGCGGGCGCGAGGCCGGTGCCGGGCGGCGCCGAGGTGCTCCTCGTCGACGGTCAGCACCGCCCTGGCGTACAGGCACCGCCGGCCGGCCTCCAGGTGGAACACGCCCGCCCGGTCGTCCAGTCGGCGGGTCGCCGGGTCGGACCAGCCGGCGGCCCGCTCCCGCAGCGCCGCCGGCAGCCGGCTCAGGGCCGCGTCGGTCAGCAGGAGCAGCCGGTCGCCGGCCAGCCGACCGTCACCGGCCGGGAGGCGCTGGTCGGCCCGGCGGGCCAGCAGCAGGGCGAGCGCGGCCGGCGGGGTGCGTCGGCGCAGGGTCAGCGGCTGGAGCCACACCGGTACCGGAGTGCGGCCGAACTCGGCCAGGTACTGGGCGGCCGCGAGACCGAAGCGGGTCTCGAAGTCGGCGGTGTCGATGCAGAAGGCCGCTTCGGAGAGCGGGAGCCGCAGCAGCAGGTCGGGGTCGAGCGCGGCGAGGCCGGTGAGTTCGACCCGGGGCAGCGCCATGAACGCGAACAGGGCCCAGCCGCCGTGCCGGAGGGTGGCGGCGGAGCCGGTGCCGTCGATCCGGCGGGCGTTGTGCGGGCCGATCCGGCCGATCCGGTCCGTGAGGGCGCCGTGCTCGTCGAGGGCGAGCAGCGCGGCCCGGCTGTCGTCGGTCACCCAGATCGCCGTCGCCAGCACCCGGTCGGGGCCGACCCGGGCCAACCGGGCGGCGTGCTCGTACAGTTCGGCGGACAGTTCGGCGAGGGTGCGGTCCCGGCCGGTCCGCACCCACCAGACACCCGCCCAGCGGGCCTCCTCCCGGATGTCGTCGTACAGCACCCGCTCGGGCAGCGGCCCGCCCGCGTTGACGCTCCCGACGAAGTCGAGGAACCGGCCGACGCGCGCGCGGAAGTGCACCGTCCGAAGGACCGTCCACGGCCGGTCCGAGGCCCGGACCGGCACGCCCTGCGGGCGTCCGCCGTCCTGGTAGGACGCCACGGCGTAGCCGCGGTCGCCGTGGCGCGCCGGCTCGTACCGTTCGCGGATCCCGGTCGGCCGGGCCGGGGCGCGCCGGCCGAGGCGGGCGGCCAGCTCCCGCTCGGCCTCGGCCATCCGGGCGCGTACCGCCCGGGTCAGCGTCCGGGTCAGTTCCTCCAGTTGTGCGTCGGTGGGGGTGCCGACCACGCGCACGGTGATCGGGATGTGGCAGTCGACCCGCACGGTCAGCGGCCCTTGGCGGTCACCACGGTGACCACCCGGATCCCGCCGAGGTGGCGGCCCTGCCTGGTGTGCTGGACGAGGTCGAACGCGTGCACGGTGCCGATCGGGTCCTTCGGGTCGAGTCCGACCTCCAGCTTCGCCCGGGTGTGGCGGTGGTGGTTGTCCGGGTCGAGCGGCAGGTACGGGCGGCCGCGGTGGCCGCCGTCCGTCTCCAGTTCGAAGGTGAGCGGCTTCTCGGAGAACCGCAGCGGGACCGGCTCGCCCTCGCCGGTGTCGATCACCAGGCGGTGCTCCTTGTCACGGGTGATGTCGCGCCGGGAGAGCAGGACGTGCTGCAGGCCGGGGGCGGCCAGCTCGGCCTCCTTGAGCGTGACGACCGCCAGGACCGCCTCCTTGACCCCCTTCGGCAGCGGGTTGACGCGGAAGCCCATCGTGGACAGCCGCTCCATCCCCCGGGCCACCGCCAGGAGGGTGATGTTGCGCTGGCCCTGGTGGGCGTCGCCGCAGATGTCGAAGGTGTCCACACCCGGCGTCAGGTCCTTGCCGTCGTAGGGCGGGTCGGCGAGGTTCTGGTCCTGGAAGGCGTTGGCGAACAGGCACAGGTGCCCGCCGTTGGAGGCGGAGAGCTGGGCCGCGGTGGGCGTCCACGGTCCGCAGTCGAAGACCACGCCGTTCGGCGCCCGCGTCACGGAGGGGACGGTCCGGGCGGAGCTGACGAACTCGGCGATCCGCTGGGCCGGGCTGCTCAGTCCGATCTGCGGGTCCATCACGTAGGCGTGCACCTTGACGAACAGGAGGTCGGTGGGCCCCGTGTTGCGCACCTGGACCTTGATCACGCTCGGCTGGTCCACCTCGGCCGTGGTGTTGTCCGGGCGCGGGGGGTCCAGCCAGATGCTTTCGTTGGTCCACGCGTTGGTGCAGGAGTTGAACGGGCGGGAGCCGTTGTCGCCGGGGGCGACCCGGATCTGGAGGGTGCCGGCCATGGTGCTCTCCTTGGGCGTGCGGTCGGGTCGTTCAGTCGGCGATGTACGAGATCTGGAAGCCCGTGAGGGTGATCACGTCGGCGGCGACGGCGTTGTCCACGGTCGCCAGGAGGAAGTAGCGGAACTGGCTGAGGTTGACCCGGGCCAGGTTCTGGTCCGTGATGGTGTCGGTCCGGTCGAACGGGTTGGTGTCCGGGGACACCCGGACGAGCCGGTCGGGCGCGGCGCCGCCGGCGGCGACCAGGGGAGCCCGCAGCAGCGAGACCCGGACGATCGCCGTCGCCCCGGTGTTGGTGCCCAGCGCCCGCAGCGACAGCAGCCGGACCTGGTCGGGCAGCGGGATGGTCATCAGACCGGAGACGTTCGCCGACCCCTGCGGCCGGACCGCGACCCCGGTCTGGTCGTGGCTCCAGCCGGGGGTGGGCGAGACCGGGACGAGCGCCGGGCTCAGCGTGATCGAGGTGGGCTTGGCCGGCGGACGGACCGAGAGGGCGGCGATGGCCGCGTCGAGCTTGCCGACGGCGGTGGACACCGCCCCGAGGTCCGCCTCCAGGGTCCGGAACCGGATGTTGAAGCCGACCGGCCCGCCGGCCTGCACCCGGTCGACGTTGTCGACCCAGTCCGTGTGGTGGAAGGTCGGGGTGAAGCTGACTCCGCTCATGGGCTCGTCTCCTTGGTCCGCCGCGGCGACCCGCTGCGGACACGGAACTTCGGAAAGGTGTGGTCGGGGTTGGCCGCCAGGGCCTCGCCGCGGATCTCGATGACGCGCTCGCGGATCGCCCGGGTGCTCACCTCGACCCCGATCGGGTGCAGGGCGTTGAGGATGTTCATGATCAGGTCGTACTGGTCCTTGGAGATGACCGTGTCCGCCGGCAGCTCCGGCCGCAGCCGCACCTCGAAGGTGTAGGGCGCCGGCCCGTCGCCCAGCAGGTAGGCGGCCTGGACCCAGACCGCGCCGGCCCGCACCCCGGTCAGCCGTGGTGCCGGCTGGGTGGTGGTGCTCCAGCTCGTCAGGCCGTCCGCCGGCGCCCCGGACGCCCAGTCCAGGCGGGCGTCCGCACCGACCGCGGCAGGCGGCGGCACGACCTGCAGGTCCACGGACTCCCCCTCGTCGACGGTGTCCGGGCCGACCACGGCGACCAGCGGCTGCGCCGTGTGCCGCAGGACCACGTCGGACCCGGCCCGCCGGACGTGGCCGAAGCCGACCGCGTGGGCCGCCGCCGCCAGCCGGCCCGGAGGAAGGCCGCCGTGCCGGACGGTGAGCCCGCGCCCCTGGGCGGCCAGTTCGTCGCCGGCCGGATCGAAGGCGCCGACCACGGTCAGCTTCCCGACGACCTGCTGCCGGTCCAGCTCGCCCAGCAGCGCGTCGAGCCGCTCGGCCACGCCGTGCTGCACCAGGCGGTGGTTCGGGTCGGTGCCGTAGACCGCGCGGGGATCGTCGTGCCGGGTGAGGAACACCGGGTCGAAGGCCGGATCGGGCCCGCCGACGACGTCCGCCGCCGCACCGGGGGTGCCGTCGGCGGCGATCTGCCCGCCGTCGGCGAGGTCGGCCGGGCCGATCCGCAGGGTCCGGGTGGCGCTGAGCGTGTGGCCGCCCCGGTTGACGTCGACCTTCACCACCACGCCACCCGGGTCGGTGGCCCGCAGGGTGGCCGTCCCGGCCGGCCCCTCGGCGACAGTGGCCCGGCCGGGACCGCACGGGACGGTCAGCCACCGGACGAACGCGTCCGCCGGAAGCGCCGGCCGGACGGCCAGCTGCACGGCCGAGCCCACCGTCAGGTCGGTGGGCCCGGCGCCGGGCGGGGTCAGGTCGATCCCGAGGTGGTCGCCCACCGCGCACGCGGCGTACACCGGATCGGCGTCACCGGGGCACCGGACGAAGTCGAAGCCCGCCCGGTGGGCCAGCGCCGCCAGCCGGCCGGGCGGCAGGGTGCTGTGGCGGAGCAGCAGGGCGCGTCCGGTGGCCCGGAGGTCGTCGGCCCGGGGGTCGAAGGCCGACTCCACCCGCAACCGCCCGGCCGGGGCCTCGGCCGCCACCAGGCCGGCCAGCCGGTCGAGCGGGCCGGCGGCGACGAGCTGCAGCCGGTGCGGGTCCGGCGGCAGCTCGTACGGCCGGACGTCCCGCGGCGGCGCAGGCGTGTAGTCGACGTCGGCGCGCTCGTGCCGCAGCAGGTACACGGGATCGAAGAGCTCCTCGTCGGCCGCGGTGCCGACCGCGTCGGCCTCCGCCACCCGGCGCCGGCCGTCCCGGTCGATGACCTCGCCGGGCAGCAGGCCCACCGGCACGACGGTGACGACACGGGTGCCCCGCACCACCCTCCGGTTGGCGTCGTCGACCACCAGCGGGTCGTCCGTCGACCCGATCCGGCCGACGGCGGTGTTCAGCACCTCGGTCAGGTTGGCGGGCGTCGGCAGGATCCACCGGCGGAAGATCCGCAGCCGGCGGCCGTAGTGCCCGTCGCTCTCGCCGAGGACGGGGAAGAAGTCCGCCCGGGCCACCGAGGACAGCCGGACCTCGTCGATCGTGCCGAGGAACCCGCTGCCGGCGGGGCCGATCAGGAGCGGTGCGGTGCCGCCGACCGCGCCGAAGGGCGGGCCGAAGGGCGGGCCGAGCGGCTTGCGGCCGCGGGGCTTCCCGTCGACGTACAGCGTGACCAGGCCCGCGCCGCGGTCGAGCACCGCCGCGACATGGCTGAACCGGTCCGTGGGCAGCGACAGATCGGCGAACAGCTCCACGGTGGAGGCGCCGTCACCCACGGCGAACCGCAGGTTCCGGGGCAGCCCGCGGCCGAAGTCGCCGGTGCCGAGCACCCAGCCGGCCGGGCCGGTCGCCGGGCCGGCCGCCGGGTCGGGGTGCCGGGTCAGCAGCAGACCGTCCGACGGGCCAGGATCCGGGCGGACGAAGCACTCGACGGTCGCGTCCGCCGTCGGCCCGATGTCGAAGTCGGGGCTGCTCCCGACCGTGACCACGGCCGTGGAGCCTGCGAAGCGGAAGGCCCGTCCGTACCGGCTGGGGCTGCCCGGCCGGACGGGACCGCTGATCGTGCCGTGATGGCCGGTGCGCCCCGGGTAGCGCCCGGTGAGGTCCTCCACCTGCGGGGTGGCGCCCGCCTCGTCGTCCAGGTGGTACAGCGCGACGACGTGCTCGTCGTAGCCGTACGGCAGCGGAGGGAAGCGCGGCACCCCGAGGTCGGCCCCGATCAGGTCCAGGCTGGCGCCGGTGGCCCTGGACAGGTGGCGCTGCCCGAGCGTGCGGGCGAGCTGGTGGCGCAGCTGGTCTCGCTCCGCGCCGAGGGCCCAGAGCAGCTTGCCCGTCGTGCCGAGCAGCGCGGTCAGCGACCAGCGCTCCGCGGCGCTCCCGTCGGTCGGCGCCGGCGCCGTCACCAGGCCGGTCAGCGTGCTCTCCTCGGTGGCGCCGTCCGGGAGCCGCAGGGGGTAGGACGTTCCGGCCTGCGTCCCGGCCGGAACGGTGAGGGAGACCGGGCCCGCTGCGCCGCCGGGCCCGGCGAGCTCCAGAGCGACGACGGTCTCCCGCTCGCAGTCCCGCAGCAGCGCCAGCACGTAGACCGGTTCGGCCGGGTGCCCGAAGGTCGCCCGGTGGTCCCGGAAGTGGTAAGGGGCGATCCGCGCGGCGGCCGGGTCGGAGCCCGGAAGGAGCGTCAGCGCGAGCGAGTCCGCCCCCCGGCCGAACGGCGCCGTGAGGTGGCGCGCCATCCGGACCGCCGTCAGGGTGCTCATCGGACCACCACCGTGAGGTCGATCAGGACGCTCTCCGGCTGGAGGACGGCCAGTTCGGTCGGCCCCATCACCAGGTTCTCGCCGACCGCGGCCTCGACCACCGCGGTCTGGTGCGGCACCGCGCCGAAGGTGATCCGCCCGAAGGCCGGCGGGCACCGCCGAAGGTGCAGCTGCTGCACGTCGACGACCCCGGGCTGCTCGACGAAGGCGGCCATCACGTGCGAGTAGCGGACATCGCCGCCGAGCCGCAGCCCGCCGACGTCGGCGGCCAGCCGCCGCAGGATCGCGGACTGCAGCGCGCTGCTGTCGGACCCGGCCTCGACGATCACCGTCGCGCGGACACCGGTCTCGATGTGGTTGGCCTCGACGATGTTGGCGTGCACGCCCACCGGACGCACCCGGTCGACCGCGGCCGACACGCGCTCGTACACCCCGGGCACCGGCCCGGTCGTCCGCCACGGCCACCGGTAGTCGTGGGCGACCAGCACGTCGAAGAAGTACGGCTCGCCGACGTGGCGTTCGGTGCTGAAGGACCGCTGGTCGAAGGCGAACATGTTGAAGTAGCTCTGCGACACGTCCACCCCGCCGAGCGGGTCGGACAGCACGACGTCCACGACCCCGTTCACGTCCAGCACCTCCTGGCGCACGCTGTCCAGGGTCCACAGGTCGCGGGCGAGCCCGGTGAGCCGGGCGCGGTAGACCTCGTCGGACTCGCGCCGCGCGCCGCCGGTGGTGGGGGAGGGGTTGGTCACCGTCAGGGTGGCCGGGGCGAAGTCCCCCAGGTACACCTGCTGCCAGACCGGGTCGACGACGGTGACGGTGTCCTCGCCCCGGTCGTACGCGTCGCCCCGGTCGACCGCGGCGACGGCGACGTCCGCCGTGCGGGCGTCCGTGCCCAGCCGGGCCGCGGCCGTGGTGGCGAAGGCCAGCACCGGCGCGGTCGCCGTCGTGACGATCGTCCCCTCCGGCACGACGTAGCTGCGCCCGGGGGCCGCTCCGGCCAGGGTGAACCGGACGGTGCCCTCGCTGAACAGGTCCCGGCGGGTCAGGCCGACGTCCTCGCCGAGCAGGTCGAGGGCGTCGCCGTACGCGGTGGAGACGAAGTTGGCGTAGTAGAGGTCCTCCATGAGCTTCCAGACCTCGGCGTCCTCGTGCGCCGCGACCTCCAGGAGCTTGCGCACCGGGCTGGTGCTGGTCAGGTCGATGCCGAGGACGGCTCTGACCCGGTCGACGCCCTCCTGCAGCAGGATGTCGAAGGGCTTGAGGACGAATCCCTCTTCGGTGACTCCGTACTCGGTCATCGGACGCTCACACCCCCACTTCGACCAGCAGCGTGGCCGGCTGCTCCGCCACCGTCTCGACCTCGACCCGGACCATCCAGGACCGCGAGGTGCGGAACTGCGGATCCTCGTCGAAGGTGATCTGCCGGATGTCGTTCACCCGCGGATCCGTCACCAGCGTGCGGACCAGGTTCAGCTCCAGCAGCTGGCGGATCAGCTGGGGAGGGTGCGCCTCGGTGAAGGCCCGCGTCACATCGAGCCCGTAGCCGACGTTGAACTCGTCCGACCCGAACGGGGTGAGGACCCGCAGGGTGAGGGCCTGGAGCAGGTTGGCCGTGCCGCTGACCTCGGTCAACCGCCCCTCTCGCACGACCAGGTCGCCGTCCTGCATCAGCAGGCTGCGGCCGAACGGTCCGTCGTTCACGTCAATCCTCCTGGGTTGGCCGGCTACCGGGCCGTCAGCTTGGTCTGGCCGGCCGAGGCGACCTGCCACATGACGGGCGCGGGCGGCGTCGCGTTGGTGAGTCCCCGGGCGGTGTCCAGCAGCACCGGCTGGCCCCGGACGACGAGGTCGGTGCTGAGCCCGGCGATGACGGAGGTCACCTTGAGGCACGGGGTCTGGCCGGCGGACGCGTTGGTGTTGGCGCAGCCGGCGATGGTGGCGGCGGCGAGGTCGCTCTGGACCAGGACGGGCTGCCCGTCGACGGTGAGCGCGGTGCCGGCGGCCGGCACGGTGAGCCGGCCGCCGTGGATGCACTGGAGCACCGACGCGGTGGTGAGCGCACTGGGCATCAGGTCACCTTCACCGAGGGGCCGTCGAGGGTGAGGCTGACCTGGCCGTTGCCGAGGGTCAGCGTCTTGGTCGCGGCGGTGGTGATGGTCACGTTGCCGTCCTTGTCCACGGCGATCCTGGTGCCGCTCTGGTGCTCGATCGTGATCGTGCTGTCGGTGGGGGGAGTCGGCCGGGTGCCGACGTCCGGCAGCTTGTCGGCGCCGACGAGCAGCTGGATCCCGGCGACCTGCACCACCCGGTGGCCGGTGGCGTCGGTGAGGTCGTTGGCGCCCTTGCCGACCGGGAGCCCGTCCGGCCCGAGCTGGGTGGGCAGGGCGAGCCAGTAGTCGCCGGCCCGGTTGCCGGGGTGTGCCTGGGCCGGGTTCTCCGGCCAGAGGAACCCGGTCACCACGGCGTCGTTCACCAGGCCGCGGTTGTGTGCCAGGACGGCGCGCATCTTCGGGTACACCGGCGTGATCAGGCCGCAGTTGTGGAACGCGAACGGGGAGGCGATCGGCTTGTTGTGGAGGTCAACCGCGGTGTCGACCGGGGACGCGACGCTGGGCGCGACCACCGCGCCGGACGGGCTCTGCCCGTAGTGCAGCGAGGCCAGGTGCCTGCCCTCGGCGCCGGGCGCGTAGGCGGTGACCTCGCCCACGTCGATGGCGGGCCGCTCCTGCTGCTGGCGGTCCACGACGTCGCGCCAGCGGTCGACCACGCCCTGCACCCCGCCGCCGACCTGGGCCCGCGTGCCCGCCTCGGCGACCACCAGCTTGACGTCCACGGTGTAGCCGGAGCGGGAGCCGAACCGGTGGAGGACGGCGCTGATCCGCATGGTCTGGTCGGGGATGCCGTTGACCCCGGTGATCGAGGCGACCTGGCCCACCCGTAGCCCGGGGTGCCCCAGGGCGGTCAGACCGAGCGCCGCCCGCATCGGGACCACCTGGGTGGTGGCCGGCGCCGCTCCGGGGGCGGGCCCCGGGGCCTGGCCGCTCTGCGCGAACCGGGCCACGGTGTCCTCGGCGCGGCTCTGGTCGAGGGAGACCAGGTTGCGCTCCGGGTCGAAGCCGACGGGCGCGCGGTCGGCCGGGTTTCCGACGGCCGGCCCGAGGTAGACCATCTTGTCCCGGACGACGAACGGCACGTCCGCCCGGCGGGCCAGGTCGCGCAGGGTGTCCAGGGCCGAGCCGTTGCCCGCGGTGAAGTTCTCCAGCGTCCCGGTCAGGGCGGAGCCGGTGGCCAGCTGGACGCCGGCCTGGGCGGCGACGGTCCGGGCGAACTCGGTGACGTCGGTCGGCGCGAGTGCGCTCTTGGCGGTGGGCGTGTTCCGCAGCAGGTACCCGCCCTCCTCCTGGCCGGTGAGCACGGTGCGGGACGACCCGTCCTGGTCCACGCTGCTGGCGATCGAGGTAAGCCGCCCCTGCAGCACCGGATCGAGGCCGGTGGTGGTGGCGGGTTCGTCGAAGTACCCGAGGTGGATGAGGACCTTGAGCGGTGTGGTCGCCACCTTGGCCCGGATGAGCTCCACCGTCGGATCGGGCAGGTTCACCAGGGTGAGCTCGAAGGTGTCCGCGGCGGCGCCCTCGGTCATGGTGACGGTGATGTCGGCGTCCAGGACGAGCGAACCGCTCAGCAGGTCGTTCGAGACGGTGACCGGAAGGGCGGCGCCGACCAGCGACGCGACCGCGGCGAGCGGGCCGCCGGTCGGTTTGAGTTCGGCGATCTCCACCTTGTACCAGATGACCAGGCTCATCGCAGCGCCACCCCGCCCACCACCACGGAGCCGAACTCGCCGACCCCGTTGAGGTTCTGCCGTGCCACCCGCATGGTGGGGAAGGTCAGGGACAGCTCGCCGGCCCGGTACTCGACCCCGGGGACGAGCTTGCGGCGCAGCAGCGCGACCAGCCCCGAGGGCTCCTCCCGGGCGACCCGTAGCACGAGGAAGGCCCCGGCCGCGGGCAGGTCCAGGACCGGATCGGCGGGCGCGGCGCGCAGGACGTCCTCGGCCGCGTTCACGTACAGGTGGAACTGGTAGATCCTGGCGCCCAGTTGGAGCCGGAACGCCTGGGGGAAGCCCTCGGTGGGCTCGATCGGCAAACGGAGATAGCTCGGTGTTGCCACAATCCCTCCGGCTACATCGGGCCTCGCGGCGTACGGGGAATCGGATTCGGCGGCGGGCCGCTCGGGAGCGCCGCCGTCGCGACGGCCAGGGCGAGGTCGGCGGCCTCGCCGATCGCCGCCGTGACGGCGGACCTCGGCACCTGCTGCAGGGTGAGGCTGACGTCGAGGGCCTCGCGCTTCTGCACGTTCTGGGTGAACCGCAGGTCGGTGATCTGCATGTCGAGGCTGATCGTGAACCCCGACACCACCGGGATGCCGGCGACGGCCAGCAGCGGCGCCGCGGTCGAGACGAGCAGCCGCGACGTCAGCGCCATGACCTCCAGCGCCTTCTTCAGCAGCAGGCGCTCCGGCCCGATCAGCATCGCCTCGATGGCGATGGTCTTCGTCGTCGGCTGGGTGGCCTGGGAGAACCGGCCGCCGGCGATCCGCTCGATCCGGTAACCCTCGTTGATCGTCATCGACTGCACGTACAGCAGCGGCACCGCGCCGACCAGCACCGGGATGTTCGCCCCGCTCACAGGCGGCTCGTCAGCTCACGTTCGAACTCGCTGAACACGTGTGCCGCGACCTGCTGGACGTGGCTGTCGCTCAGCGCGCCGACCACCTGCACCTCCACCGGGAAGTGAAAGTTGATCACCGTCCCGCCGTCGCCGTGGGGCGACACGATCGCCTCGCCGCCCACCGCCGGGACGACGTACTCGCCCTCGTGCACCAGCGCGATCCCGGTTCGCTCCACCCGCCCGCCTCCGTCGTACGACGGCAGCGCCACGGTCGAGTCGTCGTCGGCCACGGCTCAGGCCTCCAGTCCGACGGTGAGCGCCAGGCAGTTGAAGCTCGCCTGGGGGACACCGTCGATGACGACGTTGCTGGGACTGGCCGAGGTGACGACGCAGCGGGCGAACTTCAGTGACTTGAAGGCCCAGTCGGTGCCCTTCTTCTCCGCGACCGCGATCGAGAACTCCGCCCCGTTGGTGGCCAGTTCGGTGAGGTCGGCGACCGCCGACGCCACCGCGGGCACCGCCATGGTGAAGGTGAAGGTGAACGGCTGCCGGACGTAGCCGACGTTGTCCGCCTCAATGCTGTGGATCACCGTGTGGGGCACGTTGAACGTCGGTGTGAACGTCGAGATCGGCGTGATGGTGGCGTCGCCGAGCTTGACCTCCAGCCTGGTGTTCCAGTCGGCCATGCGCGTTCTCCTCCTCTGCGGCTCTTCGAACTCTGGGGGCTGCGGGGGTTCTGGGGCTGCGGGGGTTCGGGGGTTCCGGGGACTCGTCGAACTCTGGCAGCGCTGGGGACTACTGGAACTTCAGCGCGATGTTGAGCCGGTGCACGGCCGCGGCGTACTCGACCGTGACCAGGGCCTCGACCACCCGCTGCGCGTGGGCGTTGTTGATCTGGGCGCCCTCCGAGGGCGTCAGGCTCGCCGGATTCTTGTCCAGCAGGCGCAGCAGCGGAATGTCGATCCGGTAGGAGTCGAGCACCTCGGCCCGCTGCAGCGGATCCAGGACCGACTCCATCTGCCCCACCAGGGCCCGCAGTCCGGACCGGCTGATCCGCAGGTTGCCGATCGTCTTGATGAGCTGCGCCTTCAGCCGGAAGGAGACGTCGTCGACGGTCCGCACGATGTCGATGAACTTCTTCTTGCCGGGGGCGCTGCTGCCGGTGTACCCCTCGCCGAGGTACACCCCCTGGCCCGGGATCAGCGACGGCGTGGTGAGCCAGTTGACGCCGAGTCCGGCCGGGCCCGAGGGCACCGGACCGGTCTCGACCTCGGTGCCGTTGAGGGTCTGGATCTGGGACGGGGTGAACGGCGGGCTGGTGATCTGGACCTGCTTCAGCAGCATCGAGACGTGCGGGGCGTGCCCGGCGATCGTGCCGGCCACCGCGGCGGCGGCGTCCTCGTCGCTCTGGTGCGCGACGTAGACCATCCGGTCGCTGGCCAGCGCCCCGTTGACGATCGACGGATCGGCCGACCCCTTGGTCAGCATGGCGACGCCCATCCGCTCCTTGCCGTCGCCGCCGGTCTGGGAGACCTCGTCCACGTGCCGGGCCAGGAGCGCGATCGCCCCCGGGCTGCCGTTTGCGGTGCCTGAGGCCGAGTCGAGGGGGACGTTGGCGAGCACCACCAGTTGGACGTCGAGGGCGGCCACGGCGTCGAGGGCGGTGCCGTAGTCGGGCGCGTCGTCGACGCGGACCCCCCACACCACGGAGGGCCCCGGGGACTGCCGGAACGCCAGTCCGATCGAGGCGCCCAGATCGCCGGGAGCCTGGCGGCGCGCCTCGGCGGGGTCGGTGAACATGAGCGGCACCCCCACCTGCGCGACGTCGGCGGGGGGAGAGCCCGTATCGGTGACCTTGCCGATCACGGCGATGTTGCCGAACGCCCGCGTGACGGGCGCGAACAGGTCGACCGTGGGGTTGACTCTGATGTATCTGACGGTCATCCGCCGTCTCCGTTCTGTCGGGCCTTCCTCAGTGGTACTTCGCCTGCAACTTCCTCTGCAGGGAGGTCAGTTCGCTCGGGGAGAGGGCCGGCAGGGCCGTGACGGCCTGCTCGCCGGTGGCGGTCCCCCGGTCGGTCTCCCCGGCCGGGGGCGCCGGTGGAGACTGGGCGCCGTCCTGGGGTTCGGGCACATCGATGGGGACGGGCACGGGGGCCTCTCCACTCCTGTCTAGGGGGTGCTCAGGAACAGGCTCAGGACGTCCTCGTGGGCGAAGAGCCTCGTCGCGGCCGCTGCCGCGGCCTGCGGATCGGGTGCGGCCGATGCGGCCGGGAACACGACGGCCACGGCGTACGGCGCCTTCGCCTCGCCGAGGAGGGAGGGCCGGGTGGGAGCCAGCAGGTCGGAGGCCGAGGACCGAAGCCGTTTGGCGGCGCGCAGCCCCTCCGTGAGGTCGAGGGAGTCCACCGCCAGAACGGCGACGGCGATCTCGATTCGGTACGAATTGGCCGGATCCGTCGGGTCGAACTGCGGCGGTGCGCGCAGCCGGATTTCGGCGACCAGGTACTCGCCGGCCTCCCGGAGGTCCTCCACCGTCGCCAGCTGGTGCCGGTGCATGAATTCGTCGAGATCGAGAAAAGGGACCTGCGCGCGAAAGTCGTCCAGCGTGGAGATGCCGTCGACCATGCGCGTCACCACCGACTCCACGCCGCCCGGATCGACCTCGGCGACCAGGTCGACGTGGACGCGGGCGAGCAGATCGGCCCAGATCGGCTCGTGCGTCACGGTCAGCCGCAGATCGTCCCGGACGTAGTTCGGCACGGTCCGGCTGAGGTCGCCGCTGACGCGCCGGACCGGGAAGAACGGCTGCTGCAGCACGATGTCGCCGACCCGGACGTCCGTGACCCGGTCGATGCGGGCGAATGCGAGCTCATGGGTCGCGTTGATCAGGGTGAGAATCCCGCTACTGTCGTCCGCCGGGGCCAAGGCGCCCTTGAGGCGGTCGGGATCGCTCAGTGCGAGCAATACGGTGTCGGAGAACGTACCCATGATCGCGCTATGTCCCGCCGTTCCCTGGAGTGCCGCACGGATATTCAGGCGCGGGCCCATTAGAGCAGGTCCGGGACTGATTGTTGGCTATCCAAATGCAAACCGGCGTGGCGGGTCTGAGCGTGGATTCCTTCCCATCTGTTAAATATGGAAAGGTTGTCATTTATGTGAATGAAACAGCTTTTCCGAGGCGGCCCGCCTCCGCCCCGGTCGCACCCGAGGGCGTGACCGGGGCGGAGCCCCGCCGGCGTCGAGGGGCGGCCCTGCCGGCTCGTCAGGACGTGGCGAACCTCAGGTCGAGCCGCGGACACGGCGCCGCGGTCTCGCCCTCAGGGGGCGGACCCCATGCCGCGAGTGCGGCGGAAACCCCCTGCGGGCCGGACTCCAGGTAGCAGATCATGTTCACCGGGTACCGGGTGTTGGCGGACATGTAGCGGTCCATCGGTGTCGGCTGCTCGCTTATTCGCAGCCCGCGCTCCTCGGGCGGGCCGATCCGGTGCCAGTCGGGATGCAGGTGGATGGAGCCCAGGATCTCGACCCCGTCGCGGTCCGCCTCCCGGTGGATGCGGAGCAGGTCCCGCGAGCTGCACCAGAATCCCCGGCGGGGATTGCGGTAGGCGCCCCCGAAGCACGGCGCTATGGATCGCGCGAACTCCTCGACCGCGGTCGGGTCGGTGGCGCGGACGTTGGTCGCGAACTGGACCGCGGTGACGGCCGCGACACCGTCGACGACGGTGCCGAGCAGGAGGGCGAAACAGGAGGGCGGCTCCTCCGGGGTACAGGCCTCGTACTCGTCGCGGGCCACGGAGATGAACGACTTGAGGGCGTCGAATCCGATCAGGGCGGTGTGGGGTGCGATCGTCATGGCGGCTCCTCCTCCTTCAGCCGACGGGCGCATGGTCGTCCGCCGCGGCGGTCCGTGACGCGATATCCAACAACTGGAGCTCGGCCGGGGAGAGTTCAAGCGTCGTTCCCGGGATCAGATCGGCGAGCTGCTCGGGCGTCCTGCTGCTGGCGAGCGGAGCGACGACGTGGGGCTGCACTCTCAGCCAGGCGAGGGCCACCGCGGCGACCGCGGTGCCGTGCCCGGCGGCGATGGTGTCCAGCGCCCGGAGCACCGCGCGGCCTCGGGGTGTTTCGCCGTACGGCTGGGCCGCGCCGGTGCGGACACTGGCAACGGCGGGAGCGCCCTCGCGGTACTTGCCCGTCAGGAAGCCCTGGGCGAGGGCGAAGTACGGGACGCAGGAGATGCCCTCGCGCTCGCAGACCGGCGCGATCGCGCTCTCGAAGGGCTCGCGCTCCACGAGGTTGTAGGGCGGTTGGACCGCCACGTACGAGGCGAGCCCCGAACGCCGCGAGACCTCAAGGGACTCGGCGAGTCTGGGGCCGCTGATGTTCGAGGCGCCGAGGTGGCGCACCTTCCCCGCCGCGACCAGGGCGTCGAGTGCGCCGAGGGTCTCTTCGAGGGGCGTCCCGGGGTCGTCCGCATGCGTGTAGTAGAGGTCGATGTGATCCGTCCGCAGCCGGCGCAGGGAGTCCTCCACCGCCTGCTGGACGACCTTCGCCGTGAGCCCGGACAGCCCGTTCAGCCGGCCCACCTTGGTGGCGATGACGAAACGGTCCCGACGGCCGCGTGCGGCAAGCCAGTTGCCGAGGATGGACTCGGACTCCCCGCCGGTGTTTCCGGGGGCCCACTGGGAGTAGGAGTCGGCGGTGTCGATGAAGTTCCCGCCCGCGTCGGCGTAGGCGTCGAGAACGCGGAAGGACGTCCGCTCGTCGACGGTCCAGCCGAAGACGCTGCCGCCGAGGCAGAGTGGAAAGACGTCGAGCTCGGAATGTGCGATGGCAACCAATGGACGCTTTCTGGTTCTTGCCGGTTCCGGCGGTCGGGGTCTCCGGTGGCCGGTTCCGGTACGGAAGGTGGTCGCAGGGGACGCGGCGCGGCGCGACTTCCCAGGTCGCCACCGGTTGAGGGTGGTCCGACGTCCCCGACGGCAATTGCCGATAAAAGGCGCGTACTTGATATTCAGTCAGTACGAAAACGGATACTACCTTCCGGTTCGGCGCCCTGCCGAGGCGGCGGCCGGACTCCGCCGCGCGTCCCGGGCGGCCCCACCGTCGGAGGCCCGGGGAAGGCGCGCTCCGGGGCCGGTCCCCGACTTCTGGTCCGGCCGTCGAATGCCGTCGGTAGCACACCCCGGGGCGGCCGTGCCGGGAAACCCCGTTCTTCGCCCGAAGCCCCGGTGGCGGTCGCGCTGCGCACTTATAGTCACCAGCCTGCCGCCCACACGCGGTGGCGCGGTGGTTCGGCACAGGGGAGGCCCGTTCATGGCCAGCGAGTTCCAGCAGCGCAAGCTCCGCAACGTCTTCGCCGCCTTCGACACGGACGGGGACGGCTGCCTGCGGCAGGACGACTTCGGGGCCCTGGCGGAGCGCTGGAGCCGCCTGCCGGCCGTCCAGCGGGACGCGGGGCTGGGGGCCAGGGTCGAGGCGCTCATGACGGGCTGGTGGGACCACCTGCTCACGGTGGCCGACACCAACCACGACGGCAGGATCGACATGGACGAGTTCCTGGCCCTGGTCGACCGGCTCCCCGCCCTGCGTGAGGTCGTCACGGCGACCGCCGACACCGTCTTCGACGCCGTGGACGAGAACGGGGACGGCCGCATCTCGCACGCCGAGCACCGCCGCCTCGTCGACGTCTGGCACGGCCGGAGCGTGGAGACCGAGGACGTCTTCGACCTGCTCGACCTGGACGGCGACGGGTATCTCAGCCGACCCGAATTCGCCCTGCTGTGGGAGCAGTTCTGGATCAGCGCCGACCCGTCCGAGCCCGGCAACGCGATGTGCGGCCGCATCCCGGAGCACTGACCGCACCCCGGCGGGCGGGCGGCGCCCCGGGTGCGTGACCCGCCCTCCCGGGGGAGGCCCCGGCCCGGCTCGCCGACCGGCTGGTCACGCCTCGTCGAGGCGGCGGCGCTGGGCCGGGGTCAGGTCGAGGTCGACCGCGTCCAGGGACTCGTCGAGCTGGGCGACCGTGGTGGCGCCGATCACCGGGAGGACCGGGTGCTCGCCGCCGAGCAGCCAGGCGAGCACGACCTGGCCGGCGGTGGCACCGGTCTCGGCCGCGACCTCGCGCAGGGCGGCGAGCTGAGCCGTCGCACCCGGGTGGTCGTACTGCGGGGGAATCGGCTTGGCCGGGTCCGTGTAGGCGCCGGAGAGCAGCGGGGTGTAGGCGAGCAGGGTGAGACCGGGCTCGGTACGGGCGTAGTCGAGGAGTTCGGGGGTGACGTGCTCCTGGGTGTCGAAGCGCGCCCCGGCCGCGGGCCGCAGGTAGGTGTAGCGCTGCTGGACGCAGGTGTAGCCGGCGACGCCGCGGGCCCGGGCGGTGGCGCGGGAGCGCTCCAACCGCCAGGTCAGCTGGTTGCTGATGCCGAGCAGGTCGGTGACGCCGTCCCGGGCGAGCGCGCCGAAGGCGTCGACGGTCTCCTCCAGCGGCACCGAGCGGTCCTCGATGTGCCCGTAGAGCAGGTCCACCCGGTCGGTTCCCAGACGCTTGAGACTGCCTTCGACGCCGGCCCGGATCGCCTGCGCGGAGAGCCCCTCGGCGTTGGCCGGCCACTCGCCCGGGCCGGCCGGCCGGGCTCCGACCTTGGTCGAGAGCACCACCTCGCCGCGCGCGTCACGCTCGGCGAGCCAGCTGCCGAGCATCAGCTCGCTCTCACTGCCGGTAGCGCCGTCGATCCAGAAGCTGTAGCAGTTCGCGGTGTCGATGAAGGTGCCGCCGCGCTCGACGAACCGGTCCAGGACGGCGAACGAGCCCGCCCGGTCGACCTTGGTGCCGAACGGGAGGACGCCCAGGCAGAGGGTGCTGACCAGCGGCCCGGGGGTGCCGTCCGCACGGCTGCCGAGGGTACGAAAACGCATGGTTCCTCCAGGGACGGGAGTGGTGGGGGGTGCCCTCGGAACCCTGCCAACTGGACCGCACTCCAGGTCAAGCGGCGGCCGGACGGCGGAGCACGGGCCACCGGCGATGGCATGATCTCCGGCATGACATCCGACACCGTGCCCGACCCGGCTCCCGCTGCCGCCCCGGGGGAGGGCGCCGCCGTCCGCGCGGACCTGACGCCCGCTCAGGCCGTCGCGCGGTCGGGCTTCAGTCTGGACACGCTGCGCTACTACGAGCGGATCGGCCTGCTGGGCACGGTCGGACGCTCGCACACCGGGCACCGCAGGTTCACCCCGCACGACCTGGAGTGGCTCGCGGTGCTCCGGTGCCTGCGCGACACCGGCATGCCGATCGCCGAGATGCGGCGCTTCGCCGGACTGGTGCGCGAGGGCGAGGGTACCTTCGCCGCGCGGATGGCGCTGCTGGAGCAGCACGACGCCCAGGTGGAGGAGCAGATCGCACACCTGCGGCGCCAACAGCGGCTGATCCACGCCAAGATCGCGTTCTACCGCTCGGCGACGGCCGACCCGGCGCCCTCCGGCTGAGGGATCCGCGCCGCGCCGCCGACCGGCGCCCGGTCCGGATCAGGGGGTCGCCGGGCGGACCTCCGCGTACCAGCGCCAGTCGGTTCGGCGGGGGCGGCCAGGCAGGTCGGCGCGTCCGGTGGCCCAGAGCAGGACCGGCCAGGGGTCCTCGCCGGGCGCCACGGGCACGTCGGGGAACAGCCGGGCCAGGGTGCGGAGGCAGAGGTCGGCCGGCGGCAGCCAGACCGTGCCGAGGCCCTCGGCGACGTCGTGCAGGTGGACCAGCGTCTCCACCAGGCTCATCGCCGTGAAGCCGGCCGGGTCGCAGACGCCCCAGGGGTGGTAGGCACGGGTCTGCGGCGAGGCCGTGCGGGCGATCGACACCATCAGGGCGCCGCTCGCCTCCAGGACCTGGATCAGCCCGGCCGGACCGGTCTCGCGGCGGGCGAAGACGAAGGAGTTGGGGCCGCCCGGGAACGGACGGGAGGACACGAAGGGCACGTAGCGGTCGAGCGGCGGGGCCTGCGGGCCGAGCTGGGCCGCATAGGCGAGCAGGTCGTCGGCCAGGTGCTCGACGGTGCTCCAGCAGTCCCACTCCAGCGTCCCGGCGGGCCGGGACCAGTCGGCGTCCCCGGGTACCTCGCGCAGGGTCGCGGAGGCGAGCCGCAGGGCGTGCGCGAGGTCGTCGGCGGTGACCGGGCCGGGCTCGGGGGCGGTCGCGGGGGAGGTCTCATCGATCATGGTGCGACCGTACCAACCGGCCTGCGCCCGCCTGCCCGGTCCGGACCGGATCGCCCCGCCTCCCTGACCTCCCGCGGAAAACCTCCCGCCGAACCGGCTGTCCGGGTCGGCGGGTAACCTCGTTGGTTCGGATGGTTCGGATGGAGCGGACGGGAGGGCGGGAGACGTGAGGGCGGGAGACGTGACGACGGGCGTGACCCCACCGCAGCAGCCGGGCGGACCCACCGGCTGGGTCTCGACCGGCCTGCACTGGCAGGACGGCCGACCGGTGCTCAGCGCCGTCAACGGCCGCCGCGTGCACGAGCGCGCCGTCACGGCCGGCACCGAGGTCGGCTGGCTGCTGGCGGGCCCCCGCCGCTGTACCGGCGCCTGGATCGCCGGCCGGTCCGAGCGCACCCCCTGCCCGCACCGGGCGGACATCGCGCCCGACGGCGGCGCCGTCCAGTGCGAGGCCTGCCAGAGCGTTGACCGGGGCCTCGCCCTGGCCCGGGACCAGATCCTCGACGACGGCCGCACCTACCTGCTCTACCTCGCCTGGTTCGGCGACGGCCTGCTGAAGGTCGGCCTCACCGCCGAGCAACGCGGCAGCAGCCGACTGCTCGAACAGGGCGCCCTCGCCTACACCTTCGCCGCACGCGGCGCCCTCCCCGCCATTCGCCGGGCCGAACTCACCGTCGCCGCCTCGGGGCTGGCCCGGGAGCGGTTCACCAGCCGGGTCAAGGTGGACGGCTGGTGGGAGGAGAGCGACCCCGACCAGCGCCGGGCGGTCCTCGCCGACGCCCGCGAACAGGCCCACCGCCTGCTCCAGGACCACTCCCTGGACCTGCTGCCCGACCACCCCGTCGGCGACCACGTCGAGCTCTTCGGACTGGCCGACGGCGCACCCGCCGACTACCGGCAGATCGGCCCGCTCGCCCCCGGTGCCGTGCTGGCCGGCGCGCTGCGCCCGCCGATCGGCCGGCATCTCCTGCTGGACCACCCGGCGGAGCCCACCCCGCTGCTCCTGGACACCCGCCTGCTCACCGGCTGGACCCTCACCCCGGTGACCGGTCGGGCGCCGAGCGGCCTCGCGCTGCGCCCCCGGGTCCGACCGCCGGCGCGGGACGCCCAGGAGTCCCTCTTCTGAACCCGGTCGCCGGAGCGCGGGCCTCGTCGAGGCCCGGTCCCGGTCGCCATTGCCCTGCTGGACGCCTACGCCAACCCGCCCTGCCGCTCGGTCAAGAGCCGCCGCGAGGGCAGCCCGCCGGCCGGCCGCCTCTCGGAGGCCCGATGCCGGAACGCACCCCTGAGGCGGATGCCGTCATTGCGGGCAGGAGAGCGGGGCGAGGCCTGCACTGGTGAACACGTAGCCGACCGATCGCGTCGAATCGGGTACATCGGTTCGGAACGCCCGTTGAGAACCCCGGTGTCCGGGGTTCAGGCCAGCTTGCCGCGCACCCCGCCCGGCCCCGACCGCGCGCGGCGCGACAGCGGTGGCCGGGACGGTCGGACGTCGGAACGGACCGGCTCCTCGCCGCCCGGCACCCGGGTGGCGAGCGCCGCCCGCGCGGCGGCCAGTGCCACCCGCGCCAGCAGAGGGTCCTCACCGACCCCGGCGGCGCGCTTCGCCTCCTGGCAGCGCGCGCACCACAGCGGCGAGGCGGGCCCGTCCGGGTACACCATGCCCTCCGGCGGCAGGTAGTGGACGCCGCACTCGACGCACTCGAAGACCATCCTCATCCGACGATCACCGTCCCGGATCCCTGGCACTGACTGCATGGCGACCAGAAGGTGTTGGTCCGTGACACCATGCCCCCTTCCTCGTCCAACTCGACCGTGGCCTCGGTTTTCTGGGTTCCACCGGACCCGCCACAGCCGTAGCAGGACTGAACCTCGGGCATATGCAACCCTCCCTGGAGCGACCCCCACGGTAGCGTGAATTCCCGGGTACGAGCAGCGGTCCGACGAAGCATCACCCGTCCGGGGAGCCCGGACACGGCTGTGCCCCCGCTCCGGAACGGAACAGGGGCACGGCCGGGGGCGATCCGGGGTCAGAGCGCGGCCTCGTACGCCTTCGCCTGCTCGGCGCTCAGCAGATGGGAGACCCGCACCACCACCGGGCCCTTGCGCAGGATGTAGTCCGGCGTCATCAGCCCGCCCATCGCCTGCTGCGCCTTGTCGATGTAGTCCGCCCAGCCCTGGGCGTCCTCGGAGGTGGCGAACACCTCGACGGTGCCGCCGTAGGAGATCGAGTCACGCCTGCCCTTGGAGGCGTCGGCGGCCGCCTTCTCCAGGCTGCTGACCCGGGTGTCGTCGAAGGCGGTCTTGCCGGTGTACTGGTGGGGTCGGCCCAGTTTGCCGTTGGGATCGCTGCCGGCGTCGTAGGTGACGGTGAGTCTGACCGGTAGCCCGGCGGCGGCGAGCTGCCTGGTGACGGAGGCGGCGTCGGGTGCGGGTGCCGCGGTCGTGGCGGCGGCCACCGGCGCCGCCGCAACGGACTTCTGCGGGGCGGGGGTTGACGCGGGCGAGGCACCGGAGCAGCCGGTGGCCGTCGCGAGCAGGCCTGCCGAGAGGACGGTAAGGGCGAGGGCTGAGGTACGCATGATCTCCCCTGATGAGATCGGTGTGAGCGTGGTGGGGAGACGCTATAGGCGCGGGCGGTCCGGGCTCGGGTGCGTTGCCGAGCTGTGATCAGGCCGGTGACGCGACCGCGAGGTGCCGGTGCGGTGCCGACGGTGTGTCCGCATCGGTCAAGTGCCGTGCAGGGCTTGTGTCCGGGCGGGTGGTGCGTGCCGGACCGGGCCCCCTCCGCCACTCGGCGAAGGGACCCGGCGAAGGGACCCGGCGAAGGGCTCGGGGGCCGCGCTCAGCCCGCGGCGCTGCGGAGGAACTCGAGGTTCATGGCGGCGATGCTGGGCAGCGGGATCCCCTTGGGACAGGCGGTCGCGCACTCACCGGTGTTGGTGCAGCCGCCGAAGCCCTCGTCGTCCATCGCGGCGACCATGTTCCTCACCCGGGACCTCCGCTCCGGCGCGCCCTGCGGGAGGACGTTGAGGTGGACGACCTTGGCGGAGGTGAAGAGCATCGCCGAGCCGTTGGGACAGGCGGCGACACACGCGCCGCAGCCGATGCACTCGGCGTGCTCGAACGCGGTGTCGGCGGCCTCCTTGGGGACGGGCGTGGCGTGCGCGTCCGGGGCGCTGCCGGTCGGGGCGCTGATGTAGCCGCCGGACCCGATGATCCGGTCGAAGGCGGAGCGGTCCACGACGAGGTCCCGGACCACCGGGAAGGCGGCGGCCCGCCAGGGCTCGATGTCGATGGTGTCGCCGTCGGAGAAGTGCCGCATGTGGAGCTGGCAGGTGGTGGTCCGCTCGGGCCCGTGCGCCTGCCCGTTGATGACCATGCCGCAGGCGCCGCAGATGCCCTCGCGGCAGTCGTGGTCGAAGGCGACGGGCGTGTCGCCGCGGGTGATCAGCTCCTCGTTGAGGGTGTCGAGCATCTCCAGGAAGGACATGTCCGGGCTGATCCCGTCGACCCGGTAGGTGGTCATCGAGCCGGCCGCGTCCGGGCCCGCCTGCCGCCAGATCCGCAGGGTGAGGTTCATGTGTAGCTCCGCTGGGTGGGGTGGACGTGTTCGAAGTCGAGGTGCTCGCGGTGCAGGACGGGTGCGCTGCCGGTACCGGTGAACTCCCAGGCGGCGGCGTAGGAGAACTCCTCGTCGCGGCGGGCGGCCTCGCCGTCCGGGGTCTGGCTCTCCAGCCGGAAGTGGCCGCCGCAGGACTCGGCGCGGTGCAGGGCGTCGAGGCACATCAGCTCGGCCAGTTCGAAGTAGTCGACCAGTCGGTTGGCCTTCTCCAGCGACTGGTTGAGCTCCAGGCCGGTGCCGGGCACCTTGATCCGCCGCCAGAACTCCTCGCGCAGCTGCGGGATCCGGACGAGCGCCTCGCGCAGGCCGGCCTCGTCGCGGGCCATGCCGCACTTGTCCCAGAGGAGTTCACCCAGCTCGCGGTGGAAGGAGTCGGGCGTCCGGTCGCCGTCCACGGCCAGGATCAGGTTCAGGCGGTCCGTCACCTCGGCTTCGGCGTCGGCGATTTCGGCATGGTCTGCGGGGACGGGTGGCAGCGGGTTGCGGGCCAGGTAGTCGTTGACGGTCGGCGGGAGGACGAAGTACCCGTCGGCGAGCCCCTGCATCAGCGCGCTGGCGCCGAGCCGGTTGGCGCCGTGGTCGGAGAAGTTGGCCTCGCCGATCGCGAACAGGCCCGGCACGGTGGTCTGCAGGTCGTAGTCGACCCAGAGCCCGCCCATCGTGTAGTGGATCGCCGGGTAGATCCGCATCGGCACCCGGTACGGGTCCTCGGCGGTGATCCGCTCGTACATCTCGAACAGGTTGCCGTACCTGGCGGCGACGGCGTCGCGCCCCAGCCGGCGGATGGCGTCCGCGAAGTCCAGGTACACCCCCTGCCCGCCCGGGCCGACCCCGCGCCCCTCGTCGCAGACGTTCTTGGCGGCCCGGGAGGCGATGTCGCGCGGCACCAGGTTGCCGAAGGACGGGTAGATCCGCTCCAGGTAGTAGTCCCGCTCGGCCTCGGGGATCTCGGACGGCGGCCGGGTGTCGCCCTGGGCCCTGGGCACCCAGATCCGGCCGTCGTTGCGCAGCGACTCGCTCATCAGGGTGAGCTTGGACTGGTGGTCGCCGGAGCGCGGGATGCAGGTCGGGTGGATCTGGGTGAAGCACGGGTTGGCGAAGTGCGCGCCGCGCCGGTGGGCGCGCCAGACGGCCGTCGCGTTGGAGTTCTTGGCGTTGGTGGACAGGTAGAAGACGTTGCCGTAGCCGCCGCTGGCGAGGACCACCGCGTCGGCGGTGTAGGTGGAGACCGCACCGGTCACCAGGTCGCGGGCGACGATGCCGCGGGCCCGTCCGTCCACGACGAGCAGGTCGAGCATCTCGGTGCGCGGGTGCATCTCGACGTTCCCGGCGGCGATCTGGCGCGACAGCGCCTGGTAGGCGCCGAGCAGCAGCTGCTGGCCGGTCTGGCCGCGGGCGTAGAAGGTGCGGGACACCTGGACGCCGCCGAACGAGCGGGTGTCCAGCAGGCCGCCGTACTCGCGGGCGAACGGGACGCCCTGGGCCACGCACTGGTCGATGATCTCCACCGAGACCTGGGCGAGCCGGTGCACGTTGGACTCGCGGGCCCGGAAGTCGCCGCCCTTGACGGTGTCGTAGAACAGCCGGCGCACGGAGTCGCCGTCGTTGCGGTAGTTCTTCGCGGCGTTGATCCCGCCCTGGGCGGCGATCGAGTGGGCCCGGCGGGGGGAGTCCTGGAAGCAGAACTGGACGACGTGGTAGCCCTGTTCGGCGAGCGTGGCGCCGGCGGCGCCGCCCGCCAGGCCGGTGCCGACCACGATGACGGTGTGTTTGCGCCGGTTGGCCGGGTTGACCAGCTTGGCGTCGAACCGCCGCTGGTCCCAGCGCTGTTCGATCGGCCCGGCGGGGGCCCTGGTGTCGGCGATCGGCTCCCCGACGCTGTAGTCGGCGTACGTGCTCAACTCACCACTCCGGTCATCACGGCGACGGGGACGGACAGGAAGCCGACGGTCAGCACCAGCGCCAGACCGTTGGCGGTCAGCTTCAACGCGCGGTCCCGGCGGGCGTTGTTGGCGCCGAGGGTCTGGGCGGCGCTCCAGAAGCCGTGCCGGATGTGCAGGCCGACGGCGAGCATCGCGACGATGTAGATCACGCAGCTGTACCAGTTCGAGAAGGAGGCCACGATGTTCTGGTACGGGTGGCCGTGCTCGGCGGCCGGGTTCACGGTGAGCGTGGTGAGGTCCAGGATGTGCCAGACCAGGAACAGGGCGAGGATCACCCCGCCCCACCGCATGGTCCGGGTCGCATAGCTTGCCCGCCGCCGCCGGTGCACGTACTTGGCGGGCCGGGCGGCGAGGTCGCGCCGGCTGAGCTGGTACGCGGCCACGCCGTGCAGCCCGACGGCCGCCAGCAGGCCGACCCGGGCGATCCAGAGGAACCACTCGTAGTGCAGGACCGGCTGGCCGAGGGTGCGCAGCCAGTGCGCGTAGCCGTTGAGGTCGTCCGGGCCGAAGAAGACCTTGAGGTTGCCGAGCATGTGGGCGACCAGGTACAGCAGCATGACCAGTCCGCTGACGGCCATGACCGCCTTCTTGCCGACGGTCGACCGCCAGAGGGTCACCAGGATGGACGGGTGCCGGCCCGTCCGCGTCGCGGTTGTCATGCCTGCAACGGTAGGCAGCGGGCGATGGTGCGTCCAAGACATGATGCGGCTCGTGACGATAGTCGGTACCTATCGTGTGCGCCTATCCTGGCCGTGTGCAGCTCCAGCAACTCCGCTACTTCCTCGCGGTCGCCGAGACCCTCCACTTCACCCGCGCGGCCGAGGCGGCCCATGTCGCACAGCCGTCACTCTCGCAACAGATCCGGTCGCTGGAGCGGGAGTTGGGTGCCGAACTGTTCCACCGCACCCGGGGCAACATCGCCCTCACCGACGCGGGGAGCGCGCTGCTCCCGCTGGCCCGGCGGATCCTCGCCGACACCGAGAGCGCCCGGCTCGCCGTCCAGGAGACGGTGCAGCTGCGGCGCGGCCGGGTGCGGCTGGGGGCGCCGCCGAGCCTGTGCACCAGCCTGGTGCCGGACGTCCTGCGGGTCTTCCGGGACCGGTACCCGGGAGTGGCGCTGGTGGTCCGGGAGGGCGGTTCGCGGGACCTGGTCCGGAGTCTGGCGGCGGGGGAGCTGGACCTCGCACTGGTGATCACCCCGCCCAGCGGCGAGGAGGTGCCGGCGCTGTCGGTCACCGAGCTGCTCCACGAGGAGCTGGTCCTGGTCTCCGGGGCGGACACCGGGCGGCGCCGGCGGAGGGTGCGGGTGGAGGAGCTGCGCGGGCGGCCGCTGGTGATGTTCCGCGAGGGCTACGACCTCCGGGAGGCGACCCTGGCGGCCTGCCGGGCGGCCGGGTTCGAGCCGGAGTTCGCGGTGGAGGGCGGCGAGATGGACGCGGTGCTCGGGTTCGTCCGCGCGGGTCTGGGCCCGGCCGTGCTGCCGGGGATGGTCGCCGCCCGCTCGGGCCTGGTGGTCACGCCCTTCGCCGGGCAGGGCCTGGGGCGGACCATCGCGGTCGCCCACGGGCACGAGGTGCCGCTCACCCGGGCGGCGGCCGCGCTGCAGGAGACCCTGCTCGCCCACCTGCGCGAAGGCGCCCGGTCCGGGGAGCTGCCGCCGGGCACCCGGCTGCTGCTGCCGTGAGCCGGTCCGCCCTCGTACCCCGCGGGTGGCCGGGCACCGGGGTGCGACCACCGGAGGCCCACCGGGGGGCGGGTGGGTGAGCGTGGCGCCGACCCGCACGCCCCGGAGCTCACCCCGAGCCCACCCGGAGGTCACAGGAGGCCCAGCGCGTCCAGGGCGAGATAGGCGGCGGCGGTGTCGCTCAGCTCGCCGCTGCGGAGCACACGGCTGCGGAACTCCTGGAGGTCGAGGGTGACGACGTCGATGAACTCGGTGCGTTCCGGCTGCGGCTCGCAGACCTTGATGCAGCCGGTGGCGAAGAAGGCGAAGCGGCGGGCGTCGGAGTAGGCGTCCAGCCAGTACACGCCGGCGGCGTGGACCTCGCCCTGGTAGCCGGTCTCCTCCAGCAGCTCCCGGGCGACGGCGGCCGGCGCCTGCTCACCGGGCTCCACGAAGCCGCCGGGCAGCTCGTAGAGCACCCGGTCCGGCCCGGGCCGGTACTGGCGGGCGAGGATGACGTGCTGGTCCGGGGTGAGGGCGAGCACCGCGCCCGCCGGGCGCTCCCTCCTGAGGAAGAACTCCTCCTTCCGACCATCGGGCAGCTCGAACTCGACGCGGTCCACGGACCGGCCGAACCTGCTGAAGGCGGTGGTGCGTTCGAGCTCGCGCCACGGTGTGGAGATGTCGGTCATGACCTGGACTGTACGGCCCCGGCCCGGGGCGGTCGGCCGTTCCGCCACCGGTTGGGCCCGCCTTCAGCGCCCCGCCGTCCGCCCGGGGGGTGACCCGGCCGCCGGGCGGCCGCCGAACCCGCCCGCCCGGGCGAATGGTTGGCAGGGTGTGCGAATCACCCGAATCGTGACCTGGCCGTCCAACCCGTCCGGAACCCGCTGTTCACAGGCCGCGTCCCAGGCAGTAGCCGCGGTGTCGTAGGGTGCGACGCCGCAGGGCCGAGCAGGCAGTCACGGGGAGAGTACGACGCGATGGACGCCGGGAAGCAGCAGAACGGGCAGCAGGACGGGCAGCACGACGGCAGACCGGCCGGGGGCGACACCGTGCCCGCCGGTGGCGACCCCGTGATCGAGGACGAGCGCCCCTGGGAGCTCCCGGACTACCTCCACGAGCGGGAGCTCGGCTCCGGCGCGAGCGGCCGGGTCGTGCTCGCCCGCCACCGGACGACCGGCACCCCCGTGGCGATCAAGTACCTCCACGGCTCGGTCGGCTCGCCCGCCCTGCGCAGGGAGGCCGAGGTCCTCGCGACGGTCGACTCCCCGCACGTCACCCGGCTCTACGAGTACGTGGAGGGGGAGCGGGGCTCGGCCATCGTGATGGAGCTGGTGGACGGGATCGCCCTGCGTGACCTGCTCCGCGCGGAGGGCGCCACCACCCCGGAGGCCGCACTGGTCGTCCTGAAGGGCTCGCTGCTGGGCCTGGCCGCCGCCCACGACGCCGGGGTGGTGCACCGCGACTACAAGCCGGCCAACGTGCTGGTCGACACGGCCGGCACCTCCAAGCTGGTGGACTTCGGCATCGCGGTGCCGAGCGGCGACGACCGCGACGTCTCCGGCACGCCCGCCTACATGCCGCCCGAGCAGTGGGCGGGGCGGCCCGCCTCCCCGGCCGGCGACGTCTACGCCGCCACCGTCACCTTCTTCGAGTGCCTCACCGGCGCCCGCCCGTACGGCGGCACCACGATCGCCGAACTCGCCGTCCAGCACACCGAGGCCCCGATCCCGGCCGAGCTGGCGCCCGACCCCGTCCGGCCGCTGATCCTGGCGGGCCTCGCCAAGGACCCGGGGGCCCGGCCCGGGAGCGCGGCCGCCCTGGTCGAGGAGCTCGAGGCCGTCGCGGCGGCCGGCTACGGGCCGCAGTGGGAGGAGAAGGGCCGCCTCGACCTGACCGCCCTGGTGGCGCTGCTCGCGCTGCTGCTGCCCGGCGTCGGCGCCGGGGGCGCGGTCGGCGGTACCTCGCTGGCCCACACCGCGCTGGGCGGCGCCGGGGCGCCGACCGGCGCCGGTGCCGCGGCCGGTGTCGACGCCGTTCCGGCCGCCTTCGTCCGGGAGACCCTGGTCCGCCGCGGAGCGCGCCTCGGCGGCCGAGGCAAGGCGCTCGTCGGGGTGGTGGCCGGCACCCTCACGCTGGCCACGCTGGCCGGGATGGCGATAGCCGGGGCCACCGAGGGCGGCGCCCGCACGGTGGTCGCCGACGCCTCCCCGGAGGCCACCACCACGCTCGGCGCGCCCGATCCGACGGGTGGCCCGTCGCCCGCGCCGAGCAGCGCCACGGACACCCCGAGCGCCGGGCCGTCCTCCCCGACGGCCGCACCGTCGACGACCTCCGCCGGTCCCAGCGCCTCTCCCACACCCTCGCCGACCGGAAAGTCGCCCACCGCCAAGGGCACGCCCTCCGCGCCGGGCGTCCCCACCTCAGGACTGCCGTCCGTTCCGCCCGGTGGCATGCCGCCCACGGCCGCGCCACCGTCGGCACCGCCCACCGGGCCGGCCACCACCACCGCGCCGACGGGGACCGCCACCCCGGCCCCGACCGCGACCGTGACCCCGACGGCGACCGTCGCCCCGGCGACCCTCGCCGTCAGCACCGTGAACCTGGACTCGCTGACCTGCAGCGGCCGGTGGAGCCTGACCGCGACGGTCACGGTGGTCGCCCAGGGCGCGGGCACCGGCACGCTGACGCTGAACTGGTACCACACGGCGGGCAGGGGAGTGGTCGTCGTCGCGACCGACACGGTGGTGGTCCGCGACGGTCGTGCCACCGTCACCCGGCCGCACGACTTCGGCTCGGCCGACACCTTCCCGACCTGGGGCGTGACCGTCGGCACCACGCCGGCGGCGGCCAGGCCGGGCAGGACCTCGGGCACGATGGCCGCCTACCTCTGCGACCCGCCCCGCTGAGCCCTGCCCCTTCCCGCTCCCCCTCCCGCTCTCTGGAGAAGCCATGTCCACGCCCCGCCCCGACTCCGCCCCGTCGACGGGTGCGGAGTCCGACCGGACGGTCCGCCTCGGTGCCGCCGCGGCGGGTGCCGCACGGACCGTCCGGCTCGGTCCCGTCCCCGCGGCCGAGGATCTGACCGTCACGCTGGACCAGCCCGTCCCGGCCGCGGGCGCCCCCGACACCGAGGCCACCGTCCGGCTGGACGACGCCCCGGCGGAGCCGGGCCAGGCCGGCGCGTCGGCCGCCGCCGGGACGGAGGCCGTGAGCGCCACGTTCCTGGACCCCAGGGCCTGGAGCGGCGCGTCCGACCCGGCCGAGACCGCCACGGCCGTGGACCCCTTCGCGACGGCCTCCGGGGTCGTCGCGACCAGCCCGGGCGCCACGCGTGCACCCGGTGCGTCGTCGGCCTCAGGCTCGGGTACCGACCCGTCCGCCGACCGGTTCGCCGAGCCGTTCGCCCCGGGCGAGCTGCGGCGCTTCGGCCCCGGTGTCCCGCCGCAGGCCGCCGCGGTCTGGCACGGAGCCGCCGTACCGGACGCGCGCCGCCCCCGCCGGGTGTGGCGGTGGCTGGTGCCGATCGTGGTGCTGGCGGCCGTCCTGGCCTTCCTGTACTGGCGCTTCACCACCCCCGCCCTGGCGGTCACCGGCGTCGGCGTGACCACCGACCCGGCAGGCCCCGGCTGCGGCGGCACGGCCGTCATCACGGCGGCGGTGGCGACCAACGGCGGCGCCGGCACCATCCGCTACCGCTGGCTGCGCAGTGACGGTACGACGTCCGGCGAGATCGCCCAGGAGGTCCCCTCCGGCACCCACCGCACCGACCTGGTGCTCCGCTGGAGCTTCGAGGGCCAGGGCGCACTCCAGGCCACCGCCACCCTGGACCTCCTCACCCCGGGCCCCAGGACCGCCGCCGCCTCCTTCGCCTACCACTGCCCCTAGCCCTGTGCCCCCGCGTCCCGAGCCCGTCCCGGCCCGGAGCCGGCGGGTGTTAATGGGCTCAGCGGCACAGGGCGGTGTCCGCGACGCGTTCGAGTTCCCTGCGGTCCGCCTCGCCGGTGAGCTGCCTGGTGACCGCGACGTTGGCGGCACGGCCGTCGTCGGTGGCGCCGCCCCGCGTCTCGTACCCGGGGAAGCTGCCGCCGTGGCCCCAGGAGAGGCCGCCGCACGGCAGCGGCCTGCTGACGAGTCCGAGCCCGTAGCGGGCGCCGGGGCCGAAGGTCGCTTCGGCGGGGACGGTGGTGCGCATCTGGGCAAGCTGCGCCGGCGGCAGGAGGCGGCCGGTCAGGAGTGCGCTGAAGAAGCGGTTGAGGTCGGAGCCGGTGGAGACCATCTGGCCTGCCGCCCAGCCCCAGGAGGGGTCGATCTCGGTGATGTCGCGCAGCGGCGCGTCTGCCGATTCCCGGTCGTAGCCGTGGGGGTGGGGCTCCCGGATGCCCGCGTCACCGGGGGCGGGGAAGTAGGTGTGGCGCAGCCCGACGGGCTTGACGACGCGCCGGTCGATCTCCTCGGCCAGGGAGTGGCGGGTGACCTTCTGGACGATCAGGCCGGCGAGCACGTAGTTGGTGTTGCTGTACTTCCAGCCCTCCCCGGGGGGGAAGTCGGCGGGGTGCTGGAGGGCTGTGGCGAGCAGTTCGCGGGGGTCGTAGTACCGGATGTCGTCGCCGAGGTGGTCGCTGTAGTTCGGGAGGCCGCTCGTGTGCTGGAGGAGCTCGCGGACGGTGATGCGCCGTCCGTCGATCCCGTCGCCGCGGACGAGGCCGGGCAGGTAGGTGTCGACGAAGGCGTCCAGGTCCACCTTCCGTTCCGCGACCAGTTGGAGGACGACGACCGCGACGAAGGTCTTGGTGTTGCTGCCGATCCGCACCTGCCCGTCGACGGGTACCGGTGCGCCGGTGGCAAGGTCGCCGACTCCTGCGGTGTAGGTGCGGGTGCGGCCACCCCGGTCCTGGACGCTCGCCAGTGCGGCGGGCGAGCCGTCGTCGCGCACCAGCGCGTTCAGGCTGCGCTGGACGGAGTCCTGCCTGGCGGCGAAGGCCTGGGGCGCCGCCAGTACGCCCGCCGTCAGGACGCCCGGCGTTATGACGCCTATGGCCAGCGCGGCTGTGGCCGACAGGGCCCGTCGCCGCCAACGTCCTTGCTGTGTCTGTCCGTGCATGAGTCAACTCCTGGGGATTCGTCGGGTCTTCGTTCAGGTCGCCGGGCACTGGCGGGGGGCGTTCCTCAGCCGCACAGGGCCCGGTCCACGGCGTCCTTCACGTGCTGCACGGCCGCTTCGTCCGTCGGGATGCTGGTGACCGCGACGTTGGCGGCGCGGCCGTCGTCGGTGACGCCGCCCCGGGTCTCGAAGCCCGCGATGTCGCCGCCGTGGCCCCAGTAGACGCCGCCGCACGACAGCGGCCTGCTCGTGAGCCCTAGCCCGTAGCGGAGGCCCGAGGTCCCGGCGGGGACGGTGGTGCGCATCTCGGCGAGCTGGGCCGCCGGGAGGAGGCGGCCGCCCAGGAGCGCGCCGAAGAAGCGGTTGAGGTCGGAGTTGGTGGAGATCAACTGGCCTGCGGCCCAGCCTGCGGAGGGGTCGAGCTCCGTGAAGTCGCGCAGCGGTCCGTCCGCCGGGTTGCGGTGGTAGCCCTGGGGGTGCGGCTCTCGGATGGTCCTCTCGCCGGGGGCGGGGAAGTAGGTGTGGCGCAGCCCGATGGGCTTGATGATGCGCCGGTCGATCTCCTCGGCGAGCGGGCGGCCGGTGATCTTCTGGACGATCAGGCCGGCCAGGATGTAGTTGGTGTTGCTGTACCCCCACGTCGTCCCCGGGGCCGCGTCGGCCTTGTAGCGGAGGGCGATGTCGAGCAGGTCGCGGGGCTCGAAGTACCGGTTCCTGATCTCGTCGTCGTCGACGTGGATGCCGTAGTCGGGGAGTCCACTGGTGTGCTGGAGGAGCTCGCGGACCTTGATGAGGTTCCCGTCGATCCCCTCCCCGCGCACGAGGCCGGGCAGGTAGGTCTCGACGGAGGTGTCGAGGCCGATCCTTCCCTCGCCGACCAGCTGCAGGACCACGACCGCCGTGAACGCCTTGGTGTTGCTGCCGATCCGCACCTGCCCGTCCCTGGGCACCTTCGAACCGGTGGCAAGGTCGCCGACTCCTGCGGTGTAGGTGCGGGTGCGGCCGCCCCGGTCCTGGACGCTCGCCAGCGCGGCGGGCATCCCGTCGTCGCGCACCAGCGCGTTCAGAGCCTGCTGGACGGCGTCCGGCCTGGCGGCGGCAATGGACGCTGCTGAATCGGAGGCAGAGGCGGAGGGCGGGGCGAGGGCGCCCAGCGTCATGACGCCGAGGGCCACGACGGCCGCGGCCGACACGGCTCGTCGCCGCCTCCCGCCCTGCTGCCGGGTCGAGGAACGAAGGCCCTGCCGAGCATGGGTACGCATGGGTCAACTCCTGGGAATCGTTTGGTTGGGAACGATCCTGGCTTCCAGGGCCTTCGACCACATCGCGCGAAGGCGGGAGAAACACCTCCCTCGATCGGGGGAGGCCCCCGGTGGGCCGCCCGGCGACACTGGCGACCATGATCAGGGGAGTTCGGCCAATGCCGCTCAACTCCCCGTAATCGGCAGTGCTGTTCGCCGGTTACGGCGCGCTGGCGAGCACAGGCTCAACCGGGCATGGCGGCCGACGACCACACGCCGAACCACTGCTCGGCGTCCCACGCCTCAAATCCCGCAGTATGCCGTCATGATGACGGATCGTCGACGGCGGTGGCGGCCGTCCAGCCCTGGTCGAGCAGGAGGCAGGCCTGGTCGACGGCGGCGACGGGGTCGGGGTGGGAGCCGGCGAACGCGAGGGTTTCGAGGGTGAACCGGGCGTAGGCCGCGCAGAGCAGGTCATCGGCCGGCCGGCCGCTCTGGTCGGCGAGTGCGCGGGCCAGAGCGTGTTCGTGGCGCAGCCACATCGTCCGGGAGTACTCGCGCAGGGCGGGGGTCTCCTGGACGAGCCGTCGGAAGTCGGCGAAGCGAGGGTCCCGGGTGTGGCCCGAGTCGACGAAGCCGGTGAGGTGGGCGCGAAGGGCGCCGGGAAGCGTCTGGCCTGACGGCCGGTCGGTGACCGCGCGGACCAGGGCGGCCTCGTTGCGGGCGTCCTCGTCGAAGACCAGGGCCTCCTTGCCCTGGGGGAAGTAGTTGAACAGGGTCGACACCGACACGTCGGCACCCTCGGCGATCTCGCGGACGCCGACCTGCTCGTAGCCGCGCTCCAGGAACAGCCGTAGCGCCGTGTCGGCGATCGCCTGGCGGGTGGCGGCCTTCTTGCGTTCGCGCCGCCCGCCCGTCCCCGCGTCGGCACCCGCTGCCGCCCCGGCGCCCGTACCCGCGGCGTCAGGCGTCTCCGCGCCGTCGATCGTCTTTGCCATGGGCCAACCCTACCGGGCAGTCCAGAAACTTGGAACCGTTGTATGTTTGAATCTGTTCCGAAAATACAGCGGTGCCCGACGGGCCCGCGGCACCGGGCCGCGGCCGTGATCCGGCGCCACCGAAGGGAATCCCGTGAACCCCGTAGCACCCGCCCGTGCCAGGATCAGCATCATCGGCGCCGGACCAGGCGGACTGACCTGCGCCCGCATCCTCCAGCGCCACGGCATCGCGGTCACCGTCCACGACGCGGACGAGGGCCCCCGCGCCCGCAACCAGGGCGGCACCCTGGACCTGCACGCCGACGGCGGCCAGGTCGCCCTGCGCGAGGCCGGCCTGGTCGAGGAGTTCGTCAGGCTGGCCCGCCCCGAGGGGCAGGAGATGCGCCGGGTGGACCAGACCGGTGCGGTGACGTCCCGCCAGGTCCCGGCCGCCGACGAGTACGTCAAGCCGGAGATCGACCGCGGCCAGCTGCGGGACTTGCTGCTCGACTCCCTGCAGCCGGGCACCGTGCGCTGGGGGCAGGCCCTCGACAGGGTCGGCGGGCCCGCCGACGGGCCGCGGCAGCTGCACTTCACCGACGGCACGACCATCGAGACCGATCTGGTCATCGGCGCCGACGGTGCCTTCTCCCGGGTGCGCCCGGCGGTGTCCCCCGCCGTCCCCCGGTACACCGGGGTGAGCTTCCTGGAGGCCGGGTTCTCCGACGTCGAGAACCGCCACCCCGACCTCGCCGCACTGGTCGGACCGGGAGGCGCCCACGCGGCCGACGGCGACCGCGCGCTGTTCGCCCAGCGCAGCAGCGGAGACCGCATCCGCGTCCACGTCATCCGGCGGGTCCCCGTCGGCTGGATCGGCCGCAACGGTCTGACCGCCGCCGACACCGAGGCCATCCGTGCCCTGCTGCTCGACGAGTACGGGCACTGGTCGCCGCGCATGCTCCGGATGATCACGGACAACGAGGGGCCCTACGTCGACCGCCCGATCTTCGCCCTCCCCGTCCCGCACACCTGGGAGCCCAACCCGACCGTCACCCTGCTCGGCGACGCCGCCCACCTGATGCCGCCGCTCGGCGTCGGCGTCAACCTCGCCATGCTCGACGCGGCCGAACTCGCCCTCGCCCTGGCCGGATCCGCCACCGTCGAGGACGCCGTCCGCAGCTACGAGCGGACCATGCTCCCGCGCTCCACCGAGACGGCCGCGCTCCTCGACGGCGCCGCCGAGCACCTCCTGTCCGCCGGCCTTCCCGACCACTCCGACCGCCCCGGCCTCGGCGCCGACGGCGCCCGGCGCTGAATCCCCGGCCGGCCCCGGCCCGCTCCGCGGTCACTCACCTTCACGTGTGAGTAACCGTCAGACTGCCTCTGGGGAAGGTGATTTCGTGGCACACTGGGCCCCGATCGCGACAGGGGGGTCTCATGACCGGGGTGGAACTGGTGACGGCGGCACTGGCCGCCGGGGCGTCGGCGGGGCTGACCGACACGGCGAGCAGCGCCGTTCGGGACGCGTACGGCACGCTCCGGGAGGCGGTCCGCCGCCGGGTGTCCGCACCGGGCGAGGAGGCGCTGGACGCCGGACCAGCGGAGCCGGAGGCCTGGGAGGCCCGGCTGCGCGAGGAGCTGACCGCGTCCGGGGCCGACCTGGACCAGGAACTGCTGGCGGCGGCCGAGGCCCTCCTGGCGCTGGTCGGCCCGCGAGGCAGGTACCGGTCCGGTCCGCGGGGCAGGTACCAGGTCGACGCGCGCGGCGCCAAGGGCGTGCAGGTCGGCGACCACTCCACCCAGACCATCACGTTCAACTGAGGTTGCATCCGATGGACAGTCACGACCGCCGCTCCCCGCAGATCGACGCCCGAGAGGCGTTCGGGCTGCAGATCGGGGACGGGAACCTGCAGATCAACGTGGTGGGCGGCGGCCTGCCGCCGACCGGCGGCTTGCAGCCGACCGCACCGGCCGACCGGGCCAGGCGGCACCTCTACTTCAGGATCGGCAGCAGTTCCGGGACGAAGTTCGACATGATCCCGCCGATCGCCGACTCCCACCCGTCAGGAGCACTGTCCGAATTCCTGGCAAGGCTGGAGCGGGTCGGCATCCGTCAGGACCAGGTCGACGCGATCCGCGCCCGTGCGGCGGATGTGGCCGCTGCGTCCCCCGGGGAGCAGTTCGTGGCAGGGGTGTTCGCGTTCGCTGCGGCGGTCGACGATGTCACCGACGAGCTCCGTGAGCGCTCGGTCGGTGACGAGTTCGACTGGTTCATCCTGGCCGATCTGATCGGGAGGATCTTCCTGATCGTGCGGGCGATGTGGCCCGAGGACCCGACTCCGGAGGCCGAACCCCTGCGGGCGGGCCTCTTCGCCCTGGCGGAGCGCCTGGACGTGTCGGCGAGTGTGCGGAGCGGGATCCAGGACTTCGCCACCATGGAGTTCCCCACGGCCACGCTCGACGAGTTCGCCAGTGCCACGATCCGCCTCCAGGAGCTCTGCAACCGCCTGCTCTGACCACCCGGTGCAGGCGCGCCCCGGCCGCCCGCAGGGGTGCAGGCGAGCAACCACGGCTTCGCCGTCGGCCACGCCGACCAGGTGTCCTACTATGCCTGCCGACATGCCCCGGCCGCCTGGCGGCACCAGGTTGGGGCGATCCCAAGCACTGCGCACTGCTTCCAGGGCCGGGCCGTTCTCGATACTCCCGACGCCCCTGTGCCCTGCCGGATACTGGTCGGCACCGCCGGGGCCGGCAAGACCCAGCTGGCCGCGAACGAGGCCCCGCACTGCCTGGCAGGACGAGCAACTCGACCGGCTGGTCCGGGGCGCCGCCGCCCGCCTGCGACGGGCCGGCCGGGCACGCCAACGGGCCCGGGGCGACGGCCCCGGGCCCGTTCGGTGAGCCGTGTGCGTCAGGCCGGCAGAAGGGCCTCGATCGCGGCGACGACCTCGTCGGCCTCCGGCTCGGTGCGCGGGCGGATGCGGGCGGCGACGGTGCCGTCCGGCGAGACGAGGAACTTCTCGAAGTTCCAGGCGACGTCCCCGGCCTGGCCCTCGGCGTCGGCGGTCTGGGTCAGCGCCGCGTACAGCGGGTGGCGGTCGTCGCCGTTCACGTCCGTCTTCTCGAACAGCGGGAAGCTGACACCGTAGGTGGTGGAGCAGAAGGTCTGGATCTCCTCGGAGCTGCCCGGCTCCTGCCCGGCGAACTGGTTCGAGGGGAAGCCCAGCACGGTGAAGCCGCGCCCGGCGAAGCGCTCCTGGAGCCGCTCCAGACCCGCGTACTGCGGGGTCAGGCCGCACTTGGAGGCGACGTTCACGATCAGCAGCGCCTTGCCCTTGTAGTCGGCCAGCGAGGCGGCCTCGCCGGACAGGGTGCGCAGCGGGATGTCGTACAGGCTCACGGGGGTGCCCTTCGGGATGGTCGGGTGTCGGGACGGGACTCGGTGCGGGCCCCGTCACGGGACTCGCTCGGAACGGTAGCCGCTCCCGCCTGCCTCAACCACAACCGGGCTACGGGTGTTCCGCCACCGGGGCGGTGTTCGAACCGAGCCGCGCGGCGACGGCGGAGAAGTCGGCGCTGTGCCAGCGCTCGGGGCGCATCCGGATGGCGATGTCGGCGGTCAGCTGTTCGGCGGTGGCGGCGAGGTAGGCGCGGGCGGTGGCGGCCGGCAGGTAGCGGTGGGCCATGGCGGCGCGCTCCGCGGGGTCGAGCCGGTCCTCGATCGCGACCACCGGGCCCTCCACGCTCACATAGCGGCAGGGGGCCTCCTCCTGCTGGGCGCAGAGGGCGAAGCGGCCCGCGGCGGTGATCCGGCGGGTCTTGGCGGAGTCGCGGCCGGTCAGGACGGTGAGCACCCCGCCGGGGCGGTAGGAGTACCAGATCGGGACGGCCAGCAGGCCGGGCCCCGGTTCGGCGCCCGTGCCGCCGACGGCGAGCACGCCGACGTGCGGGGCGGCCAGGAAGCGCTCGCGGTCGGCGACGCTCATGGTGAAGGACACGGCTCGGGCCTCCCGGGGGTGCGGAAGCCCGCGCGGTGGTCGCGCGCGGGCGTTCCGTGTACGTACCCGCACGACGGCTGCGCCGAACACCTGGCCAAAGGCCCGGTGGCGGGTGGGGAGGGCTCCCCGCGCCACCGGGCCCGGTGGGCCGTCGCCCGGCTCAGATCGCCAGCGGCCTGATCGCCGTCGGGGCGTGCTCCGGCAGGGTGGCGACCTCCTCGAACTCGGTCACGTTGCTCATGTCCACCGTCCGGCTCATCGAGATGTTGGTGATGCGCTCCAGGATGGCCTCGACCACGACCGGGACGCTGTGCTCCGCGGCGAGCTTCTTGGCCTCCTCGAAGGCGGCCGCCAGCTCGTTCGGGTCGGTGACCCGGATGGCCTTGACGCCGAGGCCCTCGGCGACCTTGACGTGGTCGACGCCGTAGACGCCGAGCTCCGGGGCGTTGATGTTCTCGAACTCCAGGTTGACCTGGAAGTTGATGTCCAGCCCGATCTGCGCCTGGCGGATCAGGCCGAGGTAGGCGTTGTTCACGAGGACGTGGATGTAGGGGACCTTGTGCTGGGCGGCGACCGCCAGCTCCTCGATCATGAACTGGAAGTCGTAGTCGCCCGAGAGCGCGACGATCGGGGTCCCGGGGTCGGCGGTGGCGGCGCCGATCGCGGCCGGGATGGTCCAGCCGAGCGGGCCGGCCTGGCCGCAGTTGATCCAGTTGCGCGGCTTGTAGACGTGCAGCATCTGCGCGCCGGCGATCTGGGAGAGGCCGATCGTGGTGACGTAGCGGGTCTCCGGGCCGAAGGCCCTGTTCATCTCCTCGTAGACGCGCTGCGGCTTCATCGGGATGTTGTCGAAGTGCGTGCGGCGCAGCAGGGTGGCCTTGCGCTCCTGGGCGGATGCGGCCCAGGAGCCGAAGTCCGGCAGCCGGCCCGCGGCCTTGAGGTCCTTGGCGACCTCGATGAACAGCTCCAGCGCGGCCTTCGCGTCCGAGGCGATGCCGTAGTCCGGGGCGAAGATCTTGCCGATCTGGGTGGGCTCGATGTCGACGTGGACGAACTTGCGGCCCTTGGTGTACGCCTCCAGGTTGTACCCGGTGTGGCGGTTGGCCCAGCGGTTGCCGATGCCGAGGACGAAGTCCGACTCCAGGAAGGTCGCGTTGCCGTAGCGGTGCGAGGTCTGGACGCCGACCATGCCGGCGCTCAGCTCGTGGTCGTCGGGGATGGTGCCCCAGCCCATCAGGGTGGAGATGACCGGGACGCCCGTCAGCTCGGCGAACTCGACCAGGAGGTCGGAGGCGTCGGCGTTGATGATGCCTCCGCCGGAGACGATCAGCGGGCGCTCGGACTCCAGCAGGAACTGGAGCGCCTTCTCGGCCTGGGCCCGGCTGGCGCGGGGCTTGTAGACCGGCAGCGGCTGGTACGTCTCCGGGTCGAACTCGATCTCGGTCAGCTGGACGTCGATCGGCAGGTCGATCAGGACCGGGCCGGGGCGGCCGGAGCGCATCAGGTGGAAGGCCTGCTGGAAGACGCCGGGGACCTGTGCGGCCTCCAGCACGGTGGTCGCCGCCTTGGTGACCGGCTTGGCGATCGAGGCGATGTCGACGGCCTGGAAGTCCTCCTTGTGCAGCTTGGAGACCGGCGCCTGGCCGGTGATGCACAGGATCGGGATCGAGTCGGCGATCGCCGAGTAGAGGCCGGTGATCATGTCGGTGCCGGCCGGGCCGGAGGTGCCGATGCAGACACCGATGTTGCCGGCCTTGGCGCGGGTGTAGCCCTCCGCCATGTGGGAGGCGCCCTCGACGTGCCGGGCCAGCGTGTGCCTGATCTCACCGGAGGCCTTGAGGGCGGCGTAGAAGGGGTTGATCGCTGCGCCCGGCACGCCGAACGCGACCTCAACGCCTTCGAGCTTGAGGATCTCCACCGCCGCGCGGGCGGCTGTCATACGAGGCATCGGGTTTCTCCTGCGTCGGCCCGCAGTGGGTCGGAGGGCTCATCTCCAGAATTCCACCATACGGAAGAACGGTTTCTGTATGTGGAAACAAAGTAAGGCGAGGCCTGTCGGGGCGTCAAGGGGACTTCAACAGAATGTGGAAGCTTGGCACGCCGGGCGGCGGCCGGGGAAACCGCAGGTGGCGGGTGGCGCGCGGGGTGTCCCGTCAGGCTGCCACGCCCCGGCGGGGGTGGACCACCGCCGCTTCCTCCAGCTCTGCGGGGTGTTCCGGGCCCGGTCGTCGTCGTTTGCTGCAAGCGGGACGACCCCGTGCCGGGTGCTGCTGCTCCGACCGCACGGCAGGGCGGCCCTGCGCCGCTTCGCGCGCTGTCGTGCGTATTCGGACGTCCTCGCGAACGGCGAACTGTCGTACCCGCCGAAGGGTCCGATCCGAGGCGCGAAGTGGCGCTGGTGTGCGGCCCGGGTGAGGGGATGGTGAGCGAGGTCGGCCCGCTCCCGTCGGCTGGGTACCGTCGGTGCCACGCCGGACCCGTCATGGTTTCCATGTTCAACGAGGGCCGCGGCAGGGGGTCTGGGATCGACCGGGGAGCGGGGGAGCTCCGGCCGTCGCGTCCCGTCCAGGCCAGGACCGGCGCGCCCGGTCCGCCCGCACCCGCCCGAAGGACGAGCCTCCCGACCGCACCCGCCCCGCCGCCGACACCCACCGTGACCCGCCGGCGGCCTCCTCGCCCTGCGGCCACCCGTACCGCCGCCCCGCCATCGCACGCACCGCGGGAGCCCGGACCCTCGCGGACTCCGGCCCACCGTCGCCCGGACCCTCGCGGACTCCGGCCCACCCTTGCCCGGGCCCTCGCGGACTCCGGCCCACCGTCGCCCGACCCGCCCGGAATCCCCGGGCGGTTGCCGCACCGTCGCCGCCCGCGCCGTGCGGCCCACCGCGCCGTGCCCAGCAGCAGCGCGCCCGCCACGGCGGGTGCGCGGAAGGAACGCACCCATGGACCACCCCGCCCGCTGTCTCTCCCGCCCGTCCCTGCGCACCCCGGCGGTGGCCCGGTGAGCCGCCCCAGCAACAGCCCGCCCGGAGGCCCCCGCGAGAACGCCCCGCCGGGCCGCGCCCGCCTCCGCCGTGGCCTGCACCCGCGCCTGCTCCGGCACCGCGCCCCCGTCCGCGCGCTGCGCGCCGTCCCCTGGCGGTACGACCTGCCGGCCTCGCTGGTGGTCTTCCTGGTCGCCCTGCCGCTCTGCGTCGGGGTCGCCGTCGCCTCCGGCGTCCCGGCCGAACTGGGACTGGTCACCGGCATCGTCGGCGGCCTGCTGGTCGGCGCCCTGCCCGGCAGCAGCCTCCAGGTCAGCGGCCCCGCAGCCGGACTGACCGTGCTGGTCTACGAGGCCGTGCAGGAGTACGGCGCCGGCGCCCTCGGCATCCTCGTCCTCGCCACCGGCCTGCTCCAACTCGCGATGGGTGCCTTACGGTTGGGCCGCTGGTTCCGGGCCATGTCGGCCTCCGTGGTGCACGGCATGCTGGCCGGGATCGGCCTGACCCTGCTGTTCGGCCAGTTGTACGCGCTCGCCGACCGCAAGGCGCCGACCACCGGGCCCGAGAAGATCGCCGGGCTGCCCGCGCTGCTGCGCGACGCCGCCACCGGCGCGGCCGCCCCGGCCGCCGTGGGCGTCGGCATCGCCACCCTGCTGCTGCTCGTGCTCTGGACGTACCTGCCGCCCCGAATCGCCCGGGCGGCGCCCGCACCGCTGGCCGCCGTCGGCATCGCGGCCGCCGTCACGGCCGTCGCCGACCTCCCGGTGGCCCGGGTCCGGGTCTCCGGCCTGCTGGACGTGGTCGCCCTGCCCGACCGGGACGCGCTCGGCGCGCTGGCCGGCACGGCGGGCGTGGGCACCATCCTCGCCTTCACCCTGATCGCCTCCGCCGAGACCCTGTTCAGCGCGGCCGCCGTCGACCGGATGCACCACGGCCCGCGCACCGACTACGACCGCGAGCTGACCGCCCAGGGCATCGGGAACACCCTCTGCGGGCTGCTCGGCGCGCTGCCGATGACGGCGGTGATCGTCCGCAGCGCCACCAACGTCCAGGCGGGCGCGCGCACCAAGGCCTCGCGCACCCTGCACGGGGCATGGCTGCTGCTGTTCACGGCCCTGCTGCCCGGAGCGCTCGGGCTGATCCCGCTGACGGCGCTGGCCGCCGTGCTGGTGCACGCGGGCGCCAAGCTCGTCCCGGTCCGGCGGATCGTCGGGCTCTGCCGCGAGCACCGGGGGGAGGCGGTGGTGCTCGGGGTGACGGCGGTCGCCATCATCACCACCGACCTCTTCGAGGGCGTGCTGATCGGGATCGGCCTGGCCGTCGTCAAGTCGGCCTGGCAGACCTCGCACCTGCAGATCGCCGTGGAGGAGGCCCCGGCCGGCGAGGGCGACGGGGCCGGCGGGGTGCTGCGGGTGCGGCTGAGCGGAAACGCGACCTTCCTGCGGCTGCCCCGGCTGCTGGACGCGCTGGAGCGGCTCCCGGCGGACCGCCCGGTCGAGTTGGACCGGTCGGGGCTGCGCCACCTGGACCACGCCTGCACGGTCGCACTCGCCTCCTGGGCCGCGCAGCACCGGGCCCGGAGCACCGCGCCGCTGGCGGTCGAGCCGCCGCTGCCTACGGTGGTGTGAGGGCGCTCGGCGCGGGGGTGCGGGCTAGCGTGGGTTCGGCCGAGGTCTTGGTGCCGGTCCCGGTGCCGGGGCCGGGCAGTGTCGACGGAGTGAGGAGCGACGGAGTCGTGATCGCAGCGTTTTCGGTCACCCCGCTGGGGGCCGGTGAGGAAGTCGGGGAGGCGGTCGCCGCCGCCGTCCGGGTGGTCCGGGCGAGCGGACTGCCCAACCGCACGGATGCGATGTTCACCAGCATCGAGGGGGAGTGGGACGAGGTGATGCCGGTGATCCGGGAGGCGATCGAGGCGGTGAAGGCCTACGGCAACCGGGTCAGCACGGTGATCAAGATCGACGACCGGGCCGGGGTGACGGACGGTCTCACCGCCAAGGTGGCCTCGGTGGAGCGCCACCTCGCCGGGGACTGAGGCGAGTTGGTGGCTGAGGAGCGTCGGGGCTGAACGCGTGGCGGTCGAACGCGTCGATGGCTGAACGCGTCGAGGGCTGAAACGCGTCGGGGGCGGGCCGGTGGACCGGCCCGCCCCTTCGGATGCGCGCCGGTTGGGGCGGCGCGCAGGTCGGTGCGTTGCTTCGGTCAGCGCGTCGGGGTCGGCTGCGAGGTGCGCTCGGAGCTCCCCGGCCGCCCGGCCAGGTCGGCGCCGGCCCGTCGTGGCAGCAGCCGCTCCAGCGCGAACGGCCCCGGGCCGAGCGCCGCGATCGCCAGGAACGCGAAGCTGAACATGGCCGAGGCCTCGCCGCCGTTCTGAATCGGCATCAGCGCGTGCTCCTGGTGCACGGAGAAGTACGCGTACGCCATCGAGCCCGAGCAGAGCAGTGCGGCGGTCCGGGTGCCCAGGCCGACCAGCACCAGGATGCCGCCGACGAGTTGGATCAGGGCGGCCCACCAGCCGGGCCACTCGCCGACCGGGACGGAGCCGCCGCCCTTGGCGCCGCCGAGTACGCCGAACAGCGAGGCGACTCCGTGGCAGGCGAAGAGCAGTCCGACGACGAGCCGAAAGGCCGTCAGGATCACCGGGCGGGCGTTGTCGACCGCCGGAATGGGGCGTGCTGGCATGGGGGAAGCGCCTCCTGTGGGGGAAAAACGGGCGAGAGGGGGCGAGGGTGGGGTAAGGGTAGCCTTACTCGGGTCGGTTGACAATACTCCGTCAGATTCATCGCCCCCGAAGTGGTTGGTGCGGACGGCGGCCGCGCGGGGGCGGTCCGGTGCCGGTCCGGTGCCGGTCCGGGGTGTCCAATTCTTTCTTGACCGATCGATCCAGATAGGTCTAGGGTTCAGGACATGGCACGGACCAAGGAATTCGACCCCGACGCGGTGCTCCAGTCGGCTCTTGAGCTGTTCTGGCGGCGCGGCTACGAGGCGACCTCGATGGCCGACCTGGTCGAGGGGCTCGGGATCGCCCGCGCCAGCATCTACGCGACCTTCGGCAGTAAGCACGAGCTGTACCTGCGGGCGCTGGAGCGCTATGCGGAGCAGTCCAACCCGGTGCTGCTGGCCGAGCTCTCGCAGCCGGGGCCGGTCCTGCCGGCCGTCCGCGCGCTGGTCCGCCGCTTCGCGCGGGAGGCCGCCGAGGACGGGTTGAAGCGCGGCTGCTTCGTCACCAACACGGCCGTCGAGCTGGCCCCGCACGACCGGGACTCGGCCCGGCGGGTGGAGGCCAGTCTGGGGCACCTGGAGACGGTGCTCACCGCGGCCCTGGTCCGGGCGCAGGCGCAGGGCGAGCTGCCGGCCGGGCGCGACCCGCGGGCGCTGGCCCGGATGCTGCTGGTGCTGATGCAGGGGCTGCGGGTGATCGGCAAGGCCGGCGAGGGCGCGGCCAGGGTGCGCGACGCCGCGGAGCAGGCGCTCACGCTGCTGGCCTGAGGATCCGCGGGGGCGGTGGCCGGCGCTTTCTGCTGTCTCGATACTGAACCGAACGGTCAATATAGTGAGGGGGGTTCCATGGCTTTACGTCCAGGCTTCGCACTGCTCGGCGGCGTCCAGGCGACGCTGATCTTCACGATCATGATTCTCTCCGTCCCGCTGCCCCTGGTCGCCCGGGAGTTCGGGCTCGGCCCGTCCGGCGTGCTGCTGCTCAGCGCGGCCTACGGACTCTCCTTCAGCTCCCTGCTGCTGCTCGGCGGCAGGCTCGCCGACCGCCACGGCGGGCGCCGCGTCCTGCGGGTCGGCCTCGCCCTGCTCGCGGCGGCCTCGGTGGCCGCGGCCGCCGCCCCCGACTTCCCCGTCCTGCTCGCGACCCGCTTCGCGCAGGGGACCGGCGCCGCGCTCGCCGCCCCGGCCGCCGTCGCGGTGGTCCGCGCACTGCACCCCCAAGTCGCCGACTACCGAAGGGCGATGGCCACCTGGGGAGGGCTCTCGGTACTCGGTGCCACCGCCGGAAACCTGCTCTCCGGCGTGGTCACCACCTGGGTCTCCTGGCGCTGGCTGTTCGCCGTACCGCTGCTGGTCGCCGTCACCGGGCTCGCCCTGGCCGGACGCCGACTCCCGGCCGCGCTCCCGGCCGCGCTTGCGCCCGGTGGTCCGTCCGAGGCGCCGCCCGGCCGCACCCGTCCCGGTCTCGACCTGCGCGGCGCCGTTCTCGCCACCACCGGTATCTGTGCGGCCAGTTACGGCCTGGTCTGCTTCGGCGAGCACCGCTGGAGCGACCCCGTCGTCCTCGGACCGCTCGCCGCCGGCCTCGCCCTACTGCTCGCCTTCGCGGCCGCCGAGCGCCGTACCGCCGACCCGCTGCTGCCGCCCGGCTTCCTCGCCGACCGGCGCAGGGCCGCCGCCCTGGCCGCCGTCATGGCGACCGCCGCCGGCACCGCACTGGCCTTCCTCCTGCTCGCCCTCTACCTCCAACAGGTCCGCGGCTGGAGCGTGTTGGCCACCTCGGCGGCCTTCCTGCCGTACGCGGCGGCACTGCTCCTGGCCGGCCGGGCCGCCGGACCGCTGGCCACCCGCTACGGTGCCGCCGCCGTCACCACCGGGGGCCTGCTGCTCGCGGCGACCGGCCTGGCACTGCTCGCCGGCCTCAGGGCCGACACCCCCTACACCACCGGGCTGCTCCCCGGCCTGCTCCTGCTGCCCGCCGGGGCCGGACCGGCCTTCGCAGGCTCGGCGGTCCTCGCCACCGCCGGTGTGCCGGCCGAGCGCACGGGCCTGGCGGCGGGCGTACTGAACACCGCCATGGAGCTCGGCCCCACCACCGGCCTGGCCGCCCTGATGGCGCTCGCGGCCACCCGCCCGACCGTGGTCGGCGGCTACGCCACCGCCTTCGCGGCGGCCGCCGCAGGGCTGGCCCTCACCGCCGCGGCCGTGGCCGCGGCGTCCCGAACCACCCGTCACCCGCAGATCGTCCACACCAAGGAGTACTCCGCATGAGCACGCGCTTCGCCGACAAGTCCGTCCTGGTCACCGGCGGCGGCACCGGCATCGGCCGGGCGATCGCCCTCGCCTTCGCCCGGGAGGGAGCCCGGGTCGCGGTCGCCGGCCGCACCGGAGGCCCGCTCGCCGAGACGGTCGCACTCATCGAGGCGGCGGGCGGCAAGGCCGCCGCCCTGATCGCCGACGTGTCCAAGGGCGAGGACGCCGCCAGGCTGGTCCGGGAGACCGTCGAGGCCTTCGGCGGCCTGGACGTCGCGGTCAACAACGCGGGCATCCTCGGCACCCCCGCACCGATCGCGGACCTCGACGAGGACGACTGGCAGCGGGTGATCGACATCAACGTCACCGGGACCTTCCTCGCGATGAAGCACCAGATCGCCCACATGCGGGCCAACGGCGGTGGCGCCATCGTCAACCTCTCCTCCAACCTCGGCACCCACATGCGCATGTCCGGCCTCGGCGCCTACGCCGTCAGCAAGGCGGCCGTCGCCACCCTGACCCGCAGCGCCGCCCGCGACCACATCGGCGAGGGCGTCCGCATCAACTCCGTCAGCCCGGGCCCGGTGGAGACCACGATGTCCACCCGCCCCGGCGAGAACGCCGCCGACAAGGCCGACCGGATGAAGTCCGGCGTCCCCGCCGGCCGCGCCGGAGCCCCCGAGGAGATCGCCGCGGCCGTCCTCCACCTGGCGTCCCCAGAGGCCGCCTTCACCGTCGGCGCCGACCTCGTCCTCGACGGCGGCATCACCGCCTGACCCCGCCGGCGCCCCCTGAACGGCTGACCGCCCCCACCGGCCAGCCGTTCAGCCGCACCCGGCCTCGTTTCTCTCACCGGACCAGGACCATCCGCCCAGCCGCCGCCTCCCTGCTCGAATGGCCTGCGGGCCCAGGGGGTCCCAGACGTCAGAAAGTGCCGAAGAAGCGGGCCCACCAGGCGGGCTGCCGAACATGTGAGGGCAGTCGGCCCGGCGCTCGGTAGTCGCACTCCAGTAGTTCCTCGGCAATCACCACATGGCCGAGCTCGGCCGACGCCCGGTTGACCTTTGCAAGGTCGGCGCCGTCCAGCTCGCCCTCGGCCTGGGCATCATCCGTTCCGAGGAGGGCGCCCGGGTTGTCCGCACGGACCAGCGCCAGTGAGCCGAACCTGCTCACGCAGACGACGGCCATCGAGCTCGTGCAGCAACGCCAGCAGGCCCGCTCCGCTCGGTCATCCGCTCATCCTGTCAGGCCAGCCACAGCTGGATCAATGCCCTGACCTGTGGAGACGCGGGCCGGGTGCGACCCCGGAACCCCGCCCTCACACGTGAAGTCGTCGGCAGGGCGGGAACGGCGGTCTCCCCTTTCGGGCGGGGCCTGTGTTGGACTGTTCCGACACAATCCCTACACGGCAGCAGGGTGAACGCGATGCCTCTTGAGGGCGAGTACGAGCCGAGTCCGGCGCAGTGGGTGCGCGACCAGGTCGAGCTGTACGAGAGTTCGGGCGGCACGCAGGGCACAACGCTCTGGGACACGGGCCTGCCGGTCGTCATCGTCACGATGCGCGGAGCGAAGAGCGGCAGGATCCACAAGATTCCGCTGATGCGGGTGGAGCACGAGGGACGGTACGCGGCGGTGGCCTCGAAGGGCGGCCACCCGCGCCACCCGGACTGGTACTTCAACCTCAAGGCCGAGCCGCAGGTGGACCTCCAGGACGGCCCCGAACGGCAGGGCATGACGGCCCGTGAGCTCACCGGGGACGAGAAGGCCCAGTGGTGGCAGCGCGCGGTCGCGGCGTATCCGCCGTACGCCGAGTACCAGCAGAAGGCGGTCGACCGTGTGATCCCGGTCTTCGTCCTCGAACCCGAGCACCTGGCCGACCCGGCGAAGGCCCCGACGAAGGCCCCGGCGCCAACGGAGAACTGACTTCCAGGTCGAGCAGGGTCTCGCGCTCGTCTGCCTTGGCCCCGGTGAGTGCGAACGCGATCGGCAGGCCGTGAAGGGTGCAGACCAGATGCAGCCGCAGTCCCCAGAAGTAGCTCGAGTGGCTGGCGCAGTAGCCGTACTGGGCCCATCCGGCCAGGTCGGAGCGTTTGACGGTCTCTCGGGAGCGCCCGCACTCGACGGGCGTGGAGTCCGCTACCCACACGTCGTCGCTCCACAGTGTGGTGTCGCGGGCCAGTGCCCGGGTGACCCGGCGGATCAGGTCGGCGGCCTTGCGCAGCCGCTTGTTGTAGCCGGGCTGCTGGGGCAGGTACGGAAAGAGGTGGCGCAGGTGGGCGCCGGCGTGGCGCAGCCAGCGGGCCTCGGAGGTGAAACCGAGCATCGCCTGCATCATCGCCGGCGCTACCAGCTCGGCGGCGCTGAGCTGCGGAGCAATACCCACGGCCGGACGCTGCGGGGCGAACTGTAGCGAGTCTTTCAGCAGGTCATCGGTTTGCACGTAGAGTGCGGTCGCGAGGGTGTCCAGGTCGTTCGTCACAGACTGACCTTGGGCGCCCTCGCATCGTCCGCGCAGTCACTGCGAGAACTTCGCTCAGCTGGGCGCGACGGGCTGTTCGAGGAGTTCGTCCGGTCCGTCGAATCCGCAGCGCCGGTACAGCGGCGCACTGCGCTCAGACGGCCACACGATCAACGTATCCAGGCCGCGAACGCGCGCATAGCCGGTGGCCTCGTCGAGCAGGGCCCTGCCCAGACCGCGATTGCGCTGTTCAGGGGCGACGTAGAAGTTCGTCACGTAGCCCAGGGCGTCGGAACCCGGGTAGGGACTGGGGACCTTCTCCACAAGACACACGAACACGTGACCACAGGGCCGACCGCCCACTTCCGCAACCCAGGCACGCCACGGCCCGACCATCCGGGAACGCAGCCACTGCTCGCACTCGGCGGTGAACTCCTCTTCGTTCTGCGGGACTTCATCTCCGCCGTCCTCCACCTTGAACCGCCAGCGCATGGCTGCCAGCGCGGTCGCGTCATCGGACTCGGCCCGACGGATAACAACGTCACTCATGGCCAAACTCTCGCAGACCGATCCGACGAAGCGAAACTGCCTACGACCGTCCAACGACCCCTTGGAATTGATCATCTAGGCGGAGAGCGCCCGGCCGTCCTCGGTGGGGTCGGCGGCGGCGACCGCGGTGGCGAGGCTGTCGAGGGAGAGGCCGAGGGCGAAGGCCAGCGCGGCGATGGTGAAGAAGGCCGGTGTCGGAGCCCGGCCGGTCTCGATCTTGCGCAGGGTCTCCGCCGAGACGCCGGCCGCGGCCGCCACCTCGACCATGCTGCGCTCGCCGCGCGCCTCGCGTAGCAGCGCGCCGAAGCGCTCGCCGCGTTCGCGCTCCCAGGGGGTCAGTGGGGTCCTCACCATGCCCCGATACTAATACCGCCGAGACCGTGATAGATATACCGGTATAAGAATTGGTTGTGCGGGGTGAGGGAGTGCAGTCGTGGTGGAACTCAAGTCGGACGCGGCGCTGGCGGCGATGCGCGAGGCCGGGCGGGTGGTGGCGCAGGCCCTGGCCGCGGTGGAGGAGGCGGCCGCCGTGGGGGTGAGCCTGCTGGAGCTGGACGAGGTGGCGCGCGGGGTGCTGCGGGCGGCCGGGGCGTCGTCCCCGTTCCTCGGGTACCGCCCGGCCTTCGCGCCGGTGCCGTTCCCGGCGGTCATCTGCGCCTCCGTGAACGACGCCGTGGTGCACGGCATCCCCGACGGCTACCGGCTGGGTGACGGGGACCTGGTCAGCATCGACTGCGGCGCCGTGCTCGACGGCTGGGCGGGCGACGCGGCGGTCAGCTTCACCGTCGGAGCCCCGAAGCCGGGGGACGCCGAGCTGATCGACGCCACCCGCCGGGCGCTCGACGCCGGGATCGCCGCGGCCGTGGTCGGCAACCGGATCGGGGACATCGGGCACGCGATCGGCGCCGTCGCGCGCGGTGCCCGCCACGGGCTGCCCGAAGGCTTCGGCGGGCACGGCATCGGACGGCGGATGCACGAGGACCCGCACGTGCCCAACGAGGGCCGCCCGGGCCGGGGCTACCCGCTGCGGCCCGGACTGGTGCTCGCGATCGAGCCGATGCTCATGGCCGGCGGCCGGGACGACTACCACACCGACCCGGACGGCTGGACGCTGCGCACCGTCGACGGCAGCCGGGCCGCGCACGTCGAGCACACCGTGGCCATCACCGAGGACGGCCCGCGCATCCTGACCCTGCTCTGACGGGTCCGGCCCCGACGGGCCCTGCTCCGACGGGCCCTGCCCCGACGGGTCCTGCTCTGAACGGTCCTGCCCGGACGGGTGGACCGGGCCCGGCTCCGACGGACCCGGAGTCAGCCCAGCAGCCGCAGCCGGGTCTCGGCCACGCCCACCCGGACGCTCTGCCCCCAGGTCAGCTCCAGCGCGTCCGCCTCGATGCCGTCCCCGAAGGCGACCAGCCGCTCGGACTCGACGGTCAGGACCAGCCGCTGCCCGCCGTCGAGCCGGCCGTGCACCCGGGAGGTGCCGGTCGCGGGGGAGGGCCAGGCCTCGCGGACGAACCAGCCGAGCGCCGGCGCCGACGGCGAGGGAAGGTCGATCGGACCGCCGCGCTCCAGCCAGGTGGAGCGGCACCAGCCGGTGGCACCCGTCCCGGTGCCGACCAGTACTCCGGACGAGGCCTGTGGCTCGGCCGCCGAACCGTCCACGGCCAGCCGGTAGCGCGCCGTCTGGTGCCCGGGCTGCCCGATGTACACCTCGTTCAGCGCCAGCAGCCGCTGCGTGTCGTCGGCCACGGCCTCGACCATCGTGCGCTCCTCCAGGTGCCGGGCGCCGCTGCGCGCGACCGCGGCCGGGAGCAGGGCGGGCAGGGCCTCGGCGCGGTGCCGGACCAGCACGCCCGGGTTGCGGCCCGGGTCGGCGTCCACGCCGATCACCGGCTGGCCGTCCAGGTACTTGGCGACGTTGGCGACCAGCCCGTCCTGGCCGACCACGACCACCACGTCCTCGGGCTCGAACAGGAACCGCGGCAGGTCGGACCGCTCGACCCTGGTCCGCCGCCAGTCCAGCGGGACGGCCGCCGCCGCCCGGGCCAGGGCGTCCGCCTGCCGGTGGTGGCGCTGCTCCACCTCGTCGGCGGACCGGCCCCGGGAGGAGAGGAAGAAGGCGGCCTGGCCGGGCGTGCCGTGGTGGGCGAGCAGCTCCTCGTACTCGGTGCGGCGCCGGACCAGGACCGCCCGGGGGGTGAGGGTCACTGCCCACCCGCCGCGCCGGAGAGCTTCGCCAGCAGCCCGGTCACCAGGTCGGGGGTGAGGGTGACGCTGTCGATCCGGGGCAGGTGCTCGGCCAGCCGCATCAGGGCGAGTGCCCGAAGGACGGCCGGGTCGGCCTGCTGGTGGGCGGTCAGCCAGGCGGCCTCGGCGGCAGCGCGGGCGTCGCCGAGGGCGCGGGAGGCCTCCGCCTCCGCGGTGGCGAGCCGGGTGCGGCGCTCCGCCTCGGCCTCGGCGCGGACCCGGTCGGCCACCGCCTCGTCCTCGGCCTGAAGGCGGCTGTTGGCACCCTGCTGGGTGATCAGCTGCTTCTCCCGCCGAGCCAGCTCGATCTTGTTGGCGAGTTCGTTCTCGGCGATCCCGCGCTCGTGCTCGACGGCCACCGCGCGGCGCTCGAAGGTGGCCCGGTCCGCCTCCTGCTGGACCAGTTCGCGGGCGGGGGTGCGCAGGGCGCGCTCGACCTCGGGCTCGGGCCGCAGGGCGACCACCCGGACGGCGATCACGGCGAGCCCGGTCTCGGTGATCCGGGGTTCCGCGGCGAGCCCGTCGGCCATCCGCTCGCGTACCGCGCTGACGCCGTCGACCAGGGCGGCGGCGAGCGTGGTGCGGGCGAGCAGACCGAGCGCGTGCTGCTGGGCGGTCTCGGTGAGCAGGGTGGCCAGCTGGTCCAGCGGGGCGGACCGCCAGGCACCGGTGTCGGGGTCGATGCCGAAGTCCACCCGGGCGGCGGCGACGGCCGGTTCGGTGATCCGGTAGGTGAGGGTCGCCTGGACGGTGACGTCCTGGAAGTCGGAGGTGCGGGCGTGGAAGAGCATGGCGAGCTCGCGGTCGTCCACCGGCACCTCGGAGAGCGCGGCGGTGAGCGGGCGGAACCAGAAGGCCAGTCCGGTGCCGTCGTGGGCGACCTTGCCGCGGCGCAGGTGGCGGATGTGCGCGGTGGGAACGGCGCGCAGGTGGCGCAGTCCGAAGCGCCTGGTGATGTCGGCCATGATGACCACCCCTTTTCGTCACTCGGACGATATTAGGTGGCGACTGATCTCGTCAAGATGACGAAAATCGCCGAACCCCCCGTTCTCCGGCACCCCGCCCGTCGCCCCCTGCCCGGCGTCCGGCCGCCCCGTCCGGCCGCCGTGGGAGGATCGACGGGTGCTGAGGATGCGAACGGAAGCAGGTCAGAGGTCGGTCGGACGGGCGGCGGCGCTGCTGCTGGCCTGCCTCGCCACCACCGCCACCACCCTCACGGTCGCGCCGCCCGCCCGCGCGGCCGACCCCGCGGGCCAGCTGTTCACCATCGGCGACCCGCGCATCACCGAGTCCAGCGGCCTCGCGGCGAGCCGCTCCCACCCCGGCGTCTACTGGACGCACAACGACAGCGACGACGGTCCGTACGTCTACGCCGTCGACTCGCAGGGCCGTACCGTCGCCACCGTCACGCTGCGCGGCGTGCAGCCGCGCGACGTCGAGGCGATCTCGCTGGGCCCCGACGGGCGGCTCTACCTCGGGGACATCGGCGACAACCTGGGCGGGAAGTGGCCGGAGGTCTGGATCTACGCCTTCGCCGAGCCCGCCGAACTGCGCGACCAGACCGTGGACGTGGCCCGCTACCGGGTGCGCTACGAGGACGGGCCACGGGACGCCGAGGCGCTGATGATCCACCCGGTCACCGGCCGGGCCTACATCGCCAGCAAGAAGCAGGGCGGTGGCAGCCTCTACCAGGGTCCGGAGAAGCTCTCCACCGGTGGCGTCAACACCTTCCACCGGGTCGCCGACGTGCCCTGGACCACCGACGGGGCCTTCTCCCCGGACGGCACGCGCCTGGTGCTGCGCGGGTACTTCGGGGCCACCCTGTGCCGCTGGCAGGGCGACGCGCCCGCCCAACCCGCCCAGCTCTCCGCCCCGTTGCAGCGGCAGGGGGAGTCCGTCACCTTCACCGCCGACGGGCGGGCGCTGCTGTACGGCAGCGAGGGCAAGGACAGCCCGGTCTGGCGGGCGCCGCTGGACAACGACCAACTCCCCGACACCGTCCCGCCGTCCACCGCGCCGGCGCCGGCCCCCGCCCCGGGGACCGGGTCCTCCGCTCCCGCCGGGGCGTCCCCGTCGGTGGCCGACGACGCGCCGCCGTCTGCGTCCGGCGGCGCGTCGGGCATCGGCCCGTCGAGCGGCGGCGTGGGGCTGCTGGTCGTACTCGGCGTCGGAGCCGCGGTGTTCAGCCTGCGCCGCAAGCGCCGCTCGGGCTGAGCCGCCGTCCGGACCGGACCGCCGCCCGTGCTGAGTCGCCACCCGGACTGGCGCCCGGACTGGCGCGCTGGTCGGGCCGGGGCGCCGCCCGCGACGGGTTGGCCGCTCGTGAACGGCCGTAGGCGAACGACCCTTTCGGCTGGAGGGTCGCCCATCGGCCAGGTGTCCGAGGTGTCCTGACGAGGTGAATCTGTCGCCGATTTGTGACAAAGCTTGGCGAACACCCGTCCCAAGCACGGTTTTCGTGGACGTAGTGTTCCGGTTATGTCACCGAAGAGCCGCATACCTGCCTCGGACCCGGGCGACACCTGGGTCCCGCGCCCCCGGCGCCGCGAGACCCCGTTGGGCATGGTGGGCCACGGATTGAAGTTCCTCGGCTACAGCACGCTGGCGGGCGTCCTGCTGGCAGGTGTGGCCCTGCCGGCGGCCGGCGCGCTGGGGCTCGGCGCGAAGAGCGGCGCCGAGAGCTTCGAGAGCGTCCCGGACGACTTCAAGGCCCCGCCGCTCACCCAGGCGACCCAGATCTTCGATGCCAGCGGCGGCCTGATCGCCAAGGTCTACGAGCGTGACCGCACCGTCCTGCCCGCCGACCAGATGGCGCCGCTGATCCGCCAGGCGCAGGTGGACATCGAGGACGCCCGCTTCTACGAGCACGGCGCGATCGACCTCAAGGGCGTCCTGCGGGCCATCACCAAGAACGCCGAGAGCGGCGCGACCGTCCAGGGCGCGTCCACCCTCACCCAGCAGTACGTGAAGAACGTCAACGTCGAGAAGGCCGGCGACGATCCGCAGGCCGTGCTGGACGCCCAGCGCAAGACCCTGGGCCGCAAGATCCAGGAGCTCAAGTACGCCATCAAGCTGGAGGAGGACCTGACGAAGGATCAGATCCTCACCAACTACCTGAACATCACCTTCTACGGCCACCAGGCGTACGGCATCCAGGCGGCCTCCCAGCGGTACTTCAGCAAGGACGCCAAGGACCTCAACCTGCCCGAGGCCGCGATGCTCGCCGGCCTGGTGCAGAACCCGTCGCAGTACGACCCGAAGCTGCACCCGGTCGCCGCCCAGAAGCGCCGGGACACCGTCATCGACAAGATGGTGGAGAACAAGCACATCACCGCGGAGCAGGCGAGGGAGGCGAAGGCCACCCCGCTGGGTCTGAAGTACAAGGAGCCGCAGAACGGCTGCATCACCGCCAACGCCGGGATGGGCTTCTTCTGCGACTACGTGCGCCATGTGGTCAAGCAGGACCCGGTGTTCGGCAAGACGGCGGCCGAGCGCAAGAAGCTGTGGGACCAGGGCGGTCTGAACGTCTACACCACCCTGGACCCGGGCAAGCAGGCCGCCGCCCAGGAGGCGGTGACCAGGAAGGTGTTCGTCACCGACCCGGTCTCGGCGGCGATGACGATGGTCGAGCCGGGCAGCGGCAAGATCCTGGCGATGGCCCAGACCCGCCCGTACGGCCTGGACAAGGACAAGAACCAGACCGTCGTCAACTACAACGTGGACGCGGCGATGGGCGGCGGCAACGGCTTCCAGCCGGGCTCCAACTTCAAGCCGATCGTGGCCGCCGCCGCACTGGAGGCCGGGCTGCCGGCCACCCAGCTGTACCCGGCGCCCAACCGGATGGACTGGCCGACGACGAAGACCTGCGACGGCACCTGGAAGAACCTCGAGAAGGGGAAGAAGGGCGGCTCGATCCCCAACGAGTCGGCGAGCGAGAACGGCCCCTACGACCTCAAGCAGGCGATGGCGCTCTCGGTCAACACCTACTTCGTGCAGATGGAGCAGGAGATCGGGCTCTGCGCGGTCAAGCAGATGGCCAACAAGCTGGGTGTCGCGGGCAAGGCCAGCGGGGCCCCGCTCCAGGAGCTCCCGGCGCTGGGCCTGGGCACCCAGGAGGTCAGCCCGCTGGTGATGGCGAACGTGTACGCGACCTTCGCCGCCCGGGGCACCTACTGCGCGCCGGTCGCGATCAACCGGATCGTCACGGTGGCCGGCCAGGACGTGCCGGTGTCGCCCCCCAGGTGCAGCCAGGCGATGTCCGAGAACACCGCCGACGTGATCAACACCGTGCTGCTCGGGGTGACCGAGAAGGGCGGTACCGCACGGGACCTCGGCCTCGACGACGACCGGCAGATCGCCGGCAAGACCGGTACCACCGACGAGAAGAAGTCCGCCTGGTTCAGCGGCTACACCGCGAACCTGGCCGCCTCGGTCTGGCTCGGCGGTCCGGCCGGCGGTGTGCCGATGAAGAACATCCGGATCGGCGGCGTCTACTCCGCGGAGATCTTCGGCGCCACCGGGCCCGGCCCGATCTGGCAGATGGCGATGAGCCGGGCGGTGCGGGACATGCCCGAGGCCAGGTTCAACACCGTCTACATCCCGGACCCGCCGCCCAAGAAGGACCCGACCGCGAGCCCGAGCGGCGGCACCGGCTCGCCCAGCGGCGGTCCGAGCTCACCCGGCGCGGGCCCGACCCGCCCCGGCGGCGGCAACTCGCAGCAGCCCGGCCGTCCGCGCAACCAGCAGTCCCAGCAGCCGCAGCAGACCCAGCAGGCCCAGAACCAGCAGGAGCAGCCCCAGCGGCAGGACCAGCAGGACCAGCCCACGACCGAGGGCTGAACCACACCACCGAAGGCTGAACCACACATCCCCGCAGGCCCGGACCGGAGCGATCGCTCCGGCCCGGGCCTGCGGGGCGTGCGGGGGCCGCGGAGCAGGCGAAACGATTCACCCAAGGGACTTCCGGGCGCCGACGGGGACACTGTTAGGCTGCGCGGCGGGGGAAGATCAGGGCCGGTACGAACGGTTCTCCTGACGTATGGTCCGCATGCGCTGCGGCCCGCGCCTCCACCGAAGACGTTCACGATCGAGGGGGCCTCGTTGGCAGACGAAATGGTGCGGCAGGCACAGCGGTTCATCAACACCACCTACGGGAGCGTCGCCGGGATCGGCACCGTCCCCGAGGACGGCAAGACCGGCTGGCCGCTGATGTACGCGCTGACCCGCGCACTCCAGTACGAGCTGGGCATCACCGCGCTCTCCGACAGTTTCGGGCCGACCACGCTCTCCACCCTGCAGGGCAAGTGGCCGTCCATCGACCGGACCGGCACCCAGCCGGCCAACGTCGTGCGGATCGTCCAGGCCGGCCTGTACTGCAAGGGCTACGACGGCGGCGGCCTCGACGGCGTGTACAGCGACCGGGTGGCGGCCGCGGTGCGCAGGCTGAAGGCGGACGCGGGCGTGGCCGGGGCCTTCCCGGGCGATGCCATGGTGCCCAAGCTGTTCAAGGCGCTGCTGAACATGGACGCCTACGCGGTCACCGGCTCCGGCAGCGAGGCCGTGCGCTCCATCCAGCAGTGGATGAACGGCAAGTACGTCGGCCGGCGCAACTTCTTCGTCGTCCCCTGTGACGGCATCTACTCGCGGGACGTCCAGCGGGCGCTGATGTTCGCGGTCCAGTACGAGATCGGCATGAGCGACGACGTCGCCAACGGGGTCTTCGGCCCCGGCACCCAGGCCGGCGTGCGGAACAACACGGTCAAGGTCGGCTCCACCGGCACCTGGGTCCAGCTGTTCACCGCCGCGATGGTGTTCAACCGGCGCACCGGGGTGAACTTCAACAGCACCTTCAACGCGATCCTGGCCTCCCAGACCGCCGAGTTCCAGTCCTTCGTCAAGCTGCCGGTGACCGGACGCGGCGACTTCCAGACCTGGGCCTCGCTGCTGGCCTCCAGCGGTGACACGACCCGCAAGGGGACGGCGTTCGACTGCGTCAGCCAGGTCACGCCGGCCCGGGCGGACTCGCTGGTCGCCGCCGGGTACCAGACCGTCGGCCGCTACCTGTGCAACGTGCCGAACACCTCGCTCAACAAGATGATCCAGCCCGGCGAGCTGGCGGTGATCTTCTCCAAGGGGCTGCGGGTCTTCCCGATCTACCAGACCTGGGGCGGCTCGGCGAGCTACTTCACCTACGACCAGGGCCGGTCCGACGCCTTCGCCGCCATCGAGTGGGCCCGCTTCCACGGGTTCCGCGACGGCACCCGGATCTACTTCGCGGTGGACTTCGACGCGCTGGACCAGCAGATCACCGACAGCGTGATCCCGCACTTCCGCGGCGTCTTCGAGACCATCCGGGAGAACTCCCGCTACGAGGTGGGCATCTACGGCCCGCGCAACGCCTGCTCCCGGGTGAGCGCCGTGGGCTACGCCGGCACCAGCTTCGTCTCCGACATGTCGGTGGGCTTCTCGGGGAACCTCGGCTACCCGATGCCGACGAACTGGGCGTTCGACCAGATCGCCACGATCACCGTCGGCACCGGGGACGGCGCGATCGAGATCGACAACAACATCGCCTCCGGCCGCGACCTCGGCCAGGACGGCGTGGACCCGGGCACCGGCCCCGCCCGCCCGGACGTCGAGTTCGCCGTCGCGCAGAAGGGCGCCCTGCTCAAGGACGTCCAGCAGTACCTGGAGGGCCTCGGCGTCCCCGAGAGCGGCGGCTCCGGCATCCTCGACGAGGACACCACGACGACCTTCGCCAACTCCACGAGCCAGGCGCTGGACGCGGTCCTCGCCTACGACTGGCTGTTCACCCGGCTCGCCCGCACCCTGAACGTCCGCAAGGCGCTCCTCCAGGCACCAATGCTGTGGGAGATCCGCAGGTTCGACGGCCTGGACGCGGCCGCGGACGACGCCGTCCGGCGCGGCACGAAGGCCGACTCCGCCACCGGCCTCGGCCGGATCCTCGCCGCGGAGGCGATCGACGCTCGCAACCACTGCATCGACCAGGGTGTCATCAACGGCGGCCGGCTCGCCCAGGACAAGGACCGCGCGGCCGTCTGGAACAAGCTGCACGACGACCAGCAGTACAACATCGCCACCGTCGCCTACCTGACGCTCTACAACGCCGCCCGGCTCGGCCTGGGCCGGCCGACCACGGAGACCGGCGAGGCGGACGTCGAGCGGCTGCTGGCCCGCTACAACGGCACCGGCCCGAAGGCCGACGAGTACGGCCGCCGGGTGACCGGCCTCTACCGCACGCTGGAGAAGTACTTTGCGCCGCAGCGCGGCCTCTGATCCAGGCGGCCCGCGAGCGGCCACGGCCCGGCGCGCGGGAAGCGCCGGTCCGGTTCTGAACAGTGATTCCGGGAGGGTGAAAGAAGTGTCATCGGAGATCTCGCGGCGCGGCGTTCTCAAGGGGACGGCGGCCACCGGGCTGCTCGTCGCCGGTGCGGGTGCCGTGTCGGCCCAACCCGCCGCGGCCGCGCCGCGGACGGGGGCGGCGGCCGACCGGGCCCAGGCCGGCGCGGCGCCGCAGCCGGGCGTGCGCAACGCCCGGACCTCGGCCAACGGTTGGCGGATGGAGAACGCGGTGGACGCGGGCGGGGCGGTCTGGACGCGTCCGCTGCCCGGGACGACCGCACGGCTCGCCGTCCGGATCGGCCAGGTGGAGACGGTGCTGGTCCACCTGGCGCGGCGCTACCACTACGAGGTCGCCGAGCTCCGGGCCGAGGAGGTGGCCGGCTGGCGCAGCCCGGAGGGCATCCGCTCCTCCGCGCTCGCCGAGAGCAACCTGGCCTCCGGCACGGCCGTGGCCCTGCGGCCGGGCAGCTTCCCGCCGGGGGTCCAGGGCGGGTACCTGCCGTACGAGCTGCAGGTCATCCGTGACATCCTCGCCGAGCTCGACGGCGTGGTCGCCTGGGGCGGCGACGACAAGCACGTGGACGAGGGCCTCTTCTACCTGGCCGTCCCGCCGGGCGACGCGCGGCTGAAGGCGGTCGCCGACCGGATCCGCGGCTGGTCCGAGGCACCGGGCTCGGGCGCCGGCACCACCGTCGACGTCCAGGCGCCGGACCGCCGCAAGGCGGCTCAGCGGGTCGAGCAGCAGCAGCGGTCCGCCACCCGCTAGGGCCTCGCCTCCGGCGGGTGCCCCGGATACGGCGGTGGCCCCGCCCCGCGGCCCGTCCGGGGGCCCCCCCGCGCCCGGGGCGGGCTGTGGGCGCCCGCGCCGCCCCCAAGTCCAGCCGGGGC
>NZ_JBICZP010000009.1:0-260913 GCF_043202015.1 Kitasatospora sp. NPDC048239 | reverse complement strand
CGCGGGGGGGCGCGCGGGGGGGGGGGCCCCCCCCCGGGGGGGGGCGGGCGGGGGGGGGGGGCGCGGGGGCGGGGGGGGCCCGGGCGGGGCCCCGGGGCGGGGCCACCGCCGTATCCGGGAGCGTCAGTTGACGCCCTTCGCGGCCCAGAAGTCCTGCCGGGCCAGCACGCTGGTGTCGGTCTGGTCGGTGAAGAACCCGTCCACGCCCAGCTCGTAGAGGTAGCAGGCCCACCCGATCGCGTCCCCGTAGGCGTTCGGGTCGGTGCCGCGCCGGTAGTCCACCGGCAGGAAGCCGTTCTCGTTGCGGACCGTGTACGGGTGCAGCAGCAGGTTGGCCGCGTGCGCGTCGCGCACCAGCGTGGTCGGCTGCTGGAGCTTGCCCGTGGCGTCGACGGGCGCGACCAGCTGGGTGGTCGGACCGATGCCGTGCGCGAAGGAGGCGATCCAGCGCAGCCCCGCCGGGGTCACCAGGTCCGCGACCGTGCGCTTGTCCCCGGACAGCACGAAGTCGTACGGCCGGGTGTCCGGGTTGCCCAGCAGCTGGATCCGCGGGTTGTCGACCAGCTTGGCGAGCCGCTGCAGGCTGCTCGGCTCGAAGGACTGCAGGATCGCCTGCCCGCGCTTGCCGGCCAGGCCGGTGCGGCGCAGCTCGTCCGCGAGGCGCTCCTCCAGCGGGAGGCCGATCGAGCGGAAGTAGCTCGGGTGCTTGGTCTCCGGGTAGAGCCAGATGTCCCGGCCGAGCGAGCGCGAGCGCTTCCGGGCGAAGTCGGCCAGCTCGCGGAAGGTCAGGATCTGCCAGCGGCCGTCGTACAGGGTGTTGCGCTGGCGCTGCAGCGGCAGCCGCTCCTTGGCGCGCAGCGTCTTCAGCTCGGCGAGGGTGAAGTCCTCGGTGAACCACCCGGTGAGCGACACGCCGTCGATGGTCTTGGTGGCCTTGCGGCCCGCGAACTCCGGGTGGTCGGCGACGTTGGTGGTCTCCGCGATGTTGTTCTCGTGCCGGATCACCAGGTGGCCGTCCTTGGTCGGCACCAGGTCCGGCTCGATGACGTCCGCGCCCAGCTCCAGCGCCAGCTCGTAGGAGCCGAGGGTCTCCTCGGGGCGGTAGCCGGGGGCGCCGCGGTGGCCGATGATCAGCGGGTGCGGCAGCCGGTCCAGGCCGGTGCCGGTGCGGACCGGCGTGCGGGTGCCGCTCGCGCGGGCGGCTTCGGAGCCGTCGGGCTGCTCGTCGCCGGACGCGGCGAAGGCCTCACCGGCACCCGCGGCGCTGAACGCGGCGGCGCCGAGGCCGACGGCGCCGGTCGCGCGCAGGAACCGGCGGCGCGAGGAGTCGGCGCCCTGGGCGGATTCGGCCGGGCTGCTGCCGTCGAGCGGACGGTTCGTCATGGGTGCTCCTTGCTCGCACTGGTGGCGTGGCGGTCGTGGTCGTCGCCCGCAGACTAGGAGCAGCGGCGCCCCGCCGGGTGGCCGTCGGACGAACTGCGGGAGAAGTTCCGCCCATCCCGCCGCCCCGCCCCGCCCTCGCCGCCCTAGGGCCTCCTTCAGAAGCGGATCAAGTGATGTGTGCGGATCCGGGAGGGCCGTATGCTGCACTCGCAGGAAGGATCCTGGTAGTCAGATCGCCCCCGTTGATCGCCTGCCGGTGACCCGCCACCTGCCACAACGCCCGTTGCTCATCGGCAGAAGCGGCTCCGAGCGAGCCCGTTCCTTGTCCGTCAGATCACCGCGGCCGGTCATGCCCGGTTAACGAGTCGGATGATCGGACAGGCATGGCTGATCTGGTGTGCCAAGGGCTACGGCAGCTCGTGGCGTACCAATGCACGCGCGACCGGTTCACCGGTCGTTCGCGCGTATGCCATCCGCGCGCGCACCTCGCCGAGTGTGCGCGGACGATAGCCGGGGCCGCCACAGCAGCTCTTGTGGAAGCGGACACCGGCATTCAAAAGCACTGACAGGGTCCGCCAGGCAGAGGTGTCGCGCCGCCGTGGCGCTGCGAAGGCGGAGCCCACATGGATCAACGGCTCGCCACAGTGCGGGCAGGGCCGGTCGTGGTCACCGAGGTAGGGCTGCTTGTACGAGGCCCGACAGGGCAGGCAGACATAGGACGTCTTCGCGTGGGCCATGCCGGCCAGAGTACGGCCCGTCCGGGATGGACTCGACCAGGTTTTCGTGACACTCGGCAAGATCGAAGGGGCCGGCCCAAGCCCTAGCGGAGGCGGGCCAGCAAGTGGGCGTCGAGGAAGCCCCGTTCGGAGGCCGGGTCGTGGAGCAGCCGGGCGAACACCTCGAACCCGGCCTGGTCCAGCAGCTCGGCGAAGCGGTCGGCCGGCCAGCTGTAGGCGGGTGTCACCTTGTGGTCGAAGCGGACCGGTTCGGGTCCGTCGGTCGCGAAGAACGAGACCAGCAGCAGGCCGCCCGGAGCCAGGACGCGCGTCTGTTCGGCGAGCAGGGCGGGGAGTTCCCCGGGAGGGGTGTGGATCATCGAGTAGTGGGAGAGCACACCGCCGAGCGCGCCGTCCTCGATCGGCAGGGCCTCCATCCGCGCCTCGTCGAACCGCAGCGCCGGATGGGCCCGCCGGGCGTGGTCGACCATGGCGGGGGAGAGGTCGAGCCCGGAGGCGTCCAGCCCCAGCTCGTTCAGCATGGCCGTCAGATGTCCGGGCCCGCAGCCGACATCGGCCGCCCGGAGGTTTCCCGCCCCGCGCACCAGCTCGGCGAAGATGCCGATCATGTGCCGGGAGAACGGATGCGTCTCCAGCCGATCGGTGAACATCGACGCATAGAGCTCGACGACCCCGTCGTAGGCCGCCCTGGTCTCGTCCTGGTGTTCCACCACGGGGAGGACGGTAACACCGGCCGTTCGCGGGAGTTCTCCCGCCCCCGTGCCGAATCCCGCACCCGTCGTCGCGGAGGCCCTCGGCCGGCAGGACAGGACCACCCGGCTCCGCAAGGAGACCCTGGGGGGGCGCGTGCCGTCCGCCGCCCGCGCGCGCGACCGCTTGCGCGCTGTTACGCACCCGGTGCGCCCTGTTGCGTCGGCTGCGCCGGTGCGGGAGGTTGGTCCACGGCCCGGCCGGGGACCACCGGCGCGGGCTGGAAGCGTGCCTGACGGTCTATCAAGTGGAGGGATGTCGGCGATGGCATCGAAGATCCTGCTCGTCACCGGTGACGCCGCGGAGTCGCTGGAGGTGTTCTACCCCTACCAGCGGCTGCGCGAGGAGGGCTACCAGGTCGACATCGCGGCGCCGACCAGGAAGCGGCTGCAGTTCGTCGTCCACGACTTCGTGGACGACTTCGACACCTACACCGAGAAGCCGGGCTACACCTGGCCCGCCGACGTCGCCTTCGCTGACGTCGACCCGGCCGAGTACGTCGCGCTGGTCATCCCCGGCGGCCGCGCCCCCGAGTACCTGCGCAACAACCCCGAACTGCAGCGGATCGTGCGGCACTTCTTCGAGGGCGACAAGCCCGTCGCGCAGATCTGCCACGGCCCGCTGATCACCGCCGCCGCCGGGGTGCTCTCCGGCCGGCGCAGCGCCGCCTACCCGGCTCTGGAGCCCGATGTGGCGGCGGCCGGCGCCGAGTACGTCGACGGCGAGGCGGTGGTGGACGGTGTGGTCGTCTCGGCCCGTGCCTGGCCGGACCACCCGGCGTGGCTCCGGGCGTTCATCGAGGTGCTGCGGGTCAAGGCGCCGGTCGCCTGACCCCGACCCGCACCAGGGTGCGCGATCCGGGATCCCTCAGGGTCGGTCCAACACCTGAGGCGTAGCGACACGTCGGGAAGTCGCGACCTGGGTCGGATACGGACGATACCTGGGAGTGAGGACCGTGCGTGTACCCGCCTGGCAGCGTGTCAGCTGTCAGGACCGGGTCGGGCGCCGTCGGCGTCCGCCCGCTCGATCGCGGGAGGGCGACATGGCGGGAACGGCAGGAACGGCAGGAACGACGGGAACGGGAACGGCGGGACCAATGGGCGCGGTGGCGGGGGGATCGCCGGGCCGCGGGGGTCGGCGCGGCCTCGCCGCACGGGCGGCGGTGGTCGTCCTCGCGGGAGCGGGCCTGCTGGGCGCGCTCGCCCCGGCGGCAGGTGCGGCGGACGCGCCGGCGCCCTACCAGGTGACGGCGTCCTCCGGCGGCGAGCCCGCCGCCGGCTCCGCACAGCGCGTCGACCGGGCGGCCCTGGACGCCGCCCTGCACGCCATGGTGGGGCCCGGCGGCGCCTCGGCCGCCCTCGCCGGTGTACGGGAGGGCGGCCGGACGGTCTGGACGGGCGCGGCCGGCAGCGCCGACCTCGCCACCGGGGCCCCCGCCTCGGCCGACGGCCGCTTCCGGATCGGCAGCGTGACCAAGACCTTCGTCTCCACCGTCGTCCTCCAACTGGTGTCCGAGCACCGCGTCGGCCTGGACGACACCGTGGAGAGCCGCCTGCCCGGCGCGGTGCCCAACGGCGCCGGCATCACCATCCGCCAACTGCTCAACCACACCAGCGGGTTGTTCAGCTACACCGACGACGCGTCCTTCAACTTCGACGACCCGGCCGTCGTGCGCCAGTGGCTGGCCTCCGGCCGGTGGACGGCGTACCGGCCGGAGCAGCTCGTCGACCTGGCCAACGCGCACCCGCCGTACTTCGCGCCCGGTCAGGGCTGGCACTACTCCAACACCAACTACGTCCTGGCGGGGATGCTGATCGAGCGGACCACCGGTCGCAGTTGGGCCGACGAGGTCGAGCGCCGGATCATCCGGCCGCTGGGCCTGACCGGCACCTCGATGCCCGTCAACTCGCCGTTCATCCCCGGCCCGCACGCCCACGGCTACTACCTGCTCGACACCGGCCCGGTGGACTCCACCCTGTTCAACCCGAGCATGGCCGGCGCGTCCGGCGCGGGGATCTCCACCACCGCCGACCTCACCAGGTTCATCTCCGCGCTGCTCGGCGGGAGGCTGCTCGGCCCGGCCGAACTCGCCGAGATGCAGCGGACCAGCGACATCGGGGACGGTACGAAGTACGGTCTCGGCCTGCAGCGGATGGCCACTCCCTGCGGCGAGTTCTGGGGCCACGGCGGAGGCATCCCCGGCTACAGCACCGTGATGCTCGGCGAGACCGGCGGGCGGCGCCAGTTCGCCGCCTCCGTCAACCCCTACGACCTGTCCCAGCCGGACACCGCCAACGCCGTGTACAACAGCCTGATCCTCACCGGGGCGTGCGCCGGGCGCCCGCCGACCGCCGATGCCGACCCCGCCGACCGGTCCTCGCAGCCCGGCCTGGCCACCCTCGCCGGGGTTGCTGGTCAGATCAACTGACCGCAATCCCGGACACCCGGGCCGACCGAGGTGCCATCATGGCAGGCGCATGATGAACAGTCGCCACCAGGAGGACGAGACATGGCAGAGCCGCTGATCGCCGCAGTCGGGGGCAAGGTGCCCTCCGTCGACCCGACGGCCTTCGTCGCCCCCAACGCCGTCGTGGTGGGGGACGTGACGGTCGGCGCCGGAGCCGGCATCTGGTACGGCGCGGTGCTGCGCGGCGACGCCGAGTCGATCGCGGTCGGCGCCGGAAGCAACATCCAGGACAACTGCACCCTCCACGCCGACCTGGGCTTCCCGCTGGTGGTCGGCGAGCGGATCTCGGTGGGGCACAACGCCGTCCTGCACGGCTGTGTGATCGAGGACGACGTCCTGGTCGGCATGAACTCCACGGTGCTCAACGGTGCCAGGATCGGCGCCGGTTCGCTGGTCGCCGCCGGCGCCGTGGTGCCGCAGGGCATGCAGGTGCCGCCCGGCTCGCTGGTTGCCGGGGTACCGGCCAAGGTCCGCCGGGAGCTGACCGAGGAGGAGCGGGCGGGCATCAAGTTCAACGGCGAGGGCTACCTCCTGCTGGCCGAGGGCCACCGGAGCATCGAGCCCATCGGGCCCGCCGAGTAGGTCCGGACCGGACCCAGCTCCGGACCGGACCTGACGACAGCGGTCACCGTCCAGCGGCGGCTGCCGCCCCCTCCCCGGGAGGCCGGGGGCGGCAGCCGCCCGGAACGAGAGGGCGGCAGCGGCGGGCGGCCCCGCGCCGACGCCGCCTCCTCCGGCGATCAGCCGCGCACGACCGCCTCGGGGTGCACCCCGTCCACTGCGCCCCCGTCCGCCGCGACCCCGCCCTCCGCGACCCCGTCCGCTGCTGGAGCATCCACCGCGGGCACGACCACCGCCGTCGGCCCGGCCGGGTCCGGGCGCCGCCGGTCCGCCGCCCAGGCGACCAGCGCGATGGCCGCACCCGAGGCGGCGAGCCCCGAGCCGACCAGCGTCGGTGACGTCCAGCCCAGTCCGGCGTCCAGGGCCAGCCCGCCGAAGTACGCCCCCTGGGCGTTGGCCAGGTTGAACGCGCCCTGCACGGTCGCCGATGCCAGCGTCGGCGCCTGGCGCGCCTTCTGCAGCACCAGGCTCTGCACGGCGGGGACGATCGCGAACCCGAACATCCCGACCAGCACCACCGTCACCGCCGCCGACCACTCCGCCCGGGCGGTCACCGAGAACAGCGCGAGGGTGGCGGCCAACAGCAGGAAGGCGGCGCAGACGGTCGGGCGTAGCGCACGGTCGGCCGCGTAGCCGCCCACGACGTTGCCGATCGTCATCCCGACGCCGAACAGCGCCAGCACCAGCGTCACCGACCCGGTGGCATACCCGGAGACCTCGGTGAGCAGCGGGGCGATGTAGCTGTAGCAGGCGAAGAAGCCGCCGCAGCCGAAGACCACGGTGCCCAGCGCCAGCCAGAGCTGTCCGCTGCGGAACGCGGACAGCTCGTGCCGCAGGCCCGCCTGCGCGGGGGAGGGCAGCTCCGGCACCAGCCGGGCGATGGCCAGGGTGCCGGCCGCGCCGATGGCGACCACCACGAGCATGGTGGCCCGCCAGCCGAGGTGCTGGCCGAGCAGGGTGGCGGCCGGGACACCGATGATGTTGGCCACGGTGAGTCCGGAGAACATCACGGCGACCGCCCGGGCCCGCCGGTGCGGGGCGACCAGTTCGGCCGCGGCCACCGCCCCGGCGCCGAAGAAGGCGCCGTGCGGCAGCCCGGTGACCAGCCGGGCGGCGGCGAGCGACCAGAAGTCGGGGGCGAGCGCGCACAGCAGGTTGCCGGTCGCGAACAGGCCGGCCAGGGCGACCAGTACGGCCTTGCGCGGCCGCCCGGCGGCGGCCGCGGTGAGCAGCGGGGCACCGATCACCACACCGACGGCGTAGGCGGAGATCAGCCACCCGGCCTGCGGAATGGAGACGTGGAGACTGTCGGCCACCTGGGGGAGCAGCCCCATGGCGGCGAATTCGGTGGTGCCGATGGCGAACGCGGTGACGGCCAGGGCGACCAGCGCGAGAGGCAAGGGGTGACTCCGGGGTGACGCCCGCACGGAGACGGGCAGCGAGAGGGGCCGGCCGGTCGTCGGGCCGGCGGAAGGCGGAGGGAAGAGCGCGCGGAGGTGGAGGTAGGAGCGGGCGGGGCGGGGACGAAGCTGTTTAGTTCGGGCAAAATCCTAATGCCGCCGGGTGTCGCCCCCGTGTTCCGCCCATGGCGGGACGATGACACGACGGGGGTCGCCAGCCGGGCGCCCGCGAGCGAGACTGGGGTCATGTGCCGGAGTATCAAGACGCTGAGACCACCCGTGACGCCCGATGCAGGTGAGGAGGACTTCCGCGCGGCCGCCCTTCAGTACGTACGCAAGGTGTCCGGGTTCCGGGCCCCGGCGGCGCACAACCGGGAGGCCTTCGACCGGGCCGTGGACGACGTCGCCGACGCCACCGCACGGCTGCTCGCCGATTTGGAGGTGCGCGGCGCCCCCGCCCGTACCGCCGATGCCACCGCCTAGAGGGGCGGCGGCCCGGCAGGGACCAGGAGGTCGGTGATGAACCCCGCCAACCGTTACGCGCTCACCTTCCCCGGGACGCCCGGGACCCAGGCCCCGCAGGACGTCGTCGTGGTCACCCGCACCAGCACGAGCGGCCCCGGCGGGCACCCGGTGTACGAGGACGCCAGCGGCATCGTCCGGGCCGAGATCAGCGACGCCGGCGAGGTCCGGATGCTCGCCAGCGGCGGCCACCAGTCCCCGCATCTACCGGTGCACGCCCAGCCGCTGCCCTGAACCTGCCGAACCGCCCCTGCCCGGCCGCGGTGTCGGGCAGAATCGGCGCATGACCACAGCGCGCTGGCAGGGCACGGTCATCGCCGAGAGCGATGACACCACCGTCGTCGAGGGCAACCACTACTTCCCGGCCGATTCCGTCCGGGCGGAGTACCTCCTCCCGTCCGAGACCACCACGGTCTGCGGCTGGAAGGGCACGGCCGAGTACTACACGCTGCAGGTCGACGGCCGGACGAACCCGGACGCGGCCTGGTTCTACGCGGAGCCGGGCCCGGAGGCCGAGCACGTCCGCGGCCGGGTGGCCTTCTGGCGCGGGGTGGAGATCACCGCCTGACCCCGCCGACCCGGATCATCCGGCCGCCCGGACCTCCGCCGAGTCCGGGCGGCCGGAGACCAGACGGCCGGAGACCAGGCTGCCGGAGCCCGGCCGGTCGGCATCCGGGAGGTCGGAGTCCGGGAGGTCGGAGAACGGGGAACAGCGCGTACCGCCGCACCGCACCGGGTACCCGCAGAGCATGGCAATCTTCAGGAAACCGGGACGCTCCGGGCGCGAGGAGCCCACCCCCGAGCTGGTCGCCGAGGAACTGGCCGAACTGGTCGAGGAGCTCGAGCCCGGCAAGCCAGGCGAGGCCCTGGACCGGCAGGTCGCCGAGCACGGGGCCGAGCGCGGGCGGCGGCGGGGAGCGGCCCTGATCGCCTCCATCAGCCGAATGATCGGCACCGGCGGCCGGGCCGCCGCGCGGGGCGCCACGTTGGGCGGCCGGGCCCTCGCCGACCAGCTGGTGCACGCCGCACCGCGCATCCCGGTCCGTAGCCTGGCCACCCTGCGGGCCCAGCATCCGGCCGCCACGGACGCCGACCAGCTGGCCGATCTGCTGGTCACCGGCGCCTGCCGGGCCTCCGGCGCCCTGGGCGCGGGGGTGGGCGCCGCCGCGATGCTCCCGGTGCCGCCCGCGATGCCGGTGGAGATCGCCGCCGAGACCCTCGCCGTGGCGGCCATCGAGATCAAGCTGATCGCCGAGCTCCACGAGGCCTACGGACTGCCGGCCACCGGCACGGCCGCCCAGCGGGCCTCCGCCTACGTCGCGGCCTGGGCCAACCGCCGGGGCATCGACGCCAACGTGCTGGTCAGACCGGCCGGCTTCGCCGCGATGGCGCTCGGCTCCGAGGTCCGCCAACAGGTGCGCAAGCGGCTCGCCCGCAGCTCGCTGCGCCGCCTGCCCTCGCTGACCCCGCTGCTGGTGGGCGCCGGCATCGGTGCCACGGTGAACCGGCGCGAAACCCGCAGACTGGCCCGCGACGTCCGCAAGGACCTGCGCTCACGCCGCCCGGCCGACCCGTCCTACTGGTCCGCCGCCGCGGCCACCACCATCGTCAGCACCGACCCGGGCCGCCTGGACCGGAACCAACCCGACCCGGCCCGGCTCGACCGCGACTGAACCGACCGCGGACCCGGGGCCGACGCGAACCGACCCGGGCCCGAACCGACCCAGGGGCCGAACCGACTCAGGCCCGAACCGACCCCGGGGCCGGCCCGAGGCGAATCGGGTCGGCCCCGGAGAGCAGATCGGTCGGACCGGGCCCAAGAGGCCCCTCAGGGAGCGGACGGGGCGCCCGCACCCCGACCGGCCTTGACGCCGTTCACCATCGCCTGGTGGATCGCCCGGGCCGTGATCTCGTCCACCGCCCGGACGGGGCTCCCGTTCACGGTGTACCAGTCCAGCGCTCCCGTGTACTGCACGGTCAGCCGGGCCTCGCCGTCCACCCAGGTGGTGTGCACGGTGAGGTCGCCGGAGATCGGGCCGACCTCGTCGGTGGTGACCCCGCCCGGTCCGCTGATGATCGACTGTGTGGTCCAGGTGGCCCACGAGGCCCGCGGGTCCTCCGGTGGCCTGGTCTGCTGCTCGCCCTGCTGCTGCTCGCTCATACACTCATCCTCCCTCGCCCGTCCGCCGCCGCCAGGGCAGCGACACCGGCGGTCGCGGAGGCCGCCCGGTGCCGGGCGGCCTCGTGGCAACTCGTGTGTCGCGGACGGTCAGCCGGTGGCCCCCGGTTCGTCGAGGGCGTCGCCCTCGGCCTGGGAGGTCTCCTGCGCGTGGAGGTTCTGCATCGAGGTGATGCCCTCCTCGGGGTCGGCCGCGCGAACGTCCTCGTCCTGGTCGACGCTTACCTCGGACCGTGCGCTCATGTCGGTCATCGCGGGCTCCGTCTCCTCGGCCGGCCGGGGCGCGCCGTCGCGTCGGGCGGCGGCCGGGCCGGGTCTGTCTGTCGCCCCTCCAGCCTGCCTCCGTGCCCGCGTCAGGGCCAACCGGGCTCCCCGGCGCCGGCGCGCGGACGGCCTCACCAGGCGACCGGCAGCGCCTCCACCCCGGAGATGATCGCGTCCGGGCGGTAGACCAGGTCGCTCTCCGGTACCGCGAGCCGCAGCCCGGGCAGCCGCCTGAACAGGGTGGCGAGCGCGATCTGCAGCTCGGCCCGGGCCAGCGGCTGGCCGAGGCACTGGTGCACGCCGAAGCCGAAGGCCAGATGCCGCCGGGCGTCCCGGTCCAGGTCCAGCTCGTCGACCGGCAGACGGTCCGGGGCGCCGAACAGCGCCTCGTCCCGGTTGGCGGTGGACAGCATCGCGATCACCCCCTCGCCGGCCCGGACCAGCGTGCCGCCCAGCTCGACGTCCTCCACGGCCAGCCGGGGCAGGCCGGTGTGGACGATGGTGAGGTGGCGCAGCAGCTCCTCCACGGCGCCGGGCACCGCCGCCGGGTCGGCCAGCCGGGCGGCCTGCTCCGGGTGGCGCAGCAGCAGGATGGTGGAGAGCGCGGTCATGTTGGCGGTGGTCTCGTGCCCGGCGATCAGGAGCAGCAGACCGGTCGAGGCGATCTCCCGCAGGCTGAGGTCGTCCCGGGCGGCGAGCCGGCTGAGGATGTCCTCGCCCGGGTGCTCGCGCTTGTGCGCGGCCAGGCCGCCGAGGTAGTCCAGCAGCTCGCCCTGGGCCCGGCGGGCCTCGGGCTCCTGCGCCGTGATGCTCACGATGACGCGGCTCAGCGACTGGAACATCTCCCGGTCCTCGTACGGGACGCCGAGCAGCAGGCAGATCACCAGCGAGGGCACCGGCAGCGCGAAACCGGCGACCAGGTCGGCGGGGGAGCCCTGCCCGGTCATCCGGTCGATCGACTCGTCCACGATCTGCTGGATCTCGGGGCGCAGCGCCTCGACCCGCTTGACCAGGAAGTCCCCGGTGACCATGCGGCGCAGCCGGGCGTGCTCCGGGTCGTCGAGGCGGATGAAGCTGGGGTTGGCGGCGACGAGCTCGCGCCGGTCGGGGGTGAGGAAGGGGAACTCGGGCCGACGGGCGTCGGCGCTGAACCGGCGGTCCGCGAGGACGGTGCGCACCTCCTGGTAGCCGGTCACCAGCCAGCAGGAGGAGCCGTCGATCAGCTCGGCGCGGGTGACGGGGCCGGTGCGGGCCGCCTCGGTGTAGGCGGACGGCGGGCTGAAGGGGCAGCCGCCGGAGCGGGTGGCGGGCAGCAGCAGGGCGGGGGCGGTGGGTGTGCTCGTCAAGGTGGGGTCTCCTTGCGTGGCAGACGGATTGGCGTGGCGCACGGCTCGGCCGGCCGGCCTGGCCCGGCCCTGAGGCGGGTCGGACGGACCGGTCTCAGGGCCTCTCATTCGGATCGCGCCGGGTGGTCGACGTGATCCGAAAGAGAGGACCTAGGCGTCCTCGGTGACGGTGATCGCGCCGCCGGGGCAGAGCTGGGAGGCGAGCCGGACGTCGGCGAGGTGTTCCGGCGCGACGCTGCTCCGGCGAAGTCTCACCAGACCGTCGTGGTCGCCCTGTTCGAAGATCTCCGGCACGGTCACGACGCACTGGCCGGAGCTGCAGCAGCGGTCCTGGTCGATGCTCACCTGCATGGGACGGACACCTCTCACTGGTGTGGCACCGGATCACCCGGGCCGCTCGGCCCCCCGTTGTCGCCCCCGTTGGATCCCTCGGTTGCTGATACCAACCTAACCGCCGCTCTGTCGCACACGAAGGGTGCGGCGCCGGGATCGCGCAGAATGGCCGATTTCGCTCGCATTGTGAATACCGCAGGGACGTAGGTGATGTGAGGGTCCGTCATCTCCTGATCGCAGTACCCCGACTTGATCACAGTCCTTCGGCGGCCGCGATCTCCCGGACGGCGGCGACGGTGTCCGCCTCGTCCGGCTGCTTGTCCGGCCGGTAGCGCAGCACCCGGGCGAACCGCAGGGCGAGCCCGGCGGGGTAGCGGGGGCTGCGCTGAACGCCGTCGAACGCGATTTCCACGACGAGTTCCGGCCGTACCCGCACGGTGTAGGCGTCCCGTTCGGTCTCGCGGGCGAGCAGCTGTTCGGTCTGCCAGGCGAGCGTCTCGTCGGTCAGGCCCTTGAAGGTCTTGCCGAGCATCACCCACGGGCCGAGGCCGGGCTCGCCCGCCGCGCGGGCCCCGAGGTGCAGGTTGCTGAGGAGCCCGCGCCGCCGTCCGCTGCCCCACTCGGCGGCGAGGACGACCAGGTCCAGGGTGTGCCGGGGCTTGACCTTGATCCAGCCGGCGCCGCGCCGCCCGGCCGCGTAGGCGGCCGTCGGATCCTTCACCAGGACGCCCTCGTGGCCGAGCGCCAGGGTCTCCCGGAAGAACGCCAGCGCCTGTGCCCGGTCCCCGGTCTCGGTCCGGGCGACCAGGTGCCCGGCCGGCACTGCCTCGGCCAGGGCGGCCCAGCGCTCCCGGCCGGGGTGGTCCACCAGGTCGTCGCCGTCGCGGTGCAGCAGGTCGAAGAAGTAGACGCTGAGCGGTACTTCGGCGCGCAGCCGGTCGAGGTCCTGGCGGGTGGCGGTGCGGGCGGCGGTCTCCTGGAACGGGCGCGGGCGGCCGTCGGGGCCGAGGGCGATCGCCTCGCCGTCCAGCACCGCCGCGTTCACCGGCAGGGCGAGCGCCGCCTCGACCACCTCGGGCACCCGGGCGGTGATGTCGTCCAGGCCGCGGGTGAACACCGCCACGTCCGGGCCGTTGCGGTGCACCTGGACGCGGATGCCGTCGAGCTTCCACTCCAGCGCGGCCGGACCGGTCCGCTCCAGCGCCGCGGCCACGTCCGGGGCGGAGCCGGCGAGCATCGGCCGGACCGGGCGGCCCACCTCCAGGCGGAAGGCGTCCAGCGCGGGCACCCCGGCGGTCAGCGCCGCCTCGGCCACCGCGCGGGCCGATCCCCGGAACATCAGGGCCCGCCGGACGGCCGCCGCCGGCACCCCGGCGGCCTGAGCGACGGCGTCCGCCACCACCGCGTCCAGGGCGCCCTGGCGCAGGTCGCCGACCAGGACGGCCCGCAGGAACGCCTGCTCGACGTCGGTGGCCTGGTCGAACAGCCCGGCGAGCAGCCGCCGGCGCTCGGCCTGCGCGCCCGAGCCGTGCACGGCGGCGATCCGCTCCAGCGTGAGTTCGGCCTCCCGGACGCCGAGGGACGGCTCGGCGGCGGGCGGCGGCAGGTCGCGCAGGGCGGCCGGGCCGATGCCGGTGCGCAGCCGGTGCGACTCGCCGGAGAGCAGTGCCACCGCCGCCGGCGCCTCGGCCGGACCGAGCTCGCGCAGGCAGTCCGCGAGCAGCGTGGTCTTGGCCCGGCGGCCGGACTCGGCGGCGACCGCGCGGGAGGTCAGGGCCAGGTGCCGGAGCAGCATGCGGGGACTCCTCGGGTGCAGGGCGGTAGGTGCGGGACGGCGGGTTCGGCGGAGCGGCGGGGGAACCGGGGGTCCAGCCAGGATGCCTGCAAAAGGGGCCATGAAGTGATCTTGGTGGGGTAAAGCACCCGGTCGGAGTCGCCTCAGGCGGCTGGGAGGGTGGCGAAGTCTGCGTGGGCCGCCTCGACGGCTTCGGGGTACGCCTGGCGCCTCTCGTGCTCGGCCAGCTCCCGGTAGCTGCCGGCCAGGCCCGGGCTCTGCCCCTTGCGCTTGCCGGTGGGGATGGTCAGGTCCGGGCGGATCTGATCGACGGACTCGCCCGCCGCCCGGCGCCGCAGCACGGTGTGCAGCATGTCGTCGGTGATCACGGCCGGTCGGCCGCCGTGCCTGCCCTTGCGGGCGGCGGCGTCGAGTCCTTCGAGGGTGCCTTCGCGGATGCTCTCGCGCTCGGTCTCGGCCATCGCGGTGAAGAACCCGAAGAGCATCCGGCCCGGGCCGCCGTCCGCGCCCGGGGTGCCGGTCTCGGGTGCGGCCGGGGGCGGGGTGCCGGGTCGCCAGGGCTGGCCCGGGCCGCGATCGGCCGGAGTCGGCACACGCAGCAGCCTGGCGAGCCGGGGCACCTTCTTGAAGCGGCCGGTGTGGTGGATCCCGGCGACCGTGCCCGCGCGCGAGCGGCAGGGTGAACCGGGCTGGACGCCGCAGCGTGGGCAGTCGTGGCGCTCGACGTCGTCGGCGGCGCTCTCGATGGTGCCCTGAGGGTATGTGAGCACCTACCCGTGGCACCGGACGCCGGCGATGGTCGACGAGTGGCTCGGTGACCTGTGCTCGTTGAGGGATCTGCGCCGTTCCACGATCCGGTCCTACTCGGAGGCGGTCCGGGCGTTCTGCCACTTCGTCACCGACCCGCTCTGTGACTGGGCGGCCACGTGCGAGGAGCGGTTCGGCACCCACCCGGTCCAGGTCGTGCATGAGTGGAACACCGCGGTGCACGTCCAGGACAACGAGGCCGACGCGAAGAAGCGGGCGTGCACCAAGGCCGAGCTGCACGCGTTCTTGGAGCACTGCGACGACGAGGTCGCCCGGATCAGGGCCTTCGGCCGCAAGGGCTGGCTGCCCGCGTTCCGCGACGCCACCCTGTTCAAGACCGCCTACGCCTACGGGCTGCGGCGCAACGAGACACGGATGCTCGACGCCGCCGACTTCGGCCGCAACCCGCACGGCGCCGGGTTCGGCCGCTGTCAGGTCCGCTTCGGCAAAGCCAAGAAGTGCTCACCGCCCAAGCGCCGCGGCGTGCTGACCGTGTTCGGCTGGACCTCTGATGTCCTGGACGAATGGTTCACCGAGGTCCGCCCGCTGCTGGGCACTGACGGCAACCCGGCAGCTTGGCCGTCCGAACGAGGGCTGCGGATCGGCTGCCAGCGCATCAACTCCCGCTTCATCACCTACCGCAAGGCCCTGGGCCTGGACGACGGACTGGACTACCACTCCTTCCGAAGGTCCTACGTCACCCACCTCATCGAGGACGGCTGGGACCCCCGCTTCGTCCAGGAACAAGTCGGTCACGAGGACACCAGCACCACGTCCATCTACACCTGCGTCTCCTCAGACTTCCGCACCCGCACCCTGCGCCGGCACCTGGCCGGACGGATACGTCTGGCGGACCTGCTCGGACCGTGCGGTGCGAACGCGAGGCACCTGCCCAGGATGCGCCCAGGACCGTGCCATCCCCGGGCGTCACCCCGTCGACGGCTCCGCGATCTGCACGACCTGCGCCGGCCTCTCCCAGACCTTCGACTGCTCGCGCTGCGGCTTCGAGGGGAAACTGCTGGGCGGACGGCTCTGTGAACGCTGCACACTCACCGACCGGCCGACCATTCTCCTGGACGACGGCACCGGCCGCGTCCGGCCCGCACTGACGCCCTTGTGGTCAGCGATGGAAGGGAGCTGGCGAGCTACGTCATAGACAGTCACGTGCTGATCCAACCGGATGCCCCTGACATGCAGAATCTTCCCCACGGCTGTCACGCTCAGTAGCAGGGCCGGAGTGAGGTGGGTAAACTCGCGACGGTTGAATACGCGAGCCGCCAGTAGACCGCCGGTTCAGCCGACCTCGGCGAGCACGTGGCCCGGTGCCTCGGTGCCCGCGTCGGCGGTCCGTTCGCCGTCCGGGCCCCAGGCGCCGGCGGCGCCGCAGCCAACGCCGTCCTCGTTGGTGCCGAGGACGTTGCCGAGCACCACGTGGAGACCGAACTCCCGGGCCCGCACCGGATAGACCTTCTCGAACGAGTCGTTGTCGGCGGAGAGCACCGAGCTCGCCAGATAGACGGTGCAGCCGTCGGCGGCGGCCCGCTCGGCGAGCTCCGGGAAGCGGTTGTCGTAGCACGTGGCCAGTGCGAACCGGGTGCCCTCCAGCTCGAAGCGGCCGTCCCGGCCGCCCGCTGCGAAGACCTCCTGCTCGATGCCGTACAGGTGCTGCTTGTCGTACCGGGTGAGGAGTCCGCCATCCGGGCCGATGACGAGCGAGGCAACCGTGGGTCGGCCCTCCGCCGTGTGCACGGGACCGTTGACGACCGCCGCTGCCGAGACGGCGCGGCACGCCTCCCGTACGGGTTCGAGGCGGGCGTCGTCCTCGGTGAGGACGACGCCGGGGGTGTCCCGGATCAGCGTCGGCTCGTAGCCGGTCACGGCGAGCTCGGCGAAGACGACCATGCGGGCGCCCGCGGCCCCGGCGGCCCGGATCAGCCCGGCGATGGTACGGACGTTGGCGTCGATGTCCCCGGCGACCGGGGCGAACTGGGTGGCTGCGACGATCATGGCCCCCATCATCGCCGCCGACCGGGTCGCGGGAAACCCCGGGGCCCCCCACCGTACGAGAACCCGCTGGAGATCACGGAAAGTCACTACCGCGCTCAGCAACACCGACAACTCGCGACAGTTCAATACGCGAGCCCACCAGTACTGAACCCCTACCGGACGGCGGGGGCGCGGGATGTCCGGCATCGGTGGCCGGGAGCAGCGCGGACGGCAGGACACGCGCCGCCGACACTCTGGAGCGGGGTGGCCGCCGACTTGTCCACCGCGTCGATCTCCGGTGATCCGACGGACCGTCATGCTGTGCCGGTACCAGGCGCGGCACCAGGCCGTCCGCCGACTGTGTCCCCCCGCCCGGAGGCCGAGATGACGCCCACGCCCAGCAGCACCACCACCGCCGCCGCCACCACCGCCCCCTGGACGGTCACCCCGCCGGAGAGCGAGGACTTCGCCGCCTGGCGCGAGCTCTTCCGCGGGTACTGCACCTTCTACAAGGTGCCGATGCCGGAGGAGAAGGCCGAACTGGTGTGGTCCTGGCTCACCGATCCGGCCCACGAGCTGGAGGGCCTGCTGGTCCGCGGCGCCGACGGCACCCCGGTCGGGCTGGCGCACTACCGGCCGTTCTCACGCCCCCTGCACGGCGCGGTCGGCTGCTACCTGGACGACCTCTTCGTCGCCCCGGCGGCCCGCGGAGGCGGCGCGGTGGACGAACTGCTCGCCCGGCTGCGGGCGATCGCCGCCGCCCGTGGCTGGAACGTGGTCCGGTGGATCACCGCCGACGACAACCACCGGGCCCGCTCCAAGTACGACCAGGTCGCCACCCGGACGATGTTCGTCACCTACGACATGGCCCCCGAGCAGACGCCGTAGCAGGCGCGCGGTGCGACGCGGCTCGGTCGGCCCAGGGGCTCCCTGCTGACGGAGGTCGCCGAGCTGGACGACGTCCGCAGACTCGGCCTGCCCCGAAGATCCGTTCACCGACTCGGAGAAGGGCCTGCCGGATGGGCGCCCGGTGTGTGGCCGAAGGCGCGCCGGAAGACGTCGATGAACGCGCCGGCCGACGACCAGCCGCAGCGGTGTGCCACCGTCGTCACCGGTTCCCTCTCGGCCAGCAGGACCAGTGCGCGCTGAAGCCGCAGCTGGGTGCGCCACCGGGGAAAGGTCATGCCGAGGTCGCTGCGGAACAGCCGGGACAGCGTGCGGCCACTCGCCCCGACCTGGCGGCCCAGCTCGGCAAGGGTGCGGGAATCGGCCGGATCGGCCGGCAGGATCTCGTACAGCGTGCGCAGCAGGAGCGTTGCCGGCGTGGGCAGGTGGAGCGGCTCCTGGGGGTGGGGCCCGTAGCTGGTCGAGGGGGAGGATCGCGCGCAGCCGGGTCCGCTCCGGGCTGTCGTCGCCGGGTCTGCGGGTGTAGGCGATGATCAGTTCGCGCAGCAGCGGGCCGACGGCCAGCACGGTCGGTGCGTCGAGGCCGAGCGGGTCGTCGGTCGCGGGCAGCCCCACGAGATGCAGTTCGAGTTCCCCGTGGGCCTGGTGGGCATGGGGAACGAGCTGGGGCGGGTTCGAAAGCCTGGTCATGCCCGCGGTGCCCCACCACCTGCGGGCCCTCGCCGCCCCGGCGGACGCACCCCGACTGATCCGCTTCCACATCGGACTGGAAGGCCCCAAGGACCTCTGCGACGACCTGGCCTCAGCACTTGCCGCCGTACACGGCGGCGGAGACACCGACAGCAGTCCTCAAGAAACCATCCCGAGCCCAAGGCGTGCCACGGGTTCCTCGCACCTGGCGGGCGAGGGATAGAGTCCGGGGCCTCGAACCAGGCCCCGGAGCAGGTGCCGGGCCAGGCCGGGCGGCCGACCGGGACCCCGCCCGCGAGCGGTCCGATCGCGCACGGAAAACTCGTACGTACTTTTTGTTATCGGCACGCCGCACCGAGGTCTCCCAGGTGTCGGCACCACTTCGGCCGACCCGAACAGGAAGCGTGTGCGGGTGAACAGCGAAGACAGGACGACCATCCTCCCGGCCGCCGGCCGATCCGGCGGCCGCGCCGAGCGCCGGGCCGCCGAGGCCAGGGGCCGTCGGCGCGGGAACCGGGGCCGTCGCCGCGGCGGCATCGGACCGCTGACCGCGGTGGTGGCGGCCGTGGCCGGCACCGGGGTGATCGGCGCGATCGCCGGCGCCGGATTCGCGGTCTACGGCGGGGCGGAGAACACCTCGGACCAGAGCGCGGTGGCCTTCGAGCCGCAGATCGCCGCCGAGGCGGGCACCCACGAGGGCATCCAGGTGCCCGGCGCCTCGGGTGTCGACCCGAGCGCCCTCGCCGCGCCGGGCGCCTCCCCGTCCGCCACCGACCTGGCGCAGGCCGCGCCGGCACCGGCCTCCGCGTCCGCCTCCGCCACCACGCCCACCGCCACGGGCACGACCGCGGGCCCGTCCACGCCCGCGGCGAGCCCCTCCCCGACGGCCAAGCCGACGACCTCGCCGAGTCCGACCGGCTCCGCCCGGCCGACCACCGCCACCAAGTCGGCGAGCGGCGGCGCCACCACCACGGCCGCCACGCCCCCGAAGACCGCCACGCCGGCGAGCGGCACCGCCGCCCAGTACGCCCAGCAGGTGGTCGACCTGGTCAACGCCCAGCGGGCCCAGCACGGCTGCGGCCCGGTCACCGCCGAACCGCGCCTGGCGGCCGCCGCGCAGGGCCACAGCGAGGACATGGCCGACCGCAACTACTTCGACCACGCCAGCCCCGAGGGCTACCACGCCGACCACCGGATCGAGGCGAACGGCTACCGCTGGAGCACCTGGGGCGAGAACATAGCCCGCGGCCAGAAGGACCCGGCCGCCGTCATGGACGCCTGGATGAACAGCGCCGGCCACCGCGCCAACATCCTCAACTGCGCCTTCAAGGAGCTCGGCGTGGGCGTCCGCACCGGCTCCGGCGGCCCCTGGTGGACCCAGGTCTTCGCGGCCCCCGCGTGACCCCGACCGACCCCCGTTTTCCGAATCCGCGCGAATTGTTGTTATCTGAGCACTCCCCCCAGGTCTCCGAGGAGGCAGCGGCGGACGGATGACGGCAAGACGGAGTGCGGACCCATGAACGTTGACGTGCAGAGCAGGACCGGGACGACCCTCGTGCTCGCGGCCCAGGCGGGCGACCGGCAGGCCCAGGAGGCGCTGGTCGCCGCCTGGCTTCCGCTGGTCTACAACGTGGCCGGGCGCGCGCTGAACGGCCACGCCGACGTGGACGACGTCGCACAGGAGACCATGATCCGCGCCCTGGACGGGCTGGACGGGCTGCGCGACCCGGAGTCGTTCCGCTCCTGGCTGGTGGCGATCACCATGAACCAGATCCGGCGCCGCTACACCGGCCAGCAGCAGGCGGCCGTCGGGGGCCTCGACGAGAGCTGGGAGGTGCCCGACCCGCGCGCCGACTTCACCGACCTCACGATCCTGCGCCTGGGCCTGTCCGGCCAGCGCCGGGAGGTCGCCGAGGCCACCCGCTGGCTCGACCCGGACGACCGCGAACTGCTCGCCCTCTGGTGGCTGGAGGCCAGCGGGGACCTCACCCGCGCCGAACTCGCCGAGGCGCTCGACCTGACACCGCAGCACGCGGCCGTCCGCGTGCAGCGGATGAAGAAGCAGTTGGAGGCGGGCCGGGTGGTGGTCCGCGCGCTCACCGCGTACCCGCGCTGCCCCGAGCTGGCCGAGCTCACCGCCGGCTGGGACGGCACCCCGGGGTCGGTGTGGCGCAAGCGGATAGCCCGGCACATCCGGGGCTGCGCCGCCTGTGACGGACTGGGCCGCGACCTCTTCCCCGCGGAGGGGCTGCTGGCCGGTCTGGCACTGGTGCCGATCCCGGCGGACGCACCCGTACCCTTCGACCCGCAGGCCGCCGGCGCGACCGTCCACCCCGGTGGTGGCGGGCAGGGCCTCCGGTCGGGCCTCACCCGGCGGAGGACGGCCGTCGCGGGCGGGGCCGCCGCCGTGCTGGCCGTCGCGACCCTCGCCCTGGTCTGGCCGCACCACGCGCAGCCGGAGCAGGCCGCACCCGAACCGGCCGCTCCGGCCGCCGCGCCCGACACCCCGGCCGCGACCCCGATACCCGAGCCGACGGCCGCCGACACGCCGGTCGTCACCGCCTCGCCCGTGCCGGTCGTCTCCCTGCCCGCACCGACGGATCCGCCCGAGCCGACCGTCGCGACCCCGCCCGCGCCGTCACCCAGCGCCCGCCCGACCACCCCGAGCCCGGAGCGGCAGCTCGTCGACCTCGTCAACGCCGAGCGCGCCAAGGCGGGCTGCGGCCCGCTGCGGATCGACCCGAAGCTGCACGCGGCCGCCCAGAAGCACGCCGAGGACATGGTCGCCCGGCGCTTCTTCGACCACGTCAACCCGGACGGCGCCCGGGCCGACGCCCGGCTGACCGCCGCCGGCTACCGGTGGTCCCAGTGGGGCGAGAACCTCGACCGGGGCCCCGGCGCGCCCTCCGTCGTCGTCAGCCGCTGGATGGACGGCGGCATCCACCAGTCCAACATGCTGGACTGCGCCTTCAAGGACGTCGGCATCGGCGTGGCCACCGGCCCCGCCGGCCTCTACTGGACCCAGGACCTCGGCACCGCGCTCGGCTGACCGACGGGCACGGCGTGGCCGCGGCGGCCCGGGGCGGCCGACGTGGCCCGGTGCGGGTGCGTGACCGGGGCGCGTGCGTTACCGGGCGACCAGGTCGGCCGCCTGCCCGGTGACATGGCCGGTGGCCTCCCCGACCACGCCACCGGCGTCCCCGACCTGCCCCTGGACGGCCCCCGGCGCCGAGTCGAGCACCCCGCTCTGGGCGAGCGGTCCGGTCAGGTCGCCCTGACCGCCGACCGCACTGGCGTGCGCGCTGGGAGCGGTCAGGGAGGCCACGACGCCCACGGCGAGCGAGGCGACGGCGAGCATGCTGCGCTTCTTCATGCCCCGCCCAACGACGCTGCGCCACCCGGGTTACGGACGGGCCGCCGGCTTCACCCGATCCCGTGGTCCGGCCCCGGCGCGAACCCCCGGAGCGCGGCCTCGACCGGCACCAGCCGCGGGTGGTCCGCGCCGAGCCTGGCGACCAGCACCGCCCGGGCCTCCAGGAACAGTGCGTGGGCCCGGTCCCGGTCGCCGGCGGCCGCGAGCACCCGGCCCAGCCGCCACCGGTTGTCCGCCCACGCGGGGTGGTCGCGGCCGTGCACCCGCTCGTGCAGCTCCGCCGCCTCCGCCAGCGTCTGCAGCGCCTCCTCCCGCTGCCCGCGCGCCGCGAGCAGCATGCCGGACACGTCCAGCGCGGCGGCCAGCCGGTGCGGCTGCAGCTCGGCCCGGCCGCGCCGGTAGGCCAGTACGGCCTCGACGATCGCGGCCGCCGAGGCGAGCTGACGGGCCCGCAGCGGGTGGTAGGTGCCCGGCAGGCCATCCTGGGGTGTCTTCAACTGCTCGAAGTACTCCCGGATGGTGTCCACCAGGATCTCGCTGGCCCCCATGATGAGGTCCAGCGAATCCGCGTCGTGGTCCTCGTGGTCGGCACCGGCCTGGCGCACGCTCTGCGCGAGCAGGTCGCACGCCACCACGCTGGGGCGGCCCTGGAGCAGGGAGAGCCGGGCGCGGTCCTGGCGGATCGAGACCTCCAGGACGGGGGACATCCAGCTCAGCTGGGAGCCGAGGCGCAGCAGCTCCGTCCAGGCCCGCTCCAGGTGGTCCGCGGCCGCGCCGAGCCGACCGCCCTCCAGCTCGGTCAGTGCCAGCTCGCGGTGGATGGCGACCTCGATCTGCGCCGCCTTGCGATCGACCGCCATCGTGGACGGCGTGAGCTCGCGTGGCGAGCGCTTCGTCCGACCGAGCCGGCCGAGCGCCTGCCGCGCGGCCCGGAGTTCGCGCAGCGAGCCCGCCGGGTCGGCCAGGTCCCGGCAGAGCGCGGCGGCCAGCCGGTGGGCGCGCACGGTCAGCAGGGTGGTGGCCGGCCCGGCGGACTGCCCGGACAGCTCCGCCAGCGCCTTGCGGACCTGCCGCTCGGCCGGTCCGTACCGGGCACAGGCCCGCAGCACCTCGGCGAGCAGCAGCATCGAGTCCACCTCGTCCGCCCCGGCCAGCCCGGCCCGGGTGCGCAGGGACTCCTGGTAGGTGAGGTAGGCCTGGGCGGCGCCGAGGTCGCCCTGCCGCGCGCGGAACCGGGCCAGCCGGTGGAGCAGCTGTGAGCGCCGGGCGGTGCTGTCGGGGTGGTCGTCCTCGCGCTGGACGACGGTGTGGGCGTGTGGAAGCAGGGCCGTGCAGGTCACCCAGAGCTGAGGAGAGGTCGGGTCGGGGGGGAAGCAGGCCAGCACGGCCTGCAGCGCGGCCCGGGCCCACCCGCGCCGCTGCGCGGGTGACATCCGGGCCCGGACGGCGCGCTGGAGCTGCTCGTGGTTCCGGATGGCGATCGAGCCGGTGCGACTGTTGGGGGCGATGTGCAGCAGGCGGGCGGTGGAGAGCCGGCCCAGCACGTCGGTCAGCGGGCGGCCGTCCGGGCGGGCGGCCCCGGTGCCGGGCTCGTCGGCGGCGGCCCGCAGCCCCTGGGCGATCAGTTCGAGGCTGAGGCCCTGGGGGGCGAGGAAGGCGCAGATCGAGAGCATCTCCATGGCCCGCCCGTCGCGGTCGGAGAGCCGGTCGAGCAGTGCGTCGTAGGAGACGGCGGGTTCGCTCCGGGCGTCCGAGGCGGCCGGGCCGTCGTCCCGGACGGCCGTGGACCCGCTTGCCCGGGCGAGCAGGTCGGGCAGGGCCGCCAGGTGGTCCCCGGGATCGGCGCCCGGCACCGCCGGACCGTCCGGCCCGGACCAGTCCCGGACGGGCGTCAGGGGCAGGACGTGGCCCTCCAGCGCCCGGCGGTCGGCACTGTTGATCCGGGTGGTGACCAGCACGCTGCCGTAGCCGTCGGGCGGCCAGTGCTCGCCGACCAGGGTGCGCGGGGAGTATCCGGCCAGCCAGCGCTCCTGTTCGCCCATCTCGTCGCCGAGCCCGTCGATGACGATCAGCCAGCCCGGGTGTTCGGTGAGCCGGCGGTTGAGCGCCGCCGCGGCCCCCCGGCCCCCGTCGGCGGTGTCGGCCTCCGGCTCGTCGTCCGGCAGGCCGTCCGGTTCGCCGTCGGTGAGCGAGAACACGTCCGCGAGCTCGGTGAAGGCCCGGAGGATCCGGGTGTGGCTGCGGCCGTCCACCCACCAGACCAGTGAGTAGGACTCCCGGTAGAGGTGGGCGTGGGCCAGCGCCAGCGAGGTCTTGCCGACCCCGGGCGGGCCCTGGACGACGCACAGCGAGCGCTCCCGGGTGGGGTAGTCCGCCGAGCGGGCGGCCGAGGCGCTGCCACGGGGGTGCAGGATCCGCTCGACCTCCAGGAGCTCGCCCTCCCGGCCGGTCATGTCGGGACGGTCCGGCGGCAGGTTGTTCCAGGTGGGCTCGGTCTGCGGCTCGGGCCGCTCGGCCGTTTCCGCGGCCGGGGTGGCGGCGCCGCCCCGGCGCTGCCACCAGCGGCGGGCCACGCCGATGCCGGCCCCGGCCACGACGCCGGCGGCGACCGCCGTGCCCGGCGTGAGCCCGCCCCGGAACGGCCGCCGACGGGCGGGCCGGGCCTCCTGGTCGGGCTGGAGGCCGGTCAGGCCTCCCGACGGCAGGCTGACGGCGAGTCGGTCGGCCAGCGCGCCGTCCGCCCCGCCGAGGCCGCGCAGGACCTCGACCGCCACCTCGGCGAACGGGACGCTGTGCGCGGGCAGGGCCTGCGCCCCGGCCGGGGCGGCCTCGGCGAGCGCCGCCAGCGCGCGGAAGTCGAGCGTGCCGAAGGTGCCGGCGACCGACTGCGACACCCCGGCCAGGACGTGCAGCACCTCCGCGGACTCGCCCCTGGTGAGGGTGGACAGCAGCCGGCTGCGGATCCCGGGGCGGAAGTCGTAGAGCACCGACTCCGGGTCCTCGCCGGGCTGCTCCGGCGAGCGGCGCTCCAGCAGGCCGGAGAGGTAGAGCTCGGCCAGGTGGGCCGCCGAGGACTCGGCCAGCATGGCCTGCTGGACGTGCCGCATCACCGGCAGGCTGAGCGGGGAGGCGGCCAGGAACCCGGCCAGCTCGTAGGCGGTGGGGGAGGCCTCCCGGCGGAAGCGGGCGAGCAGCTCGGCCGGCGACTCGCCGCCGGGGCGCGGGCGGGCCGCCGAGGGCGGCGGGCCGAAGGGCGAGCCGCCGCCGGGGCCCGCCGGGCGGCCGTCCAGCGGTACGGCCAGTACCGGCGTCCAGTCGGCGGCGCGGCCGGAGAGCATCCGGGACCACGGCGCCAGCCAGTCGGCGCGCAGCTCGACCACCCCGGCCCAGGCGGTGCCGGGCGCCGAGCGGCCGGACGGCGCGCCCGCGGCCGGTTCGGTCCACGGGTCGTCGGCGGTGAACAGCACGGTCGGCCGCTCGCCGGGCCGGACCCGGGCGCGGGCCGGGACGGGGTGCAGCGCGGTGCGGTGCCAGTGCCTGCGCGGCAGTACCTGGAGGACGGTGACCGGTGCGTGGCGGCTCCAGTCGTGCATCGCGGCGGGCAGCGCGGCGCCCTGCCAGAGCGGGCCGACACCGTCCGTCAGTACCAGGAGGATCCGCCGTCCGCGCGGGTCGGCGGTCAGACCGAGGCCGGGGCGGGCGGACCGGCGGATCGCGGAGCGGGTGGCGGCGGCGGGCGCGCCGTGGTGGCGCGGAGTCAGGACGGGCACGCCGTACCGCTCGTGCAGGGACCAGGCGCGGACCCGCTGGAACGCGCCGTGGCGGCGCAGCAGCGCGGTCAGCTCGTCCGCCAGCGAGGACCAGACGGCCATCGTCGGCCCGCAGTCCACCACCAGGTCCACGTCCAGCCAGCGCTCCGGTGCGCCCTGCCAGACCGGCAGCACCAGTCCGGCGCGGCCGGAGACGGCCACGGTGGCGGCCTCGTCCAGCACCCGCTCGTGCACCGAGCGGACGGAGCGGCGCAGCGGGCGCAGGGCACGGGAGAGGGCGAGGGTGCCGGTCAGGGCGGGCCGGGCGGGGCTGCGGACGCTGGCGGCGGGCCGGTCCCGGTGGCCGGGGGCGTCCGGGACGGGCGGCAGGTGGAGGGGGACGACACCGGGTGGCCCGGCGTCCGGGCGCTGCCCGGGGGGCGTCGGTCCGCCGGCCGCCGCTGCCGGACCGGGGCGGTCGGGGTGGTCGGGTACGGGCGGCCGGGCACCGGCGCCGGGGGTGCCGGCCCGGTCCTGCTCCTGGGCGGCCCGGTCGACGGCGGCGCGCAGCGCGGCGCCCCAGGCGGCGGCCGCCCGCTCGTCCTCCTCGGCGTCGATCGTCGGCAGTGCGGGCAGCCCGGGGTGGAGCAGTCCGGGCGGTTCGGGTCCGGTGTCGGGGCGCAGCCCGCAGACCCGGGCGAGCCAGAGCACGTCGGCCAGGTCGCGCGGGTCGGTGCTGCCCTCGGGCTCGGTGCCGTCGGCGGTCAGCAGCCGGCCGAGCTGGTACAGCAGCTCCCCGGGGACCGGGGCCGGGACTGGGCCCGCGGACCGCGGTACCGGGGACGTCGGTGGCGGGGGCACCGGTTGGGGCGATATCGGCTGCGGCGACATCGGGGCCGTGGACATCGGGGTGTCACCGCTCCTCGAGTGAGCGCAGCAGATGGGTGTCGAGGAGGGCCCGGCCGCCGTCGCTGTCCCACAGGCCGCGGGAGGCCATCAGCAGGGCGTTGAGCAGCTGGTCGTTGGCCAGGTCGGCGCCCTCCTCCTGCTGCTTGGCCAGGAACCGGGCGATCAGGCGCTCGCGGACCTCGGCCGGGACGGCGGCCCCGGGGCCGGACAGGTGCGCGGCGACCATCCGGGCCAGCTTGTCCGGGCCGGGCCGGGGGATCTCCAGGCGCAGGCAGCGGCGCAGGAAGGCGGCCGGGAACTCCCGCTCCTCGTTGCTGGTGAGGATGACCAGCGGGAACTCGGTGCACCGCACCCGGCCGCGGCTCAGGGACGTCCAGCCGTCGTCGTCGCCCGTCATCACCTGCGCGTCCTCCTCGTCCAGACGGCTGAGCTCGGGGATGACGAACTCGCCCTCCTCGAAGACGGTGAGCAGGTCGTTGGGCAGGTCCAGGTCGGCCTTGTCGATCTCGTCGATGAGCAGCACCCGGGGCCGGTCCCAGGGCAGCAGCGCGGTGCCGAGCGGGCCGAGCCGCAGATAGGGGCCGATGCCGGGGGCCGACCGGTCCGTCGCGCCGGTGCCGCCGCCGACGGGTCGCAGACCGGTGTCCTGGAGGCGGCCGATCGCGTCGTAGTGGTACTGGCCCTCCTGCAGGGTCGCGCGGCTGGTGACCGGCCAGTGCAGCACCGGGCCGAGGCCCAGCTCGTGCGCGACGCTGTACGCCAGGGTGGACTTGCCCACCCCGGGCGGGCCGGTGACCAGGAGCGGGCGGCGCAGGTGCAGGGCCATGTTGACGAGGTGGATCTCCTTCTCGTCGGCCTGGTAGGCGGCGGCCTGGTGGTCGCGGCCGAGCTTGCGGAAGGCGACCGCCTCGGACATCTCCGGTGGTGTGGGCAGGCTGCCGTGGTCCTCGCCGTCGCGGCGGAAGGAGCGCCAGGGCGGGGCGTCGGGCAGCCGCCGGATCCCGTCGTGCGGGACACCGGTGCTGCGGTAGATCCACCACTCCGGGGCACCGCCGCCCTGCTGGTGCTGGTGCTGGTGCTGGTGCTGCTGGTGCTGTGCGGGCGTGCCGGGCACGGGCAGGGCGTCGTCGTACGGGGTCGTCACGCGGGTTGTCCTTCCTGCTGGGCCGGCCGCCGGTCGGAGTGGGGCGCCGGGTCGGGGGCCGTGCCGGGGAGGCCGCCGGGGTCCGGGTCGAGCGCGGTGCGGTAGGCGGAGGTGGTGTGGTGCGCTGAGGCGGTGGTGTGGTGCGCTGAGGCGGTGCGGTGGTCGGGAACGGTGCGGTGGTCGGGAACGACGCGGTGCGCGGGAGTGCTGAACGGCGTCGGCGCCAGCCAGGCGGCCTGGCCGGGCTCGTCCCAGAGCAGCGTGAGGTGGTGTCCGAGGTCGGCGGGGTCGTCCTCGGCGGCGGCCCGGCGCCTGCGGTGGATGTGGGCCGCCAGGCCCGCCAGGTGGGTGGCGGTCAGTTCGCCGAGCAGCTCGTGCAGTTCGATGGAACTGCCGGAGTCACGCCGCCAGACCATCACCGGGATGCCCTCCCGGACGGCGTCCTTGACCGCGCGGTAGGGCACCGCCCGGTGCTTCGGGTGGTAGGCGTACGGGAAGCACAGCGCCAGGATCGCGGTCTGCGGCCGCTCGTCGAGCCACCGCCGTACGTCGCCCTGGCGGCCGCCGACGTGCAGGGTCCGACCGGTGGTCTCGGCGTCGATCGGGGCCAGCCCGGCACCGAGCGCGAACCAGCCGGGCAGGTCGGCGACGGTGCCCGGGGCGCCGCTGTCCACGGTCGCCTCCAGCGCCCGCCACTTGTTCTTCCACGCCGGGTGCCAGAGCGCCGACCGGATCCGGTCCAGGGAGCGGACCACCACCGGGAAGTGCATGCCGACCGGGTAGTCGTCCTCGTCCATCGGCCACAGCTCGGCGGGGTGGCCGAGCAGGGACCACGGCAGCAGGAACTCCACCCGCAGCCCCTCGGCGTCGGCCGCCGCGGCGGCCAGCTCCTGCCAGGTCGTCAGATGCCGGCTGCCGCTGCTGCGCAGGGCGGACTGCGGGATCTGGTCGTCCGAGGCGTGTTTGGACACCAGCCGCCACGGGTGCTCGGTGGTGTCGTAGAGGAGGGCCTCGAAGGCGTAGACCGGCTCGGCGTCCGAGCCGACCGGTGACACGTCGTCCAGGACGATCTGCAGCACCAGCGGGTGGTGCTGCTCGGCCGGACTGCCGCAACGGGCGGCGGGCTCCGGGGCGGATGCGGCCAGGTCGGCGTCGGCGACGCCCAGCTCGTGGGCCTGCTGCTTGACCAGGTCGGTCAGCGCGGTGGCCTCGGGGCCGGTGACCTCCTCGGCGAGCCTGGTCAGGAAGCGCAGCAGCAACGGGGGCGCCGCGCGGCCGTCCGGAGCCTCGGTGTCCGGGGCCGCCGTCGACTGGCCGGGCCGCAGCGGGCTGGGGCGGGTGTCGTCGGGGCGGGTGCAGGCAGGGCGGGCGTGGCCGGGGTGGGCCTGGCCGGGGTGGGCGTGGTCGAGCCGGGCCTGGTTGAGCCGGGTCACCGCCTCGGGCAGGCCGTTGCCGCCCCGCACCGGGTGGGTCTCGCCGGGCGTGCAGGCGGCCTCGACCAGGGCCAGGACCCTGGCCGGGGCGGGCGGCGGCCGCAGGGCGCGCAGGATCCGCAGCAGGGCGAGCAGCGGGGCCGGGGCGAGCAGGCCGGGCACCGTGATCGCCTCGACGCAGGCGGTCAGCCAGTCGACGGCGGCCGTGCCGTGGCGCTGGAAACGCAGGACGTCGGCGAGTTGGAGGAGAGCCTGCGCCGGGTCGTGCCACTGGCGGCAGCCGCGGACGATGTCCTGGAGGTGGTCGCCGGCGAGGGCGCTGTACGGGACGGCGAACGCGCCGGGCAGCCCGAGCCGGCGGCCGAGCTCCTCCAGGGTGCGCTCACGGAAGGCGGGGTCGCCGATGCCGGGGATCTCGGCGAGGATCTCGCACAGCTGCCGGTCGGCCCCGGTCGGCCAAATCCCGCATTCGGCGGGTGCGCCGTTCGGCGGGGCGGTGTCGGTGTCTGCTGCGCCGGGTCGGCGGCGGCCGCCCAGGCGGGCGAGCAGACCGCGGCGCTCTACCACGGTCTGCCCACCGGTCCACCGGGGTCGCCGGGTCCACCGGGTCCGTCGAGGTCGCCGGATCCGCCGGGGTCGGGTGCGGGGAGGCCCGCCAGCGTACGGAGTTCGTCGACGGCGGCGAGGCCGGGGCGCAGGAAGTCCAGGGTGTCGAGCACGGCGGCCAGGGCCGCCGCCGGATCGCGGTGGCTCGTGCAGGCCTGGACTGTCTCGATCAGGTGGTCGATCGCCTGCGCCCGGAACGCGACCCGGAGCGGCGCGGACGAGCCGAGCCGCTCTGCTGCGCCGCGCAGGACCTGGCGGCGGAAGTCGGGGTCGTCCATGTCCGGGATCGTCAGCAGGAGCGGGACGAGCTCCCGTGCCCCGGGCAGGGCGGTGGCACGTCGTGTTGACATGGCAGGTCGTGCCGCAGTGGCGCCGGGTGCCGGGCCGGCTGGATCGGCGGGGGTGGCATGGCGTGCCGTATCGGCATGACGTGCCATCGGGTTGGGTTGGGGCTCCTCGGCAGGCCGTGCCACTGGGGCAGGCTGCGCCACCGTGGCATGACGTGCCACCTCCGCGGCGGGTCGCGCCGACTCGGTGACATGAGATGCCTCGGTGGCATGAGACGCCTCGGTGGTATGAGACGCCTCAGCGGCATGAGATGCCTCCTCGGCACGTGCTGCCGGGTCGGCATGCCGTGCCATCGCGCCCGCCCCCGTCCCGGCGGTCAGCACCTCCTGCAAGGGGTCGTCCGCAGACAGGGCGGCCGCGAGCGCCGACAGGGGCGTGAACCAGCCGCCGCGGACGCCGTCGAAGTCCCGGCTGCCCTTCAGGACGCCACACACCGCGCCGGAGTCCAGTCGGATGACCATGCTGCCGCTGAAGCCGTCCTTCACCTCGTCCCCGGTCACCCGCAGGTAGCCCGCGGACGGGCCGGCCACGGTGAGCAGCAGCGAGTCCTCCTGGGCCCCGGGCATCGGGGTGTGGGTGGAGAACCCGGCCACCAGCACCGCCGTCCCGGGGCCCGGCGGGCGCCCGGCGTCCAGGGCGAACGGCGGCAGCGCGACCGCCCGGTCGAGGTCGAGCAGGGCGAGATCCGGGAAGGCGTGGAACCTGCCGTCACCCGGCTCGGCGGGGAACAGCCGGGCGGGACCGGCTGCGAGGACCCGGCCCCAGGGGCCCCGCACGCCCAGCCCGCTGCGGCTCCGGCGGGCGAGGTGCGCGGCGGTCAGTACGACCCCGGGGGAGAGGACGAACCCGCTGCCCAGGAAGCCCGAGTCGTCGCACACCTCGACGGCGGCGGTCAGCGCGGCCTCCACGCGGAGCGGCCACGGGCCGGTCACCGGGCGTCGCTCACCCGCGGTCCGACCGGGGCCCCGACGCCGGGAGGTCCGCCGTCCGACCCGTCGCCGACCGCGTCCGACCGCGCCGGAAGCCCGGCCGGCGCCCGCCGGACGGTGCCCCGTGCCCCTACGGCGTCCCGGCCCCCTGCGGCGTCCCGTCCCCCTGCGCGGCTCCGTGCCCCGGCGGTGCCCGGTACCCCCGCGCCGTCGGCTGCTCCGACCGGTGTGGCGGCCGGGGCCTTCGCAGCCTCCGGCGCCGTCGCCTCGGCGTGGACGAGCGCGCCCCCGCCGAGATGCACCGTGATGACGTCCCCCACCTGTGGCTCCCCTCGCTCCCCGTGTGCGGCAGCGCTCAGCGTAGGGGCTGGACCAACGGCAGGACAGAAGTATCAGGCGATCAACATGTCCTGATTCTGCATCAGGTGCGAACTGGACCCCTGGGGCGGTGCCCGTCCGCCCGGGGGCGCCTCGCATACGGACACCTTTTCGGTGCTGACGGGCATAGGTGGGTGTTCGGATGGGGAAGGGTCGGGGAGGCAAATCCGGCAAACTCTGGCAAAACAGAAAAACAGCCGATAATGCCGATCCTGCCGAGGCACCCGACAAGCCGACGCAACCACGACAAGAAGGGCACCCGATGCACGCAGCCGAGCTCACGCCTGCCGTCCTCGCCGAGCTGCGCCGCCCCCGGCGCTACCCGGCCGTCTCCGTCCTGCTGCCCACCCACCGCAGCGAGCCCGACAACACCCAGGACCCGGTGCGCCTGCGCAACCTCGTGGCCGAGGCGAAGAACCGGCTGCACGCCGACGAGGCGGTCTCCCGGGCCGACCGGTTGGACGTGGTCGACCAGCTGGACCGGGCCCTGGCCGAGGTCGACCTGGTCCACGCGGAGGACGGCCTGGTGATCTTCGCGGCGCCGGGCGAGCACCAGGTGTGGTCGCTGCCCCGTACCGTCCCCGCCCGGGTGGTCCTCGCCGAGACGTTCCTGACCCGCAACCTGGTCTCCGCCTCCACGGCCGGCGCGCCCTACTGGGTGCTGACCGTCGCGGCCGACCGGGTCGCCCTGTTCAGCGGCACCGGGCCGAGGTTGGTCGAGCACGCCGCCGGCGGCTTCCCGCTCGACCAGGTCCGGCCGGACTGGGACGTCGAGCGCCAGGAGCGGATCGGCGACGTGCCCAGCACCTTCCGCGACGAGGAGACCCGCCGCTTCCTGCGCGAGGCGGACACCGCGCTCGCCGTCCTGCTGGAGACCGACGCCCGCCCGCTGTACGTGCTCGGCGAGGCCGCCGCACTGTCGCTGCTGGACGAGGTCGGCACCGCCGCCAAGCGCGCCACCGCCCAGGTCCACCGGGGCGGTCTCGGCCACGCCCAGTCCGCCGCCGTCGCCGAGGCCGTCCGGGCCACCGTCGAGCAGCAGGGCAAGAAGGCGGTCGCGGAGCTGCACGAGCGCCTCGACCAGGCCCAGGGCGTCAAGGCGCTGGCCGCCGGGATCGACGAGGTCTGGCAGAGCGTCACCGCGGGCCGGGCCGGCCTGGTGGCGGTCGAGGAGGACTACTGGGAGCCGGTCCGGGTGACCGACAGCCACCTGGTGCCCGCCCCGGCCGGCGAGCCGGACGTCCGCGAGGACATGGTCGACGAGATCGTCGAGCGGGCGCTGGACACCGGTGCCAAGGTCCAGTTCGTTCCGGCCGACGAGCTCGCCGGCCGTGGCCGGATCGCCGCCGTCCTGCGCTACTGACCCACCCGGCGCCCGCCGCCGCCCCACGGGCTCCCCGCCATCGCGGCGGGGAGCCCGACGGTTTTGTGGCGGACTTTGTGGCGGACAGGCTGTCCACGGGCGGCAGCGGCGCTAGGGTGCTGGTCGGGCAGGGGAGTTCGGGAGAGCGCGGGGGCGACATGCGGTTCCTGTTCGTGCACGGCACCGGGGTACGGCGCGAGGGCTACGACCCGTTGTTCGAACTGGTGGCCCGCGAGCTCCGGGCCCGGTTCCCGGATGCCGATGTGGTGCCCTGCTACTGGGGTGACGAGCACGGCGTGACGCTCAGCGCGGGCGGGGCCTCGATCCCCGGCTTCGCGGGCCTGCCCCTGGACGCACCCGAGCCGCCGGTCGACCGGCCCGGGTGGGTCGACGCCCCGGGCGAGTTCGACGCGCTTGACGAGTCCGGCGCCCCCGACCGGGCGGACGGTGGCTGGACCCTGCTGTTCGTCGACCCGCTGTGCGAACTCCGGGTCCTCGCCGAACTGCCCGCCGAGGACGACGGGTTCGGCATACCCGGCGCCGCCCCGGGCCAGGCCGTCGCCGACCGGCTGGCCGCCCTCGCCTCGGACTTCGCGCCGAATCCTGGGCCGAATTCCGGGCCGGATCCTGCGTCGGATCCGGCGCCGTCGGAGCCCGCCACGGTGTCCACCCCGGTGGGCGACGAGCTCGCCACCCTGCTGGCCGCCACCGCGCTCGCCCCGTACCTCCCGGCCGCGCTGCGGCGCCTCGCCGCCGCCGAGGAGTTCGCCGAGGCCTGTGAGCAGGCCGTCGATGCCGCGGCCGCCGCCGAGCTGACCGCTGCCACCGCCCGCGCGCTCACCGCCGAACTGCTCACCGCCGCCGGCCCCCGGGCGCTCTGCACCGCCGACGAACGCGACCGCCTGACCGAACTCCTCGCCGACCGCCTCGGCGGCACCGCCCGCGGACCGCTCGGCCGGGCGGCGGGAGTCCTCGGCAGGCTCGGCATGCGGGTGGGCGGCCAGCGCCTGCTGGAACGCCGGCGCGGCGCGCTGACCGTCGGTGCCACTCCCGCGCTCGGCGACATCCTGCGCTACCAGGCGCGCGGCGGGCCGCTGCGCGCCTACCTGGCCGAGCGGATCGCCGCCGCCCCCGGCCCGACCGTGGTGATCGGGCACAGCCTCGGCGGCATCGCCCTGGTCGACTGCCTGGCCCTCGCCGCCTCCGGCGGCACCCCGCCCGACCTGCGGCTGCTGGTCACCGTCGGATCGCAGGCGCCCTTCCTGCACGAGCTCGGGGCGCTCAACGGCCTCGAACCCGGCAGCGGCCTGCCGAGCGGGTTCCCCGACTGGTTGAACATCTACGACCCCGGCGACCTCCTCGGGTACCGGGCCGCCCCGGTCTTCCCCGGCGATGCCCGGGTCACCGACCACGAGGTGAGCAGCCGCCAGCCGTTCCCGTACTGCCACAGCGCCTACTTCAAGCTTCCCGCCGTCTACGACCGGATCGCCGCCGCCCTCGCGACCGCCCCGAGGCCAATGACCGGCGCAGGCCCGGCGGACGGGACCCTCCTGGCGGACGGGCGGCACCCGGCTGACGGGACCGCCGCAGGGGACGGCGGGTGACGCCCACCCCCGGGGGGCCCGGCCACCAGCTCTCACCCGAACGGGTCTTCGCCCTGGTCGTCGGCATCGAGTCGTACCGGGTGGGCGCCGACTGGAACCTCCGCGGCCCGGCCCGGGACGCCGTCCGCTTCGCGGAGTGGCTCACCGGCGGCGCAGGCGTCCCCGAGTCCAACGTCCGGCTGTTCCTCTCCCCGCTTCCGGCGGTCCAGGGACACCCGCCCGCCGACCCGCTGCCCGACCACCGCCCCGCCACCAAGGCCGAGATCGAGGACGCCCTGCTCCGCGAACTGCCCAAGTGCGACGGCGACCTGCTCGTCCTCTACTGGGCCGGACACGGCTACTCGGACGACGACGACCGGCTGCTGCTGCCCTTCGCGGACGCCGGCACCGAGTCGGTCCGCCACCTCGACCTCGACTCGGCGCTCCGCTTCTGGCGGTCCACCAGCATCACCCGCGGCCGGTTCGCCCGGGTGGTCTCCATCGGCGACGCCTGCCGGCTCGACATACCCGCCCGGGTCCGGTCCACCTTCGGCAGCACCCGGTACGGCAGCGGCGGCCGCGCACCGGGTCGCAGCACCTTCGTCCTCTACGCCGCCCAGCCCGGCCGTCCGGCCCAGAACCTCGACGGCGCGGGCCGCCTCACCGACACCCTGCTGGCCCGCCTCGACGGCCGGTCCTTCGCCGAGAGCATCGACCGGCTGCCCGACATCGCCCGCCAGGTCCGCGACGACCTCGCCGAACTCGCCGACCAGGGCCTGGCCTGGCAGCAGATCCAGTGGCGCATCACCGGCTGGGACGGCTCCCCGCTCACCGACGACGGCTGGCCGGACGAGCCGCCCGGCGCACCACCGCTCGACGCCCAGGCCTGGGCCGAACTGACCCGCCTGTTCACCGGCCCCCGGCTGCCGCCCGACGCCTACCACGCCTACCGCTGGGCCTTCGAGGCCGCCGGCTGCGCCCCGCCCGGCCCGGTCCTGCCCGCCGCCGAACCCATGGCCGTGGTGCGCGACCTCGACAAGCGCCTCGGCGGCGGTGGACGGCGGCTGCCGCTCCCGCTGGCCTTCGTCCGCTACCTCGCCGCGCGCGAGGACGACCCGGAACGGGCCGAGCGCCTCGCGGACTGGGTCCGGCGCACCGGCCGCCGGCTGGGCGCCGACGCCGTCCCCGCGCCGCCCGCCCCGGAACGCGAGGGGCGGGCGGAACTGCACGTCCAGCTCGCGGAGTCCAGCGACGAGGACGGCTACCTGGTCCGGATGTGGCGCTACCGGCGGGGTTTCGAGGCGCTCTGGGAGTCCGCCCGGCCGGTCGACCTGACCACCGTGCAGGGCGAGCTGGTCCACCAGCTCTTCGGCCCGGCCGCGGACCCGGACGTGCAGCGGATCGAGTTCCACGTCCCCGAGATCCTGCTGGACGAGCCGTTCGAAAGCTGGCCGCTGCCCACCCGCAGGCGCCGGACGGCCGAACTCGGCCGCGCGTACGAGGTCCTGGTCCGCTGCCCCGACGAGCGCACCCACCAGTCCGAGAAGCGCTGGAAGTCGAAGTGGGCCTGGTACCGGGAGCACGGCGGGCGCCACCCCGACGCCGTCGTACCGCTCTCCGAGGGCACCCCGCTCGACCTCGGCCTCGCCGACCGGCTCGGCGCCGAGGGCCACCCGGTCTGCGCCCTGCTCGACCGGCACGGCGCGCCACTGTCCGACCGGCTGGAGGTGCTGCTCGACGCCGGGATGCCGATCGCCGTCTGGCGGCGGACCCCCACCGGTACCGACACCGACCCCCGCACCCGCACCGACCCAGGCACCCGCACCACCCCCGGGACCGACCGCGACCGCGCGGAGGGCCCCGACGGCTGCGGCGGCTGCCGGGCCCGCACCGCGGACGGCCTGGCCGCCGTGCTCGCCGCCGCCGGCTCGACAGGCTCGACCGGCTCCACCACCCCGACCGGCTCCGCCGACCCCACCGGGGAGTTCGACCTCGGCCGCCTGCCCGCCCTCGTGCGGCAGGTACGGATCGGCGGCCCGCCCGGCGGCTGCGGCGGCTGCCCGGCCGGCCGCCCCGGCGGTGAGCCCCTCGGCCTGCTCTGGGACGACCCCGAGCACCGCCCGCAGACCAGATCGCTGTCCTGACCGCCCACCCCGACCCGCCGACCCCGACCCGCCGACCCCGACCCGCCGACCCCGACCCGCCGACCCCGACCCACACGCCCCACACAGCCCACGCACCCGACCGACAGAACCGACCGACCCGAAAGGACGGAGCGAGGAGCCCATGAAGGACTGGTGGATCTACCAGGGGGCGGGCACCCCCGAGGAGCGGCTCGCCCGGCTGGCCGGCAAGCAGCCGCCGTGGCGCGACTTCGACGGCACCCCCGACCCGGGCTACCGCCCTCCCGGCCCCACCGGACCCGCCTGGGAGCGCACCACCCGGCGCGGCACCGGCTACGTCCCCGACGAGGCCGAGACCGACGCCGTCAACACCGCCCTCTACCTGAGCCGCCCGCTCCTGGTCACCGGCAAGCCCGGCGTCGGCAAGTCCACCCTGGCCTACAGCATCGCCGCCGACCTCGGCCTCGGCCCGGTCCTGCACTGGCCGATCACCAGCCGCAGCACCCTGCGCGACGGCCTCTACCGCTACGACGCGATCAGCCGCCTGCACGACGCCAACCTGCAGCAGCTGCGCGGCGGCGGCGACGCCGGGGACTCGCCGCGCCCGCCCGCGCCCGACCGCTCCATCGCCCCCTACCTGCGGCTGGGCCCGCTCGGCACCGCGCTGCTTCCGCAGGTCCACCCGCGCGTCCTGCTGGTGGACGAGATCGACAAGAGCGACATCGACCTGCCCGGCGACCTGCTCACCGTGTTCGAGGACGGCGGCTTCGAGATCCCCGAACTCGCCCGGATCGCCGCCCGCGAACCCCGGGTCCGGATCGGCACCGACGACACCTTCGGAGCGGACCAGGCCGCCGGTGCCACCGTCGCCGTCGACCACGGCCGCGTCCAGTGCCTGGCCTTCCCCCTCGTCGTCCTCACCAGCAACAACGAACGCGACTTCCCGCCGCCGTTCCTGCGCCGCTGCATCCGGCTGCACGTCCAGCCGCCCAGTACCGAGAAGCTCGAACAGATCATCAGACAGCGCCTCCACCTGCCCGCCGACCTCGACGACGACCGCCGCGACCTCGTCCACGGGCTGATCCGCGCCTTCGACGAACGCCGCGTCGAAGGGGACCTCGCCACCGACCAGCTGCTGAACGCCGTCCAGCTCCGGCTCAGCGGCGCCTGGTCCGACGACACCGAACGCGACACCTTCCTGCGGACCGTGCTGCAGAAGCTCACCGGACCGGCCTCGCCGTGATCGCCCGGCTGCTGCGCGCACTCGCCGAGGCCGACGCCGCCTCGGCGGCCGACCTGGGCCCGGAGGAGCTCGCCGACATCCTCTGGCTGGCCGGCTGCCTCGACGACTCCGGCCGTGACCGCCCGCAGCAGCCCGCCGCCCCGGCGGCCCAGGACACCCCCGTGGACCAGGACGCCGCCGAGGACCGGACCGGGGACCAGGGCCCCGACGAGTCGGCCGACGGCCCGCTCGAACAGCACTACGCCACCGCCGACCTCACCGCACCCGGGAGCCCCGGCGGCTCCGGCCGCCCCGAGAATCCGGGTGAGGGCGCCGCGGCCCGGCGCGGCGACCTCGTCCGGGTCGCCCGGGCCGGTGCCCTCGCCGACCCGCTCGCCGTCATGCGCGCCCTGCGCCCGCTCGGTCGGCGCACCCTCGCCGACAGCCGAGGCGAGCCAGAACTCGACGAGGAGGCCACCGTCAGCGCAGGCGTCGACCAGCGCCTGCTGGTCCCCGTGCTGCGCCCCACACCCGGCCGCTGGCTCGACCTCGCCCTGGTCATCGACACGCACCGCTCGATGACGCTCTGGCACAACCTGGTTGCCGACCTGCGCCGGGTGGTCGCCCAGACCGGGGTCTTCCGCGACGTCCGCACCTGGTACCTCGGCGGTACCGAGGCCGGCGGCACCCCCTCCCTCGCCGCCCGCCCCGGCGGCGCGCCCCGCCGCCCGCAGGAGATCGCCGACCCGTCCGGGCGCCGCCTCGTCCTGGTCGTCACCGACACCGTCGGCGGCGGCTGGGGCGGCCCGGCCGTGGACAACGTCCTGCGCGGCTGGGGGCGGCACGGCTCCGTCGCCCTCCTCAACGTCCTGCCCGAGCGGCTGTGGTCGCGCGGCTCCGTCCGCCCCACCCCGCTCTGGCTGCGTGCCACCGGACCGGCCGCGCCCAACACCGGTTGGGAGGCCACCGCCACCCGCCCGCGCGGCCGCACCCACCGCCGACTGCGGGCCGACCGGCCGATGCCCGTCCCGGTGGTCGACGCCTCGCCGTCGGCGCTGGGCGCCCTCGCCGCCCTGGTCTCCGGCACCGGCCGGCGCAGCCGGTTGAGCAGCCTGCTGGTCGGCGACGGAGCCTCCGCCCCCGCCGCACCGCCCGCCCTGCCGCAGAGTGCGGACCTCGCGCTCAAACAGTTCCGGGAGACGGCCTCCCCACTGGCCCGGCAACTGGCCGGACACCTCTCCGTCGTCCCGCTGGTCCTCCCCGTGATGACCCTGGTCCGCCGTGTGATGCTCCCGCAGGCCGACCACGGCCACCTCGCCGAGGTGCTGCTGGGCGGGCTGCTCGCCCCCTGGCAGCCCCCGCCGCCGGGCGGCGACCCGGACGCCCTCCGCTTCGACTTCCTCCCCGGCGTCCGCGAGGCCCTGCTGGCCGCCCAGCGCCGCGACGAGGTCGCGGAGATCCGCAGCACCGTCCGCCACCAGGTCGCCGCCTACCTCAAGGCCCGCCGCGCCGCGACGGCGGACTTCACCGCCGCCCGGGTCACCGGGCAGGCCGGGGGCCGGCTGGTGGACGGGGCCGCGCTGCCCTTCGCGGAGTCGGCCGAGGGCGGGCGGGCCCCGGCGGCGGCCCCCTCGCTCGCGGACCTCATCACACCGCTCGCCTTCGGCGTCCACATGACGGCGCCCCAGGCGGAGCCCGAGGACGCGTCCGAGGACGCCCCCGAGACGCCCGACGGGCTGGGGCGGTACTTCGAGCGCCGACACGACGAGCGGCTCCGGTCACTGGTGCGCGAGGCGGCCGACGGCCGGAGCCGGTCCGTGCTGCTGGTCGGCAACGCCGTCACCGGAATGACGCGGGCCTGCTACGAGGCGCTGCGCCAGGTGCCCCCGCACTGGCGCCTGCACCGGATCGACCGCCGGCAGCAGCTGCGCCCGGCCGACGTCGGGCCGTTCGGCGTGATCTGGCTGGACGACGTCCAGCGGCTGCTGCTGGAGGGGCCGCAGTCGGAGCGCAGCGCCTTCGCCCGGCTGCTCCGAGAGCTGCTGGACGACGAGGAGCGCAGACCGGTCCTGCTACTGGGCACAATGAGGGCCTCCTATGTGCAGCACCTCAGCGCCGGCAACGAGTCCGACGGGTGGTCACCGGTCCGCGCCCTGATCGCGGCCACCGAGCTGATCACCGTGCCGGACGCCTTCTCCGAGCAGGAGGCCGAGCTGGCGGTGGCCTTCGACGGCCGACTCGCCGACGCCGCCCTGTTGGCCGGGGACGGCCGGATCATCCAGGCGATGGCGGGCGTGCCGCAGTTGCTGGAGCGCCGGCGCGCCGCCCCGCCGGAGGTCCGGGCGATGCTCGACGCCGCCCTGGCCGTCGGCGGGCTCGGCTACCCGCCCGCCCTCTCGGCCGAGCTGCTACGGGCCGGTGCACTGGCCTACCTGGCGTCGGAGCAACGCGGCGCCGCCTGGTTCGCCGTGGCACTGCACGATGCGTGCAGGCCGATCTTCGGGCTGCCGGGCCTGCTGGTACGACGGGCCCACCCATCCGTGGACGACTCGCCGCAGGAGGGTCCGCGCTACCTGGTCAACCCGGTGCTGACGGCGCGCCACCGCCGGGGGCCGGCGGCGGAGGCCGAACCGCCGGACGGGCTCTGGTCCGCCCTGGTCGCGCACGCGGCGCCGCACACCCGGGAGGCACTGGCGCTCGAAGCCGACCGGCGCGGCCTGCCGGCGGTGGCCGAGGCCCTGAGACAGCCGGCCCCGGTGGAGGAAGCAGCCGAGGAACCGGCCGAGGAACCGGTCGAGGTGCCGACGGAGGCGCCGGCCGATGAACCCGCCGATGAACCCGCCGATCAGCCTGCCGATCAACCGGCAGCGGAGCCGGCGGGTCGGCCCGCGGAGCAGCCCGAGCCGGAGGCGACCGTTCGGACCCGCTCCCTGCCCGGGTCGGACGCCATTCCGGATCAGGACCTGAAGCCCTACTTCTACCTGAGCCACGCCCACCTCGTGCGCGGCGGCCCGACCGGCTCGCCCGCCGCCACCCGCTGGCTGGAGGTGTTCTTCGACGATCTGCGCGAGGCCGTCCTGGAGCTGGTCCCGACCGAGTGGGACGCGGCCTCGGTCGGCTTCATGGACACCTCCGAGCGCCTCGGCACCCGGTGGGCCGGCCGCAACACCCGGGCCCTCGCGTCCTGCCGGGTCTTCGTACCGCTGTACTCGCCCGACTACTTCGCCAACGAGGTCTGCGGATGGGAGTGGTACGCGTTCTCCCGCCGCCCGGTGTACCGCGTGGGCACCGGCGAGCGACGGGCCACCGGGATCGTGCCGGTGCTCTGGGAGCCGCTGGCCGAGGACGCGATGCCCCCGGTCGCCCGTCAGCTCGTGGTCACCGGACAGGGCGCCCGCAGCGACGAGGAGCCGGGACTGCTCGCTTTGATCGGCAGTGCGGACTCCCGCCCCGCGTACGAGGTGGCGGTGCACCGGTTGGCCAGCCGGATCGTCCGGGTGGCCGAGGAGACGGTCATTCAGACCGGCCGCCCGCTGGACCTGCTGTCCCAGCCCAACGCCTTCGAGCACCCGGTCGCGATCCGCCGGGCGGAGGACGTGCACAGCCTGCGGGTCCTGGTGCTGTCACTCGCCGAGGACGAGCTGCCGACCGGTCGGCGGCCGGGGTTCTACGGCTCGCGGCGCACGGGGTGGAACCCGTACGAGCCGAACGCCGAGCTCTCGCTGGGCGAGTACACGGCGCGGGCCGTCCGGCGGCTGGGGATGGACGCCTCGGTCCACGAGTTCGAGGAGGAGGTGCGGGCGGTGCTGGACAACGACGGCCCGGTGAACCCCGCCCTTCTCCTGGTGGACCGGTGGGCGCTGCGCAGCCAGGAGCGGCTGGCACTGCTGCAGCTGTTCCTCCGGCTCAACCCGGACGCGGTGGTCCTGTTGGAGCCGTGGAACGCCGACGATCCCGACAACGCCTCCACGGACTGGCCGGTGAACCTCCGCGACCTGGGGCTGAGCCTCGGGCTGCGCAGGCGCACGTGGTACTCCCGGGTCCGGCCGTTCGCCCTGAGGACGCTGGCCGACTTCGACGCCGTCGTGGCCCCGGCGATGAACGCCGCACGGAGGGGGTTCGCGGCGGCGCTGGCCGCCCGGCCGGCGAGCCCGCTGCGGCCGTCCCTGCGGGAGGCGTTCCCGGAGTTCCCCGAGCCCTCGGGCCGGGACCAGCGGGACGGCTGACGAGCGGGCCGCCCGATCGACGGCCCGATGGCCCGACGGCCCGGTGCTCCGCGCCCTCCGGCGTCAGCGCGAGGTGGACGGGGACGAGGGCCAGCCGATCCCGCCGCCCGTCTGGATGGTGGAGTCCTCCGCCGGTCGGACCGAGGCGAGCACCCGCTGGACCTGCTGGAGCGTCTTCTCGCCGGGCTCCCGCAGACAGGCCGTCAGTTCGATCACGACGGTGGCGTCGGCCGCGACCACGGTGTCGTGGCCCCGGAGCTCCCGGGTGCCGCCGATCTGGACGCACTCCTTGTCGAGGGGGACGTCGACCGCCGGCCCGGTGGCCGTGGCGAGCTTTCCCTGCAGATCGTGGTCGCGGACCAGCCCGAACGTGATCAGCACCCCGTCCTTGTCCAGCGGGCCGGTCGTCAGACAGAAGATCTGCTCCCAGGTGCAGGACGGCGCGTTGGTGAGGGGCTGGGTGGCGGTGTAGCCGACGGTGCCCGGCGGATCGGAGGTCGGGAGGTGGAGGGTGTACCAGCGGCTCGGGACGTCGAGGCGCAGGCTGTCGACCACACCGAAGGGGATCTCCGTTTCGAAAACGGTGGGGTCGGTGGCGGTCGGCGTGCTGGGCGTCGCGGCGGGGGAGGCCAGGGGAGCGGTGGTGGGCGGTGGCGTGCCCGCCGGCTGGAGCGCCGCCGGGGACGGCGCGGGGGCGGTGGCCGGGGCGGCCGCGAGGAAAGCGGCCACCAGACCGGTGGTGAGCCCCGCCGTCAGTCCGGCGAGCCGCCGACGGCGGCGGGTCCGGTCGGCGCGCTCGCGGATCCGGTCCATCCGGTCGTCGGGGGCGGGCAGTTCGGGGGCGGCGCGGTGCAGCAGGATCCGCAGCTCCCGCTCCTCCTCGGTGTCGTCGGCCCGAGGGCTGTCCGGATCGAGGTGCTCAGACCAGGTCACGGCGTCCCCCGTCGAACATCAGCTCCGGGGTGGGCAGCTTGCCGCGCAGCGCCTGAAGGGCCCGATGGGTCTGGCTCTTGACCGTGCCCGAGGTGCAGCCCAGGGCTTCGGCCGTCTCCTCCACGCTCAGGTCCTCGAAGTAGCGCAGCACCACCACCGCCCGCTGACGCGGCGGCAGGGCCCGGACGGCGGCGGCCACGACCTGGTTGACCGCCCAGTTCTCGAACGGGTCGGCCACGGTCGGCGGCTCCGGCAGCTCGCCGTACGGCAGCTCCCCGTGCCAGCGCCGCCGCCACCAGGAGACGTGCGAGTTCACCAGCACCCGCCGGACGTACGCCTCCGGCCGGTCGATGGAGATCTTCTCCCAGCGCGGCCAGACCTTCGCCAGCGAGGTCTGCAGCAGGTCCTCCGCCAGATGCGGGTCGCCGGTGAGCAGCCAGGCCATGCGCAGCAGGCGAGGGCTGCGGGCCGCGACGAACTCCTCGAAGTCCGGTGTCGCATCCCTCATCGTGCCGTCCCCGCCATGGTGTCCCCATCGTTCCTGCCAGTCGTGTCCTTCTCACGGTTGCTGAACGCGCTGGGAGTCCGTGCGGGTTGCCTGGTCACCGCAACTATTTCCTACGACGTGCGGAGCGGGTGACAGCGGGGTGGCGCCAAGGAGCGGGGCCGGACCGGTCCGCAACGCTGGACGGCCCGCGAGCCGGCCGGAGCTGGGCCGGGCGGCGGGCGGGCCGTGGGCACCACGATGCGCTCCCGGGCGCCCGCCGCACAGGGGCGCGCGGAGGGCGCCCGGGAGCACCGGCCCGGCGCGCCGGGGCGTACCGGGCCGGTCCGGATGCTCAGAGCGTCCCGGTGCCGCGCGGGGCGGCGTCGCCCCGGGCGGTGGCCGGCACCGGGGTGACCGTCCAGTCCGGGTGGTTCGGCATCGGCGGGGTGCGCCGTCCGTACAGCCAGTCGTCGAGGAAGCCCGACAGATCCCGGCCGGAGACCTCCGAGGCCGTCCGGACGTAGTCCCGCGTGGTGGCCGTACGGTACCGGTAGCGCTGCAGGAAGGTCCGCTCGATCCGGTCGAACACGGCCGCCCCGACCTGCTCGCGCAGCGCGAACAGCACCAGTGCGCCGCCGGTGTACCGCTGGCTGTCGAAGAGGTCGGCGGCGGTCGGCGCGGCCACCGGGCCGGAGTCGTGCCGCCACTGGTCGCCCCGTGCGTACACGTCGCGCATCCGGTCCGTGAGGGTGGTGAAGCCGCCGGAGTCGGGCCAGCCGCGCTCGTAGCGGTACATCAGGCCGTAGAGGTCGGCGTGGCCCTCGTTCAGCCAGAGGTCCGCCCACGTCCCCGGCGAGACGCTGTCGCCGAACCAGGAGTGCACCAGCTCGTGCATCATGTGCGAGCCGATCTGGGGCTCGGGCCGGCGCAGGAAGTTCGGCTTGTAGAGCGTCAGGGTCTGCGTCTCCAGGCCGGTGAAGTCGAAGGCGGCCTCGTCGTCGGTGTTGGCGGGCAGCAGCCCGTACGTCTCGAACGGGAACGGGCCGAGGTGCTGCTCCGCCCACTCCAGCTGGGCGGGGGTGAGGGCGAGGGCCGGTTCGAGGTCGGCGGCGCGCGCGGTCGGGACGACGTCCCGCAGCGGCAGCCCGCCGGGGCCGGTGCGCTCGCGCACGGTGTAGTCGCCGACGGAGACCTGAACCAGCTCGGTCGCCATCGGATCGCGCGTCACGTAGCGGCGGGTGGTCTGCCCGCCGTCGTGCCGCTCGGTACCGGTGGGCGTCCCGTTGGCCACCCCCAGCAGGGTGTCCGGCGCGGTGACGGCGATGGTGAACCGGGCCTTGTCGCCGGGGTGGTCGTTGCAGGGGAACACGGTGTGCGCGCCGTCCGGCTGACCGGCGACGGCGAACCCGTCGGGGGTGGGCACCCAGCCGGTGTGCGTCGGCCTGGCCCGCGGGTCCGCGCTGTAGGCGACCGTCACCTTCAGCACGGTGCCGCGCCGCACCGGCCGGGCCGGGGTGACGGTCAGCTTCTCGTCGTGCAGGCGGAAGGCGGCCGGGCGGCCGTCGACCCGGACGGTGTGCACGTCCAGGCCGAGCGCGTCGAGCTCGAACTCCGGCAGGCCGGTCAGCGCACGGGCGGTCAGGACGGTCGTGGCGTCCACGGTGCGGCTGTCGGGCCGGTAGGCGAAGGAGAGGTCGTAGGCGAGGGCGTCATAGCCCTGGTTGCCGAGCGAGGGGAAGACCGGGTCGCCGACACCGCCCGCAGTGGCGGCGGAGGACGGCGGGGCGGAGCAGAGGACCGCCGCGCTGAGCGCGAGCGCCAGGGCGGCGGGGCCGCAGCGGCCGGAGCGGGGCCTGGGCAGGGTGATCACCGCTTTCGTGTCGGGTCGTGCTACGGGGTCGTACAGGGTCGTCGGGCCGTCGGGCTGTGCCGGGGCGTCAAGGTGTGCCGGGTCATCGGGTCGTGCAGGGCGTCGAGGCGCGCGGCCGACCGGCCGTGCACCGGAAGCGACCGCCCGACCACGGATCGTAGTGGACCGGTCGGACAGTCCGGGCGGCTCCCGCGACACGCGCCCTCCCCCGGACGGACCACAGTGGTGGCGGACCGGCTGCGGACTGTCATAACTTCGAGGTGTTCCACCCCCTGACGGGTGGGGCCACGGCCGTCGGAGAACCTGGCCAGGTCCGGCGGCCGTTCCTCATGCCCTTTTCCGGTCAGGCCGAAGCCCGGCCGAGGTGAGGCCGCGGCCCCGCAGCAGTCCGGCCGCGGCCCCGCCGCTCGAACGCGTAGGCTGGGCAACCGCCACCGCGTCGAAGCCCCGGACCGCCAGGAGCAGCCTTGACCAGCCCCGTCCCGAGCTTCCTGGTGATCGGCGAGTGCGTCGCCGACATCGTCCGCACCCCGGGCGGGCCCGACCGCGTCCACCCCGGCGGCAGCCCCGCCAACGTCGCCTACGGGCTGGCCCGGCTCGGCCTGCCGACCACGCTGCTCACCGAGCTCGGCGCCGACCCCAACGGCCGGCTGATCCGCGCCCACCTGGAGTCCGCGGGCGTGGCCGTCCTCAACGCCCCGGGGGAGGGCGCCCGGACGCCGTCCGCGCTGGTCGAGCTGGACGAACAGGGCCGGGCCCGCTACACCTTCGACATCGAGTGGACGCTGGCGGCGGCCGAGCTCCCGTTCGTGCCCGGCCATCTGCACATCGGCTCGATCGCCGCCGTCACCGACCCGGGGGCGGCGGCCGTCCTCGACCTGGTCCGGCGCCGGCACGGCCGGGCCGGTGTCAGCTACGACCCCAACGTGCGGCCCGCGCTGATGGGCGAGCGGGAGCGGGCCGTCCGCCGGGTCGAGCGCTGCGTCGCGCTCAGCGACCTGGTCAAGGCCAGCGACGAGGACCTGGCCTGGCTCTACCCCGGCCAGGATCCGGAGTCCGTCGCCCGCCGCTGGCTCGACCTCGGACCGGCCACGGTGGCGGTCACCCGCGGCGCGCAGGGCGCCTTCGCGCTCACCTCGGACGGGCGCCGCGCCGAGGTGGCGGCCGTCCCCGTCCCGGTCGCGGACACCGTCGGGGCCGGCGACTCCTTCATGGCCGCGCTGCTCCACGCCCGCCATGCCGGAGCCGACCTCGACCGGTCCCTGGCGACGGCGGCCGCGGCCGCGGCACTGACCGTCTCCCGCGCGGGTGCCAACCCACCGGACACCGCCGAACTGTACGCCGTCCTCTGAAGGATGACGGCGCGCCCGCACGGTACTGCGGCCCGGCCCGCGCGGTGGAGGCGGTCGACCGCACCGTCCACGTCAGCGGTGCCCTCGAACTCCTGAACCGGTTCGTCGGGCGCTGACCCGAGGATCCGAAGCCGGGTGTCGTCCGCCGCCCGTCGGCCGTCGCTCGAAGGCCGCTCCTACGACGGCCCCGCCGCCCCCACGTCCCCTGCCGCCATTCCCCTGCTGCCTGAAGGAATCCTCATGACATGGACCGAACGCGTCGTCGTGCGCGGCGATGTGCGACTCCACTGCCGCGACTGGGGCGGGTCCGGGACGCCCGTGGTCCTGCTGCACGGCCTGGCCGGGCACGCCGGTGAATGGGACGCGGCGGCCCGGGACCTGAGCGGGCGCCACCGGGTCGTCGCGGTGGACCAGCGCGGCCACGGCGCCAGTGAACGCCGCCCGCGGGACGTCTCACGTGCCGCCTTCGTCGCCGACGTCGTCGCGGTGCTCGACCAGCTCGACCTGCGGGAGCCGGTCCTGGTCGGCCAGTCGCTGGGCGGCCACACGGCCATGCTCACCGCCGCGGCGCACCCCGGTCTCCTCCGTGCGCTGGTCATGGTCGAAGCCGGCCCCGGCGGGTCGAGTCCGGAGACCGCCGCCCAGATCGGCAGCTGGTTCGACTCGTGGCCGGCGCCCTTCCCGTCGAGGGCGGCGGCCGTGGAGTTCCTCGGCGGCGGCCCGGTCGGCGAGGGCTGGGCCGACGGACTGGAGGAGCGCGACGGCGGGTGGTGGCCGCGCTTCGACCGCCGGGTGATGGTCGACTCCCTGGCGGAGATCGCCCGGCGGGACTACTGGGAGGAGTGGGCGGGCATCACCTGCCCGACCCTGGTCGTCCTCGGCCAGAGCGGCATCATCGCGCCGGAGGAGTCCGGAAGGATGCTCCGGCAGCGCCCCGAAACGGTGGCGATGAGCATCCCGGGCACGGGACACGATCTGCATCTGGAACAGCCCGAGGCCCTGCGGGAGACGCTTCACCGCTTTCTCCGGGACGTCACCGAACGGCCTCCCGCCGAGCGGGCCTGACACCGGGACCGGGCGGCGGCCCGTGCGACCCGGGAGGGCGCCGCCCCTCAGGGCTCCCGGCCGGTCCAGCGGATGCCGTGGAACCCGGGGGAGAGGTCGAAGTCGGCGAAGTGCGCGAGGCGGCCGTCGATGAGCCGCAGCCGGACCACGTCCCGGTGCGGTGAGCGCGCGTCGAGCCGCCAGATCCGGTAGGCCCGCCGGGCCCCGGCCCCGGGGTCGAAACGCAGCGTCAACTCGTAGCGCTGCCCGGCGGTTCGGAACCAGTGCCCGTAGTACGGCTCCGGTTCGTTCGCGGTCATGGCGTGCTTCACCGCGAACGTCTCCCCGCGGCCGAGCGGGCCGAACAGCAGCTCGGCGGCGACCAGGCCGGCCGCGCGGTCGGTCCGCACCCGGCCGAGTGTGCAGTCCCGGCCGGCCCGGATCTCGGGCAGCGCGTCGCCGCCGACGTGGCTGAGCACGACGTGCCGGGCCACGCCGGAGCGGCGGGCGCGGACCACCGTCCGGGTGGTGGCGACCCAGCCCGTCCCGGTGACGGTCACCTCGTCCTGGACGGCGAGGATGTCCAGCTCGGGTTCGGCCGGGACGCCCATCCGGGCCCGTAGCCGACTCGCGGGCAGTACCGGGGTGCCGGGGGCGGGGGCCGGCAGCCGGCGGCCGCGGTGCACGGGCGCGTCCAGCAGGCCGCCGAGCGAGCCCGCCGCCAGGCCCAGCACGCGCTCCAACTCGGCGACCGCGCGCAGGCTCTGCGGGCGGCTCGGCCGGCTCAGGCCGCGCTGCCAGTTGCTGAGGGTGGAGACGCTGACCCGCAGTCCGGCGGCGGCCAGCCGCTCGTGCAGCCGCTCCAGACTGAGGCCGCGGGCGGTGATGGCCGAGCGCAGGGCGGTGTGGAACGGGCCGCCGTGCGGTGCGCCGTGGAGGTCGTCGATCGCGGATCCCGAGGTTACTCGCCGGTACTGGATTTCCAGCGACGCCGGTCCATCACCCCAGGCGGCGCCGCTGCGGCCGCGTCGCAGGGGTGCGGACGGCCGCCCGCACGCTATCGCTCCCACCCGGGCCGCCTCCACCATGTCCGCGACAAACCCGTCCGGATCACACCCGCGCGGACCGGATCCGTGCGGGCCCGGACGGGTGCGAGACCGAGGAGCACGCCATGCCGGCAGCGCAGTCCCGACTCAGACCGCAGTCCCCGCCCGGGCGGCGGCCCGCGCCGAGAGCCAGATCGGTGATCACCGCCGTGGTGGCCTTCCTGATCGCCCTCACCGGCGCCGGGGCGGCCGTGGGCGCCCGTCCGTCCGCCGCGCCGGACCAGAACGGCACCGCCGCCGCCGTGCCGCGGCCGGACCACGTCGTCGTCGTCCTGTTCGAGAACAAGGACTACTCGAAGATCATCGGGAACCCCGCCGTCCCCTACCTCAACTCCCTGGCCGGGCAGGGCGCGAGCTTCTCCCGCTCGTTCGGCATCACCCACCCCAGCCAGGGCAACTACGTCGCCCTGTTCTCCGGCGAGCTCCAGGGCGTGACGGGCGACTCCTGCCCGCAGAACTTCACCGGCAAGGCCAACCTCGGCAGCCAGCTCACCACCGCCGGGTACACCTTCAAGGGCTACTCCGAAGGCCTGCCGTCCACCGGATACACCGGCTGCAGCAGCGGCGGCTACGTCCGCAAGCACAACCCCTGGGCCGACTTCGACAACGTCCCGGCCGCCGCCAGCCTCCCCTACAGCGGCTTCCCGAGCGACTACACCAAGCTGCCGACGGTCTCCTTCGTCATCCCCGACATGTGCAACGACATGCACGACTGCGCACCCGAGACCGGCGACACCTGGCTGCGGACCAACCTCGACGGGTACGCGCAGTGGGCCAAGACCCACAACAGCCTGCTGATCGTCACCTTCGACGAGGACAACTTCAGCTCCGTCAACCAGATCGCCACCCTGTTCGTGGGCGAGAAGGTCCGCCCGGGCGTCTACTCCGAGCGCATCGACCACTACACGGTCCTGCGCACCATCGAGGAGGCCTACGGCCTCGGCGCCCTGGGCAACGCGGCGAACGCCACCCCGATCACCGACGTCTGGACCACCTCGCCGACGCCGAGCCCGACGCCGAGCCCGACACCGACGCCCAGCGGCACCCCCACCGGGACCCCGACCCCCACTCCCTCCACGCCCACCGGCCTGGTCAACGGCGGCTTCGAGTACGGCACCTTCAACGGCTGGACCCGCACCGGCACCACCGCCATCGCCGAGGTGCCGCACTCCGGCGCCTACGGGGGCGCGGCCGGCTCCACCGGGCCGACCGACGGCGACTCCGTCCTCAGCCAGACCTTCACCGCCCCACCGGGCATCACCAGGCTCACCGTCTGGTGGAAGGGCGACTGCCGCGACAGCGTCGACTACGCCTGGGCCACCGTCGTGGTCCGGCACAACACCAGCGGCACGACGGCCACCCCGCTGCCCAGGACCTGTACCGCCAACGGCGGCTGGCGGCAGGCCACCGACACGCTCACCCCCGGCCACTCGTACACCGTGCAGCTGGTCAACCACGACGACGACTACCCGGGTGACCCCAGCATCACCTGGTTCGACGACATCACGCTGAGCTGAGCCGGTGTACCTCTCCAGCGTGCGTGCCGGGGCCCCCGCGACCGGGGCCCCGGCCCGGCGGGTCCTCACCGGCAACGTCCTCGCCCTCGGCCTGGTCAGCCTGGTCACCGACGTCTCCGCCGAGATGGTCGGCTCGGTGCTCCCCGCCTACCTCGTCCTCGGCCTGCACCTGAGCACCGCCCAGTACGGTGTGGTGGACGGCGTGTTCAGCGGATCCACCGCCCTCACCCGGCTCCTCGGCGGCTACGTCGCCGACCGGTTCCGGCGCCGCAAGCTCGTCGCCGGGATCGGGTACGGCCTGTCGGCCGCCGCCCGGGCCGGGCTGCTGCTGACCGCCGCCGCACCCGTGGCGATCGGCGCCGTCCTGGCGGTCGACCGCACCGGCAAGGGTCTGCGCACCGCGCCCAGGGACGCCCTGATCACCCTGTCCGTCCCCGCCGACCGGCTCGGCCGGGCGTTCGGAGCACACCGCGCCCTGGACAGCCTGGGGGCGTTCGCCGGGCCGCTCGTCGCGGTCGGCGTGCTCGCGCTGGCCGGCTCGGGCCGCTCCTACGACGCGGTGTTCCTCACCAGCCTGTGCTTCGCCCTGCTCGGGGTCCTGCTGCTGGCGCTCTTCGTCCGCGACCACCAGGAGCCGCTGCCCGCGGGTTCGGTCCGGCCGGGCACCGCGCTGGCACTGCTGCGCCGCGGTCCGTTCCGCCGGCTCTGCGCGGCCGCCGCCCTGCTCGCGCTGACCACGGTCGGCGACGGGTTCGTCTACCTGGTCCTCCAGCGCCGCGACGACCTCCCGCTCACCGCGTTCCCGCTGCTGGCGGTCGGCTCGGCGCTGGCCTACCTGCTGCTGGCCGCGCCGCTGGGGCGGCTCGCCGACCGCACCGGCCACCGGCCGGTGGTGCTCGGCGGCTACGGTGCCGTGGTCGCCGTCCAGGTGCTGCTCGCCCTCGGGCCTGGCTCCCCGGTGCTGCTGGTGCCGCTGATCCTGCTGCTGCACGGAGCGTTCTACGCCGCCACCGACGGCGTCCTGATGGCCCTCGCCGGGCCGCTGCTGGCGCCCGAACTGCGCACCAGCGGACTCGCCCTGCTGCAGACCGGGCAGGCGCTGGCCGCGCTCTGCTCCTCGGTGGCGTTCGGGGCGGCCTGGCAGGCGTGGGGTGCGCCGACCGCCTGCCTGGCGGCGGCGGGCGCCGCCGCCGCGGCGCTGGCCGCCTCCGCAGCCCTGCTCACCGCCCCCTCGCCGCACCTCTCGCCGCCCTCCCCGCCTCCGCACGAAGGACACCCCTCGCCATGAAGTGGCGCATCCTCACCGCCCTGGTCGCGACCGTCCTGCTCACCGCCGTCGCCGTCGGCTACACCGTGCTGCGGGCCGCGCCCGCCCCCGCCCGCGACCCGGGGGAGGCCGCGCCCACCCTGGACGGCCCCGGGCTGCTGATCCGCGACACCCGGACGGGGCTGCTCGCGGTGCAGCACCCCGACGGGCGGCGCACCCCCTCCACGCTGCCCTGCGCGCGGGTGTACGCGGCCGCCGGAACCGGCGTCTGCCTGCTGGAGGGCCCGGGCTCCTACCAGCTCACCGTCCTCGACCGCGAGCTGCACCGGCAGAGCGCCATCCCGCTCAACGGCGTCCCCAGCCGGGCCCGGGTCTCCGCCTCCGGCCGGATGGTCTCCTGGACGGTCTTCGTCACCGGCGACTCCTACAACGGCGGCCGGTTCTCCACCCGGTCAGGCATCCTCGACACCCGCGGCGGCACCTTGGTCGGCAACCTGGAGGACTTCACCGTCGACGGCCACGACCCCGCGCCCGACGCCAACGTCTGGGGCGTCACGTTCACCGCGGACGACAACCGCTTCTACGCGACGCTCTCGGCAGACGGCCACCGCTCCCTGATGGCGGGCGACTTCGCCACCCGCGGCCTGCGCACCCTCAAGGACAACGTGGAGTGCCCGTCGCTGTCCCCCGACGGCACCCGGCTGGCCTACAAGCGGATGCTGCCCGACGGCGGCTGGCGGCTCACCGTGCTGCGGCTGGCCGATCTCGCCGAGACGCCCCTCGCGGAGACCCGCGGCGTCGACGACCAGGCGGCCTGGCTGGACGACGCCACCGTCGCCTACGGGCTGCCGCACTCCGGGACGGGCGCGGACGTCTGGACCGTCCCGGCGGACGGCACCGGCCAGCCGCGGCTGTTCGCCCGCGACGCGGAGTCCCCGGCGGCACTGGAGTCCCCGGCGGGGGTGGGGTGACCGGCCCGGCCCGGCGTACTCAGCGCGCCCCCAGCCAGGTGGTCTGCTGGCTCTCCGAGTCGAAGCTCCGCGCCGCCCCGAAGGCGCCCTCGACGTCCGGATGGCGGCCGAGCACGCTGTGCGCGAGTGCGAGGGCGCCCGGTTCGAGCCGGCGGGTCAGCCCGATGTGGGGCGACCAGCGGCCGGGCAGATAGTACGGGCCGGGGTCCTCGGCCTCGGCGAGGATCTCCCAGACCCGCTGGTGGAGCAGGACCAGCTCCACGGTGGGCACGATCGACCAGGAGAGCACCCGGCGCCGGCTGCGGGCGCCGAACGAGACCAGGCCGGACAGCCGGACGGTCAGCGGCAGTGCGCCGGCGAGGAGTTCGTCCAGGCGCGGCCCGGCGTCGGCCGGCATCCGGGCGCAGGCGGCCAGGGTGAGGTGCGGCCGGTGGCCGGCGTGGGTGTTGTGGGCGAGGCTGTCCACCCCGCCGTCCGAGAGCCGCTGCCACACCTCGCGCACCGCGCGGTCGAAGGCCGCGTCGCAGACCAGCTCAACGGTCCGCATGCGCCGGTGCCGTGAGGTTCTTGGCGTACCAGATCTGGGCGTACGGCCCGGTGTTGTACGCCGGGATCTCGGAGTAGCCGTGCCGGCTGTACAGCGCGCGGGCCTCGACCAGGTCGAGCCGGGTGTCCAGCACGATCCGCTCGGCGCCGAGCGACCGCGCGGCCTCGTCCACGGCGGCCAGCAGCCGCCCGCCGCCGCCCGAACCGCGCACCTCGTGGCGGACGAACACCCTGGTCAGCTCCACCGTCCGGGCGTCCCGTACGCGCAGCCCGGCACAGGCCTGCGCGGCGCCGTCGTAGCGCCCGAGCACGAACGCCCCGGTGGGTGCGGCCAGGTCGTCGCTCGGCGAGTCGGCGAGGCCGGACTCGATCTCCTCGGGGGTGCCGTCACGCCCGAGGTGCAGCCGGTAGTACCGGTTGGCGACATCGGTGTAGTAGTCGCGCAGCAGCGCCTGCGCCTCCTCCGAACCCACATCGGCCGGGGAGACCTCCCAGCGGTCGGCGGTACGCGCAACGGTGATCGTCATGCGCGCATTATGGTCGGCAGCCCGGCCAGGAGGCGAGGCGTTTTCCGAGGTCGGCCGGGGTGTGCGGGATTCGACCGGCCCGGCCCCGTGGCACCGGGCGCGTCCGGCCGGGGGCGGCGGAGGGGGAGTTCGCCGCGTCGGCGGTGCGGGCGGTGCGGTAGGCCGGGCGGGTGAGAGGGGGATTGGCCGGGGGGTGGCAGGGGGGAGCAGTGCTCCATGAGCACATCATCAGATCATGTGATTAATGGGGGGTTGAGGGGGAGTCACCGGGTACGGGCCGGCCTCGCGGCGGCGGTCTGCCTGTCCGCCGCGGTCGCGGGCTGTGCCGCACCCTCGGCGGGCCGTCCGGACGCGGCCCGGGCCGCATCGAGCGCCGTTCCCGCCGAGAGGGCCGTTCCGGCAGAGGGGGCCGTTCCCGCCGGCGGGGCCGCGAAGGAGGCCGCCGACCGGGGCGCGCCGCGTCCGGCCGCCGCGCCGCTGCTGCTGCCGGGGCCGGCCCGGGCCGAGGAGGAGGCCGGCAGCGCGGCGGTGGCCCGGCGGGAGACGGCCGTGCGCACCGCGCTGGAGACCGCCCACCGCTGGGGAGTGCGGCAGCCGCCGCTGAAGGCCCCGCAGCGGCCCGCGGCCAGGGCCGAGCTCACGCCCGTGCAGGGGGTGAAGCTCCAGGACGGGCTGCCCCCGGTGGTCTACCGGGTGCCGACCGCCGAGAAGATCGTCTTCCTGACCGTCGACGACGGCGCGGAGAAGGACCCGGAGTTCTCCCGGATGGCGGACGAGCTCGGGATCCCGCTCAGCACCTTCGTCGCCGACTACCTGGCGCGCGAGGACTACGGCTACTTCCGCGGGCTCGCCGCCCAGGGCGACGCGGTGAACAACCACACGATCAACCACCGCAACCTCAAGGTGCTCGGCTACGACCAGCAGCGCGACGAGATCTGCCGCCAGCAGGACCAGCTGGAGCAGCAGATCGGCGCCCGCCCACGGCTGTTCCGGCCGCCCTACGGCGAGTACAACGACGACACGCTCCGGGCCGCCGCCTCCTGCGGCATCGAGGCCGTCCCGCTCTGGAACGAGGAGGCCTTCCCCGACCGGGTGGAGTACCGCTACGACGACCAGCGCCTGCACTCCGGGGACATCATCCTCACCCACTTCCGCGGTGCCGACCTGTGGAAGGGCACCATGCCCGACCTGCTCCGCAAGGTCGTGGACGAGGTCACCGCGCAGGGCTTCGCCTTCGCCCGGCTGGACGACTACCTGTAGGTCCGGCTGGTCCCGCCGGGCGGGCGGCGCGGGCGGACCGCACACCCCGCGGGCAGGACTCAGGAGAGCGAGAGGGCGTCCAGGTAGACCCAGGCGCCCTCGTGCCGCACGAAGCGGCTGTGCTCGCTGAGGACGCCCTGCTCGCGGCCCTCGGTGTAGTGGGCGCGGAAGGCCACGGTGCCCGCGCTGTGGAACGGGCCGCCCTCGGTGCTGGAGAGCACCTCCAGGCCGGTCCAGCGCAGCGCGGGGTCGAACTCGACCGAGTCGGGCCGGGTGTCGGGGTGCCAGGTGCGCAGCAGGTAGGCCTCGTCCTGGGCGACGAAGGCGCTGAAGCGCGAGCGCATCAGCAGCTCGGCGGTGGTCGCGGCGGCCTGGCCCCGGTGCAGTCGGCCGCAGCACTCGCCGTACGCGGCGGGCAGCCCGCACGGGCAGGGGGAGGAGGGCAGCAGACGGGGCGCGGGGGCGGCGGCGCGGGGCGCGGGGCGGCGTCGGGACATGGGTCCATTCTGGCCCCTCGCGGGGGTGCGCCCCGATCCGGGGCGGCGGGCGGCGGGCGGCCGGATGACCGGTGGCCGGGGTGCCGCCGATCCGGGGCGGTGCCAGGCTGAGGCAATGGACCGGGACCTCGGGTGGTGGGTGCGGATCGCGTTGGACGGCTGGGATCGCGGGGAGGGTCCGCGCTACCGCTGCCTGGCCGCCGCGCTGGCCGACGCGGTGGAGCGCGGCCTGGTGGACCCCGGGGACCGGCTGCCGGCCGAGCGGCTGCTCGCCGAGGCGCTGGGAGTGAGCCGTGGCACGGCGGTGCGCGGGTACGAGGAGCTGGCCGGGGCGGGGCTGGTCGAGCGGCGCAGGGGCGCCGGCACCTTCGTCCGGTCGCGTACGGCGTGGGTGCGTACCCCCCTCGGGGCGGGTCGGGGCTGAGGCTGCCGGGGGTGCCTGGCGGTGTACTGACAAAGGAATGGTAAAGGCAAGGCAAAGGGCAGGTCGGGGGGCATGTCTCCCGGAGTGCCGCACGCGGGTGCGAAGCGCACCGGTGCACCGTGGGGACGACCGTAGCGTCAGCCGACCGCCGTGTCACGAGTCCTGACACTCGGTAGGAAATCGCCGACGAACCGTCACGGATGTGTACCGCTGAGTGGTGCGGGAAGGGTGATCTTTCCGGCATACCGAACGAGTGTCGGAAATGTGCTGGTCATCCGGAGATCTGTACCCCACCATCTCCCAGGGCACACCGCCCATTTCTCGCCGACCACAAGTCGGCGCAGGGCCATCCCTCAGGAGAGTTGATGAGTTCGACGGGACTTCCTCCACTGGATCCGGCAGCACCGCTGGCGGACCTGTTCGATGCCCAGGTCAGACGGACGCCCGAGGCCGTCGCCGTGATCGACGGCGGACGGCGCCTGACCTACCGTGAACTGTCCGCGGCCGTGGAGTCGGCGGCGGCCCGGCTGGCCGGTGCCGGGGTGGTCGCGGAGACCCTGGTGGGGGTCTGCCTACCGCGTTCGGCGGACCTGGTCGTCACCCTGCTGGCGGTGCTGCGGGCCGGCGGCGCGTACGTGCCGCTCGACCCGGCCTACCCGCGCGACCGGCTGGAGCTGGTGATCGGCGACGCCCAGGCGCCCGTGGTCGTCACCGACCGGTCCCACGAGCACCTGCTGGCCGGCGCCGGCGCCACCCTGCTGTACGTCGACGGCGACGGTCCCACCGCCCCCCTCGCGCGGGCGGCCGGCGGCGACGCGCTCGCCTACGTCCTGTACACCTCGGGCTCCACCGGACGCCCCAAGGGGGTCGCGGTCACCCAGCGCGGCGTCAACGCGATGCTCCGGTGGGCCGCCGACACCTACACCCCCGCCGACCTGGCAGGTGTGCTGTTCGGCACCTCGGTCTGCTTCGACATCTCGGTGTACGAGCTGTTCCTCCCGCTCACCGTCGGCGGCGCCGTGCTGGTCGCCGAGAACGTCCTCGCGCTGCCCGAGCTCCCCGCCCGCGAGGAGGTGACGCTGGTCAACACCGTGCCCAGCGCCATGGCGGCGCTGCTGCGCGGCGGCGGCCTCCCCGGCGGCGGGGGCCTGCCGGACGGCGTACGCGTGGTCAACCTGGCCGGGGAGGCGCTACCGCGCCATCTGGCCGACCAGGTCTACGCCCAGCCCCGGGTCGAGCGCCTGTACAACCTCTACGGCCCGACCGAGGACACCGTCTACTCGACGTGGTCGCTGGTCGCGCGCGAGGGGGCCGGTGAGCCGGTCATCGGCCGCCCGCTGGGCGGCACCACCGCCCACGTGCTCGACGAGCAGCGGATCGCCGTCCCGGACGGCGGGATCGGCGAGCTGTACCTGGCCGGCGAAGGGCTGGCCCGCGGCTACCACGGCCGCCCCGACCTCACCGAGGAGCGGTTCACCGCCGTCGGAGGCGAGCGCTGCTACCGCACCGGGGACCTCGTGCGGCGCCTGCCGGACGGCGACCTGGAGTACCACGGACGCGTCGACCACCAGGTGAAGGTCCGCGGCTTCCGGGTCGAACTCGGCGAGATCGAGGCGGTGCTGGCCGGTCACCCCGCGGTGGAGTCCGCCGCCGCGGTCGTCCAGCGGGACGAGGCCGGCGACTACCTCGCCGCCTTCGTCCAGCCCGCCCCGGCCGCCGAACCAACCGCGGCCGAGCTGCGCGCCCACTGCGCCGCCGCCCTGCCCGGCTACATGGTGCCGCTGGCCGTCGGCGTGCTGGAGCGCCTGCCGCTCACCCCCAACGGCAAGACCGACCGCAAGGCGCTGCCGCCGGTCGCCCGCAGCCGGGGCGGCCAGGACCTCTTCGTCGCGCCCCGCACCGAGGTCGAGGAGGGGATCGCCGCACTCTGGCAGGACGTCCTCGGCCTGCCCCGGATCGGCGTGCACGACGTCTTCCTCGACCTCGGCGGGCACTCGCTGCTCGCGGCCGGTGTCCTCGCCCGGATCGAGCGCGCGTACGGCACCCGGATACCGCTCGGCGAGTTCTTCGCCGCGCCGACCGTCGCCGCGCTCGCCCGCCGGGTGGCCGACGGCGGTGGCGGACGCCCCGGCGTCGCACCCCCCGAGCGGGCCGCCGAGCTGCCCGCCCGCGCCACCGAGTTCCAGCGCGAGCTGTGGCTGCACTCCTCCGTCCTGCCCGGCAGCGCGCTCTACAACGTGCCGCTGCGCATCCGGGCCACCGGCGGGCTCGACCTCGCCGCCCTGGGCCGGGCGCTGACCGAGGTGGTCCGCCGCCACGAAGTCCTGCGCACCGCGCTCGCCGGACGCGGCGGCGAGCTCCACGCCGAGGTCCGCGAGCCGTACACCGTGGACGTGCCGCTGCTCGACCTCGCCGACCGCCCGCACACCGCGGCCGACGAGGCGTCGGCGGACGAGGCGCGGCTCGACGCGGCGCTGCGCGCCGAGGCCGCCCGGCCGCTGGACCTCGCCGAGGGCCGGCTGCTGCGCGCCCTCGCCGTGCGCACCGGCCCGGACCGGTACGAACTCCTGCTGACCGTCCACCACGCCGCGATGGACGGCTGGGCGGCCGGACTGCTGCTCGCCGAGCTGGGCCGCGCGTACCGGGACGGCGACCTCGCCGAACCCGCCCTGCAGTTCTCCGACGTCGCCCGTTGGGAGGAGCGCGCCAACGAGGCCGCCCGCGAGGCCGCGCTGCGCTGGGGCGAGCGGTTGCTCGGCCTGGAGGCCGAGCAGCACCTGCCCGGCGACCGCCCGCACCCCAACCCGCACGACACGGCCGGCCGCCGGATCGCCCGCCGGCTCGACGCCGAACTCCTCCGCACCGCCGAGCGCTGGGCCGCCGGCGAGGGCGCCAGCCTCTACATGGCGGTGCTCGCCGCACTCGGCGGAGTGCTGCACCGCTACACCGGCCGCACCGACCTCGCCGTGCTCACCCCGTTCGCCGTGCGCCCCGTCCCCGAGCTGGAGCAGGTGCTCGGCTCGCTGATCAACACCGTCGCGCTCCGCTTCGAGATCGGATCCGCCGACACCTTCCGCACACTCGTCGCCCGCCTGCGCCCGGTGGTGCTGGACGCCGCCGAGCACAGCGGCTACCCGTTCCTGGAGCACGCCCGCCGGGCCGGCGACTCGGCCGGCCGGACGTCCTCGCCGTTCGCCCAGACCCTGCTCGCGGTCCAGAACCACCCGGTCGCAGGCGTCGAACTGCCGGGCGTGAAACTGGAGTTCGTCGCCGAGGTGTGCAACGGCACGGCGAAGACGGACCTCTCGCTGTTCCTGGAGTTCCCGGCCGACGGCCCGCTGCTCTCCGCCGAGTACCGCACCTCGCGCTACGACGAGCCCTCCGTGCAGGCCGCGCTCGACCACCTGGCCGCGCTGCTCGCCGCCGCTCTCGCCGAACCAGACCGGCCGATCGGCGAGTTGGCGATGCTCTCGGCCGCCGAGCTGGCCGACTCCGAGGAGGGGAACCGGACGGCGGCTCCGCTGCCCGACGCCCGGCTGCACGAGCTGGTCGCCGCCCAGGCCGCCCGAACCCCGCAGGCGGTCGCCGTCGCCGCCGCCGACGGCACCCTGGCGTACGCCGAACTCGACTCCACCGCGGCCCGGCTGGCCCACCTGCTGGGCGTGCACGGGGTCGGCCCCGGCAGCCTGGTGGCGGTCGCCGTCCGGCGCGGGCGCATGCTGCCCGCCGCCCTGCTCGGTGTGCTGCGCAGCGGCGCCGCCTACCTGCCGATCGACGTCGACCAGCCGGCGGCCCGCAACCTCGCGGTGCTCGACGACGCCGGAGTGGGCGTCCTGGTCGCCGAACAGGCCACGGCCGGCGACGAGTTGTTCCTCGGGCGCACCACCGTCCTGGTGGACGGCCCCGAGGCCGCCGCCGCGCCCGAGGCCCCGGCCGCGGCCGTCGGCCCCGAGGACCCGGCCTACCTGCTCTACACCTCGGGCTCCACCGGACGTCCCAAGGGCGTGGCGGTACCGCACCGGGCGATCGTCAACTTCCTCGGATCGATGGGCCGCGAACCCGGCCTCACCGACCGGGACGTGATGGCCGCCGTCACCACCGTCACCTTCGACATCGCCGGCCTGGAGCTGTGGCTTCCGCTGGTCACCGGCGCCCGGGTGGAGATCGCCGACCGCGCCACCGCCACCGACGGGCGTGCGCTCGCCGCCTGGCTGGACGAGCGGGCCGTCACCGTCGCCCAGGCCACCCCCGCCACCTGGCGGATGCTGCTGGAGGCCGACTGGCCCGGCCGCCCCGGCCTGACCGCCCTGTGCGGCGGCGAGGCGCTCACCGCCGACCTGGCCGAGGCCCTGCTCAAGCGCACCGCCGCGCTGTGGAACCTGTACGGCCCGACCGAGACCACGGTCTGGTCCACCGCCCAACGGGTCACCGCCGAACTCGCCGCCCACGGCGGGGTGGTGGCGCTCGGCGCGCCCATCGCCAACACCCGGCTGCACCTCCTGGACGCGGCCGGCCGGCCCGCCCCGGTGAACGGCATCGGCGAGCTCTGCATCGCCGGTGACGGCGTCGCACTCGGCTACCACGGCCGCCCCGACCTCACCGCCGAACGGTTCGTCCCCGAGCCCGGCGGCCCCGAGGGCGCGCTGATGTACCGCACCGGCGACCTCGCCTGCCGCCGCCGCGACGGACGGCTGGAGTACCACGGGCGCACCGACGCGCAGATCAAGCTGCGCGGCTTCCGGATCGAACTCGGCGAGATCGAGGCCGCGTTGACCGCCGTCCCCGGCGTCGGCGCGGGCGCGGCCGCACTGGTCGACACCCCCGCAGGCCCGGTCCTCGCCGGGTACGCCGTCGCCGGCGGCGGCCTCACCGAGGACGCCCTGCGGGCCGCCCTCACGGACCGGCTGCCCGACTACATGGTGCCCGCCGCGCTCGTCCTGCTCGACGCACTGCCGCTGACCCCCAGCGGCAAGGTCGACCGGGCCGCACTGCCGCTGCCGCGGCTCGGCGGCGCCGGCGCGCCGCCCGAGGGGGACTGCGAGGAACTGCTCGCCGATCTCTGGCAGGAGGTCCTCGGGGTGGAGCGCGTCTCCCGGCACGACGACTTCTTCTCGCTCGGCGGCCACTCCCTGCTCGCCACCCGCCTGACCGCCCGGGTCCGGGACGTCTTCGACACCGACCTGCCGCTGCGCACCGTGTTCGAGGCCCGCACCCTGGCCGCCATGGCCCGCCGGATCGAGGACCTGCTCCTCGCCGAGATCGACCTCGAAGACCTGGGGGACTTCGAAGACCTCGAAGAACTCGGCGGCCTCACCGGCCTTGACGACCCGGGTGCACCCGGTGCACCCGGCCAATCCGACGTACGGCACGACCCGGACGCCCGGCCCGACGCGGCCGCCGGCGCCCTGACGGGGGAGAACGCATGACCGACCAGCCCGACGCCAGACGCCAGGAACTCCTGCGCCGCCGCCTCGCCCAGGCCAAGGCCGCCAAGGCCGCCGCCAGACCGGCGCAGCGCGGCATCACCCCCCGCCCGGCCGGCACCCCCGCGCCGCTCTCCTCGGCCCAGCGCCGGATGTGGTTCCTCGCCCAGTACGACCCGGACGGCGCGGCCTACCACATCCCGCTCGCCCTGCACCTGGACGGCGAGCCGGACCCCGCCGCGCTGGCCGCCGCCCTCGGCGACCTGCTCGCCCGCCACGAGGTGCTGCGCACCGTCTACCGCACCGAGGACGGCGAGGTCCGCCCCGTCCTGCTCGACGCCGACGGCCCGGCGCTCACCACGGCCGACGTCCCCGCCGAGGGCCTCGACCGGTGGCTGGAGGCGGAGGCCCGGCGCCCGTTCGACCTCGCCGCCGACCTCCCGCTGCGCGCCGCCCTGCTGCGCACCGGCGAGGGCCGCCACGTGCTCAGCCTGGTGCTGCACCACATCGCCGCCGACGGCTGGTCCATCGGCGTGCTGTTCGGCGACCTCGCCACCGCCTACGCGGCCCGCCGCGAGGGCCGGGCACCCGCCTTCGCGCCGCTGGCCGTCCAGTACGCAGACGTGGCGCACTGGCAGCAGACCGAACTGGCCGAGGAGCTCGCCCGCCAGGAGCAGTGGTGGCTGGAGCGCCTGCGCGGTGCCACCGCCACCGTCACCGTGCCCACCGACCGCCCCCGCCCGGCCGTGGCCGGCACCCGGGGCGGGCGGATCACCATCGGGTTCGGCGCCGAGCGCACCCGCCGGATCCGCGAGCTCGCCGAACAGACCGGCGCCACGCCGTACATGGTGCTGCTCGCCGCCCTGCAGACCGTGGTCTCCCGCTACACCGGCGCCGAGGACGTGGTGGTCGGCACCCCCGTCGCGGGCCGCACCCGCAGCGAGACCGAACCGCTGGTCGGCTGCTTCGTGAACACCCTGGCGATGCGCACCGACCTCTCCGGCGACCCGAGCGTGCGCTTGCTGCTGGAGCGGGTCCGGGAGAACACCCTCGGCGCCTTCGGCCACCAGGACCTGCCCTTCGAGCGGCTGATCGACGCGCTCGGCCTGGACCGCGAACTCGCCCACACCCCGCTGTTCCAGGTCCTGCTCAACGTCCACAACCAGGCCGAGGCCGTCCTCGACCTGCCCGGCCTGGAGGCCGGCTGGCAGCCCGTCGGCACCGACACCGCCAAGTTCGACCTGTCCGTCGCCGTCGTCGACAACGGCGGCGAACTCGACGCCGACCTGGTCTGGCGCACCGAGCTGTACGACGAGTCGACCATCCGGCGCACCTTCGGCCACCTCACCACCGTCCTCGACGCGATGGCCGCCGACCCGGACCGCCCGCTCGCCGACCTGCCCCTGCTCACCCCCGCCGAAGAGCGGCAACTCGCCGACTGGGACGACTCGCTGCGGGGCTGGGACCTCGGCGGCACGCTGCACGGGCTGGTCGAGGAGCAGGCCCGCCGCACCCCCGACGCGCCCGCGGTACGCGGCGCCGACGGCGTCCTCGGCTACGCCGAACTCGACCACCGGGCCAACGCGCTGGCCCACCGGCTGGTCGCCCTCGGGGTCGGCCCGGACCGCCCGGTCGGCCTGCTGGTCGAGCGCTCGGCCGCCCTGGCCGTCGGCATGCTCGGCATCCTCAAGGCCGGCGGCGCGTACCTTCCGCTCGACCCGGTCTACCCGGACGAGCGGATCCGCGCCCTGCTCACCGCCGCCGGGGCCGCCGCGGTCGTCACCACCGAGGACCTGCTCGGCCGCGTCGACGGCCCGCCGGCCGTCGTCGTGGACCGGCTCACCACCCCGGTGGAGCCCTGCGAGCCGCCCGCGGTGGACGTCCGCCCGGACCACCTCTGCTACCTGATCTTCACCTCCGGCTCCACCGGCACGCCCAAGGGCGTCGCCGTCGAGCACCGCAACTACCGCAACTACCTGCACGGCCTGCGCGAGCGCCTCGGCGCCGGGTCGGAGGGCTGGAACTGGGCGCTGGTCTCCACCTTCGCCGCCGACCTCGGCACCACCAACGTGTTCGGCGCGCTCACCGGCGGCGGCTGCCTGCACCTGCTCACCCGCGACCAGGCCACCGACCCGGACGCCTTCGCCGCCTACACGGCCGCGCACCGGATCGACGCCATGAAGCTCGTCCCCAGCCACCTGGAGGGCCTGGCCGCGCACGGCGGCGGCCTCGGCGACATCCTGCCCGCCGAGCTGCTGATCTGCGCGGGCGAGGCGCTGCGGCCCGACCTGGTCGCCCGGATCCGCGCGGCCCGGCCCGACCTCCGGCTGCACAACCACTACGGCCCCACCGAGACCACCGTCTCGATGCTCGGGGCCCCCGTCCCCGCGGACCTCGGCGACGCCGTCACCGCGCCGCTGGGCCGGCCCTTCGGCAACGTCGGCGCCCAGGTGCTCGACGCCCGGCTTCGGCCCGTCCCGGTCGGCGTCCCCGGCGAGCTGTACGTCTCCGGCGGCGGCGTGGCCCGTGGCTACCTCGGCCGGGACGACCTCACCGCCGAGCGCTTCACCCTCGTCCACGGCCGGCGCAGCTACCGCACCGGCGACCTGGTCCGGCGCCGCACCGACGGATCCGTCGAGTTCCTCGGCCGGGTCGACCACCAGGTCAAGATCCGCGGCTTCCGGGTCGAGATCGGCGAGGTGGAGGCCGAGCTGACGGCCCGGCCGGAGATCCGCGAGGCCGTCGTGGTCGCCCGCGGCGAGGGCGCCGCCCGTACCCTCGTCGGCTACCTGGTGCCCGCCGACCCGGCCGCCGCCCCCGACCCGGGCCAGCTGCGCGCCGCGCTGCGCACCCGGCTGCCGGACTACATGGTGCCGGCCGCCCTGGTCGTCCTCGACGCGCTGCCGCTGAACGCCAACGGCAAGGTCGACCGGGCCGCCCTGCCCGAGCCCGCCGCAGCCCAGCCGGTCTCCGGCGGAGGCGAGTTGGCGACGGAGGCCGAGCACGAGGTGGCCGCCGCCTACCGGCAGGTGCTCGCCGTCGACGAGATCGGCGCCACGGACGACTTCTTCGCGCTCGGCGGCGACTCCTTCTCCGCCGTGCACACCGTCCGCCTGATCGGCCGCGGCCTGTCCGTGATCGACCTGTTCCAGCAGCCCACCGTCCGCGAACTCGCCGCCCTGCTCGACGCCAGGGCCGGCGGCGCCGCCGAGCAGGGCCCGCGCAGCCTGCTGCACAAGCTGACCCGCGGCAACGCGCCGGCCGAGGTGAGCGTCGTCTGCGTCCCCTACGGCGGCGGCAGTCCGATCACCTTCCAGCCGCTCGCCGACGCCCTGCCCGCAGGCCACCGGCTGTACGCCGTCGAGCTGCCCGGGCACGACCCGAGCCGCCCCGATGACGAGCTCGCCGAACTCGAAGGCCTCGCCGACCGGTTGACCGAGCAGATCACCGCCCGGATCGAGGGCCCGGTGCTGCTGTACGGCCACTGCCTCGGCGGTGCGCTCGCCACCGCCCTCGGCTCCCGGCTGGAGGCGGCCGGCGTCGACCTGCGCGGGGTCGCCCTCGGCGGGACGTTCCCCGCCGCCCGGCTGCCCGGCCGGTTCGCCGAGTGGATGGCCCGCCGACTGCCCGGCGACCGGATGCTCTCCAACCGGTCCTACCTGGACTACCTGCGGGCGATGGGCGGCTTCACCGACGTCTACGACCAGGCCGAACAGGACTTCCTGGTCCGGGCGCTGCGCCACGACGTCCGGCAGGCGGAGGACTTCTACACCCGCGCCTACGGGGACGGGCGCCCGGCCGTGCTCGCCGCGCCGATCCTCTGCGTGGTCGGCGAGAAGGACCGCGCCACCCAGCTGTACGAGGAGCGGTACGCCGAGTGGGAGCACTTCGGCGACACCGTCGACCTGGCCGTCATCCCGCGCGCCGGGCACTACTTCCTGAAGCACCAGGCCGACGAACTGGCCCGGGTGATAGCGGAGTTCACCGCCACCGGGACGGTCTCCGAGCAGGCCCCGGCCAAGCGCCCGGCGGCCCGCGCCGAACTGGGCGTCTTCGCCAAGGTCGCCATCGGGCAGTTCGTCTCGATGGTCGGCACCAGCCTCTCCACCTTCGCGCTCGGCGTCTGGGTCTACCAGCAGACCGGCTCGGCCTTCGACTTCGCGATGATCTCGGTGGTCGCGGTGCTGCCCGCCGTGCTGCTGCTGCCCATCGCGGGGGCGCTCGCCGACCGGCTCGACCGCCGCCGGATCATGATCGTGACGGACACCGTGGCGGCGGCCGGCATGCTCTCGCTCGGCGTGCTGCTCTGGGCCGACCTGCTGGAGGTCTGGCACATCTACCTGGTCGCCTGCACGGGGGCGGTCTGCTCCGCCTTCCAACGCCCGGCCTACCTGGCCGCGATCACCCAGCTGGTGCCCAAACGCTACCTCGGCCAGGCCAACGGCCTCGCCCAACTCGGCACCGGGGCGGGCGACATGATGGCCGTCCTGGCGGGCGGCGTGCTGGTCTCGCTGATCGGCCTGCACGGCGTGGTCCTGTTCGACATGGCCACCTTCCTGATCGGCGTCAGCTGCCTGCTGCTGGTCCGCTTCCCGGACGCGATGTTCGACAAGCAGGAGGAGCCGCTGCTACGCGAGGTCGTCACCGGCTGGCGCTACATCGTGCGGCGGCACAGCCTGGTCGCCATGGTGGTCTTCTTCGTGGTGTTCAACTACCTGTTCGCCATCGCCACCGTCCTGGTCACCCCGATGGTCCTGGCCGGCGGATCGGCGGTTCAGCTCGGCGTCATCACCGCCGTCGGCGGCGTCGGCGCGATGACCGGCGCCCTGGTGATGGCCCTGTGGGGCGGCACCAGGCGGCGCGCCATCGGCATGATCGGCTTCACCTCGGTGGTCGGCCTGGCGGCCGTGGTGGCCGGCAGCCGGCCGCAGCCCGCCCTGGTGGCCTGCGGGCTCTTCGTCCTCTGGGCCTCGCTGATGATCCTCAACTCGCACTGGATGGCGCTGATCCAGACCAAGGTCGGGATGGAGCTCCAGGGCCGGGTGCTGGCCACCAACCAGATGCTCGTCATGTCGATGATGCCGCTGGGCTTCCTCACGGCGGGCCCGCTCTCGGACCACGTCTTCGAGCCGCTGATGCGGCCCGGGGGAGCCCTCGCCGACTCGGTCGGCATGATCATCGGCACCGGCCCCGGCCGCGGCGCCGGGCTCCTGCTGGTCCTGATCGGAGCCGTCCTCGCGGTCTGGGGCCTGCTCGGCCTCGCCTACCGCCCGCTGCGGCTCATCGAGGACCTCCTGCCGGACGCCCTGCCGGACGCCGAGATCGGCGACAAGGACGCCATCCAGGCCGAGGCCGACCGCCTGCTCGCCCTCACCCGGGCCGCCCGCACCGGCGGCGCGCCCGGCCCCACCCCGCCCCGCCAACGCCCCGCCCCCGCGACGGAACAGACGGAGGACCGCGTCCCGGCCGGCGCGGGCCGGCCGGGCGCCTGACGCCGGCGCGCTAGGAGCCGCGCGCTGATCCCTCAAGATCGACCGGACAGGGCCTAAACGGGCCCGGGCCCCCGGCAGACCGGGGGCCCGGGCCCGCCCGCTCACTGCCCGGCGCGCCTGATCGAGTAGTTGAACTCGGCGGTGCCGAAGGAGCGCATCAGGCGGATCCAGAACGGCATCATCATCTCCATCGCCCGCGCGCCCTTGATGTCGCCCAGGTCGATCACCGAGCCGGCCGGCCAGCCGAACTGCTCCAGCAGGGCCGTGGTCTCGGCCTTCGCGGCGTCGTCGTCACCGGCGATGAAGAGGTTGTGCTCGCCGGGCAGCCGGGCCGGGTCGACCATCAGGGGCGCGGTCACGGTGTTGAGCGCCTTCACCACCCGGGTCTGCGGGAACTCCCGCTGGATCTGCTCGCCGACGCTGTCGGTGTTCGCCGGGTCGAGGCTCACCTCGCCGTCGGGGGAGAACACCAGCGGGTTGGAGACGTCCACCAGCAGCTTGCCGGCCAGCTGTTCGGCGCCCGCCGCCCGCAGGGCCGCCAGTGCGACCGTGCCCGAGGTGGCGTTGAGGACCACCTCGCCGAACCCGGCGGCGTCCGCGAAGGTACCGCTGTGGCCGCTCGGCCCGGCCTGCTCGGCCCAGGCCGCGCCCTTCTCGTTGTCCTTGGTCCGCGAGCCGAGCGTCACCTCGTGGCCGAGCGCGACCAGCTTGTCCGCCAGCGTCTGCCCGACCACGCCGGTCCCGATGATTCCGAATCTCACTGTTCGTCAGTCCTTTCGATCATTGTGCCGCGATGACGATAGGGCAGAGCGCGCCGGCCGTGTGCGGCATTACGACTACCGGACGACCGCCGAGTGGCCCACTCTGCTGGTGGGCCGCGTCGACGGCCCGAAACATGGGCGGCATGAACCGAACCAACAGACCCGTCAGGCAGGCGGCGGCGGTCCTCACCGGCCTGGCCCTGCTCGCCCCCGCCGCCGCGGCCCGCGCCGACGTCCCGACCATCTCGGTGACCACCGAACGCACCGGATGGGACCAGGACGAACCCGGACTGTCGCCCGAGGAGGTCGCCAAATCCGACTTCGGAGTGCGCTTCTCCACCCAGTTGAACGGCCAGGTGTTCGCCCAGCCGCTGGTCATCGGGCGGACCGTGGTCGTGGCCACCGAGACCAACCACGTCTACGGCCTGAACGCCTCCGACGGGACGATCACCTGGCACCGCGAGATGGGCCCGGCCTGGCCCTCGGCCGCCATCGGCTGCTCCGACCCGGGCCCCAACGTCGGCACCACCTCCACCCCCGTCCACGACCCGGCCACCGGCACCGTCTACCTCACCAGCAAGGTCAACGACGGACCGGACGACAAGCACCCGCACTACTACGTCCACGCCGTCGACGCCCAGACCGGCACCGAGCGCAGCGGCTGGCCGGTCACCGTCCAGGGCGACCCGGTCAACGCCCCCGGCAAGCCCTTCAACGCCTACCGCTCCCTCCAGCGCCCCGGGCTGCTGCTCCTCGACGGCGCCGTCTACTTCGGCTTCGGCTCGCTCTGCGGCATCGGCGACTACATCGGCACCCTGGCCGGGCTCGACACCACCACCCGCAAGCTCACCCTCTGGTCGACGGTCGCCGGCTCGGACACCCAGCGCGCCAGCATCTGGATGGCCGGCAGCGGCCTGGTCTCGGACGGCCCCGGCCGGATCATCCTGGCCACCGCGAACGGCCAGGGCGCCGGAGCCTCACCCGCGAAGGGGCCCGGCGACAAGCCGCCCGGCGGCCTCGGCGAGTCGGTGGTCCGCTTCGCCGTCAACGGCGACGGCACCTTCACCCCGAAGGACTTCTTCAGCCCGGCCAACAACGCCACCCTCGACAGGAAGGACACCGACCTCGGCTCCGGCGGCCCGGTCGCCCTCCCCGCGAAGCAGTTCGGCACCCCCGCCCACCCCCGGCTGCTGGTCCAGGTGGGCAAGGACGGGCGGATCTTCCTGCTCGACCGCGACAACCTCGGCGGCATGGGCCAGGGCCCCGGCGGCACCGACAACCCCGTCGGGATGACCGGCCCGTACGGCGGCGTGTGGGGCCACCCGGGTGTGTGGGGCGGGGACGGCGGCTACGTCTACACCGTCGAGAACTACGGGCGCCTGCGCGCCCTCAAGTACTCCGTGAACGCCGCCGGCACCCCGGCGCTGACCAGCGCCGGCACCAGCGCCGAGGACTTCCTCAAGATGTCCGGCTCACCCGTCGTCACCTCCGACGGCACCCGCTCCGGCTCGGCGCTGGTCTGGGTGATCTGGTCCGGCACCGGACAGTACGGCGAGGGCGGCGAGCTGCGCGCCTACGATCCCGTCCCCGTGAACGGCACCCTCCGGCTGCGCCGCTCCTTCCCGCTCGGGACGGTCAGCAAGTTCTCCGTGCCCGCCACCGACCGGGGCCGGATCTACGTCGGCACCAAGGACCACCGGCTGGTCGCCCTCGGCCGGCCCTCGGCGTTCACCTCGGCCTGAGGCCGAATTCCCTGAGGCCGGATTCCCCGAAGCCACAGGGCCGGCCCTGGTCACCGCCCGTGTGGGCTGGTGGCCAGGGCCGGCGGGTGAGGTCAGGGCGTTGGACGCCGGGCCGCCCCGGGCGTCACCGGGCGCAGAGGGTCGCGTCGAACAGGGCCTCGACGTGCGGGAAGGCCTGCGGGCTGGGCGCGATGTTCGCGGTGACGGCGATGGTGGCGGCGCGCCCGTCCTCGGTCACCCCCGGGAGGCTGTGGAAGCCCGGCGTGGCGCCGCCGTGTCCCCAGGCCGTCTTGCCGCAGCTGAGCGGCGTGCGGATCAGCCCGAGGCCGTACTGCTGGCCGGGCACCGAGCCGGGGAGGTCGGGCATCCTGACCGTGGTGCGCATCTGGTCGAGCTGGGCGGGCTTGAGGAGCCTGCCGCCCATCAGGGCGGAGAAGAACCGGTTGAGGTCGCTCGGCGTGGAGACCAGCTGTCCGGCGGCCCACGCCCAGGAGGGGTCCAACTCGGTGACGTCGTCGAGCGAGCCGTCCGGCCCGGAGCCGTGGTAGCCCTGGGGGTGGGGCTCCCGGATGCCCTCGTCGCCCACCCCCGGGAAGTAGGTGTGGCGCAGCCCGAGTCGGTCGATCACCCGCTTGGTCAGCTGTTCGGCGAGCGGACGGCCGGTGATCTTCTCGATCAGCAGGCCGGCGAGGACGTAGTTGGTGTTGCTGTACGACCAGTCGGTGCCGGGGGTGAACAGTGCCTTGTGGGCGAGCGCGAGGTCGAGCAACTCGCGGGGCTGGTAGTAGTGGTGGCGATCCTTGCCGAAGACGCCCTCGAAGATGTAGTCGGTGTAGTTGGGCAGCCCGCTGGTGTGCTGGAGCACCTGGCGGACGGTGATGGCGCCGCCGTCGATGCCCTCGCCGCGGACCAGTCCGGGCAGGTAGCGGTCGATGGGGGCGTCGAGCTCGACCTTGCCCTCGCCGACCAGCTGCAGGACGACCACGGCGGCGAAGGTCTTGGTGTTGCTGCCCGCGCGCACCTGCCCGTCCACCGGCACCTTCGCCCCGGTCCGCAGGTCGGCGACGCCCGCGGCGTAGTTGCGGGTGCGCCCGTCGGGGCTGAGGACGGACGCCATCGCGGCGGGGTAGCGGTCCTCCGTCACCAGCCGTTCCAGGCCGGTCCGTACGGCGTCCTTCGGGCCGGCGGACGGCGCCGCCGCGGCGGGGAACGCACCGGCCGCGCCGACGGCGGCGGCCGCCGCGAGGATCAGGGCGAGGGCGTGCGTGCTCGTGGTGCGGATGGCCCGGGGTCGGTGGGAGTGGCGGTCGGCCATGCGGAAGCTCCTTGGGTACGGCGCGACGAGGGCGCCGGGAGGGGGGAACGAGGGGTGACGGCGGTGCCCCGCCCCGTGGGCGGACCGCGGTGATCACCTGTCTGACACTAGGGAGCGGGCCCTCTCCCCGGCGTCGCCCGACGGTACGAGGACCCTGCTCCCGGCAGGGCCCTGCTCCGGTACCGCGGTCCCGTTCTCCTCCTCCCCCTCCGGCGGCCTGGGCTGTCGGCCTGGTCGCCAACTCGGCTGCCCGGCGCAGGAGTCGGTGCGTACCCGGCCGAGCCCTGACCCACAGCAGGGCCGACCGGGTGAGGCGGTGTCAGCCGGTGCCCGCCGTGGTGGCGAAAGGTCCGTCGAGGGCCGCCCATTGCAGGAGCAGGATGGTCTTTCCGTCGGTGATGCGCCCGTCGCGGACCATGCCGAGGGCCTCGGTGAAGGGCAGTTCGAGCACCTCGATGTCCTCGCCGTCCTCCTCCAGCCCGCCGCCGTCCCCGGTGCGGTCTGCCGAGGTGTAGGGGGCCGCGTAGAAGTGCAGGCGTTCGGTGACCGAGCCGGGGCTCATGTAGGCGTCGAGGACGTGGGTGAGCGGGCCGAGCGTGACACCGAGCTCCTCGGCGGCCTCGCGCCGGACGGCCGCGAGCGGCTCGTCGCCGTCGAGCAGACCGGCCGCGGCCTCGACGAGCATCCCGTCCGGGTGGTCGTTGACGTAGGCGGGGTAGCGGAACTGACGGGTGAGCAGTACGCGTCCGCGCTCGGCGTCGTACGGCAGGACGACCGCGCCGTTGCCGCGGTCGTACGTCTCGCGCTGCTGGGTGTCCCAACGGCCGTCGCGGCGCCGGTAGTCGAAGGTGGTGCGCCGCAGGACGTGCCAGCCCTGGGAGGTGAGCTCCACCTCGCGGACCACGACGTCGGGGTTGCGGTGCAGGTCGCGGCCGACGCGGTCGAGGCCGGTGCGGCCGCGGTGGTCGGGTGTGTCGATGCCGGGGCGGCCGTTCACGCGGTCACCTGCGCGGTGCGGCGCGGGATCTCGGCCACGTCGTGGCAGGCGGGCAGGCCGCGTCGGCGGGTGGTGCCGGAGCGGAAGGGCCCGGCGATGAGGATGAGCATCGGCTTGTCGGTCATGGCGCGCTACGATACATGCAAAAACGTGCAAGAACAGGAGAGAATGCGGATGCTGGCTGCTGAACGGCGCGACCACCTGCTGGGCCTGCTCGCCCGCGAGGGCAAGGTGGTCGCCAAGGACGTCGCCGCCGACCTGGGCATCTCCGAGGACAGCGTGCGGCGCGACCTGCGCGACCTCGCCGCCGACGGGCTCTGCCACCGTGTCTACGGCGGAGCGCTGCCCGTCTCCCCGGCCGTGGCGGACTACGCCGCCCGGACGACCGTCACCCCCGACGGCAAGCAGAGGGTCGCCGCGAAGGCCGCCGCGCTGGTCCGGCCGGGCAGCACGCTGATCCTGGACGGCGGCACCACCGCCCTCGCCGTCGCCCGGCTGCTTCCGCCGGACCTGGCCTGCACGGTGATCACCCACAGCCCGACCATCGTGGTCGCGCTGCTCGACCATCCGCAGGCCGAGGTCTTCCTGCTCGGCGGCCGGATCTTCAAGCACTCGGCGGTTGCCTGCGGCGCCGCCGCGGTGGAGGCCGCCCAGAACGTCTCGGCCGACCTCTGCCTGCTCGGCGTCACCGGCGTCCACCCGGAGGCCGGGCTGACCACCGGCGACGCCGAGGAGGCCGCGATGAAGCGCGCCCTGGCCGCCCGGGCCGCGGAGACCTACATCCTCGCCTCGTCCGAGAAGATCGGTACGGCGTCACGTTTCCGCGTCCTGCCGTGGGAGGGGATCAGCGGGCTGATCACCGACGCCGACCCCCGTCACGCGGTGGTCGAGCAGCTCACGGCTCGCGGCGTGGAGGTCCTGACGGCCGGCTGAGTGCCACCGTGGTTCGGCTGTCCACGGGAACTGCCGTGGTCGGAGCGTCGAGCCCCCGGGCCGAGGGCCCGTCAGAGCCGGGCGGTGACCGTCTTCGGGCGCTGGTACTCCTGGAGGGCGAGGGTGCTGAGGTCGGTGCCGTGACCGGAGGCGCCGCGGCCGCCGTGCGGGAGCTCGGCGCTCTGCGCGAGGTGGCAGTTGAGCCAGGTCTCACCGGCGTTCAGACGGGCGGTGAGGTCGAGACCGGTGCTGAGGTCGCTGGTCCAGACACTGGCGGCGAGCGCCTGCGGCACGCCGTTGGCCAGGGCGAGCGCCTCGTCGAGGCCGGCCGCGTGCTGGACGGTCAGGAGCGGGCCGAAGACCTCCTCCAGGACGGCCGGGTCGTCGTCCGGCAGGTCGGCGAGCAGCCAGGCGGGGCGCCAGAGGCCGTCGCTGCGGCCGGGGGCCGCGAGCGATCGCTTCGCGGCGGAGGCGGCGAGCAGGCGGTCGTAGCGGGCGGCCTGGTCGGGGTTGTTGAGCGGGCCGAAGTCGCGGCCGGCCCGGCAGTCGGCCAGGGCGGCGGTGAGCCCGGCGACGGCCTGCTCGTAGTTCTCGGCCAGCGTGATCACCCGGGCGGGTGCCGCGCAGCTCTGGCCGGCGTTGTAGGTGCAGGCCGCGGCCAGGGCGGTCCAGGTGTGGTCGGGCGCGTCGGGCAGGACCACGACGGGGCTGTTCCCGCCCAGCTCCAGGCTGACCCGGCGGTGGCCGGCCCGGGCGGCGATGTCGGCGCCGGCGGCCGCGCTGCCGGTGAAGGCGAGCATGTCGACGCCGCTCGCGACCAGCAGCCGGCCGGTCTCCCGGTCTCCCGGGAGCGCACCGAGCACGCCCTCGCCGAGCGCCTGCGCCGCGTGCTCGGCGAGCAGCCCGACCGAGTCGGGGGTGGTCTCGGCGGGCTTGACGACCACCGTGTTGCCCGCGGCCAGGGCGGGGGCGCAGCGCCAGGCGGCCATCAGCAGCGGGTAGTTCCACGGGACGATCGCCCCGACCACGCCGATCGGCTCCCAGCGCACCCAGCTCTCGTGGCCCGGGAGGTACCGCCCGGCGGCGGGCGCGCTGCCGGTCCGGGCGGCGCCCGCGTAGAACCGGAACAGGTCGGCGACCTCGCGGACCTCGCCGAGCGCCTCGGCCGCCGGCTTGCCGGTACCGGCCTGCTCCAGCGCGGCGTACCGGTCGAGGTGCTGCTCGACGAGGTCGGCGAGCGCGTCCAGGCGCCGCTCCCGCTCGCGAGGGGTGAGCGCGCGCCAGGGGCCGGCGGCGGCCCGGGCGGCGGCGACGGCCGCGGTGACGCGCGGGGCGCGGGCCGCCGGCAGGGTGCCGCGGGTGGCGCCGGTCCGCGGGTCGGTCAGGACGACCGGCTCGGTCGGGCCGGCCGGGTCGGTCAGGTCGGTCGGGTGCATGCTGGGCCTTCCGGGTAGCAGCTCACAGGTCGTAGGCGCGCAGCCAGAGTTCGAGGGTGAGGACCAGCCAGAGCTTGCCTCCCTGGCGGGGGAGCAGGGTGCCCTCACGGCGCATCCAGGTACGGACGGTGTCGGGGCGGACCAGTCCGCGGTCGCGGGCCTGCCGGCCGAGCAGGAGGTCCCCCGAGAGGTCGCGCAGCGGGCCGCGGAGCCACTGCTGGACGGGCACCCGCATGCCGCTCTTCGGGCGGTCGGTGACGGTCGCCGGGAGCAGGTCGCGGACGGCCTCCTTGAGCACCCACTTCTCCACCGTGCCGTTGAGCTTGAGCCGTGGCGGGGTGGCGAAGGCGTGGTCGATCACCTGCCGGTCGAACAGCGGGGAGCGGCCCTGGACGCCGCGCGAGGCGGTGAGCCGTTCGACCTTGGTGAGGATGTGGTGCGCGCCCTTGGTGCGGAGGTTGCAGTGCAGCAGCTGGTTCAGCAGCGAGTGCATCGGCCCGGGCCGCAGATAGGGCGCGACGAAGCGGCGCGGCAGCGGTTCGGCCTCCAGCATCCGCAGGGCGCCGGGGGTGAGCAGCCGGGGCAGGTCCTCGTAGCACTTGCGGTACGACCGCAGGTACGCCTCCGCCCGGACTTCGGGCGCAGGGTCGTCCCGGTGCATCTCGTGGACCAGCATCGGCAGGTTCTTCGGGCCGCCGAAGACCGGGTCGCCGCCCTCGCCGTTCAGCGAGACGCTCAGCCCGTCGCCGGCGACGGCCTCGGCGAGCATCAGGTTGGGGACGGTCAGCGGGTCGCCGACCGGGCTGTCCAGCAGGGCGACGGTGTCGGCGAGCCGGGCGGCCACCTCGCTGCCGGAGACGCTGAGCACCCGGTGCCTGGTCCCGCAGTGCTCGGCGACCAGGCCGGAGTAGCCGAGCTCGTTGGGGAGTTCGTCGCCGAAGCTGATCGAGTAGGTGTGCACGGGGCGGTCGTGCAGGCGGGCGGCGAGCGCGGTGACCAGCGAGCTGTCGACCCCGCCGGAGAGCAGCACCGCGACGTCCTCGCCGACCGGCAGCCGCCGGGCGGTGGCCTGCTCCAGCAGGGTGCGCAGCTGCTGCGCGTACTCCCCGGGCGGTATCTCGTCGGCCTTCGCGGGGAGCAGTTCGGCGGGCTCCCAGTACCGTTCCTCGCGGGTCGACCCGTCCGCCGAGAGCCGCAGGATCCGCCCGGGCAGCGCCTCCGAGACCCCGCGCAGCAGGGTCTCCTCGCCGGGCAGGTAGGCGAAGGTGAGGAAGGAGCGGACGGCGGCCAGGTTGACGCCGGTGGCGAGCGCGGGCCAGTGCCGCAGCGCGCGCAGGGAGGTGGACGCGGCCCAGCAGCCGTCGGCGCGGGCGTAGAAGACCGTCCGGGCGCCGACGTGGTCGCGGATCAGGACGAGGTCGGTGCCGTCCACCACGACGAGCACGAACATGCCGTCGGCCTGCCGGACGCCGTCCGCGCCGAGCCGCCGCCACAGGTGCAGCAGCAGCTCGCCGTCGGGGCAGGCGGGCGGGGCGGGGGTGCCGGCGGCGGTCAGGGCTGCGAGTAGTTCGGCGCGGTTGTGCAGGGTGGCCTCGCCGACGGCCGTGACGCCGTCCACGGTGAACGGCCCTTCGGCGTAGCCGGGTTCACCCGCGATCAGGGCGGCCATGGCGCCGCTGCCGAGAGCTGTCCCCCCTGATCCGCCTGCTTCGGCGATCGCGGCGAGATGGGCGCGGGCCCGGCCGGAGTCGGACCCGGTGCAGGCGCAGCAGCGTGCCATTGCTCAGTGGTGCCTTTCGGTGTGGTGCGTGCACAGGTTGGGTGCGTGCGCAGCCCCGAATGGTTCGAGGCGTCCGGGGCCCGGACTCAGCCGAAGTCGTCACCGTCCCAGCCGTCGGCGCCGGAGTCGCTCCAGTCGCCCGCGTAGTCGCCGTGACCGTCCCCGTCGTCGTCCCCGCTGAAGTCCCCGCCGTCCCCACCGCCCCCGCCCGAGCCGCCGTCCCCGCCGCCCGAACCGCCGTCCCCACCAGAGGAGTTGGCCTGCTGCGCCTGGGCCTGCCGGCGCAGCTCCTCCTCCTCGTCCGCGCTCAGCTCCAAGGGCGGGAACTGCGAGACGGCCACGGCGGTGGCACCGGCCACCCCGAGGGCGCCGAGCACCACGCCGAGGCGGCCGCGGAAGGCGGTGCGGTTCACGGTGACCTGCTCGCCGCGGGCCCAGACCGTCCGGCCGTAGCCGATGTCGCGGCCGTAGGCGACGGTGCCGTCGGCGTTGGTGCGCTTGATCAGGTCGGTGCCGAGGCGCTCGTCGGTGCCGACGCCCTCGCGGTTGTCGTGCCAGTGCACGCGGCCGTCGGCGCCGCGTCGGCGCCATTCGCTGCGGCCGTCCTCGTAGCGGCGGTGCACGGTGCCGTCCGCCAGCAGTTCGTCGCTGTAGCCGATGTGCCGTGGCTGCGTCATCGAAGGGAGTCCTCAGGTGTGGGGTGACGGCCTCAGGCCGTCGGCCAGGTCAGGAAGCCGGTATCGCGCACGGTGCGGACCCGCCGGTGGAGCGGGGCCCGGCGGGGCGCGCCCGAGGCACCCCGGACCTGGCGGATCACGGTGTGCAGCAGCCGGGCGGGGCCGACGGCGGCCAGCTCGATGGTGCGGCCGCTGCCGAGCCAGGCCCGCTCCGCCTCGCGCAGCCCGGTCGGCAGCGGGCCGGTGTACGGGTGCGGGCCGCGTCCGGCGGTCAGGTGAAGGGTGGTCGCGTGCCGGGGGACGAGGCCCATCGAGCGGACCTTCAGCCCGGCGCCACGGGGGCCGTACGTCTCGCGCACCCGCTCGAAGCAGGCGAGCCCGGCGGGGCTGGCGTCGTGCAGGACGTGCACCAGGGCGTCGCCCTGCTCCAGGGCGGCCACCAGCCGTGGGTCGAGCGGCAGTTCGTCGGCGGCGAGTACCGGGCAGGCCGCTTCGAGGTGCAGGTCGTTGGCGATCAGCATCCGCGTGATGTCCCGGCTCTGGCAGACCAGCAGCCGGGGTATCCCGTAGTCGTAGAGGTCGCTCTCGGCGGTCGTCCGCACCGTTCGCACCGCCGGCGCGGTGGGCGCCAGCGGGGGGAGCAGCCCGGGCGGTTCACCGCTCCGCGCCGCCAGCGCCTCGGCGAACCGGGCGTAGCGAACCGGCGGCGCGAGCGTGTACGGGATCCGCCGCGGCCCGGCGTGCAGGGGCTGCAGGACCCGGCACAGCTCGTAGTACAGCTGGCGCTCGGTGTACCGCAGGTCGCCGGGCGCCCCGGCCCGGGCGGCGGCCAGGGCCAGCGCGCCGACGAGCAGCGGGCGGCGGCGCGCCGGACCGCGCCGGGGCAGGCCCGGTCCGGAGGGTATGGGCGGCGGCGGGGCGGTCATGGGGTGCCCTCCTCGGGCCAGGTGAGGAAACCGACGGCGAGCGCGCGGCGGCGGGTCTCGGCGGGGTCCTCCGGTGCGCGCTGCTTCACGAGCGCGATCCGGGCCGGCGGCTCGACGGCGCGCTCGACCGCGCGGACGGCGATCGCCAGCAGCCGCTTGGGCGGGAGTGCGGCCACCGGGCTCCACCAGCCCTCGGCGTACCAGGCGAGTTCGCTCGGGCTGAGCCCGGGCACGGACCTCTCCAGCCGGATCCGCAGCTCCTCGGAGCGGTCCGGGTCGCACAGGTGGACGAACCTGCTCTCGGCGGCCAGCACGGCGTGGGCTGGGAGGCCCGCGTCCACCACCCGGCGGCCGGGCTGCTTGGCCCGGGCGTCGGCGACCAGCAGGCAGCCCTGCGGGGAGGCGTCGTGCAGGACCACCACGGGTACGCCGTCCGGCACCGCGCGCAGGTCGGCGACGAGCAGCGCCCGGTGCTCCCGGGGGAAGCCGTTGGCCTGCAGGAACCTGGTGACCGTGGGGTCCGGGCAGAGCAGCACGACCGAGGGAGGGCCCACCAGGGGTTCGGACCTGACCCGGTCGTCCTCCACCAGACCCGACGGGAGGCTCCCGTAGACGGCGTTCCAGCGCGTCACCAGCGTGCCGTGGAAGGACCCGGCGGTGCGCATCGGCCGGCGCTGGCGGAGCGGTGCGGGCGCGTCGGACAGGACCATCGCGCGGACCGCGAAGCCGATCAGTGTGACGCCCACGAGGGCGGCCAGCACGATCAGGCTGCCGTGCAGGGCCATGGCGGCGATCAGCGCCCCGATGCCGAGCACGGTCAGGCAGCCCGCGCCGCCCTTGGATCCGCGGAACTCCTGTGCCGGGCGGCCCCGGCTCTCCAGCGCCCAGCGCACCTGGTCGACGGTGCAGACCAGTCTGCCCTCGTCCGTCAGCCGGGTGGTCGTGCGCCGGATCCGCACATCGTGCAGGCCGACCCCGTCCACCTTGGGGTCGAGCGCGAACTTCTTGCGGCAGCTCGAGCAGGTACGGCCGGTGCGTTGACGCTGCAGCAGGTTCGACTGGCAGTGCGGGCAGATCATCTCGGCGTCTCCAGCGTGGCGGCGAAGCGGCGCAGCCGGGCGGCCAGCCGCTCTCTCGCGCTGACCGTACCCACGCTCTGGGTCTGCTCCACTTCCCTGAGCGCGGCGGCCAGTTGGGCGTCCTCGCGGCGTTCGGCCTCGGCCGCGGTGATCGCGTAGTCCTCGTGGTCGATGCCGAACCCGGTATTGGCGGCCAGGATGTTGAGCGGCCCGGAGCCCCGGTTGGCGAAGGAGTGCGGCATCAGCTCGGGGATGCGGATCAGCAGTCCGGGCGTGAGCGGCACGTCCACGACCCGGCGGCGCTCGGCGTCGTACAGCCCGCAGGAGGCGTGGCCGAGGCTGAGCACCAGGTGCTCGCCGCCGTGGGCGTGCGGGGTGAACGCACTGTGCGGGGCGACGATGCCGAGCTTGTAGGTGGCGTTGGACGGCCGCTCGGGCGAGGTCTTGGCGTCACCGACCAGGTAGTGCGCGAACTGGCCGTCGTCGATGAAGCGCAGCAGCTCCTCGCCGGCCGGTCCGTGCGCCCCCTGCGGCCCCAACTCCCGGGCGCCGTCCCGGTCGGCGATCAGGACGCGGCCGTCCGGCCGCAACTGGTACAGGTCCACCCCGCCCGGCAGCCGCCCGGCCAGCCGTTCCAGCCCGCGCAGCCCGGATCGTACGGACATCGGCCACCCCACCCCCATGCTCAACCGGCATCGCTTCCCCTGACGCCGATCATGCCGCGGCCGGTTCCCGGGCCCGGACCAGGGTCGGCGCCCGGTAGGGAGCGGATCCTACCCGCACGGTGTGAACGCGGAGGCGGGCGCGACCCCGGGGGCGGCCCGCCGCCGGCGGTAGGGCCGTCAGCGGCAGGCCGCCCGGAACGCACCGGTCCGCGGGCCGTCCAGCCCGGGGAGCAGTGCGCTCAGCGGTCGCGGGTGACCACGAACCCCGGCAGGGCGAGCAGGAACTCCCGGGCCTCGGCGGCCTCCTGGCCGTCAACCGCGCCCTCCTCGCCGGTGTCGCCGCCGCCCTCCCCGTCCTCGGCCGGTACCGGAACCCAGTCCTGCAGTACCGCCGCGATCTCGCGCTCGGCCGCGGTGACCAGCCCGGCGGCCGCCTCCTGAGCGCTCGCCACGCAGTCGTACGCCGTCATCCGCTCCAGCAGCCAGTGGACGTCCTCCTCCGCGCCGGGCCCGCGCTGCGCCCTGGTGCGGCTCAGGTAGCGGACGATCCGGGCGCGTTCGGCGGGGGAGCAGCGTTCCAGCAGGTGGATCAGCACCAGGGTCCGCTTGCCCTCCCAGAGGTCCCCGGCGATCTCCTTGCCGTAGCCCTCCAGCGTGCCGATCAGGTTCAGCACGTCGTCCTGGATCTGGTAGGCGGCGCCCAGGTACCAGCCGAACCGGTCGAGCCTGCGCTCCTCCCCGCGGGCCGCACCGCCGGCCACCAGCAGCCCGGCACGGCAGGGGTACAGGAAGGTGTACCAGGACGTCTTCTTCAGGCACATCCGGTAGTAGTCGGCGGGTACCAGGTCACAGGCGTTGTCGCGGATCCAGGCGATCTCCATCGCCTGGCCCTCCAGCGACTGGCGGCACATCAGCTCGGTCTCCTCGAACAGCCGCCAGGCCAGCTCGCCGCCGAGCGCGCGCCGGTTGGCCATCAGTCGCCGCAGGCCGAGCAGGTTGGTCGCGTTGCCGACGTTCAGCGCGACCTCGACCCCGTACTGGGCGGACAGCGTCGGCCCGCCCCGGCGCAGCTCGCTGCCGTCCTGGATGTCGTCGTGGATCAGAAAGGCGTTGTGGAACAGCTCGACCGTCACGGCCGGGTTCATCGCCCGCCGGGGGTCGCCGCCGAACGCCGCGCTGGTGGCCAGGCAGAGCGCGGAGCGCAGCCCCTTGCAGGGGCGGGCCGGGTAGTCCGAGGCCAGGTCGTAGAGGTATGGCGGGCTCTGCTCCGGGATGTGCCGCAGCAGCTCGGTGACGGTCCGCTCGCGGTAGCGGGCCAGCACCTGCTCGACCAGCACCGCGCCGCCGACGGCCTCCCGGCTCGCCGCCGTCACCCGTCCTGCCGGTCGTCGAAGGTGCTCCGCATGGCCCGGTTGGCTACGGCCGGCGCCAGACTGCTCAGATTGAGCAGCAGGTCGAGGACGTCGTGCGCGTTGGCCGCGATCCGCCGGGTGTGCTCGGACGCCTCGCCCGCGGCGTTGTCCATCACCCGGGCGGTGACGGCGTCGATCAGCTGGTGGGTGTTCTCCGAGACCCGGCGCACCAGTCGGTCGAACTCCTGCTGGTCCACCTGGTGCTCGCTGGTCAGCCGCTCGCCGGCCGCCTTGGCCTCGGTCAGTCCGGCGGACAGTTCACTCTCCAGTACGGCGGCCGCCTCCATGACGGCTCGCGAGCCCTGCTCGCCCAACTCGCTGAAACGACCGGCATCGGGCATCGCGTGACCTCCTGGTTCGAACCCCCGGGGCGGACCGGGGAGGGCCGGGCCGGCGGCCGTCAGGGCGCCGCCTCGATCGCAGATGGTACACGGCCGTGTGCGCTGCGTGGCGGTGCTCGCCCTGGCGTTTGGCCCGGTCGGCCCCCCCGGGGCGGGCGTCGACTCCCTCGTTCGGGTGGGCGTCCGCCCCGACCGGAGCCCGCCGGGCCCGCGCGGCGGCCCTCGCGCCCGGCGCGTCGGCGCTGGGCTACCGTCCCGTCACTGGTAGTAGTTACCTGGTTTCGGTGCGATGCGTCCCCGGTGTTCCGCGTTCTGCGGGCGGGGTGTCGGCCGACCGCCGTCAAGCCCGGGCCGCTGCGGCAGTGCTGCTCGCCCCGGTGCCTTCTCTACCGGACAAGGGACATGGTCATGGGTGGCAGACAGCGTCCGCCGAGAGCGCGGAGCCCTCGGCCGGGCAAGGGCGCCGGGGAGGGTGCCCGGGTGGACTCGAAGGCCTCGAAGGCAGCGAAGGCCCTGAAGGACTCCAAGGCCATGAAGGCCATGAAGGACTCCAAGGCCTCGAAGGTTTCGAAGGTGGAGATCGCGCGCCTGGAGGGCTACCTGGCCTGGGAGGCGGAGGTGGCGGCGGCCGAGCGGGACGCCCGGTCCTTCGCCGCCCAGTTCCCCTGGCTCTCGCCCGGCGAGCGGGAGAACCTCGAACAGGCCTACGCCGCCGATCGGTTGCGCTACGCCGAGGATGTCGTCGACCGGGCGGTGGAGCGCTGCCGGCAGCTGGCGGCCCGCTACCGCAGCGAGTGCCGGCGGATCTGCGCCCGGTGGGCGGCGGTCTGCCTCTCGGTGACGCTTGCGACGGCCCTGCTCGCGGTGATCCCGGCCGTCCTGCACGGCTGATCCGGCCCGGGCCGGACCCGGGGCGGTCGTTGCCTTGAGAGGTGGACGCCTCCTCAGGAGGGTCGTCCGGGACGGCGACGGGGCCCGCCACGCGTTCGACGGCGTGGCGGGCCCCGTCGTGCGGGAGCCGCGGATCAGTGGTGGCCGTGGCCGCTGGTGATCTCGTGGTGCTCCTCGGCGGTGGGCTTGGCGATCTGGCTGCCCTCGCCGAAGAATCCCCGGGAGAGCTTCACCCGGGTGCGGGTGAGGATGCCGGCCTTGCGGGCCACCCCGTTCTCGTCGACCTCGGCGGGCAGCACGGCGGGCTGCGGCTGGTCGTGGTCGGTGAGGGTGTGCAGACGGCCCTGCGGGAGCGGGGCGTGCACCTCGATGAACTCGCCGTGCTGGAGCCGCTTGATGACCCCGGTCTCCCGGCCGTGCAGCACCTTCTCCTTGTCGCGCCGCTGCAGGCCCAGGCACCAGCGCTTGACCACCACGAAGGTCACCAGCGGCACCACGAAGAAGCCGATCCGCACCGCGTAGGTGATCGCGTCGATCGACAGGCGGAAGTGGGTGGCGATCAGGTCGTTGCCGCCACCGGCCAGCAGGACCAGGTAGAGGCTGACCCAGGCCGCGCCGAAGGCGGTGCGGACGGGGGCGTTGCGCGGGCGGTCCGCGATGTGGTGCTCGCGCTTGTCGCCGGTGACCCAGGCCTCGAGGAACGGGTAGGACCAGATGGCGGCCAGCACCATCGGGAAGACCATCAGCGGGATGAACACGCCCAGGTTGAGGGTGTGGCCGCCCCAGACGCTGACCTCCCAGCCCGGCATGACGCGGATCAGGCCCTCGGAGTAGCCCATGTACCAGTCGGGCTGGGCGTCCGTGGACACCTGGTCGGGCCGGTAGGGGCCGTACAGCCAGATCGGGTTGACGGTCGCGATCGCCGCCATCACGGAGACGACCCCGAACACCAGGAAGAAGAAGCCGCCCGCCTTCGCCATGTAGACCGGCATCAGCGGCATGCCGACCACGTTGTCCCGGGTGCGGCCGGGCCCGGCGAACTGGGTGTGCTTGTGGTAGAAGACCAGGATCAGGTGTGCCACCAGCAGGCCCAGCATGATCCCCGGGATCAGCAGGATGTGCACGGTGAACAGTCGCGGCACGATCACCACGCCGGGGAACTGTCCGCCGAAGATGAACATCTGCAGGTAGGTGCCGACGATCGGGACGGCCAGCACCGCGCCCTCCATGAACCGGATGCCGGTGCCGGAGAGCAGGTCGTCGGGCAGCGAGTAGCCCATGAAGCCGTCGAACATCCCGAGGAACAGCAGCAGCGCGCCGAACATCCAGTTGATCTCGCGCGGCTTGCGGAACGCACCTGTGAAGAACACCCGCATCATGTGCACCAGCATCGCGGCGACGAACACGATCGCCGCCCAGTGGTGGATCTGCCGGATCAGCAGGCCGCCGCGGATCTCGAAGCTGATGTCGACCGTCGAGGCGTAGGCCTGCGACATCTGGATGCCCTTGAGCGGGATGTACGAGCCCTCGTAGATGACCTCGCCCATGCTGGGCACGAAGAAGAGGGTGAGCCACACGCCCGTCAGGATGATGATGATGAAGGTGTAGAGGCAGATCTCGCCCAGCATGAAGGACCAGTGGTCCGGGAAGATCTTGCGGAGGTTGGACCTGGACAGGGCGTAGATGCCCAGTCGGCCGTCGGCCCAGTCGGCGAGCGCCTCGGCCTTGTTCGCGGGCGCCGCACGCGTGCTGCTGACCGGTCCCGGGCGCGGCTGCTGCTGGGCTTTCACGACAGGCTCCCCGGCGTCCGCTGCGTGCCGTCCCGGAGCTCCGCCTGCGGAGCTTCCGGCCGGTCGAGTGTTGTGATCATGGGACCTCTCGATAACGGGGCCGCCGGGATCACCGGCGCGCGGATCCGCCGACCCGCTGGCCCCGTTGCTCATAGTGATGGAGCGCTTACTCTGTCATGCTGTCGGCAGGGGGCCGCCTGTGCACGTCCATCGGTACGTCCGGCCGGTCGTGTCGGCCCTGACGGGGGTGGCTTTCACCCGTCGGCCGCCGCTCGCGGGTGCGCGTCCGCGCTGCTTGGGACCCCTGCAACCGGGCGCTGAATCGTTTCCTCTCCTGCTGTCGGAAGCGGCCGATCGGGGACCTCGGGCGCGACCGGACAGGTCCGGTCGGCCGGTCCACCGCGGCGGTGAGCCGCAGGCGGTACCGGCGGGCGCGGCGTTGACGGGCGGCGTCCGCGTGGGACGGCCGGTCCGGTGGCGGTCCGGTGACCGTGCCCTTCCCGCGGGCCGTCCGCTGCGGCCGCTGACGGCGGTGTAGCCGGAAGCGGGCAGGGCAGACGCCCCGGTATGGACGAAGCCGTGGTCTGGTCGGACCGCCCGGCGGCCGTCGAGGCGGTACAGCGCTCCCCGTCGTTCCGCGCGGGTCGGCAGTCTGCACGGCATCATGATCGGGACGGCGCAGGGCCGTCGCCGGCGGACCGGGAGCCCGGGATGGCGATGGCAGCAGGAGCAGCAGGGGGCGAGCGGCCGCCCCTTCTGTCGGTCTCGTCCCGGCAGGAGGCCGGTGCGCTGGTCGTCGTGGTCACCGGGGATCTGGACTACGACACGGCGGACGAGGTGCGTGCGGCCCTGCGGGCGGCTCTGGGGTCGGTTTCGGGCTCGGGCCAGGTTTCGGGCTCCGCCCCGGGCAGGTCCGTCGAGGAGGGCCTCACCCGGGTGGTGGTGGACCTCGGCGGTCTGGGGTTCTGTGACTCCACCGGACTCAACGTGTTGCTGCGGGCCCGTCTGGAGGCCGAGGCGGCCGGTCGGCGGCTGGAGGTCGCCGGGCTGCGGCCGACCGTCGCCCGGCTGTTCGAGGTGACCGGTGCCGACGCCGTGCTCCGGGTCCACCCGAGCATCGGCGCGGCCCTTCAGCAGCCGGGCGCAGCGCCGAACGCCGCCGGCGACGCGAGCGGTGTCTCCGGTGACCAGTGAGGGCCGTGTCAGCAGCACGCCGGTCGGCGGGCAGTCCAGGCGGCTGGCCCTGTACGGCTGCGAGGGGGCGGTGCACCGCTGCCGCGACTTCAGCCGCCACGCCCTGACCGACTGGAACTGGCTGCCGACGGGAGACGCCGAGCAGCGGGCGGCCGCCGAGGACATCCTGCTGATGGTCTCCGAGCTGGTCACCAACGCCTGCCTGCACGCTCCCGGCGGCCCGCGCGAACTGTGCCTGCACTGGGACGACCGGAGGCTGCGCGTGGAGGTGAGCGACGCGAGCCCGGTGCCGCCGCGGCTGCAGCTGCGTGCCGACCCCGGCCGGCCGGGCGGTCACGGACTGCGGGTGGTCGATCGGTTGGCCCGCGCCTGGGGCTCGCAGCCGGAGGGGGAGGGCAAGCGGGTCTGGCTGGAGGTGGCCTCCCCGCTCGGCTCCGGTCGGGTGCGCGGCTGACGCGGTGCGGACCGGGTGCGCCCGGCGTTCGCCGACCAGTGTCCTGGTCACCGCGCCCTGGGCGCCGTGTCCTTGTTGGCGTGTCCTGTTCACCGTGCCCGGGGTGCCGTGCCCTGGTTGTCGGCCGGGCGCCGGGCCGACTGAATTCCGCCGGGCGGACCTATCGTGGAGGGAAGCGGCAGACGCGGGCGGGAGGTGTCGAGCCCATGAAGCGTCCGAAGCCGAGACCGAAAGCCGACGGGGTCGAGCCGGGCGAGCTGGCGGTGGACGCGCGGCCCTGGGCACACGGCACCGTGCTCACCCTGCGCGGAGAGCTCGACTTGGACACCGCCGACATCCTGCGGGACGCCCTGGACGAGGCCCTGCGACCGGTCGGGACGGTCGTGGTGATCGACTTCGGTGCTCTGGAGTTCTGCGACTCCACCGGCCTCAACGTGCTGCTGCGCGCCCGCGCCCGCGCCGATGCCGACGGCTGCCGGATCGAGCTGACCCGCCCCCGCCCCCTGGTGCTGCGGATGCTGGAGCTCACCGGCGCCGCCGGCACCTTCCCGATCAGGGACGCCGCGCCCTGAACCGCCGGGAGGCGGTCAGCGGCGGCCGGTGGCGAGGATGACCAGGAACTGGCCGCCGCCCGCCTCGATGTCGGCGGTCACCGGCAGCTCCGGCACCAGCCGGGAGAACCGGTCCAGCAGCCAGTCCGCCGTCTCCTGGGCGTCCTTCCTGGTCGGACAACGACCCACCATCTCGCGGCCCCCCTTGCGCTCCAACCTCCCGGCAACGGTGATCAGCGGCGCGGGTTCGACCACGTACAGGCGGTCCGGCCAGGCGATGACCACCTTGACGGCGCCCTTGCGGGAGTTGCACCCGCGGTGCGCGAGCCGCTCGGCGACCTTGGCCTTCCGGTCGGCGGTCCGGCTGTCAACGCTGGGCCCGCGGGCGTCGTTCACCGACTTGTCAGGGTCGACCGGCTCGTCGCACACCCAGCACCGCCAGCCGTCGCGCTCGGCCACATCCTCGAGAAGACTCATCCGGGTAACCTAACCCGCCCGGCTGCCACCCCGCGCACCAGGTCCTCGGGCCTGGGTTCCGGGCCGGGGCCGCAGCCGTTGACCACGGGTGTCAGCCGGTGGCCAGGGTGCGGCCCAGAAGGGGCAGCAGGCGGTCCCAGTGGAGGCGCAGGGCGGCGGGGTCGAAGGCGTCGGTGTCGGACATCGTGAAGCCGTGGATGGTGCCGGGGTAGATCTCGGAGGTGTAGCCGACACCTGCGGCATCCAGGGTCCGGTTGAGCTCGCCGAGAGCCTCGGGTGTCATGTCGCCTTCGGCGTGGCCGAGATGGACCTGGGCAGTGATCTTGAAGAGCAGGTCGGGCCCGTCGGCGCCCACGGGCGCGTGGAACGCGGCGACGGCGGCCACCTGGCCCGGGTGGGCCGCGGCGGTGCGCATCGCGAGCAGGCCGCCGATGCAGTAGCCGGTCACCGCGACCGGTCCGGCAGCGACCTCGGGCCGGGTGGTGAGGAACCCGAGGTAGGCGTCGGCGTCGCGCAGGACGCGCTCGGGGGTGTGCGCCTCGATCAAGGGCATCAGCTGGGCGAAGACCGCCGGCCGGGCCTCCTCGCCGATGTGCTCGGGAAGCTCGACCACCGGTGCCGGGCCGTGCCGGTAGAAGAGGTTGGGAACGAGCACGTAGTACCCGTGTCCGGCCAGTTCGCGGGCCATCTCCAGCAGCGCGGGCCTGATCCCGAAGCCGTCCGGGTACATCAGCACCCCCGGGTACCGCCCGCCCCCGTCGGGGAAGACGGCGAACGCGTCGGCCTGGCCGTGCGCGGTGGGAATCTGCAGCATCGTGGTGGGCATGAATTCTCCTGTCGTGGTTGACCTGTCCAGCCTGTGATCAACACGACGGAGGCGGAGCCCGCGCAGCAGCACAGGATCCACGATCCAACAGCGGGCCGCCCACGGCCCGTCCGGCACTCAGAAGAGCACCGGGTCACCAATCCGTGCGTGGCGCGACGCCGTCCCGGTAGTCATGACCACACAACGTAGCCCAGCGAACAATCCCGTCGCCACCCCCAAGCCTCACTGCCGCTCGCACAAACGATCCCGGCCACCCCCTCGCGCCCCTCACCAGGCTCAACCCCTCTGGTGGCTGAGCTTCACAAGCTCATTCGGTGGGACCGAACCGGTGGTTCGGATAGTCCTCAAGACCTGTGGATGACGCGGGGGTAGCCCGTCCCCAAGCCGGTGGGGTCTCCTGGGTGATGGGCTTGAGTCTCCAGTAGGGGGAGGCGCGAAGGTGGGGGCATGGACGACGACGCGCTTTACACGATCGGAGCGTTGGCCCGGCGGACCGGGCTGACGGTGAAGACCATCCGGTTCTACTCCGACACCGGGATCGTGCCGTCGACTGACCGCAGCCCGGCCGGCTACCGGCTCTACGACCTCCGTGCGCTCGCGCGTTTGGACCTCGTGCGAACACTGCGTGACCTGGGAGTCGACCTTGCCGTCATCCGGCAGGTGCTGGACCGGGAGATCTCGGTTCCCGAGGTCGCGGCAGCGCATGCCGACGCCCTGGACGTGCAGATCCGCAGCCTACGGCTGCGTCGCGCGGTGCTTCGAGCGGTAGCCAAGCGGGGCTCCACCCCTGAGGAGATGGACCTTATGCACAAGCTCGCGAAACTCTCCGACGACGAGCGCCGACGCCTCGTCAACGACTTCATCGACGACACCTTCGGCGGCCTGGACGCCAACCCCGACTTCGTGGACATGATGCGCTCGGCCATGCCCGACCTGCCGGACGACCCCGAACCGGATCAGGTCGAGGCATGGGCGGAGCTCGCCGAACTCACCCAGGACCCGGACTTTCGCGCCGCAGTGCGCCGGATGGCAGAGCACCAGGCAGCCGAACGCGCCCAGGGCGACACCACCGGTCTGCACCACGACCTCACCGAGACGGTCCGCGAACAGGTCGGGCACGCCCTCGCCGCCGGCATCGCCCCCACCTCCGTCGAGGCAGCGGCCATCATCGACGCCCTCACCGCCCGCTACGCCCAGGTCTTCGGCCGCGCCGACGACACCGACCTGCGCCGCTGGCTGCTGACACGCCTGGAGGTCGCCAACGACTCGCGTGCGGAACGCTATTGGCGCCTCCTGGCCGTCATCAACGGATGGCCCGTCCCGACAAGCCTGGTGCCGGTGTTCGCCTGGTTCATCGAGGCCCTGCGCACCGGTCTCGAGGAGTAGCCCGCTGCCGTGTCCGCCCCGCAGCGGCCTCGCGGTGCTGAGACAGTCAGGCACGCGAGGCCCTCGGGGTGCTCCACGGTCCAGGGACAACGCAGCACATGGATGACGCGTTCACACTCCTTCGGCAGGCCGTCGACCTGCTGCCCGAGGAGGACGTGGCAGAGAACGGCCAGACGGTCGGAAATATTCGCAAGGTGCCACCTGGCTCCGGTAGATATGCTTCGGCGACCGGATAGCGGGGGAGCGGGGGCGGGGCGGAGTAGATGACGGCAGTCCGGTAGCGGGCTCTGGCGAAGTACTCGGCCGCGCCTTTGTAGATCGCGATCAGCGAGCCTGCGCCTCGCCACCACCCATCCGTCAGCCCTTCTACTTCCGGAACCGGCTTGTAAGGCCCGAGTTGGAGGGCATCGACCTCTTCGCCCTCCGCTCCTGGGATCCCGAGCTTCAGCCAGCGGCTCCGATACTGCGCGACTCCCCGGCTTTTCAACGCGGAGACCGTGTACCTGGATGAAGGACCGAGCCCGCCGGGAGAGCCCCTCGGGAGCATCAGCGCGAAAGCGATCCGATCGCTGGACGTTACACACAGCTCGGAGGATTGAGCAGGCCGGGCTCAGCCCGGGACGGCCTTCGCCCTGTCGCCTGTCCGGGATGTGATCGTCACGAAATCTGTGCCACAGCCAATTTCAGAGAGCGCCGTCAGGGCCGATGAACGGCCGATGTTCACGGTCCGGCATCTCGGCATGGGCGAGCCCCTTCGCCGGTTGCCGGGCGAGGATTCGACGATCCGGGAGCGATGGCCGCTCAGCATCGGCCGGCCGCTGCCGGTTGCCCTTCTCCGTCGCTTCGACCTGGAGCGCGCGTTCCGCATGCCCCGGCAGAGGCGGCCTCAGCTGCGCCAGGTTCTCAGTACCGCCGCGATGTCCGATGCGGTCGCGGCCGGGCGTCGCAGCTCGACCGCCAGGGCCGTGACCCGCTCCTGGTCGAGCTTCACGGGGACGCCGCTGGCCTGGAGGTAGCCGTGCGCGACGGCGACCGCCACCCGCAGGTTCGACCGCTCCAGCCAGGGCAGTCGCCCCAGGGTGTGGGTGAGCGCGGCCGCCCGTGCGATCGAACCGTCGTAGACGTCCTGGCCGGCGACCACTGCGCGGTGCCGCTCGACGGCGGCGATCGCCACGCCGTAGTCGATCGGCGCCGGATCGTCCTGTCCGGCCAGCTCGGCGACCTCCAGGATCCAGCCCAGGTCGACGTGGAGGATCACCGCTGCCCCTGCTCGATCGTGTCGAGCAGGTCGCCGTACTCGTCCAGGACGTGTGCCGCTCCGGCCAGGAAGACCGTGCGCAGCTTCTCGTTGTCGTCCCGGATCAGCTGGGCGACGTAGTCGTTGACCGGCATCCGGCGGGTTTCCGCCGCGTGCCGGGCCATCTCGGCGACCGAGTCGTCCATCCGCAGATTCACCTGGGTCTTGGCCATGGGATTCAAGCTACCACCTGATAGCAGGGTGGTGTCAGAGGGTGTGGAGCTGGGTCGGCGCGGAGCTGGGCCGTGCCCGCGCGTCCGATGCCCCGCGGTGCCGCCCGACCCGGGTCATTGGTCAGGCCATCCAGAAGAACACCGCTGTCATCCGCCGTTCCTCCAGCGCGGTTCCGTAGTAGGTGGTCGCGCTGTGGATGAGGTTGGCGTGGTACAGCAGGAGGCGGTTGTAGCGGTTGGGGACGCGGACGTCCTCGGTGAAGGCGTCGCCCGGGACATGGCGCGTGCCGAGGGCCTCGACCAGGTTGTTGTGCGGAGGGTTGACGATGTTTCCGCCCAGCCGGCCGCCGGGGAACTGCTGGCGGTAGAAGCTGGTGCCGGCCTCCTTCGGTGCGCCGGGGCTGAGGTAGAGCACGGCCGCGTAGCGGCACAGCGCGCGGGAGTCCGTGTGCGGGCGGGACTCCGACTCGCCGCCGCCGACCAGTTGGACGCAGTTGTGGTTGAGGGTGCCGCCGCCGGGGGTGCTCTGCACCCAGAGCCGAGGCGCCCCGGTGGCCTTGCGGACCAGGGCCTCGACGCGGGCCAGCTCGGCGGGCTCCAGGCCGGGCATGGTGCGCAGGCCCGGCCAGCTCTCGGGTCGGTACGGGTAGCCCTCGGTCCAGTCGCCGCGATCCAGGCAGCGGGCCCGGACGGCGTCCGGGTCGGACAGCACGTCGTCCAGGATCCAGTAGTCCCGGCCGGGCGTGGGTTTGCGGTAGGGCAGGACCGGGAGGGTCATGCGCCTGATGGGCTGTTGGGGCATGGGCTGACCATAGGGTTACCCCTCGCCAACGTTCTGCCGTGAGCAGGTCAACCTTTCGTCAAGTGCGGCATCGGAGGTGGTGCCGGCGGTGGGATCGCCGGAAAGGTCGAGGTCGGAGGTGCCTTTACTCGGCCGGCCGGACGGCGTACCCGCCGAGCGCGCCCTCCAGGTGGTCGAAGGCGCGGACGGCGGCGGGGCGGATGGCGCGGGCTATCGTCTCGTGCTCCTCTCCGGCCAGGATGCGGCGGAACACCTCGGCGAAGAGTGTCCGGTGGATCGCGGCGAGCAGCCCGGCGGCGAGGCGGGCGGTGAGATCGCCGGGCGGGGCGTCCGTCGCCTCGGCGAGGGCGGCGCCGAGTGCCTCCTCGCTCTGCTCGTGGATCTCTCGGAGCCGGGCGAGCAGGGCGGGGCTCCCGGTCACGGTGCGGGCGAAGGACGGTCCGGAGAACCCGAGGGCGGGGTCGTGCCGGTCGATCGCGGCCAGGCACTCCCGGCGCAGCGAGGCCAGCGCGGACTCGCCGGGAGCGCGCCCGGCGACCGTTCGGGCCGGGCGGGCGACGATCTCCTCGTGCAGGTCGAGGACCAGGTCCTCCTTGCGCGGGAAGTGGTTGGTGACGGTCATCTTGGCGACTCCGGCGGCCGTCGCGACCTCGGCGATCGTCGTCCGGTCGAATCCCCGCTCGATGAAGAGCGTGGTCGCGGCGTGCGAGATCGCCTCGCGGGTGCGGCGCTTGTTGAGTTCGCGCAGATTCGGGGTGCCCTCGGTCATGGGTAAAGCCTAGCGCAGTCTTGCTGGGTCGAGCACAGTAATTAGGCTTGACCTAATCACTGGGTCGGTTCTAAGTTCTCTCTTGCGGCCGGAGCGGCCGTGCCGGACGATCCCCGGGAGGGGCCATGACCGCATCGGTCACCACCGCCGACAACAAGCCCGTACTGCGTCTGCTCAGCGTGCACGCCCACCCCGACGACGAGTCCAGCAAGGGCGCGGCCTCGCTCGCCCGCTACGCCGCGGAGGGGGTGCAGGTGCTGGTCGCCACCTGTACCGGCGGCGAGCGCGGGTCCGTGCTCAATCCCGGCATGGACCGCCCCGAGGTGCAGGCCGACCTCGCGCGGATCCGCCGGCGGGAGATGGCGGCGGCGCGCGACATCCTCGGCATCGACCAGCGCTTCCTCGGCTTCACCGACTCCGGCCTGCCCGCCGACGGCGAGCCGCTGCCGGTCGACTGCTTCGCGGTACAGCCGCTCGCCGTCGCCGCCGAGCCGTTGGTCGCCCTGATCCGGGAGTTCCGCCCGCACGTGGTCGTCACCTACGACGAGACGGGCGGCTACCCGCACCCCGACCATGTGATGACCCACCGGGTCACGGTCGAGGCGTTCGAAGCGGCGGCCGACCCGCACCGCTACCCGGCGGCGGGCGAGCCCTGGCAGCCGGCCAAGCTCTACTACCACCTGGCGCTGTCCCGGGCCTGGTTCCAGACCCTGCACGACGCGATGACGGCGCGGGGCGTCGAATCGGCGATGGGCCCGCTGCTCTCGGAGTGGCCGGACACCCCGCCTGTCCTCGCCACCACCACCCGGATCGGCTGCGCCGAGTACTTCGCCGTACGGGATGCGGCGCTGCTCGCCCACGCGACCCAGATCGAGCCCGGTGCCAACTTCATGGCGCACCCGCGTGACATCGAGCGCGAGGTCTGGCCGACCGAGGACTACCACCTCGCCCGGTGCCTGGTGGAGAGCGTCCGCCCCGAGACCGACCTGTTCGCCGGCCTGCGTCCCGGGGCGGAGTCGTGAGGGTCTTGCGGCAGTACCTCAGCGGTCGCGTGGTGGTGCGGCGGGGTTCAGCACTCTCCGTCGGCGAGGACGAAGTAGCCGGGGCCGGTCTGCTTGAGGGTGTGGACGGTGAGGACGTTCCACAGCCCCATGCCCTGCCCGGAGCCGAGCGCGTAGGTCATGCCGACACTCTGCGTCGCCCGACCGGCCTTCACCTGGTTGTAGTTGTTGTCGGTGAAGCACTGCGGCGCGCTGCCGCTGGTGCTCGCCGTCACCGTCGCCGACCGGGTGCCCACGGCTCCCGTCGAGTCGACCGCCGCCACGGTGTACGCGTACGTGGTCCCGGCGGCCAGCCCGGTGTCGGTGAAGGAGGTTCCGGTGGCGCTGCCGAGCGTGCTGCCGCCCCGGTACACCTCGTACGAGGAGGCGCCGGCGACGGACTGCCAGGCAAGGGTGATCGAGTCCGCGGTGGCCGTCGCGGTCAGCCCGGAGGGCGCGGGCAGCCCGGGCGTGGAGGGCGTGCTGCCGTCCAGGCCCCAGAACTGGGCGGTGTGGTAGCTGGAGCAGATCGTATTGAGGAAGTAGCTGCCGGTGGTCCCGCACTGGTCGGTGCCCGAGCCGGGGCTGACGGCGAGTCCGTGGCCCATCCCGGCGATCGAGTACAGCGCCACGGCGGGTCGGCCCCCGGCATCGTTGTAGACGGTCTGGGTGGTTCCGCCCGGCAGGCTGCGGCTGGCGGAGGCGGTCTGCCCGAGACCCCAGACGTTCGTCCACTGGTCGCGCAGCTCGGTGGCATTGACGGGCTTCACCGTGGTGTCGGCGCTGCCCTGCCAGATCGCCACTCGCGGCCACGGCCCGGTCCAACCCGGGTACGCCCTGCGGACCTTGTCACCCCATTGGGCCGGGGTGAGGCGTTGGTCGTTGTTCTGACAGCCCGAGGCGGCGCTCTGGGTGGTCGCACAGTGCGCGGGCAGCCCGGAGTCGATCGCGCCGCCGGCGAAGACGTCCGGGTAGTCGGCCAGCAGGTCGGCGGCCAGCCCGCCGCCAGCCGAGAGGCCGGTGACGAAAACCCGGCCGGCATCCGAGCCGTACAGCGCCTCGGCCTTGGCCACCATCTCGACCACCGACTTCGCCTCGCCCGTGCCCCGGCTGTCCTTGTTCGAGTCGAACCAGCTGAAGCAGGAGAGGCTGTTGTTGGCCGAACTGGTCTGCGGGAACACCACGGCGAAGCCGTACAGGTCGGCGAACTTGGTCCAGCCGGAGTTGCGGTAGTAGTCGCCGGCGCTCTGGACGCAGCCGTGCAGGGCGACCACGAGTGGCGCGCCCGAGGGAAGCCCCGCCGGGACGTACGAGTACATCGCCAGGTTGCCCGGGTTGGTACCAAAGGCAGTGACCTGCTGGAACGTCCCGCTCAGGCCGTCGGCGGAGCCTGCGGCAGGTGCGGCAGGTGCGGCGGGCTCGGCCGACGGGGTGGCTGCGGCGGCCGCGTGGACGGCGGCGCTGCCGAGCGTCCCCGCCGCCAGCGCGGCGGCGGCAAGGCAGCGCGCGAGCCGCCCGGCGCGACGGCGAACAGCGGCGCCGGAGGACGGAGGGACGGGGGCGTGAGGGGCCGGGATGCGAGCAGACGGGACACGAGCAGACGGGACAGCCATGGGGGACTCCTGGGTGGGGGAGGAGTTCGATGGGACGTCGTGCAGCGTGGCGCGTTCGGACTGCCGGGGGTATGTGCTGGTCACCCGCCCTCCGCCGCCCGGCCATGGCAGAAGCCGCCATGGCGCGGCTGTCAGCGCTGGGTGCGTGATTGGCATCGGGGTGTCCGCCACTAAGAAGGCAGGTCGGGACCATGACTACTCAGGAGCTGCGGGATGAAACACCCCTGACGGGCCGGGTGCCGCGTACCCGGACCAACCGGTGGCCGACCGGTCGGCCGCTGTCCGCATACCCGTATCTCACGAGTGAGGAGGTGTTGCGCCAGACCGATCCCCGCCCCTGCCCCACCACCTGGCAGACGGCGCACGGGCGAGCGCGAGCCGGTGGCGGCCCGACGCGCCCAGGCCCCGGTCGCGTCGGCGGCCAGGGCCCGGGGAGATCACCGAGGCGAGCACCGAAGCGAGCACCGAGGCGGGTCAGAGCGCGGCGGCGGCGAGCACCCCGCACAGCGCGAGGAAACCGCAGATGCCGAAGTTGACGAGCTTGTGGGAGAGGAACACCGCGGCAAACTCGCGGATCGTCGCGCTCGGCCAGTAGTACGCGGCGGTCGGCGAGCCGAACACCTGCCCGTTGACACCCGTCTTGCGGGCCATCAGCGCGGCCCGGAAGGCATGGAAGTTGTTGGTGACGATGACGCAGCGGTAGTCCGGCTTGGCCTGCTCCATGATGAGCTTGCTGAGGAGCAGGTTCTCCTCGGTGGTCCGCGAGCGGTCCTCGCGCTCGATGTGCTCCACCGGAAAACCGTGCTCGACGAGGTAGTCGGCCATGGCGTGGGACTCCGGCAGTTTCTCGTCCGGCCCCTGGCCGCCCGAGGTGATCAGAACCGGCGGGTTGCCACGGGCGGCCTGCTTCTCGAACACGTCGCGGCCCCGGTTCAGCCGACTGGCCAGCAGCGGCGGCACCCGCTCGCCGCCGATCAGTCCGGAGCCGAGGACCACCACGAAGTCCACGTCCCCGCGCGGCCGGTGGCGTCCGTAGAGGAAGGCGTATCCGACGAAGCAGACGAACAGGAAGGAGATGTATCCGACGACCAGGACGGCCGTGCCCGCGAGGACGCCGAGCCGGTACGAGTGTGTGACCAGCGCCGCGACGAGCAGTCCGATCACGCCGAGGATGCCCAGGCCTGCCAGCAGGGAGAGAAGGTTCGCCGGGCGCAGACCCTCCTTGCGGATCATGGTCAACCCGTTGGTGATCAGGAAGCCGATCAGCGCCAGCGTACCGACGGCCGGCAGCAGGATGATCGCGGCCGCCGCCAGCTCCGCCACCAGGGTCGGGGCCTTGCGCAGCTCGGCGAGCAGCGCAAGGGCCAGCAGCGAGACGGCTATACCGAGCAGGACGGCATTGCTGAACCGGCGGCGGTCGCGGAGCACCCCGATCCCGCACAGGACGAAGAACAGGGCTGCTGGGGCGTAGGCGATCATGCCCGTATCGTAGGGGCCGCGCCTGACCACCCGGACGGGGTGTCAGGCCGGGCCTCGGAGCGGTCTCGTCAGACCGCGCCGCCGACCGGACGGGTGGCCGCCCGAACCGGCACGGCCCCGGCTCGAACTCCGGCCTGAAACCTCAGGCCCTGACCTCGGCTGTACTCCCGCGCTCGCCCTCCGGTCGGTCGGCGCCCTCCGGCCCGCCTTCGCCCTCCGACCGACCTCCATGCTCCGACCGACCTCCGCCATCCTCCTGCGCCTCCAACGCCTCCCGCCCGGCGCTCCCGACCCGGCGCACGCCCGGCACCGCCGCGGTACCGGCGCAGGCCAGTGCCACCAGAACGGCGGTGATCAGCAGTGGTGTCGTACTGCCCCAGGCCTCGGCGGCCAGTGGCGCGAGCGTGTAGCCGAGCGGTGCGGCGGCGAGCGAGAGCAACCAGTCGTAGGAGGTGACCCGGGCCAGGACCTGGGCGGGGAACTCCTGCTGGACCACCGTGTGCCAGACCGGGTTGAGGAACCCGAGCCCGGTCATCGCGAGCGCGTACGCGGTGACCGTGATCGGCGCTGGCGCGGCGATGGCGAGGGCGAGTAGCGGCAGCGCGTACAGGGCCAGGCCCAGGTTGGCGAGCAGCACCGGTCGGCGCGGGCGGACCCGGCCGGCGATCAGCGAGCCGGCCAGCATGCCGACCGCTCCGGCCTGCGTCATGGCGATCCAGACGCCGTCCCCGCCCAGGCGCTCGGAGGCGATCAGCGGGCCGAGCGTGAGCAGGACGGCCGCTGCGCCGTTCCAGGCACCGTGGCCGATCAGGCTGGTCCAGTACCAGTCCCGCGAGCGCAGTTCGCTCCAGCCCTCGGCCAGGTCGGCGACGAGCGAAGAGCGAACGGCGGGGGAGTGGCGGACGGTGATGCAGGCCAGCAGCGTGGCGCTGACCACGAACGAGGCGCCGTCCAGGATGAACGCCCAGCCGGCGCCCGCCGTGTACACCAGCACGCCGGCGAGTGCGGGGCCGCCGAGCCGACCACCGCTGCTGACGGTGGCCAGCAGCGCGTTGGCCCGCATCCGCAGTGGGCCCTCGACGGTGCCCGCGACCAGTGGGGAGGCGGTCGGCATGGCGAAGGCGGAGGCGACGCCTCCCACCGCCTCGGCGACGGCGATGTGGGTCAGACTCGGTTCCCCGCCGATCAGTTCGAGGCCGACGAAGATCTGGGCGGCGGCCCGGACCAGGTCGGTGGTCAGGGCGACCAGCCGGGGGTTGATGCGATCCCCGACCACGCCGCCCAGCGGCAGCAGTAGTAGCCGGGGCACCATGGCACAGCCCAGCACCAGGGCGAGCGCCCCGGACGAGCCAGTGGCTCTGGTGATCGCGATGGCGAGCGCGGCGGGGACGACGGCGTCTCCGAGGGTGGAGATGGTTCGGCCGATGAAGAGCAGCCGGAAGTCACGATGCCTCAGTGGGTGGGTCACGCGGAGACTGTATTTCGGTACCGAAATTTCGGCAACGAAATATTTGACGCCGATCGATGACCCGTAAACTCAGGCCATGGAGCAGGAGCAGGAACGCGCCGACCGAGCACCCGGCCAACCGCGGGATTGGACCGACGGCCATGTCGAGCGTTGGCGCCCCGTCCTCCCGCACCTCGACCCCGACATCGAGGGCGCCGTCACCCGGATGAACAAGCTCACCAAGCACCTGGGTCGCGTCCGGGAGCAGGGCGTGGCCGACTACGGCCTGCCGAAGCACGAGTTCGACACCCTCCATGTACTGGCCGGCCGCGGCGGACACGCCGTCCCGTCCGAGCTGCGGACCGACCTCAACATGGCACCCGCATCGGTGACCGGCCGTCTCGAAGCACTGGAGCGCCGAGGCTTCGTCATCCGGACTCCCTCGACCGAGGACCGCCGCCGGGTCGACGTCGAGCTCACCGAGGCCGGCCGCGAGGCCTGGCGCTCGGCCCTGGACGTCGTCGGACGCGAGGAACGCCGCCTCCTGGGCGTCCTCGACCCCGCCGAACGCCGCCAGCTTTCCGACCTCCTGCGCCGTGTGCTCCTGGCCGCCGAGGCCCCGCCCGAGCCGCCGACGGACGCTCCCGCCGACGCTTAGGGTCTGCCCGGCCGAGGGTGCGTATCGAGTTGTGATCGAGGCGACCTCCTGAGGCGTGTTCCGAGGTGCTCGACCAGGATTGTCCCGTCGCTGCCGAGCCTCACCGGGGAGCGTCGCGCAGGTCCCGGCTGTACCGGTCGAGCCCTGCGCCACCGTCGCCGGGCAGCTGCCTGCCGGCGGTGAATCCTGTCCGCCGTGCGACCGCGGCGGAGGCGGGATTCTCCGGATCCACCTGGATCACCGCCTCCTCCCCACCCGCAGTGGCCGCGTACCGGGACGCCAGGAGGGCCGCGCGGGTAGCCGGGCCGCGTCCCCTCCAGGACGGGTGGAGGCCGTAGGCGACATTCACCTGGCCGGGAGCCGGGCCGTCCGCTGCGAGCCGCAGGCCGACCGTCCCCGCCGGCACCTCGTCGGCGCCCACTCGGAGGCCGAACGCACGAAGCGGACCGGCCGTCTCCCACTGGTCCCGGCAGCCGGACGGTGCAGGGCGAGTTCGTCCGCTACCTGTGCGCGCGCACAGGTCAGTCCTCCGGCTTCTGGATCAACAGCAACCCCAACGGCACGGGCACCTACACGACCTTCGCGGACCTCGAGTGGGGAACGGTCTCCTGTGCCGTGTCCGAGCCGGCCGGGACGCTGAGCTCGCTCGCCCGCCAGCGGATCGGCTGCTGACCGCTCCCTGCAGTTTCGGCGCTGGTTCCTCCGGTAACCCCACGTCCTCCACGTGTCCTGCGTCCCCCGGCCCCTCCGCGAAAGCGAGCTCATGATGCGCAGTCGGCACCGCCCCGCCTCGGTTTGCGCCGCCTCACCGCCGCCATCGGCACTGCGGCTGCCGTTGCCTCGACGCTGGTCGTCGCGACCCCGGCCGCCCAGGCTGCCGTGGATTCGACCGGCTTCCCCTGCGACCCCGGCTACTACAGGATCACCGCGGTCGCCAGCGGCCTGGCCGTGGAGGTCTCCCAGGCCTCCGACAACTACGGCGCGGTCGCCCAGTTCCGGTGGAACAACCTCGTGAACCAGCGGTGGCGGGTCTGCCACACCACCGAGCCCGACGGCAAGCAGATCTACAAGCTCGTCGGCTGGCGCGACCGGTGCATGGTCGTCGACCAGCGGTACCTCGGCGCCGGCGCCTGGGTCATCACCGACCACTGCGACGAGACCAGCGGCTCCCACATCGGGAACAACGCCCAGGAGTTCTGGCTGGTGAAGGCCCCCGGCACCGACCTGCTCGCCCTCTCGCCCCAGCACACCCAGAACTCCACCCGCATGTGGGTCGCCACCCAGGACCACTCCACCGCTGCGGCAGCCCAGATCGTCCAGTCCATGCAGCCCGACCTGTTCCGCATGGAACCGATCGGCTGAGCAGCGGTCCTTCGATTTCCTGGTCGCCGATTTCCTGGCCGCCCGGCCGGTGGCGCCGCTCAGGGCGGTGCCACCGGCGTCGGGCTGCCGCTTGATCGTCGGCCGGAGAGGCGCCGGTCGACTCCCGGACGCGGCCCCGCCCGGCCTCTAGGGCCTCTCTCATGGATCAGGCCGGGTGCGCGACGCCGGAGCACGCACGCCCCCGCCTTCCGCCGGGAGGTACCCTCACGCTGCGTTGTCGCGGTTGCCTATGGCCCCCAGCCTTCGGCCGGGAGGTGCCCCCACCGCATGGACGCCCTCCTCCGTCCGCCTGGCGCTGCACGCACTCCGATGCCGCGCGCTGATCCGGCCTGATCCATAGAGAGGCCCTAGTTCCAGGGCGCCACCGAGAGCCGGACCTGGGCGTGTTGGCCCAGGATGGGGGCGGCCGTCGCCGGGACGGGGATGTGGCCGATCCAGGCGTCGGCGGCCGGGTCGTCGTCGGGGAGCGGGATGCCGTCGGGGCGGAGGTCCTTGATCGCGCCGGTGATCTGGGAGTTCCAGCAGGCCCAGGCGGCCGGATGGGGGCCGGAGGTGTCCACGTCGACGATCAGGCTGTCGGCGAAGTCGGCGGTCTGCTCCAGATGGTCGCCGAAGCCGAACAGCCCGTGGTGCTCGTGCAGCGACAGCACGCGTAGGACGAGGGCGTACCGCAGCGGCCCGGTCTCCTCGGGCCGTGGCAGCGAGCTGGAGAGGAAGGTCGTGGCCAGCCGCACGCTGCCGTCCCCGTTCCCGTCCCCGTTCGCCCCCGCGCCCACGCCCACGCCTACACCCGTGCCCGCGCGCGAGCCGCCATAGCCGTTGCCGTTGCCGTTACCGCCCGGCGCCCGTGAGGGCAGCTGGATCGGGCACCAGTGCGGCGCCAGCCGCTCGTGCATCGTCACCGGCAGCCCGCGCACCGCGAGTCGGACCTCGGCCTGCCAGCTCACCTCGGGGTCGTCGTCCGGCAGGTCCAGGCCGACCAGGTCGGCGCGCACCCGGAGGTCGCCGAAGAGGAATCGCCGCAGGTTCTGGTAGCCCTCCTCGGAGTTGACGAGCCCGTAGCGGCCGCTGTGGCTGCGGTGGACGAAGGCCTGGTGGGCACCCGTGACCTGGGCGTTCTCGATCTGCACCAGGCCGTCGCTGCGCGGTCCGACGGTCGCCGAGGAGAGCCCGTGGGCCACGTCGTAGTCGGTCGGGTCGGTGCCCACCAGGCAGAACACCCGCTCCAGCGGGAAGCCGCCGGCGGCCTCCTCGGCGGATCCGGTGCCGTCGTCGTCGGGCAGGTCGACGGCCCGCCAGCCCTTCGGCGGGCCGTTCGGGTCCAGACGCGCCGTCGGGGTGAGGTACCGGTACATGTGCTCCGGGCCGAAGATGTCCGAGCCGTTGACGTTGATCGCGTCGCGCAGCGCCTCCGGGACGCCGAAGCCGACGTCGAAGGTGATACCCCCGTGGGGGGTGCCGTAGGTGAAGAGCTTGGACACGTAGTCGCCGGCCCGGCGGCCCGGGCGCTGGTCCGGGATGGTCTTCTGCAGCAGGCAGCGGCAGATCAGCCCGCCCATCGAGTGGGCGACCAGGTGGACGCGCGGTGCGCCGGTCCGCTCCTGCAGCCGCTCGATCAGCGCCAGCAGGTCGGCGGCCGCGGCCTCCAGGTCGAACTGCCGGGGCTTCGCCCCCCAGGTGCCCGAGGAGCCGTCGTAGAACCGGTGGATCCAGATGCTGTCCGGGGGGATGTTGTCATGGGTCTCCAGGTAGCCGGCCTGACCGCCCTCGACGAAGATGTGGTAGCCCTCGTCGAGGTGCAGACGCAGTAACGGGCTTTCGAACTGGTAGAAGACGGGGTCGTCATCGCGTCCGATGCGGATGTGTGTCGAGCCCTCGTTGAACCCGTAGAACGGGTCCATCACGGCCTTCTCGATCCCCGAGGTGCCACCGGCGTAGCCGCGCACATAGATGATCGGGAGCCTGGCGGACGGCGTGCTCATGGCCTGCCTGCCCTCTCGGCGGCCGACACCGGTCGGCGCCGGCCGACCCGTTGAGGTGGAAGTTCTCCTCTCAGTGTCGGAGTGTGCGCCCCGAATGTCACCCCCCGTGAGCAATTCGTGGTCGAGCGGTCACTGACCGCGTTCGTCCGCCCCCGCGAACCGTTCGATCGCCGCGAAGACCGCCTCGCGCATGGCCGGGCTTCCGGTGTGCCCGGATTCCTGGACGACCGTCAACTCGGCCTCCGGCCAGGCCTGCGCCAGCTCCCAGGCGGTCTTCAGCGGGGAGCCGAGGTCGAGCCGGCCGTGGATCAGCACGCCCGGGATGCCGGCCAGCCGGTCGGCGTCGCGCAGCAGCCGGCCGTCCTCCAGGAAGGCGTCGTGGGCGAAGTAGTGCGCGGTGATCCGGGTGAAGGCCATCAGCGCGTCGTCGGGCCGGTCGGTGTACGCGTTCGGCTTGCCGAGCGACTCGTGGGCGATCACCGCGTCCTCCCAGGTTGCCCAGTCCCGTGCCGCCTTGGTTCGGACGGCCGCGTCGGCGCTGTTGAGCAGGCGGCTGTAGGCGGCGACCAGGTCGCCGTTCCGGTCCTCGGGGGGCAGCGCGTCCCGGAAGGCCTCCCAGGCGCCGGGCACGAACCGGCCGACACCCCGGTACAGCCAGTCGGTCTCCTCGGGCCTGGTCATGGTGACCCCGCAGATCACGATCTCGGAGACCCGCTCCGGGTGGGCCTGTGCATAGGCGAGGATCAGCGTGGACCCCCAGGACCCGCCGTACAGCAGCCACTGCTCGATGCCGAGGTGCTCGCGCAGCCGCTCCATGTCGGCGATCAGGTGGGCGGTGGTGTTGTGCTCCAGCCCGGTCGCCGGGTCGGCGGCGTGCGGCCGGCTCCGTCCGCACCCGCGCTGGTCGAACAGCACCAGGCGGTACCGGTCCGGGTCGAAGTACCTCCGGTTGCCCGCGTTCAGTCCTGAGCCCGGTCCGCCGTGCACCACCAGGGCGGGCTTCCCGTCCGGGGCGCCCGAGACCTCCCAGTGGATCGCGTTGCCGTCCCCGACCTCCAGCAATCCCTGTGCGGACGGTTCGGTGAGCGGGTACAGGTCGGGCATGGCGGGCACCTCCTGGTACGAACGGACGGGACGTCAGGGAGGCTACCCGTCCCGCTGTGGCGGCGTCGACCAGGATTCCGACGGGGGTTCAGGGCCTGTTCCGGGCCTGCGTGGCCTCAGTCGTAAGGGCCGTCCCGCGGCGGTCGGGCGGCAGCAGGCCGGCGAGCCCGTCGAGGATGCGTTCGAGGCCGAAGTCGAACCGGGCGTCCATGGCCGGCTCGGTGAGGTCGCCGGCCAGTGCCACCAGGTTGGGGAAGGCCTCGGGCGGCAGGGCGCGGAACCGCTCGCCGGCGGCGGCGGCGATCTCGCCGCGGCTGGTGCCGCTGGTCTCCTCGGCGGAGATGGGGGACTGTTCCTGGAGTACGAAGCCCTGCACGTAGGCGCCCAGCAGATAGGTGGTCATGGCCGCGTCGGCGTCGGAGAATCCGGCCTCGCGCAGCCGGTCCAGCTGCTCCTCCATGAGCCGCAGCAGATGTGGGCCCGGGGCGAGGCGGCCGGCGACCACCTTGGCGGCGTCGCGCCTGTCCAGCAGCAGACGGCGGTAGCGGCGGCTGTACTCCAGGAACTGGCTGCGCCAGTCGCCCTCGCGCGGCGGCTCGACGGCGTGGGCCATGATCTCGTCGTTCAGCAGGTCGAGCAGCTCCTCCTTGTTGCGGACGTGCCAGTAGAGCGAGGCCGCCTTCACGCCCACCTCGGCGGCGACCTTGCGCATCGACAGGCCCGCCAGCCCGTCCCGTTCCAGCACCCGTAGCGCGGCCGCGGCGAGTGCCTCCCTGGTCAGGGTGGGCTGGGTCTGGCCCTGGTCGTCTGCCGCCATGGGTTTTTGCTCGCCTCCCGCGACTCCGGGAAGCCGCCACCCGCGGCCCGGGACCTCGCGGTCGCGGGACCCCAAGGCTCTGCGGTCCCGCGACTCCGGAGCGCCCGTGCCTCCGGGCCCCGCGCCTCACCGATCCCGCGGTCGCGGGAATCCCACTTGCAATCTAACACCGTTAGGGACACTCTGTCCGTGCCGGTTCGCCCCTAACAGTGTTAGGGGCTCGAAGGATGGAGGAGTACCGATGGGGTCGAGCGCTCTGCGCAAGCGGCTCGCACTGGCGACGCTGTGCGTCACCATGTTCATGTCCATGCTGGACAACGTCATCGTCAACATGGCCCTGCCGAGCATCGGGCAGGATCTGGACGCCGGGATCAACGGTCTGCAGTGGGTGGTGGAGGGCTACAGCCTCGTCTACGCCGCCCTGGTGCTCACCGGCGGCGCGCTCGGCGACCGGTACGGCCGCACCCGGGTGTTCCGCCTCGGGCTGGCGCTGTTCACGGCCGGATCGGCGGCCGCCGCGCTCGCCGGGACGATCGGGCTGCTGATCGCCGCCCGGATGCTCCAGGGAGTCGGCGCCGCGCTGCTCACCCCGGGGAGCCTGGCGATCCTGCGGCACGTGTTCACCGACGAGCGCGAGCGCGCCCGGGCGATCGGCCTCTGGTCGGCCGTCTCCGCGCTCGGCCTCGCGGTCGGGCCGGTGATCGGCGGACCGGTGGTGGAACACCTGGGCTGGGCCGGGGTGTTCTGGATCAACGTCCCGATCGGGCTGGCGGGGCTGGTCCTGGCGGGCCGGTCGCTGCCGGTCATCGCCCCGCGGGAGCGGCGGATCGACCTGGCCGGCCTGGCGCTGTCCGCCGCGGGCCTCGGTGCACTGGTCTACGTCCTGATCGAGGGGCCGTCCCGGGGCTGGGCCGACACCCGGGTGCTCGCCTGCGCACTGGTGGCAGCCCTGCTGCTGTCGGCCTTCGTCCTGCTCGAACTGCGCCTGCCCGAACCGATGCTGGAGCTTCGGATGTTCCGCGACGGCGTCCTCGGCGGGGCCCTGCTCAGCGGCTTCATGGTCAGCTTCGGGATGTTCGGCACGATGTTCTTCCTCCCGCTGCTGATGCAGGGCGTCCTGAAGTGGTCACCGACCGATGCGGGGTACGCGGGACTGCCGATGGCGGCGATGATCGTGGCCGCCGCCCCGATCGCGGGGCGGCTGACCAGCCGTCACGGCCCGCGGCCGCCGATGGTGATCGGACTGCTGCTCTGTGCGGCCGGACTCGGCGGGCTCTCCCTCCACGGCGACCAGGCCCGCTACCCGGAGTACCTGTGGACGCTGTTCGCGATGGGTCTCGGCATGGGGATGACGTTCACCCCCGTCTCCATCGCCGTGCTCCAGCGGGTCGCGCCCGCACAGACCGGGATGGCCTCCGCGACCATCAACACCCTGCGTGAACTCGGCGGTGTGATCGGCGTCGCCGCCCTCGGCGCGATCCTGACCCACCGCCTGACCAGCACCCTCACCGGCTCGCTGGAGCGGCTGGGGGTCCCGCCCGGCACGGTCGGGCGGGCCACCGACTCCCTGGCCGGAGCCGGAGCCGGAGCCGGAGGTGGCGCCGGCGCGGGAGCAGGGCACGGTGGCGGGGCAGCGCTCCCCGGCCCGGTGCAGGCCGCCGTGGACGGCGCGTTCGTCGACGGCGTGCACCTCGCGCTGCGCTGCGGATCGGCCGGGCTGGCGGCCACCGCCGTCCTGGTCGCCGTCCTGCTGCGCCGGGCGGGCCGGCCCGTGGCGACGGCGCCGGACGGCGGGGGGTCGCGCCCGGCGCGCTTGGTGGGCGGCAGGTCGGGCTGACCGGGGGTCACCGCCCACCCGCCTCCACGGCGGCCTGGGCAGTGCGGGCCAGGTCGCGGCGGGCCCGGCAGCCGGGCCCGCCCCGCCCGGGCCGCTCCAAGGGGACCGGGATCGGCGGCAGGAACGTCACCTCTGCCACCAGCCCGCGGACGGCCAGCACCCGGGCCAGTGAGTTGAGCAGTCCGTCGTCCCCGACGAAGGCGGCCGCGCTGGTCGGTGACCCGTCGGCCAGCCGGTAGCGGATCGTCACCGGCTGGACGGCGGCGCCGGCCTGGACCGCGGCCTGGAACAGCGCGGGGCGAAAGCGCCCGCTCTCCTTGCCGCACCAGGTGGAGCCCTCGGGGAAGACCACCACCGGGTGGCCGGCGTGCAGGGCGGCGGCGACGGTGTCCACGGCGGCCGGGAGCGCGCGCAGCCGGTCGCGGTCGAGGAAGACCGTGCCGCCCCACGCCACCAGCGGTCCGAGTACGGGCCAGCGTCGCACCTCGGTCTTGGCGATCGAGCGGCCGGGCTGGCGGGCCGCGATCAGCGGGATGTCCAGCCAGGAGACGTGGTTGGCCACCACCAGCACCCCGGTCGGGGCACCGCCGCTCGCCACGCCCGTGCCGGTGCCTCTGCCCGCGTCCGTGCCGTTGCCCCCGCCCCCGCCCGTGCCCGTGCCCGTGCTCGCGGCTGGGGCCGCAGCCGCGCCCGGGTCCGGACCGAACCGGACGGTGACCCCGAGCGCGCCGAGCAGGGCCCGGGCCCAGGACCGGACCAGCAGGTGGCGCGGCCCACGGGGGAGGGCGCGGACCGGCGGGACCAGCGCCAGGCCGGTCAGCAGTACGACCAGGAAGGCCGCCAGCCGCAGCACCCGCCGGGACCGGGCCACCACCGGGCCCGGCTCGGTGAGACAGGTCCGGGGCGTGCAGGTCGCCGTCGGCAGCCAGACGCTCACGAGCCCGTTCCTGGCTGAGCGGCGGCCCCCGACAGGAAGTGCCGCAGGTAGCGGGGGTCGGTGCGCTCCAGCGAGAGCAGCACGTACAGGTCGGCGGTGGCGAAGTCCGGGTCGTGCGCGGGGGCACCGCAGACCCAGGCCCCCAGTCGGAGGTAGCCGCGCAGCAGCGCGGGCAGAGCGGCCCGCTCGGCGCGCGGCACACCGGTCGGGTCCCACGGCCGGTGCGGTGTCACCCGGTAGCCCTCGGGGGCGAGGTGCTTGGCGCTGACGGTGTCCCAGACCCGTGCGGCGGTGGCACCGCCGTCCTCCAGCGGGATCGAGCAGCAGCCCCCGACCCAGGTGTGGCCGGTGTCGGCGAGGTAGCGGGCGATGCCGCCCCACATCAGGTTGATGACGGCGCCGTTGCCCCGGTGGTCGGGGTGGATGCAGGACCGGCCGAGCTCCACCAGGTCGTCGCGGATCGGGGCCAGGCCGGCCAGGTCGAACTCGCTGTCGGAGTAGAGCCGCCCGGCCCGCCGTGCGGCCTCCGGGCGGAGCAGGCGGTAGGTGCCGACCACCGGGCCGTCCTCGCCCTGGCGGACCAGCAGGTGGTCGCAGTACGCGTCGAACGGGTCGACGTCCAGGCCGGGCAGCGGGCTGTGCAGCACGGCGCCCAGCTCGGCCGCGAAGACCTGGTGGCGCAGCCGCTGGGCGGCGCGTACGTCCTCCTCGTCGCGCGCCAGCGAGACCGTGTACGCGGCCGGGGCCTGGAGCGCGGAGGCCTGGAGCGGGGGCACCTGCGGAGCGGCCGGCTGCAGGGACGGGGGCTGGGTGATCGGCGACCGGGCCGGGCGCGGGGCGGGTACCGCCGCGAGGTGGCCGGGGGCGACTGCGGGCGGAGCGTACGTGGGGACGGTGGTCATGGCGGACCCTCCAGGGCAGTACGGACGGCGGTGCCACGGATCCGTCGTGGCATCGGCCCGGTTCGCGCGGTGGACGGGCGCGCGAACCGGTATCCGTATGTTTTTCCGAGCCGGCTGGCATTCACGTTGCGGCTCGGCGGAGGGAAGATGTGCAACTGCTGAATGGGGCCACCCGGCGTTTTCCGGACACCTGCCGGGTGTCAGGGCGCCGTCATATGCTCCGCTGCACGGGGTGGAAGGGTGCGGAAACCGAGCTCCGGCACGGCCGGGCCCGGGGCGCGGCTCAGTAGGCGCGCCACCCCTGCGGGTCCATGCCGCCCGGCACCGCGTCGGCCGGGCCGTACGGTTCGCGGGTGAACACGAAGGTGCCGAGGTCCAGGTGGCTGGCCGACCCGTCGGCCGCCCGCACCACGCGCAGCGTCTCGCCCGCGTAGTAGTTGTCCAGGCCGGTCCAGGTGCCGTCCGGCTCGGCGCGGAAGCGCGAGCCGCGGGCGCCGGGCTTCGACGGTGCGAGCTCCAGGGCGCGGTCGGCCAGCAGCCGCAGGGTGTGCGGAGCGGCACCCCAGTACCACGGTCCGGTGAGCGCGAGCAGCTCCTCGTCCACGGAGGACAGCGGCCGCCACGGCTCGGGCAGCCGCGGCTCGTGCTCGGCGGTGACGCGGATCAGCTCCGCCGCGAGCTGCTGGGCGCTGGCGCCGGAGGTCGCGTTGCTGAGCGCGATGGCCGCCAGACCGTCCGACTCGCTGACCCAGAGCCCCGCGGTGAAGCCCGGCATCGAACCGGTGTGACCGTACAGCACGCGGCCGTCGCGGTTCGCCAGCTGCAGGCCGAGCCCGTAGCCGCTGGACCAGTCGGCGCCGTCCGGGCCGACCGCAGGCCGGCGCATCTCGGCCAGCGTGTCGGCGGCGAGCACCTTGCCGTCGCCGCCGGCCAGGAAGGCGGCCCACCGGGCCAGGTCGGTGACGGTGGACCAGAGCTGGCCGGCCGGGCCCAGCAGCCCGGTGTCGGTGAGCGGCTCGGGCAGCATGACGTCGGCCCAGGGGTGGACGGCGAAACCGCCGGCGTGCGGGTGCTCGGGCAGCAGCGTGGTGCGGTCCATCCCGAGCGGCGCCAGCACCTCGCGCCGCAGCACCTCGCCCCAGGGCTCGCCGCGCAGCCGCTCGACCAGGGCGCCGAGCAGGGCGTAGCCGGGGTTGGAGTAGTGGTGGCGCCGCCCGGTCGGGTGCTTGAACTCCCGCCCCGGCTCCAGGATGTCGTCGAGGTGAGGGCGCAGCGAGCCGTCGGTCCGCTCCCACCAGGGCCCGGGGGTCTCGGCGGCGAGGCCGCCGGAGTGCGAGAGCAGCTGGGCGACGGTGACGCCGCCGGCCGGGGTGCCGGGCAGGTGGCGCTCCAGCGGGTCGGCGAGGTCGAGCAGGCCCTCGTCGCGCAGCCGTAGCACGAGGACGGCGACGAAGGTCTTGGTGAGCGAGCCGATCCGGTACTGCACGTCGGCGGTCGGCGCATGACCGTCGATCATGCTGCGGGCCCCGCTCCAGACCAGTCGGCCGTCCCGGACCACCGCGGCCACCATCGAGGGTGTGCGGCCCTCGGCCTGTGCCACCGCGACCTGGTGCAGCAGGGCGCGGCGGGTGGTGGGGAGGAGCTCGTCGTACTGGTCGGTCATCTGATCCTCTGAATTCTTCGGTGGAGCGACGGAACGGCCGGGCGCGGGGGTCCGTTGCCGACCCCGGTGGCGGTCGACGCCCCGCGCCCCCTCAACCTACGTCCGCCGTCTGCAGGGCTCCACCCCTTTCTGTCGGGCCGGCCCCGACGGCCTCACCGCCCGCGACCGGGTGCCCGCCGCCCTCGACCCGGTGCGCGAACCTTCCGACGGGGCACCCGTCGCCACCCCTCAGGCCTGGCAACACACGGGCGGCTTTACGGTGAGTGGTTCATCGGCCACCGGACAGTAGCCTCGGCTCGACCATGACCGGCCGGCTCGCCTTCCGCGCTGTCCGCCCGCACGCGGTCGCGCCGGCTGCGCCCGCCGCCGCGCACATCACCGCGACCTTCGCCGCGCGTGCCGCCGCGCTTGTCGCAGTCCACCTCGCAGTCCGCCCCGCCGCCCGCTCACCGCCCGCCCCGCCGCCCGCTCACCGCCCGCCCCGCCGCCCGCTCACCGTCCGCTCGCCGGACGGTACTTGACAGCATGAATTGGTCCAGTCCATTTTAGGCTCCTCCCCGCACCTCCGCCCCCACACCCCCACTGGAGGTCACCGGTGCACAAGCGCACCCGACTGCCCGCCGCCGGCGCGGCCGCCCTGCTCGCGGCCGCCGCCGCGTTCACCGCACCGACCGTCGCCCACGCGGCGAACCAGCTCACCAACCCCGGCTTCGAGACCGGCTCGCCGGCCGGCTGGTCCTGCTCCGGCGGACTCGGCTCGGTCGTCTCCACACCCGTCCACGGCGGGTCCAAGGCCCTCGCCGGAGCCGCCAGCGCGAGCGACAACGCCAAGTGCACGCAGACCGTCGCCGTCCAGCCCAACACCACCTACTCGCTCTCCGGCTGGGTCCGCGGCAGCTACGTCTACCTCGGCGTCACCGGCGGCGGCTCAGCCTGGACCTCCGCCGCCGACTACACCAAGCTGACCGTCTCCTTCACCACCGGCGCCACCCAGACCAGCGCCGAGGTCTACGTCAACGGCTGGTACGGCCAGGGCACCTACTACGCCGACGACCTGAGCCTGGACGGCCCCGGCGGCGGCACCCCCACCGACACCCAGGCACCCACCACCCCCGGCAACCTGCGCAGCACCGGCAAGTCCGCCACCAGCGTCACCCTCGCCTGGGACGCGGCCGGCGACAACGTCGGGGTGACCGGCTACGACGTGTACCAGGGCGGCACCAAGGTGGCCACCGCCACCGGCACCACGACCACCGTCAACGGCCTGACCGCCGCGACCGCGTACAGCTTCACCGTCAAGGCCAGGGACGCGGCCGGGAACACCTCCGGATCCTCCGCGGCGCTCGCCGTCACCACCGACACCGGCGGTGGCGGCACCCCGACCGGCTTCAAGCAGGCCGCGCCCTACCTCTACAACGGCTGGGGCAACCCGCCCGCCGCGACCACCGTCATGAACGCCACCGGCATCAAGTGGTTCACCATGGCGTTCATCCTCGCGCAGAACGGCTGCAACCCCACCTGGGACAGCGAGCGCCCGCTGCTGAACGGTGTCGACCAGGCCACCGTCAACGCCGTCCGCGCGGCCGGCGGGGACATCGTCCCCTCCATCGGCGGCTGGAGCGGCAACAAGCTCGGCCCCAACTGCGCGACCACCGCCGACCTCGCCGGCGCCTACCAGAAGGTGATCGACGCGTACGGCCTCAAGGCGATCGACGTCGACATCGAGAACACCGACGAGTTCGAGAACACCGCCGTCCAGGACCGCATCCTCGGCGCCCTCAAGATCGTCAAGCAGAACAACCCGGGGCTGCGCACCATCCTCACCTTCGGCACGGACACCACCGGCCCGACCTACTACGGCAACCGGCTGATCGAGCAGTCCAAGGCGCTCGGCGCGGACATCGACGTCTTCACCATCATGCCGTTCGACTTCGGCAACGCCTCCACCGACATGTACGCCGCCACCGTCAGCGCCGCCGAGGGCCTGAAGGCCAAGCTGAAGTCCACCTTCGGGTGGGACGACGCCACCGCCTACGCGCACGTCGGCATCTCCGGCATGAACGGCCTCAGCGACAACAGCGAGGTCACCACCGTCCAGAACTGGACCGCGATCCGCGACTGGGCCAACAGCCACCACATCGCCCGCCTCGCCTTCTGGTCCGTCAACCGCGACCGCGGCTGCGCGGGCGGCGGCCTCCAGGAGACCTGCTCCGGCATCGCCCAGAACGACTGGCAGTTCACCTCCATCACGGCCGGCTTCACCGGCTGACACCGCGTCCGGGGGCGGGCATACGCGCGCCCGCCCTCGGACGGATCGTCATACCGCCTTCACGGATCGGTCCGGCCGGGACGGGGTCGTCCCGGCCGGACCATTCTGCTCGCGGGGTCAGACGGCGGGCCGCAGTGGCGGCAGCGCGGGCTCCCTCAGCCAGGCGTCGAACAGCGCGTCCAGCGGGGCCTCCGTGTAGCGGGCGGCGTGGGTGCGGAAGTCGGCGGTGGCGACCACGCCGTGCCGGTGGATGGTGGCCCAGTCCCTCAGCATCGGGAGGAAGGCGGCGTCGCCGAGGGCGGTCCGCAGCGCGTGGACGGTGAGGCCGCCGCGCTGGTAGAGCCGGTCGTCGAACATCAGCTTGCGGCCGGGGTCGCCGAGCCGGAGGTCCTGCGGGAGACCGCTGAGCAGGGAGTGCGCGGCGGCGGCGTGGGTGGCGGCGGACGGGCCGCCGGTGTGCTCGGACCAGAGCCACTCCGCGTACTTGGCGAGGCCCTCGTTGAGCCAGATGTGGCTCCAGTCGGCGATCGACACGCTGTTGCCGAACCACTGGTGGGCCAGCTCGTGGGCGATCAGCCGCTCGCGCCCCCAGCCCCCGCCCAGGTGGTTGGTGCCGAAGGTGGCGACGCCCTGGGCCTCCACGGGTACGTCCAGCTCCTCGTCGGCGACGACCACCGTGTACTCGCCGAACGGGTACGGGCCGAAGGCCCCCTCGAAGAACGCCATCATCTGCGCCTGCCGGCCGAACCCGGCCGTGAACTCCCCGACCAGCCGCTCCGGGACGTAGCCGGTCTGCGGGACGGCCGGGCGCTCGGCGAGCGGCACGGCCTGGTAGGGGCCGATCGAGACGGTGACCAGGTAGGGCGAGGTCGGTGCGGACTGCTCGTACACCCAGGTGGTGCTGGACGCCCGGGTGGTGCGGGCCAGCAGCCGGCCGCCGACCACCACGGTGTACGGGGACGGCGTGGTGACGGCTATCTGGTAGGTGGCCTTGTCGGCGGGCCGGTCGTTGCACGGGAACCAGGAGGGCGCGCCGACCGGCTGGCTGGCGACCAGCGCCCCGTCGGTCAGCTCCTCCCACCCCAGCCCGCCCCACGGGCTGCGGACCGGCCGCGGGTTGCCGGTGTAGTGCACCTCGACGGTGAACGCGGCGCCCGCGGCGAGCGCCTTGACCGGACGGATCCGCAGCTTGCCGGCCCGGTGGGTGTAGCGGGCGGCCTTGCCGTCCACCAGCACCCGGCCGATCCGGAACTCCGCGAGGTCCAGCGCAAACTCGGGCAGGGCCACGCGGGCCACCGCGCTGAGCCGGGCCGTGCCGCCGAGCCGGTTCGGGCCGGGGCGGTAGTCCAGCGCGAGCTCGTAGCGGTGGACCCGGTAGCGCTGGTCCCCGCTGTTGGGGAAGTACGGGTCCGGCGCGGCGGTGCGGTGCGGCGCGGCATGGTCGGGGTTCACCGGACGGGATTTCACCGGGTCGTACTCTTCCTGGGCGGTCGGGGCGACGGGCGCGGCGGGGGCGGGTGGGGCGGTCACGACGTGGGCTGCCACGCCTCGATCGGGTTGCCCAGCCACCGCGTGTCGGCGGGGACGGACTCGGCGCGCATCACCAGCGAGGCCGGGCCCAGCGTGCTGCGCGCGCCCACCGTGCTGCCGGGCAGCACGATGCCGCCCGGGCCCAGGGTGGCGCCCTCGCGGAGGATGACAGTATCCATCCGCATGATCCGGTCGTGGAAGAGGTGGGTCTGCACCACACAGCCCCGGTTGATGCTGACCCCGTCCCCGAGGGTGACCAGGTCCGCCTCCGGCAGCCAGTAGCTCTCGCACCAGACACCCCGCCCGACGCCCGCACCGAGCGCCCGCAGCCAGAGGTTCAGCACCGGGGTACCGGGCACGGAGCCCACCAGCCACGGCACCGCCAGCACCTCGACGAAGGTGTCCGCGAGCTCGTTGCGCCACACGAAACCGCTCCACAGCGGGTGCTCCACCGCCCGGAACCGCCCGACCAGCAGCCACTTCGCCGCCACCGCGACCGTGCAGGCCGCCAAGCCGGCCGCCAGCAGCACCAGGCCCGAGAGCAGCGCGGCCGCCAGCGGCGACCAGCCGGCGGCCAGCCAGGACAGCGCCGCCAGGGTCAGCGCACCGAGCGCGCCCGAGGCCAGGACCGGCAGCAGCCGGGCCACCTCGACCAGCCCGCGCGCCCAGAGCAGCCGGGTCGGCGGCTCGTACGTCAGGCTCTGGTCCGCCTCGTCCGCCGAACGCGGCAGCCGCATCGGCGGCATACCCAGGTAGGAGCTGCCCTTCTTGGCCTTCTTCGGCGTCGCCGACAGCACACCGACCAGACCCCGGGCCGGCACCGCGCGCCCCAGCGCGGTCATCCCCGAGTTCCCGAGGAACGCCCGGTCACCGACCTTCGACTCGCCGAGGCGCACCCAGCCGCCGCCCAGCTCGTACGGGGCGATCAGGGTGTCGTCGGCCAGGAACGCGCCGTCGCCGACCGTGGTCAGGCTGGGCAGCGCCAGTACCGTGGACACCTCGGCGCCGCGGCCGACCTTCATGCCCAGCGCCCGCAGCCACAGCGGCGTGACCAGACCCGCGTACAGCGGGAAGAGGACCTCCCGCGCCTGGTCCATCAGCTGGGTGACCGTCCAGGCCTGCCAGCCGACCCGGCCGTGCAGCGGGTGCACCCCCGTGGTCAGACCCAGGCTGAGCAGCCGCACCGCCGCCACCAGCTGCGCCGCGTACAGCGCGCCGTAGACGAGGGTGGCGGGCACCAGCGCGAGCAGGGCGCCGCCGAGCGCGGCGGCGAGGTCGTCACCGGGCCGGACGAACCGGGCGACGACGGCGAGCGACGCCAGCGCGGGCAGCACCGGCAGCAGGCCGAGGGCCGTACCGCTGGCGCCGTACAGCGCGGCGAAGCGGGCCCGGCGCGGCGGGCGCTCCTTGGGCCAGGTCCGCTCGGCCCGGCCCAGCTTGACCGCGGGCGCGCCGCCCCAGCGCTGGCCGGTCGGAACCTGCCCGGTGACGCTGGAACCGGGTACCACCTGCGCCCGCTTGCCCACCCGGGCGCCGGGCAGCAGCGTCGAGCGCGTCCCCACCACGGCCCCCGAGCCGACCTTGACCTGGCCGACCTCCAGCCGGTCGCCGTCCAGCCAGTACCCGCACAGGTCGACCTCGGCCTCCACCGCACAGCCCCGGCCCAGCTTGAGCATGCCGGTGACGGGCGGCAGCGAGTGCAGGTCCACCTCCTCGCCGACCTTGGCGCCCAGCGCCCGCGCGTAGCGCACCAGCCAGGCCCCGGAGAGCGCGGTGGCGCCGCTGACCTCGGCGAGCCGCTCGGCGGCCCAGAGCCGCAGGTGCATGGAGCCGCCGCGCGGGTGTCTGCCGGTCCGCAGCCCGCGCAGCAGCAGCCGGGCGCCGCCGGCCGCGATCGCCAGCCGGCCGGGCGGGGTGAACAGCGCCAGCGCGCCCGCGCCCACCGCCCACCAGGAGGCGGTCGGCGCCCACGGGTAGTCGCCGAACCAGGTGAGCACGTTGCCCAGCGCCAGCAGGGCGACCGTCCAGCGCAGCCCGACCACGGTGAACAGCGGGATCAGCAGCAGCAGCTGGAGCAGCTTGGCCCTGGTCGGCACGAGGGCGATCGTCCGCGCCTCGCCGCCGTCGGCGGCCGAGCGCTCCAGGTGGCGGGCCAGCTTGCGCAGCGTCGGCTGCTGGTAGATGTCCAGCACGGCGGCGTTCGGGTAGCGGGTGCGCAGCAGGGTGGTGAGCCGGGCGGCGGCCAGGCTGCCGCCACCGACGGCGAAGAAGTCGTCGCGCGCGCTGGTCACCGGCACGCCCAGGATCTCCGCCCACTGCTCGGCCAGCCAGGCCTCGGTGCCGTACAGCTGCTCGCTGGGGCCGGCCGTCTCCAGCTCGGGCAGCGGCCAGGGCAGGGCGGCCCGGTCGACCTTGCCGGAGGTCCGGGTGGGCAGCGAGTCGACGGGGGCGAGCAGCGGCACCAGGGCGGCGGGCAGCTCGGCGCGCAGCCGCTCGACGGACTGCTCGCGGTCCCAGCCGTCCTTCGTCACCAGGTAGCCGACGAGCAGCTGGTTGCCGCCCCGCGCGGTGCGGACCGCGGCGGCCGCGCCGGCCACGCCCGGCAGCGCCTGGAGCGCCGCGTCGACCTCGCCCAGCTCGATCCGGCGGCCGCCGAGCTTGATCTGCTCGTCGGTGCGGCCGAGGAACAGCAGCCCCGCCGGGTCCGCCTGGACGAGGTCGCCGCTGCGGTAGGCCCGCTCCCAGCCGAGGGAGTCGAGCGGTGCGTACTTCTCCGCGTCCTTCACCGGGTCCAGGTAGCGGGCCAGGCCGACGCCGCCGATCACCAGCTGGCCGGTGTCCCCGACCGGGACGGGACGCCCCTGCTCGTCGACCACCGCGAGGTCCCAGCCGTCCAGCGGCAGACCGATCCGCACCGGGCCGTCGCCGGTCAGCAGGGCCGCACAGGCGACCACGGTCGCCTCGGTGGGCCCGTAGGTGTTCCAGACCTCGCGGCCCTCGGTGACCAGGCGCTGCACCAGCTCGGGCGGGCAGGCCTCACCGCCGAAGATCAGCAGCCGGACCTCGTTCAGCGCCTCGGCGGGCCAGAGTGCGGCCAGCGTCGGGACGGTGGAGACCACGGTGATCTCCTGCTCGGCGAGCCACGGGCCGAGGTCGGCGCCGCTGCGCACCTGGGAGCGGGGGACGGGCACCAGGCAGGCGCCGTAGCGCCAGGCCAGCCACATCTCCTCGCAGGAGGCGTCGAAGGCGACGGAGAGCCCGGCCATCACCCGGTCGCCGGGGGCGATCGGCTCCTCCTGGAGGAACAGCGCGGCCTCGGCGTCCACGAAGGCGGCGGCGTTGCGGTGGGTGACGGCGACGCCCTTGGGCTTGCCGGTGGAGCCGGAGGTGAAGATGATCCAGGCGTCGTCGGCGGGGGTCGGCCGGTAGCCGGCGGGCACCGCGGTCCGGTCCGTGCGGGTGGCGGTCAGCGCGCGGTCCGCCCCGAGCACGGCGGCGACGGCGGCCTCCTCGAAGACCAGCTGGGCGCGCTCGTCCGGGTCCTCGGCGTCCACGGGCACGTAGGCGGCGCCTGCGGCCAGTACGGCGAGGATCGCGATGTAGAGGTCGTTGGTGCCGGACGGGACGCGGATGCCGACCCGGTCGCCCGGGCCGATGCCCGCGGCGGCCAGCCGGCCGCGCAGCTGCTCGACCTCGGCGGCGAGCGCCCGGTAGCTGAGGACGGTGCGGCCGTCGTCGAGGGCGGGCTCGTTCGGGTGGGCGCGGACGGTGGCGTCCAGGACGTCGACCAGGGTCCGCGGGGCGGGAGCCTGGCGACCGGGGAAGAGGGCCTGCCCCGCCGGGGCACTGGGCTCCGCGGGGGCACTGGGCTCCGCCGGGGGCGTGTCCTGCGCCGTCCCGGCGTGGACCGGTTCCGTCTCGGTGTGGATCGGTTCAGCTGTCATGGCAGACCGTGCGCTCCTCGTCCTCGCCCCGTTCCGACCAATGCCCGGTCCCTGGGGGCGGTGGGAGCACACGCCTGATCGGGTGACCCCACTCCGGGGCCGGAGCGGACAACCCGACCGATGGTAGCCCTGGGTGATGAACGGCGAACTACCCGACACTCCCGTCAACTCGGTCTGGAATGGCCGAATCTGACGATCCATCAGTGAATAACTGAGCATTGGTCGGCCGGAAGTGACGGAATGTCAGTCAGTTTGACGGACCGTCAGGCAAATTTCTCCAGCGTGAGCCACGCCACACCGAATTGTGCTCCCTTCGGGTGGCGGGCCCGGTTTCCGGGCCCGCCACGGCGCCGGATGGATCAGTTGAACAGTTCCCGGTGCTCGCCGAGGAAGGCCTCCAGGGTGCGCGGAGGCCGTCCGAGCAGTCGGGCGACGGTGTCGTCCGGGCGCTCCGGCCGGTCGGCCGCCAGTCGCTGGATCTCCAGGACGTGGGTCGCCAGCCAGTCGGGCATCCCGGCGAACCGCACCAGGTGTGCGTGCAGCTCCGCGGGCTCCAGGTCGACGTACCGGACGGGCCGTCCGAGCACTGCGCCGATCAGCGCGACGAGCTCCGGGTGGTTGTAGGCGCGGTCACCGGTCAGGTGGTACGTCCCCCCGGCGATCCCGGGCCGGGTGAGCGCTGCGGCGGCGACCTCGCCGATGTCCCGGCAGTCGACGTAGTTGCACCGGGCCTCCCCCAGCGTACCGTGTACGAACCCGGCACCCGCTATGCCGGGAGCCAGCAGCAGCAGTCGCTGCATGAACGCGTACGGCCGCAGGACGGTGGCCGTGACCCCCGAGGCCCGCAGGTGCTCCTCGACCCGGTGGTGGCCGCGTGAGATGGCGACGGGGGAGTCCGGCTCGGCGGCGGGCGCCGAGATCTTGACGATGTGCTCCACGCCGCTCCGGACGGCCAGGTCGACGGCGCGCAGCTCGTGCTCGACCTGCTGCGGCCCGTTGGCCATGGTGAGGAACAGCTGCTGGACCCCCTGGAAGGCGGTGCGCAGCGAGTCGGGGTCGTCGGCGTCGGCGGCCACCGGCTCGACCAGCGGGCGGGTGCGGTAGGTGAGGCCGGCCTTGAGCCGGTCCGGGTCGCGGCTGAGGGCGCGGCTCGGGACTCCGAGTGCGGCGAGGCTCTGGAGCAGTGCGCCGCCGGTGGCGCCGGAGGCTCCCATGATGGCGATCATCGTGTGGTCCTTTCGGTTGGTGGTGGTGTCAGCGGGACTGGTGCCGCCGGCGCGGGCGGGTGCCGCGCCAGCGCCAGCCGGTCATGGTCGCGCCGATCGCGGCCGAGACCGGGAGGTCGATGCGGAGCCGGTCGGGCCACGGGCTGTCGGCCAGCGCGGGGATGCGCGGCAGCCAGTGCGCGCCGGACCAGCCCAGCAGCAGGGCGAGGGCGGCGGCCAGGACGCCCAGTCCGACCGCCAGCAGGGCGCGCGGCACCCGGAGCGTCCACGAGTGGTCCGGGCGGCGGCGAAGCCGGGAGCCGACCAGTGCGGTGACCACGGCGGAGGTGCCGGCGATGGTGGTGCCGGCCGCGATCAGCAGTTCGGGCTGCCCGGTCGCCAGGCCGACGAGGCCTGCCATCAGGGCGGGCATCGCGTAGGCGACCAGGACCTCGCGGTGGAGCACGAACGGCGGGGGCCCGCCGGGCGGGCCGGTGGAGATGGTGTGCGTTCCGGTCATGGGCTTCCTCTTCTATGTGCTTAGGTGGCTAATTATTAGTGCTTAGTTGCCTAATTATTTGTCCGCGAGGGGGCGGGCCGCCGGTCGTCTCCGGGCGGCCCGCCGTGGTGGAGCCGGTGGGGCCTACGTCCAGCAGGACCTGGACGCCTTCTGAAACACGCCCTAGTCGGCGGTCAGGGCGTCCATGCCCTCGACCAGCCTGGCCAGCAGGTCGAGGAACACGCTGCGCTCCTCCACCGAGAGGCCGCCGACCATGGCCTGCATGCGTGCGTAGTGCTCGGGTGCCATGTCCCGCAGGCGCTGGGCGCCGCGCGCGGTCAGGATGACCACACTGCCCCGGCCGTCCTCGGCGGACGGCCGGCGGGCCACCAGGCCGTCGCGCTCGAGCCCGTCGACCAGGCCGGTCACGGTCGCCCGCGACACTCCGAGGCTCACCGCGAGCTGGGAGGGCGCCTTCTCGCCGCCGTGGTCCTCCAGGTCGGCGAGCAGCCGGTAGCGCCCGGTGGAGAGGCCGAACCGGGAGAAGTGCGCCTCGCCGGCCTGGCCGAGCCGCGCGCCCGCCGTCATCAGGCGGGCCGCGACCAGGATCGCCTGCGGGTCGGCCGTGAGGCCGTAGCGGGTGATCTGGCGCTGAGCCTGGTCGAGCGTGGGGGCGCCGCCCGGGTCTGGCCGGGGCCTGTCGTGAGCCATGGAAGTAATATGGCCCCTAATCACCTAGGTCGTCAAGGCGGCCGGTCCGGGCGGGGCGGGGTGCGGCCCCGCTGGGGTCGGGGTGGCGCCTGCGGTGGTGTCGATGCCCTGGGGGCGGGCGGGGTCGGGCCTGGTGGGTCCGGACCGGCTTTCGAAAAGGACGTACTTTCACATTAATTCGTATAGGGATTCCTCTTTCCATTTCTCGTGCTAGCGTGCGGCTGCCAGCTTCTCAGCGTAGAGAAAGTGTGTCCTGACATGCGTCGAGAATTCTCCCGCCGTGGATTCCTGGGCAGTGCCGGAATGGCCGCCGCCGGGGTTTCGGTCGGTTCGCTGGGAGCGGCCGCCGGGCCGGCCTCCGCCGCCGAGGCCGCGGCGGTGGCCGAGGGGCAGTCCGTGCTGCCGGGCGATCCGCGGTACCAGACGCTCAGTCAGGGCTTCAACCAGCGCTGGAGCAGCAAGCCGGAGTACATCCGCCTGGTCGGCAACGAGGCGGGCGCCGTGGCGGAGCTGAGGACGGCCCTCGGGAGGGGGCTGCGGCCGACGATCCGGGCCGGCGGGCACTGCTACGAGGGGTTCGTCGACAACAGCGGCGGCGTGATTCTCGACCTCAGCACCCTGCGGGGCGTGTACACCGCGACGGACAAGTTCGGAAAGCCGACGTACTGCGTCGAGGGTGGCGCCACCAACTGGGACGTCTACACCACCCTGTTCCGGAAGTACGACGTCACGCTGCCGGCCGGCTCCTGCTACTCGGTCGGGGCCGGCGGACACATCTGCGGAGGCGGGTACGGCCTGCTGTCACGGCGGCACGGGCTGACCGTCGACCACCTGGTCCAGGTCGACGTGGTCACCGTCCGGGGCGGCAAGGTCGAGCTCACCAAGGCGAACCGCCTCGACACCAAGGGCTCGCCGGAGGAGGACCTCTTCTGGGCGCACACCGGGGGCGGCGGCGGGAACTTCGGTGTCGTGCTGCGCTACCACTTCGCGCACGACATCCCCAAGCCGCCGCCGCGGGTCTGGCTGAGCAGCGTCGCCTGGCCGTGGGAGGGCCTGCTGAAGAACCCCGGGGACTTCCGGACGCTGCTGAAGAACTTCGGCGCCTTCTTCGCCAAGCACAGCGGCAAGGACGAGACCGTCTACCGGGGCCTGTTCAGCATCCTCAAGCTCACCCACAAGTCGAACGGGAACGTCGTCCTGCTGAGCCAGTGGGACGAGGACGACCCCGCCCCGCTGGACGCGTTCGTGGCCTTCGTGGAATCCGGCATGACGACCAAGTCGACCGTCCAGACGCACACCGCCGGAGGCCTGCTCCTGCCCTACCCGGACAAGCGCCGCCAGATGCCGTGGTTCCAGGCCACCATGACGCTCAATCCCTCCGGCGACAACCAGCGCGGCAAGTACAAGTCGGCCTACCACCGCGAGCCCTTCACCGCCGCCCAGACCGATGCCTTCTGGGCCTGGCTGACCAGGGACGCGGGCGGGATCGATCTCACGCAGACCCTCGTCCAGGTCGACTCCTACGGCTGCCGGATCAACGCCCGCGGATCCACCGAGACGGCCGTTCCCCAGCGTGACTCGATCATGAAGCTCCAGTACCAGACCTACTGGACCGACCCCGCCGGGGACGACGCCCACCTCGCCTATCTGCGCGGCATCTACCAGGCCGTCTACAAGTCCACCGGCGGCATCCCGGAGATCGGTCCGACCAGCACCACCGACGGCGCCTACGTCAACTACCCCGACGTCGACCTCGGCCAGGCCGGCCAGGTCAAGCCCGCGTACCAGCGCCTGTACTACAAGGAGAACTACGCCCGGCTGCAGAAGACCAAGAAGACCTGGGACGGAAACAACGTCTTCCACCACGCCCAGTCGATCACCCTGCCGTCCTGACCGTGCAGGCGGACCCGCGCTGACCGCTCCCGCGCGGCTGCCCGCCTGGCCTGGCTGCACGCCGACGGCGTGTAGTGCAGTCGCGCTGCTGGTCCTCGCGGAGCCGGCCCCGGGGGCCCTTAGGACAGGGCCTACAGGCGTCGGGGGCCGGCACCGTCCTCGGAGAGTGCGTCGCCGGGGTTCAGCAGGGCGCAGGCCTTCATCGAGAGGCAGCCGCAGCCGATGCCGGCAGCCCGATGACGTTTGTGATCGCCCTGCCCTGTGTGGACGTCAAGGACAAGGCATGCCTGGACGAGTGCCCCGTCGACTGCATCTACGAGGGGGAGCGGATGCTCTACGTCCACCCCGACGAGTGCATCGACTGCGGCGCCTGTGAGCCGGTCTGCCCGGTCGAGGCGATCTACTTCGAGGACGACACCCCGGAGCCGTGGCGTCCGTTCAACGCGGCGAACGCCGAGTTCTTCACCGACCTCGGATCCCCCGGGGGCAGCGCGAAGCTCGGCCTGATCGAGAAGGACCACCCGATGGTGGCGGCACTGCCGGTCCAGGACACCGTCTGACCCACCTGGCGCGCCGGGCCCTCCCGTCCGGACTCGGCCTGGTCGACGCCCTGCCCCGCTGCTCGCCCGGGCATCAAGCCCAGGGGCCGAGGTGTTCGATTCGACCCGCGCCGGCCACCAGCTGCACCTGCCGCTGTCCCGGCTACCCGCCGGGGAGCACGCAGCCCTTGTCGGGACGGGGCGCTCGTCACAGAGGGTCAAAGATCAGACTGCTAGATTGATCAAGACATCGAACAGTTCGATTGTCGACGGATGTGAGCATGGGGGGATTCGGTGCGCAGTCGCCGACTTGCGGTTCCGGCTGTCCTGGTGGCGGCAGGTGTCGGTCTTACGCCGGGCATCGCGCTGGCGGAGCCCGGCGCGGTCCAGGTGGACAAGGGGGCGGCCGCCGCGGCGGCCGGGGAACCGGCTGCGCCGGGGTTCAGTCTCCCGGCGGCCCCGGCGTTCAGCAGCCCGGCGGAGCGGACCGTGGTGGCGCCGAATGGCGCTGCGGCACCACTCTCGGGGAGCTCGAACCCCTGGGTCAGCCTGTCGGCGACGCCGTGGGCCGGGCACATCATCGACCTCAGGACGTACGTCAGCGTCAGCGAGCGGGCCGGCGTGGAGGTGACGATCTCCTGGGGCGACGACACCACGAGTTCGTTCTCGGCGGACCTTGCCGGCTACGCGTCGGACAGCCGGACGACCAGGCACACGTACGCCGTGGTCGGCTCGTACGACATCAAGGTGACGGTGAAGGACACCACCCACGGCACGGTTGCCACGAACGAGGTCAAGGTCACCACTTGGGGGGCCGAGTTCACCCCGCACGCGCCGACCCGGCTGCTGGACACCCGCGAGGGCGTCGGCGCCGTCAAGGCGAAGGTGCCGGCGCGCAGTTCGGTGGCGCTGAAGGTGGCGGGCGCGGCGGACGTACCGGTCGGGGCGGCGGCGGTGGCCATGAACGTCACGGTCACCGACACGGTGGGCCCCGGTCACATCTCGGTGGAGTCGCAGAAGGACCTCGCCGAGGGCGCCGAGACGTCGAACGTGAACTTCGTCGCCGGGCAGACCGTTGCGAACATGGTGGTCTCGGCGGTCGGCGCGGACGGATACGTGTACCTGTTCAACGCAGGCTGGGAGCCGGTCGACCTGATCGCGGACGTCACCGGCTTCTTCACGCACGCGAAGGCCGGCGGCTACGTGTCGGTGGCGCCGGTGCGGGCCGTCGACACCCGCGCGGGCCTGGGCGCGGCGCAGGCCCAGGTCGCGGGCCAGTCGAGCCTCGGCGTGCAGATCGCGGGCCGCGAGGGCGCGCCGAAGGGCGTGACCGCGGTGGCGCTCAACCTGACGGCCACCGGCTCGGAGGAGGCCGGGCACCTGACCGCCTACCCGGGCGGGCAGACGCCGCCGACCACCTCCAACGTGAACTTCACTCCCGGTCAGACGATCGCCAACGCGGTGATCGTGCCGGTCGGCCCGGACGGCACGATCCGGATCCGCAACGGCAGTTGGGGTCCGGCGGACGTGGTGGTCGACGTGGTCGGCTACTACACGCCGGAGAGCCGTTCGGCGTTCGTGGCCGCGGTCGTGCCCTTCCGGGTCGTCGACAGCCGCACGGACAAGTGGGGCCGCAAGGCGGGACCGCTGGCCGCCCGCAGCTACTACGCCATGCGGAACGAGGGCGACACCACCAACCCCCAGGTCGACGGCTGGGTGCTGAACACCACCGTCACCAACACCTCCGGGCCGGGCTTCCTCTCCCTCGCGCCCGACCCCTACTTCTGGTCCGACTACCAGAACGGCACCCCGGCGACGCCGGAGCGGCCCGTCGCCTCAGCGGTCAACTGGACGGCGGGCACCACTGCTGCGAACGTCGCGCAGACCCCCGCCGGCAAGGGTGGGATCATCGACATCTGGAACCAGGGCTGGGAGGACGTTGACTTCATGATCGACCTGCTCGGCTACTACACGACGCACTGACACGGGCCCGGCGGGCGGGGCGGCGTTCCGGCGACGGAGCGGCCGCCCCGCCCCGCGTTCGGCGCCGAAGGGCGGTCTCATGAGCCGATCCCCGCAGCCCGTGCCGCCCTGGCGGACCGCCGATGGCGGACGGTCGGGGCGCGCGGCACTGCCGTGTCTGCTGCCCATGGCTTTCCGCTGACCGCGCTCGGTGAGGCACACGGCGAGCCGGCTCCCGATCGGCGGAGAATCTTGAAAAACGCCGATGTGGTGCCTGCCACCTCAGGTAGACATGCCATATCCGAGGCGACAAACCGGGCGTGACGACCCGTCCGACCGGCCCGCCCCGACCGGAGGGGAACCATGACCGAGCCCAGCACCCCGCCCGCCGAGCAGCTGCACTACGCGGTGGACCTCACCCAGGCCGACATCGAGGCCATCCACGGCTTCCTGCACCAGCGGATCAGCCCGATCAAGGGGGACGACGCCTTCGGCAGCCCGGAGCAGCGCGCCGCGCGGGCTCTGGAGAGCCTGGTGCGCACCGCTTCCGCCCGCGCCGAGGTGATGCTCACGCGCCTGACCGAGAACCCGGACGACCGGCACCGTGGGGAGAACCTGCACACACTCCGACAGAGCTGGCAGGCCCTGGTGGAGGTCGCCGAGGAGTGGTCCGACACGCCTGGCTTCGACCGCCGCCGCTGGCGCGACGTCGACGCCGACCCCGCCGCCGCGGCACTGCGCCACCGGCTGGTGGCCAAGCAGCGCGCCGAGGCCGCCGACACCGCAGCACAGGCCTGACCCGCCGTCACCGCGCCGCCCCGGCATCACGCCGGGGCGGCAACCCGGCCTCAGGATCTCCTTCATCAACGGCGTCGCCGACATGTGCGAGGCCGCCGACGGCGACGACCGTCCGCCAGCTCGGTCGGCCCGGCAAGTAGCCGTCGGCCGCCGTGAGGTGCGCCGGGATGGGATCGAAGCGAACGGCCGGCCGTGTGCGGGAGACCGGCCATGGACAGGCTGTCGGGTATGAAGATCCTCGTGCTCGGCGGCTCGACGTTCCTCGGGCGTGCCTACGTCGCAGACGCCCTCTCGCGTGGCCATGAGGTCACCACCTTCAACCGCGGGGTCAGCGGTGCCGACCTCGACCGCGCCGAGGCGGTGCGGGGTGACCGGACCCGGCCGGAGGACCTGGAGCGCCTGGTCGACGGGCGGCGATGGGACGCCGTCGTCGACACCTCGGGTCAGCAGCCGTACGACGTGGCACAGAGCGCCCGGCTGCTCCGCGGCCGCGCCGGCCACTACAGCTTCGTCTCCTCCGTCCACGCCTTCGCCGACTGGCCCGCCAAGCCCGTCGACGAGGACTCCGACACCCTGGAGTGCCCGGCGGACACGCTGCCGACCAGCCGTTCGCCACCGCCCTCAAGGCGGGGATCGCAGGACCACAGCCCCACCGGCACAACTGCCCCGCGAACGCCGGGAACCCGGCGACACCGTGAGCCAGGGCGGGCCCCGTGGTGCCACCTACAGATCGGCCGGGCGCAGGAACCCGTAGGCGCGCTCGACCTTGGCCACGTGCACCGCGAACGAGGCGTACCAGTGCTCGCGCCCGTGTGCGCGGGTCAGCGTGTGCTCCGCGTGACCCCGCCAGGCCGCGATCGACTCCTCGTCGCTCCAGTACGACACCGTGATTCCCAGACCGTCCGCGCCGCGCGCCGAATCGACGCCGAGGAAGCCCGGCTGGTCGGCAGCCAGTTTCAGCATCTGCTCCGCCCTGTCCCCGTAGCCCTCGTCACCAGCGGTCCGTACGGAGGTGAACACCACCGCGTAGTAGGGCGGGGCTGGCAGCGATGCGGGCGCGAGATCAGTCACGGAGGTCCTCCAACAGGTGGCGGCGGGGTATCGCCGCAAACGATCTCGCGCACCCGCCTGAACCCACAACCCCATTGTCTCGTAGGGGCCCACGCTCCTTGCTGCGGGGCCGGCTGCGAGGGGCGCGTCGGAGAGAGACCACTGCTCGGCACCCCGCAGGCTGGTGGGAATTACGCCCGGCCGGATTCTGTGTGAGCGGTGAGCGGTGAGCGGTGAGCGGTGAGCAGTGAGCAGGGCGTGGGGCAGGTAGTCGCTCTGCACCGCCCAGTGTCCGGGCCCAGGCCCGGGCCCGGATCCGGGCGAGCACGGCAGGGGGATCGCCGACCGCGTCGTCGCCGACACTGCGGGTGAAGTCGAAGGCCTCGCCGAACTTCTCCGCCTCACTCGGCGGAATGGGCCGAGAACTGCATTCCGCGGGGAATTCCTGTGCACGGTGGACCCAGGCGAGCCGGGTCCGGGCCGATTGCCGGCGGAAACGTCGATCTCGGGAAACCCGATCGCGTGAAACCCGTGAAAGGGGCGAACCACGCCCGGCCTGTCGGCCCGGGCCGGGATGCGGGTGGTGGCGGAGGGGCGCAGGGTCGAGGTATGAGCGGAGTGATCGTGCTGGTGGAGCTGGAGCCGTCCACGGAGGTGCTGGACGCGGGGGAGGTCGAGGTGGGCGCGAGGGTGCGCTGGGTGCACGCGGCGCCCGGTGACCCGGACGCGGGCGGCGACCCCGGTCCGGTGACGTTCTGCGGGATCGACACCGACGAGCTCGAACGGGAGGAGTACCGCCCGGCCGGCCCCGGCGAGCCCTGGTACCCGCCCTCCCAGCGGACCAGGCGCTGCCGCGCGTGCGAGGCGGCGCTCAGGTCGCTCTGAGGCGGTTCGTGGGGCGGTTCGTGCGGCGGTACTGCGGACGTGGAGATGTCCGGCAGGACGGCCGGCCGGTGGCCGAAAGGGCAGAGTCCCGGTGGCCGGGAGGGCGGGTTCGCGGTGGCCGGGGGGCCCCGCCCGTCCCGGTGGGAGAGGGCCTCGACGGCCTACTCGGCGACGTCCGCGGTCTCGGCCTCGACGATCCGGCCGTCGCGGAGCTCGATCACCCGGTCGGCCAGCTCCATCAGGGTCGGGTCGTGGGTCGCGACCAGGGCGGTGACGCCTTCGTTGCGGACGACCGCGCGCAGCAGCTGCATGATCGAGCGGCCGGTCTCGGAGTCCAGCTGGCCGGTCGGCTCGTCGGCGATGATCAGGTCCGGCTCGTTGGCCAGCGCACGGGCGATGGCCACGCGCTGCTGCTGACCGCCGGACAGCTCGCCGGGCCGCTGGTGGGCGTGGTCCGAGAGGCCGACCAGGGCCAGCAGGGTCCGTGCCCGCTCCTCGCGCTGCTTGGCCGGGACCTTGCGAAGCCGCATCGGCACGCCGACGTTCTCGGAGGCCGTGAGCACCGGGATCAGGCCGAAGGACTGGAACACGAACCCGATCCGGTCACGGCGCATCGCCAGCCGTCCGTCCTCGTCCAGTCCGGCCAGGTCGGTGCCGTCCAGCGCGACCGTCCCGCCGGTCGGGGTGTCGAGGCCGCCGACCAGGTTGAGCAGCGTGGTCTTGCCGGAGCCCGATCGTCCCTTCAGGGCGGTCAGTTCGCCTCGGCCGACCGAGAACGAGACGCCGCGCAGCGCCTGTACGGCCCGCTCGCCGGTACCGAAACTTCGCTGGAGATCGGTGACCGCCAGCATGGGAGCGGTGACGGTGCCGGCCGGTTGCTGCGTCATGCGGCGTCCCCCTGGGTGTGCCTCGATGTTCCTTGCGGATGCTTCCCGCGCATGAAGTGTTCATGGCGTATTGACAGGTCATCAGGTAGACCATCCCTGTCTATGCGGAGAATTTGCTCACTACTCACATGATTCGCGCAAGTCCCTTCCGTTCCGAGAACGAATCTGACAGCATCGTCCGCTATCCGGTGATCAAGCGCCGGTGATCACCACGCCGTGTGCAAGGGACGTCCCTGGGGCCATGCCCCCGTGAGACGGGCGCCGGTGGGGGCCATGGAAAGTCTCGGGGAGGAATCGGAATGCTCGGCTTCGTCGTCCGCCGTCTGCGCGGACGACTGATACTGGCCACCGCCGTCCTGCTCACGATGCTCATCACCACAGCGGTGCTGACCACGCTCGTGGCGTTCAGCCGGACCGTCGAGGAGGTCGGCCTCGGTCAGGCGCTGCAAGGGTCCGGCCATGCCAGGACCACCGTGCTCATCAGCGCGGAGCACCCCGTCGACGCCCGGGCCAAGGACGACCAGGCCGTCCGGTCGTACAGCGACAAGGTGTTCGGCGACCGGTCCGTACAGACCCAGAGCCTCGCCCGCAGCCGCTCCTTCGGACTGCCGGCCAATGCCGTCGCGGGACAGCCCGCCCCGGCCGCGGCGGCGGCAACCGGCGGGTCCGGCAAGGACGTTGACCTCACCGTGCTCGCCGCGCTCGACCGCGAGCGGGTGCGCCTGGTCGCCGGCGGCTGGCCCGCGGCGGCCGGTCAGCCGGCCGCCGCGGTACCGCTGCAGGCCGCCGTCCCGCAGGCCGCGCTGGCCCGGCTCGGCCTCACCGCCGAGGCGCTGCCCGCCGAGGTCCGCCTGGACGATCGCTTCACCGGCACGCTCCTCACCGTCCGGATCACCGGCGTCTACCGCGCCGTCGACCCCAACGACCCGTACTGGCGGCTCGATCCGGTCGGCGGCCACGAGATCCAGGTCGGCGGCTTCACCACCTACGGCCCGATGCTGGTCGACGACACCGCCTTCACCGCCGCCGGCCTGCCGCAGAACGGCCGCAGCTGGCTGCTCGACGCCGACCTCGCCGACATCCGAGGCCCCGAGGCCGCCGCCGTCCGGGACCGCGCCCCCGGCCTCACCGAGGAGCTCCAGAAGCTCTCGGGGCTCCGCGCCGCGACCCAACTGCCCGACCTCCTGCGCGAACTGGAGTCCAGCGCCCTGGTCGCCCGCTCCACCCTGCTGATCGGCGCCCTCCAACTGATCGTGCTGTCCGCCGCCGTCCTCCTGCTGGTGGTCCACCTGATGGCCGCCCGACAGGAGAGCGAGAACGCCCTGCTGGCCGCGCGCGGCGCCTCCAGCGCCCGCCTCGGGGTGTTCACCGCCACCGAGTCGCTGCTCTTCGCCCTGCCCGCCGCACTGCTGGCACCCCTGTTCACCCCGATCCTGGTGCGCGTGCTCGCCAGCCGGGGACCGCTCGCCGACATGCCGCTGGACTCCGGCCTGAACTGGACGCTCTGGCCCGTCGCCGGCGGTTGCGCCCTCGCCTGCGTCGTCCTCACCACCGCCCCCGCCGTCCTGCGCGGCGCCGGCGCCGCCGTGCTGAGCCGGGCGGGCCGACGCCAGGCGGTCGTCGCCGGCGCCGTCCGCTCCGGTCTCGACCTCGCGGTGGTCGCCCTCGCCTTCCTCGCCTACCAGCAACTCGCCCACTACAACGGCGGACTGTCGGCGGACGCCTCCGGCCGGCTCGGCCTGGACCCCGTCCTGATCGCCGCCCCCACCCTGGCCCTCGCCGCCGGAACCCTGCTGGTGCTGCGGCTGTTCCCGCTCGGCGCCGCCCTCGGCGGCCGACTGGCCGCCCGCGGCCGCGGACTCGTCCCCGCCCTCGCCGGCTGGCAGCTCGCCCGCCGCCCGGGCCGGGCCACCGGCCCCGTCCTGCTCCTGGTACTCGCCGTCTCCACCGGTGTGCTGGCGCTCGGTCAGCACAGCACCTGGTCCGGCTCCCAGCGCGACCAGTCCGACTTCGCCAGCGCCGGCGGCCTGCGGATCTCCGACGCACAGGGGGGCGGTATCGGCCAGGGCGGGCGATTCAGCGCCCTGCCCGGCGGCGACCGGCTGATACCCGTGGTCCGCCAGGATTCCTCACTGCCGACCGGCGTCGCCGGCCAGGTACTGGCCCTGGACGCCGCCGGCTTCGCCGAGCGGGTCCCGGTCCGCTCCGACCTGCTCGACGGGCACACCCGGCAGGAACTGTTCGCCCCGCTCGCCAAACCCGCGCCCCCCGGTGCACCGACCGGACTGCCGCTCCCCGGCCGGCCTCAGCGGATCGACGTCCACGTCACCGTCAGCCCGGCCGACGGATCCCCGGTCGGCCCCGAGGTCTGGCTGATGCTGCGCGACCGCTTCGGCAGCACCTACCGCGCCGCGCTGGCCGGAATCCCCGCCCAGGGCGACGCCGTGGCCACCGCCGACCTCGCCACCCTGGCCGGCGCCCCGGTCGGCTCCGCCGCGGCGCCGCTCACCGTGGCCGGACTGGTGGTCGTGTTCGGCCAGGACGGCGCCGCCCCGCACTCCGGCAACCTGACCGTCCGCCGGATCGGCGTCGCCGACACCGCACACGGACCGGCGACCGCCGTCCCGGTACCCGCCGGCCTCACCTGGGCCCTGACCGCCCTCGCCCAGGAGGGCAGGTCCGAGTCCGCCGTCGACGGCGCGGCGGCCGGGGACCAGCAGCTGCTCAAGCTGCGCTACGCCCCCGGCACCAAGGGCAAGGGCGTCACCCAGGCCAACATCGGACCCGCCGGCGCCCCGGCCCCGGACGCCCTCACCGGCGTGGCCACCCACGGGTACCTCACCGCCACCGGGGCCGCCGTCGGCGACACCGTCCAGGTGCCGTTCGCCGGAGTCACCCTGCCGGTCAAGATCACCGGCGCCGTCGAGTCCCTCCCGGTGGCCGGAGGCACCGCGCTCGCCCTCGACCTCGCCACCACCGGGCGCCTGCTCGCCGCGGGCGGCCGACAACTGCCCGCGCCCACCGAATGGTGGCTGCCCGCCACCGGCCGCGGCGACCAGGTGCCCGCAGAGGCCGCCGCCGCCCTGCGCGCCGCACCCGGCGGGCAGACCCTCACCCTGCGCGACGAGGTCGCCGCCGAGCTGCTCTCCGACCCGCTCAGCGCCGCCCCGCAGAGCGCGCTCGCCGCCATCGCCCTGGTCAGCACCATCCTCGCCGCGATCGGCTTCGCCGCCTCCTCGGCGGCCTCCGCCCGGGAACGCGCCGGGGAGTTCACCGTGCTGCTCGCCCTCGGCACCCCGAGGCGCTGGCTGGTCCGCACCGCCGCCGCCGAGCAGGCCGTCCTGGTCGGCCTCGGCAGCGCCGTCGGCCTGGGCCTGGGCGCCCTGATCGTCCAACTGATCGTGCCACTCGTGGTCCTCACCCCGGCCGCCCGCCGACCGGTACCCGAGGTCCTGGTCGACCTGCCGTTCGGCTGGGCCGTCCTGCTCGCGGCCGCGATCGCCGCCGTTCCCCTGCTGTCGGCCTTCCTGATCGGACGCCGCCGCCGAGACGTGGCCGCCCGGCTGCGGCACGTGGAGGAGATGTGACCACCCAGGCCGGCACCGGCACGCCCCGGCGCCCCGACGCCGAACCGCGGTCCGAGCACCTCCCGGCGCCCTGGGTCCGTACCAGGCTGCGCTCCTCGCGACCCGCGGTGCTGCTCATGGCCGCACTCGCCTTCGGCACCGTCTTCCTCGCGGCGGCGTTCCCGCGGGCCCTCGACCGGGGGACCGACTCCGCCCTGCGCGACTACCTGCACAGCCGCGGGCCGGCCTGGACCAGCGTGCTCTTCACCGCGGGACACAAGTACGAGCCGAAGGACCTCGACCGGCTGGTGGGGAAGTTCACCTCCCATCCGAACGAGACCTTCCGGTTCGCCGACGACAAGTCGGTGTACGGCACCCGCGGCAACTCGCTGCGCACACTCTTCAACACCGGACTCGCGCGGCCGGACGAGGTGCCCCCGAGGCTCGGCCTGCTCTACCTGAAGGGCGTCACCGAGCACACCAGCCTGGTCGCCGGGAACTGGCCCACCGTCGGCAACGACGCCGAGCCGGTCCAGATCGCGATCAGCAGGAGTGCCGCCGACACCATCGGCATCCACCTCGGCCAGGTCCTCGACGCCGGGTCCACCCTCAATGATGAACCGGTCCAGGCGAAGGTGGTCGGCCTCTACGCCGCCATCGACCCGGGCGACCAGTACTGGCTGAACCTCAACTGCCCCGAGGCGGCCTGTCTGATGGGCGCCGGGAAGCGCTACTGGGCCACCGCCGGCATCATCGACCCCGGTGCGGTGCCCCGACTCGACCGGTGGGGCACCGGCTCCACCGACTTCTGGCGGCTGCCCGTCGACGTCGACGAACTGCGCGCGGACCAGCTCTCCCAGACCAGCGCGGAGATCTCCTCCTACGTGGCCGGCTCCACCGGGATCCACCTGATCCAGGACAGCGGACGGCCGGACCTGCAGCTCAGCTCCCAGCTGCCGCAGCTGTTCGACCGGGCCGTGGCCCGACAGGAGGCCACCGCGCCGCTCTCCGCGATCGGCCCGGCCGGCCTGGCCGGGGTCGCCGGCGTGGTGCTCTGCCTGGCGGCCGCGCTGACCTTCGACCGGCGCGGCGGCGAGCTGCGGCTGCTCCAGGCCCGCGGGGGATCGCGCGGCGGTGTGCTGCTGCGCCTGCTCGGCGAGGGCGCACTGACCGTGCTGCCCGCCGCCGCCGTCGCCACCGCGCTCGCCCTCCTGCTGCTGCCGACCGCGCGCTGGTCCGGCGCGGTGCTGGCCGCCCTGGCCACCACCCTGCTCGCCCTGCTCGGCTTCCCCGCCCGCGCCGTCCTGCTCTGGTCCGCGCAGCGCCCGCCGAGCAGGCGCCGCCGACTGGTCGGCGAGCTCGCCGTCCTCGCCATCACCGGCGCGGCCGTGCTGGAGGTCCGCCGCCGCGGCATCGCCCCCTCCGGAGAGGGCCTGGACCCGATCCTGGTCGCGGCCCCGCTGCTGCTGGCCCTGAGCGGAGGACTGCTGCTCGCCCGGATCCAGCCGGTCGTGGTCGGCGCGCTCGCCCGCGCCACCGGCCGGGGGTCCGGACTGGTCGGCTTCCTCGGCCTGGCCCGCGCCGCCCGGGGCACCGGCGGACGACCGCGTCCCTCGATCCTCCCGCTGCTCGCGCTGATGCTCGCCGTCACCACGGCCGGCTTCGGAGCCACCGTGCTGGACGCGGTCGACGGCGCCCGGATCCACGCCGCCCGGGACGAGATCGGGGCCGACGCGTCCGTCGTCGCGCCGGTCGGCTTCGCGCTGGAACCAGGCCTCACCGCGGCCGCGGACGCCCTGCCCGGGGTACGGACGAGCTCCAAGGTCTGGTGGGAGAGCGAGGTGTTCCTGCTCGGCACCAACAACGGCTCCGCCCGGGTCCACCTGCTGGCCGTCGACCCGCAGAGCTACGCCGAGCTGTCCCGGACGGTCGGGCGAGGAGAGTTCGACCCGGCCGCCCTGGCCGGCGGCGAAGGCGGGATCGACACGCCCATGCCGGCCCTGTTCAGCGCCGAGGTCGCCAAGGCGGTCGGCAGCGGTGAGTACCGCCTGCGGATGCCCAACGGCCGGGAGATCCTGGCCACCAAGACCGGCTCGGTCGACGGCACCCCCGCCCTGGAGGCCGAGACCCGGCGCTTCATCATCCTGCCGATCGGCCCGGCCTCCGCGCGGCTGCCGCAGATGGGCCGCCCCAACCTGTGGTTCGCGGCCGGCGACGTGAACGAGCAGCAGCTGCGGAAGGTCGTCCGCGACTCGGGCCCCGGCGGCGCGGCATCGGGGCAGGCGTCCGCGCCCGCCGCCGTGCCCGCGCCCGCGACGACCCAGGCCGCCTCGCCCGCACCCGCGTCGGCGGCCGCCACCAAGGGCGTCACGGCCGACGAGCCGGACGGCCTGCCGACCGGCTACGCGGTGCGCACCAGCAGCGCCCGGTCCGCCGAGCTCGCGGACGACCCGCTCCAGGCCGCGGCCGGCCGGCTGTTCTGGGCCGCCGTGATCGGCGCCGCCGGGTTCGCCCTGCTCGCCGTCCTGCTGACCCTGCTCCGGGCCGCCCCCGAACGCGTCGCCATGCTCGCCCGGCTGCGGACCATGGGCCTGCGCCCCCGGCAGGGCCTGGCGCTGATCGTCGCCGAGACCCTGCCGCAGACCCTCGTGGCGGCGGTCGGCGGAGGGCTGACCGCGATCGCCGCGGTCGCCCTGCTCGGACCGGCCTTCGACCTGTCCGCCCTGGTGGGCGCCCCGGTCAAGGGCGGGTTGCAGCCCGCCGTGGTGCCGGTCCTGATTCAGGTGCTCGGCCTGTCCGCCCTGGTCTGCGCCGGGGTGCTGGCCGAGGCGCTGATCTCCGGTCGACGGCAGATCACCACCGAACTGCGGGTGGGGGACCAGCGGTGACCAGCGGCCGGGCCGCCCTCGGGGCCCGTCCTCAGTCGGGTCCCCGGGGTGTTTGCAAAGTTCCGCGAGAGGGTGTTCGCAAAGTCGCGCCGGCCCCTGTGGGGCTTTGCGAACACCCCCGGGCGGGCAGCAGTACGAGCGGTAGCGGTAGCGGTAACGGAATCGGCTCGCGGCAACCGCGACCAGGAGCGCACCCAGGCGCAGCGGCGACAGGAGACCAGCGGTGAACAGCGCCCCCCAGAGCCAGGCGGCAAGCCAGGCACCCACCTTCCAGGAGCTGCAGGAGAAGGCTCTCGCCGCCGCGAGTCCGAAGGCGTACGGCGCGGGCGCCGCGATCGTCTGCGACCGCCTGGTGCGGATCTTCAGCGCCGAGGGCATCGAGGTGCAGGCGCTCCAAGGGCTGGAGCTGACCATCCAGCAGGGCGACCTGGTGGCGCTGGTCGGCGCCTCCGGCAGCGGCAAGTCCACCCTGCTCACCATCCTCGCCGGGCTCGACGTGCCGACGGCCGGCACCGCGACGGTGGCCGGCTGCGACCTGCTGGAGATGTCGGCGAAGGAACGCCTGCGCTACCGCCGCGAGGTGGTCGGCTTCATCTGGCAGCAGACCGCCCGGAACCTGCTGCCCTTCCTGACCGCCGCCGAGAACATCGCCCTGCCGATGCAGCTGCGCGGCCGCCAGGGCGGATCGGCCGGCCGGGCCCGGCAGCAGGCGGCCCGCGTCGCCGAGCTGCTGGAGGCCATGGACCTCGGCGACCTGGCGCACCGCCGCCCCGGAGAGATGTCCGGCGGCCAGCAGCAGCGGGTGGCGATCGCCGTCGCGATGGCCAACAACCCGCCGGTGCTGCTCGCCGACGAGCCGACCGGCGAGCTGGACTCCGAGACCGGGGCCGGCATCTTCGAGGCGTTCCGCACCGTCAACCGCGAGCTCGGCGCCACCGTCGTCATCGTCACCCACGACCCGATGGTGGCAGGCGAGGTGCGCCGCACCGTCGCCATCCGCGACGGCCGCACCAGCAGCGAGGTGCTGCGCCGGACCGTGACCGACGAGCACGGCGAGGAGTCGATCAAGGAGCGCGAGTACGTGATGCTGGACCGCACCGGCCGGGTGCAGCTGCCGGTGAAGTTCCTGGAGGCGCTCGGGATGGAGCACCGGGTGGCGGTCGACCTCGGTGACGACCACATCGCCGTGCGCCCGGACGACCTGGCCGGTCACTGAGCGTTCGGCCGGGGGTCCGCCACTGAGCGTTCGGCCGGGGTCGGTCGCCGAGCGGACCCCCGGCCGGGAGGGCCGGTCGCCGCGACGGCCGGCGGCTGACCTGGCCGTTCGCGGCGGCGGGCCCCGGTCGTGGGGCCCGGGGGCGGTGGTCGGCCCCGGGCGCAGTGCTGGTTCGATAGGGGGCGCCCGTCGACCACCCCGCGCCCCCAGAGGAGCCGGCCCTGAGCACGCCGATAGCCGAAACCCTCTCCGCCGTCCTGCTGGCGGTGGTCCTGATCTGTGCCGTCGCCCGCCCGCGCGGGCTGCCCGAGGCGGCGGCCGCCGTCCCGGCCGCCGGGCTGCTCGTCGCCGTCGGGGTGCTGCCGCTGGAGCAGGTCCGGGCCGAGGCCGAGCGGCTGGGGCCGGTGGTCGGTTTCCTCGCCGCGGTGCTGGTCCTCGCGCAGCTCTGCGACGAGGAGGGGCTGTTCCGCTACTGCGGCGCCCGGATGGCCCGCAACGCGGGCGGCCGGCCTGGGCGGTTGCTGCTGCGGGTGTTCGCCGTCGCATCGGCGATCACGGCCGTGCTCAGCCTGGACGCGACGGTGGTCCTGCTCACCCCGGTGGTCTTCGCCACCGCGGCCGGGGCGGGGGTGCGGCCCAGACCGCACGTCTACGCCTGCGCGCACCTGTCGAACACCGCCTCGCTGCTGCTGCCCGTCTCCAACCTGACCAATCTGCTCGCCTTCACGTCCAGCGGCCTGGGTTTCGGGCGGTTCGCCGCGCTGATGACGCTGCCCTGGCTGGTGGCGATCGCGGTGGAGTACCTCGTGCTGCGCCGCTTCTTCGCGGCCGACCTGGTGCCGGGCCCCGCGCCGGAGGAGTCCGGACCGGCTCCCGCCGTGCCGCTGTTCGCGCTGGTGACCGTCGTCGGCGCGCTGGCAGGCTTCGTGCTCGCCTCGGCGCTGGGCGTCGAGCCGGCCTGGGCGGCCGCGGCCGGCGCGCTGGTGCTGGCCGGCCGGGCCCTGGTCCGGCGCACGGTCACCCCGCGGGCGATCCTCCGGGCGGCCAACCCGGGCTTCCTGGCCTTCGTGCTGGCCCTGGCGGTGGTGGTGCGCGCGGTGGTCGACAACGGACTGGCCGGGGCGCTCGGGCACCTGGTCCCCGGTGGCGACGGCCTGCCGGCGCTGCTGGCGATCGCCGTGCTGGCCGCGGTGCTCGCCAATCTGATCAACAACCTGCCCGCCGTGCTGGTCATGCTGCCGCTCACCGCGTCCGCCGGGGCCGGACCGGTGCTCGCCGTCCTGCTCGGCGTCAACCTCGGGCCCAACCTGACGTACGCCGGTTCGCTGGCGACGCTGCTGTGGCGGCGGATCGTGTACGCCCACGACGATCGGGTGCACCTGGGCGAGTTCACGCGGCTCGGGCTGCTGACCGTCCCGGTGTCCCTGGTGTCGGCCACGGTGGCGCTGTGGGGGTCGCTGCAGCTGCTCGGGACGTAGCCGGCTCCCGGGCGGGGGCGGGGGCGGGGGCGGGGGCGGGGGCGGGTCGGGTCGGGGGCGGGGCGGGGGCGACGGGCCTAGCGGGGCCGGTCCGTTGCCGCCCCGGGTGCCTGGGGGGCCGTCGCCGATGGGATACTGAACCCGACGTTCCAGGGTGAAGAGGTGCCGCATGAGCAGCCGGGTCAGGGTGCTGAGGAAGCAGAACCGGCTCAGCCTGGAGGCGCTCGCGGCGCAGGTCGGGGTGACCAAGAGCTATCTGTCCAAGGTCGAGCGGGGGTTGAGCGACCCGTCGATCTCGACCGCCCTCAAACTGGCGCACGCACTGAACGTCGACGTCGGCAGGCTCTTCTCGGACGAGGTGGAGCCGGAGCTGGTGACGGTGGTCCGGGCGGGCGAGCGGACGCCGATCGCGGGCGGGTCCGGCCCGGGCGCCCCGCACTACGAGGGCATCGCGACCGGCCTCAGCGGCAAGCAGATGGTGCCGTTCGTGATGTACCCGCCGACCGATCCGGGCGACTCGCCGTTCAAGTCCCACGCGGGGGAGGAGTTCCTCTTCGTCCACGCGGGCACGGCCGAGCTGGAGTTCCCGGAGCACACCGTCCAGCTCGGCCCCGGCGACAGCGTCTACTTCAACTCGGCGCTGCCGCACCGCTGCCGGAGCACCGGCGCCGGGCCGGCCGAGATCCTCGTGGTGATCCACGACGACCCGGCCGGCCCGGCGGACCGGGTGCCGGTGCTGCCCTGACCCGGATCGGCCGGGGTCGGGGGCGCCGGGGCAGTGCGGGCCGGGTCAGCCGGCGAGCGCGGTGGCGAGCAGTCCGGCCAACTCGTCGGTCCGCTCGCGGTCCAGCGGCAGCAGCGGGTGGCGCGGCTCCCCGACGTCCAGGCCGCGCAGTGCCAGTCCGGCCTTGACGGTGGCGGGCAGCCGGCCGCGCAGCAGGAACTGCAGGACGGGCAGCTGCCGGTGGAACATCTCGCGGGCCGCCGCCAGGTCGCCGGCCCGCGCCGCCCGGTGGAGCTCCAGGTTCAGCTCCGGGATCAGGCAGGGCGCGGCCGTGCACCAGCCGGCGGCGCCGCCGCGAAGGCGGCCAGCGCCAGCGGATTGCTGCCGTTGTAGAACGGCAGCTCACCGCCGGTGAGTTGGGCGAGCCGGTGCATCCGCTGGATGTCGCCGCTGCTCTCCTTCACCATGGTGATGTTCTCGACGCCCTCGAACAGCGAGACCATCAGCTCGGGGGAGAGGTCGATCCCGCTGGTGCCGGGGTTGTTGTAGATCATCACGGGGATGCCCACGGAGTCGGCGACCTGGGTGAAGTGCCGGACCACCTCCCGTTCGTCCAGCTTCCAGTAGGACAGCGGGAGTACCATCACGGCGTCCGCGCCGGTCCGCTCGGCGAACCGGGCCCGTCGGACGGCGTTGCGGGTGGTGAGCTCGGCGATCCCGACCACGGTCGGGACCCGCCCGGCGACGGCGGCCACCGAGGCCTCGGCGGCGGTGAACCACTCCGCGTCGTCCAGGTAGGCGCTCTCGCCGGTGGAGCCGAGCGGCGCGACGGCGTGGCAGCCGGACTCGACCAACCAGTCGATCAGGGCCGCGAGTTGCCCGGTGTCCACGGTGCCGTCGCCGGGGGTGAACGGGGTCACCGGGTAGGCGATGATGCCGTCCAGGGCGAGTTCGGCCATCTCAGGCACCACCCTCGACACCCTCGACGTTCAGCGCGTCGCCGTGGCCGGCCCGTAGGGCGCGGCGGGCGTAGTAGGCGAACGAGGCCTGGCCGCGCTTGGGGGTGGAGATCCAGTCGTGGGCCTCGCGGGCCAGCAGCTCCGGTATCTCCTGGATCCTTCCGGCCGCCGAGGCCAGCAGCTGGAGCCGGGCGGCCCGTTCGAAGAGCACCGCCAGTACGCAGGACTCCTCCACCGTGCCGGTCGCCACCAGTTGGCCGTGGTGGGCGAGCAGCAGGGCCCGCTTGTCGCCGAGCGCGGCCGAGATGATCTCGCCCTCCTCGTTGCCGACCGGGATTCCGGGCCACTTCTCCAGGAACGCGCAGTCGTCGTAGAGCGGGCAGAGGTCCATGTGCGAGACGACCAGCGGTGTCTCCAGCATCGACAGCGCGGAGATGTGCAGCGGGTGGGTGTGGATGATGCAGGTGACGTCCGGGCGCGCCCGGTAGACCCAACTGTGGAAGCGGTTGGCCGGGTTGGCCATGCCCTCGCCCTCGAGGACGTTGAGGTCTTCGTCCACCAGCAGCAGGTTGGACTCGGTGATCTCGTCGAAGCCCAGCCCGAGCCGCTGGGTGTAGTAGGTGCCGGGGGCCTCGGCGCGGGCGGTGATCTGGCCGGCCAGCCCGGAGTCGTGGCCGGCGTCGAACAGGATCCGGCAGGTGAGCGCGAGCTTCTGGCGGATGGTCCAGTCGTTGTCGGGGATGGCGGTCAGCATCCTGCGGTGGGCGAGGTCCACCAGATCCGCCTTGGCGGTGGTGAGGGTGTCGGCCATGGCCGTGGTTCTCCTCCGTGCGGGGTACGTCAGGGACGTGCGGCGGCGTACGGGAACGTCGGGTCGTCGCCGTGCCGCCGGGTGGGCGGCCATGGCGATGACACCTCGTTCACTTTAGGACACCTTGTGTCCTGGCGTCGACACCCGTCCCTCGTAGGGCCTTTCGGCCCGGCGCCCCCGGGCGGGGCTTCCCTGATCTCCTCGACCTCCGCGAACGCGGCCGATCCGTCACCGGATCCACCTCGCGGGTGGCTCGGCTGGGTGTTTCGGGCCATCCGCGGCGTCACCGGGGCGGGGCGAGCCTGTGGTCCTGCTGAATCAGTTCGCGGTCGTTTCGGAAAATCGTCCTGCCTGCGACACCGACGATGGCCTGTTCCAGGCTGAATTCGGACGAGCCGATGTTTTTCAGCTTGCAGAAGTTGACGTAGCCGAGCCTGCGGAAGTCGCTCCCGCCCGATCACGAGGAGCATCGGGAGGAGATAGAAGAAGAGGAAGTCGGACTGAACGAAGTAGGTGACGGGCGCTGTCGGGAACACGAGCCACAGCAGGACGGGCCCAGCGCGCCCGAGCAGCCCCCGGGGCGGATCGGCGAGGACGGTTTCCTCGCCGGCCTGTGAGCCGGACCTCGTCGCCGAACCCGGCGGGTCGTCCGTCCCCGCGGGCCCGGTGACAAGGCCGAGGCCACCGGCGGCACTGGCGGAGCGGCGTTGCGGCCGGGGCAGTCCGAGACCGGCCAGGGCACTGTCGACGTGCTGGTACACCCCGTCGAGGGTGAGGGGTTGCTCATGTGCGAGCGCGTCGAGCAGGGCCGAGGTGAAGGCGGTGAAGCGATCGCCGGGCGGTGCGTGCGAAGGTGCGGTCGAGGTGGTGGACTCGCTGGGCATCGTGACCGAGTCGTGGGTCACCACCCATCGACGGCACCCGGGGTAGCACCTCGTTCCGCCGACTCCACCCCCGCTTCGTCTCTACTCGAGGGGCGGGGGAAGTGCGGGGGCCTGGGAAGGTGGAGGCTGTGCCGGCACCGGACGCGCTGCGGTCCCAGAATGCTGCCCTTCGACACCACCGCGCCCGCGTCATCCAGCATGGCTATGGTGTTGCCGGTGGCCGCGTCCACCGTAGTCTCGTCGGTGAATCCGGCCAGGGCCTTGTCGAAGATGACCGTGCCGTACTCGGGGAGTTGCTGGCGAATTCCGTTCTCGCTCGGCCGTTCCACGATCCATTCGGCACTGTTTCCGAGCAAGGTGGTGGAGTCCGGGGCGTAGATCGGGAAACTGGTGTAGATCCCGAGAGTCAGATTGCTGAAGAAGATCTCCGCGCGGTTACCCGAACCGCAGATCAGAACGTCGACTTGGTGGCCAGGCTCCACCGGCAGGCTTTCGACCACCGGCTTCGCACTGAGCGGAAACCACTCGATCCACGCATAGTGCTTCACGAGAGTGAGATCGCCGTCGATCAGGATGCTGGTATCAACACCGGCCTGCAGTACGTCGCCCGACCCATCGCCGTCGATGCCCACCCAGGAGCTGATCTCGTTGGCCGCGTTAGGGCCAGTCCAGGTTGCCTTTGGCATGGTCCAGGACCCGCGGACCCACTTGAAGGTCTTACCCGCCGGCGCGTGGACCACCACCCCCGACCAATTGTCGGACGTCTCCGGTCCCGCGGTGACGGACCGAGGCCGTGGGCCTGGCGCAGAGCCACCGAGCCGCGGACGCGGGCCGAACCTCGGCTCCACATAGGTACCCAGTCGGCCGACCGCGTCTGTCCATTCTGCGAGCAGAGCAGATTCCCGCAGCGGGCGTCGGGGATACCCGTACGCCAGCAGCAGCCGATCCTCGGCGGTCGTCGGGTCGAAATGGGCAGGTGGACGGCTGAAAGCCAGAATCCGGCCACCGCCCGGCAACTCGTAGACGACTCGCATGAACTGTCCCCCTTAACGCCACACCCGCACCCGACCACAGCGGCCGTGCAGGGTGATCCCCGCCATTACGGTAAGGGCCCGTCATCAGGCGGACCATGAGCCTGGACCGGCGTTCAGGAGTGCGGAAGGGGCGCACGGAGGAATGGGCTTCACCTCGGATCATCGGCCACTTCCGAGAAGCGGATCTTGGAGTCTGCGCGGGGGGCCTTGCGTGATCGCGAACTGACCCGTCTTGGTGACGGGCGCCTTCGACGGTCTTTATCGCGATCTCGACTCCGCCCCGGACCGTCACTCGCCCGGCCTGGATGTGGGGCCGGGTGAAACCGTTGCAATGGGCCCACTGCATCACCCAACTCGCCGGCTACAAACGCCCCACCCACTTCATCCCCCTCGTCGAACTCCCCCGCAACACCAGCGGAAAACTCCTGCGCCGCCCCTTCCGGGAACGAGCCGAAGTCCTCGTCCTTGGCCGCAGCGCCGAATCCTGACCCCCTGCACCTCTTTACGAGGGCCGGGGCAGCCGGCCCCGGCTGCCCCGGCCCCGCTCGCCCGGACGGCGCTGACACGATGCACACCCCGCTACGAGCTTGGTCTGTTCAGCCAGATCAGCCGACCGAGTACAGGCACAGGCCTCCGGCGATCACAGAGCGTCGGAACTCCATGATCGCCAAGACCTGTGCCTGCTCTGCTACCGGGGTGCCGCCTCCGCGCCTGTCTGTGCGAGTTCCAAGCTTGATTCTGTCGGGGATCTTGGTGTTCGGCCGCCTGTGATCATGGTGTGGCAGTCTCGCGGGTGCATGGTGTCCGCGAGACTCCTGAGGAGTGCGAGATGCCGGCCTGTCCCCGTCCCCGTCCCCGTCCGGGTGCCGAGGTCTCGAAACCTCCCACGCCTGCGCTCGTGGCGAGCCGGTAGCCGACACGGACGACCAGGATCCCCGACAGAGTCAAGCTCAGGCGTCGTCGCCCATGCGCCGGATCAGCCCGCTGCGCTCGGCCTCCGAGCGCAGGTCGCCGCGCGGCCCGCCCCGGTCGCTGCGGTCACCCCGGCCGGCGGCCGTGCAGAGGGCGAAGACGAGCAGGGCGCTGGCCGCCGCGGCGAGGATGCCGAGCGCGGTCAGGACGCGGAGCCAGGTCACGGGAGGATTCCTCCTGCTGTACGGGCGGGAACGGACTGCCGCCGGGGGTATCGGCAGTCCGGACCACGAGGTCGAGCGTCCACGGGCGGGTCCCGAGTGCGTACCCGCCGGACCGGAGGGCGTACGCGCGGGCGGTCGACGCACAACCGGCGCGAGCTACTCGGTCCCGAGCGCCCCCTGTGGCCCGCCCTCCTCGACCAGTGCCCGCAGCGCCGCCAAGTCCGGCTTCCCGGTGTCGCCCAGTGGGATGCGCGGCAGCAGCAGGATCGACGACGGGTCGCAGAGCGGCCCGCCGCGCTCCCGCACCCACCGGTGCAGCTGCGCCTGCGTCACCCCGCCGCCCGCCGCGGTCGTCACGGCGGCGTGTACCCGCTCCAGCCGGTCCGGGCCCGTCGTCGCGAACATCACCGCCTCCCGGACCTGCGGATGCGCCAGCAGCGGCAGCTCGACGTCCCGGGGGAACACGTTGTGCGCGTCCACGATCGCCATCCCGTCCCGCCGCCCGGCCACCGTGAGGTACCCGGCCGCGTCCAGGCTGCCGAGGTCGCCGGTGTGCAGCCAGCCGTCCCGCAGCACCTGTGCGGTCAGCTCCGGGTTGCGCCAGTAGCCGGACATCGCCGTCGGCGTGCGCACGCAGATCTCCCCGGTCCGGCCCGCCGGCAGCGGCACGCCCTCCTCGTCCACGATGCGGACCTCGGTGTCCGGGAACGGCTGTCCGGCCGTGGTCAGCAGCCGGGGGTCCAGGTGTTCGTCCGGCGTCAACCGGGTGACCGGACCGCACTCCGTCAGGCTGTACGTCTGGTGCAGCACCCGACCAAGCCGGCGCGTCGCCTCCGCCAGCCGCTCGGGCACGGGCAGGCACCCCGTGTAGCCGACCCTGCGCAGGCTGCCGGTGTCGGTACGGCTCAGCCCGGGGTGGTCGAGCACCTGGTACAGCAGGTGCGGCGGCAGGTACAGCCGTGACACCCGGTACTCCTCCACCGCTGCCAGCACCTCCTGCGCCGCGAAGCCCTCCTGGAGCACCACCGTGCCGCCCGCCGCCAGCGCCAGGTCGGCGGTGGTGCCGCCGCCGTGGCAGAGCGCGGTGCAGAGTAGGAAGGTGGAGGCGGCGACCAGCTCCGGGCGCGGCGGTCGGGCGAAGCGGCGCAGCACCCCCTTCGGCCGGCCGGTCGAGCCGCCGGTGTACCGCACCGCCATCACGTCGTCCGGCCGGTACCGGGGTGCCAGCGGCGCGGCGGAGAGCGGCGCCGCCAGCTCCGCGAGGTCCGCCCCGAACGCGGTCGGGCCCAGCGCCAGCACGGCCGCGGCCGGCAGCGCCGCGGCGATCCGCCGCGCGGCCGCGTCGAACCGGCCGGGCTCGAAGACGAACGCCGCCGTCCCGGCGTCCTCGGCCATCGCCACCTGGTCCGCCACCGGGCGGTCGGTGTACAGCATCGCCACCCGGCACCCGATCAGGTTCGCCGCCAACCGGGCCAGCACCGCCTCCGGCCGGTTCCCGGCCAGCACCGTCACCCCGTCGCCGCGTTCGAGCCCGCAGGCGAGCAGCGCGCGGGCCGTCCGGTACACGCCGTCCAGGCACTCCTGCGCCGTCAGCGCCCCGCCCGCGTGCCGGATCGCCACCCGCCCCGGATCCCGTGCCAACCCTGCCAGCACCAACCCGGTGTACGTCGCCACCCCGGATGCCGCGTCCGGCCCCGGACCGCGCCCCGCCTCCAGTGTCCCCGCCACGCCCCTGCCCTTCCGTCCGCCCGCATCTGACGGTCCATCACGTCGGGCGCCCACCCTACTGCGCGTGCGCCGTCACCCCCGCCGGGCCGGCGGCGCCGGGGCAGGCCCGGCCGGTGGTGGGAGCGGTGCGCCGGGGTTCAGGACCGGTGCCGGTCCGGGCCGCCCTCCGGTGGGCCGCCCGCCCGGGGACGCGGTCGCGTGCCGCTACGGCGGCGCAGCACGATCTCGGGCAGGACCAGCCAGGCGGTGGTGAACCAGGCCAGGACGACGCCGCTGAGGATCCACGCGGCGGTGGGGTTTCCGGTGGCGGTGCGGAGCAGGAGGAGCAGGGCGGCGGTGATGGTCAGCGCGAGGGTGACCAGGCCGGTGGCGATGAGGCGGGCGGCGATGTGGATCAGTTCGGGCTTCATGCCGTGGCCGGCGAGGAAGCGGTGGAAGGCCACGGGGGCGATGAGGGAGCCGGTGGCGACGGCGCCGAGGAGCACGGTGGCGACGTAGAGGTTCCGGTCGAAGTCGGGCAGGGCGGCGAAGCGGGGGGTGAAGGCGACGCTGATGAGGAAGCCGAAGAGGATCTGGGCGCCGGTCTGTGCGACGCGGACCTCCTGGAGCATTTCGCTCCAGAGGCGGTCGGCCCGTTCCAGGGGTGTCTCGTCGCGGCCGGAGGCCGCGGCGCCGTCCCTTCCGTCCGAGGTCACGGGGCTGCTCCCGCTCCCTGCCGACGGAGCCCGGTCCCGGTCATGCGGGGTGCCCCGCGTCGATGTCCTGCACGTCGCGGAAGACGAGCGGCGGGCCGTCCCCGGCGGTGTGGGCGGTGAGGGGGTCGAGGAGGAAGCCGACGTGGTCCCCCCAGTCGGCCCGGTCGCGGACGCGGCCCGCGAACCACGCGAGGGCGTCCGCGAGCACGGGGACGCCCTCCGGGCCGGGAGCCCAACGGACGGCCGCGAACTTGTCGAGCTCGTCGCCGCTGCGGCCGCCGAAGAGTTCGGCGAGGTCGTGGCGCTGCCGGGGGAGCAGGTGGACCGCCAGGGTCGCGGCACGCGAGGCGACGGAGTAGGTGTGGTTCGCCTTGGAGATCCACACGGTGAACCGGGGCGGCTCGATCGAGCACTGTCCGGCGAAGCCGACCAGGCAGCCCGCCCGGTCCTCACCGACCGCGGCGGTCACGACGTAGACCGGGTAGTCGAGCCGTGCGGCGAACGCGTCGAACCGGCTCATGTCGCCTCCTCCGTCGGTGGCATCCGGGTGCTGCCGGGTGCGTCCGAGGCCGAGGGGTGGGCCTCGGCCGTCACCGGCCATGTCCGCAACCTACGTCCACCGGGTGCCGTCCGCTCCCGGGAGGCCCGCCGCTCCCGCGCGCTGCCCGGCCGACCGGGCCCACCGGGGGCCGGGCTCCGCATCACGGCGGCGCGCAGGCCCCGTTGGGTTTCGAGGGTGCACCCGTCGACCACCTCTGCGGTTCGACGGCCCACGGCGGGCGCCGACTCCGTCGGCCGGCACGGGCCGAGGGGCTGGGGCCGGACAGGACCAAGTGGTTTCAGGTCCGCGGACCTGAGCAGACGCCCGGAGACGTCGGCCGCACCACGGCCGGCCCGAGAGCGGAGGAGTGACCCCATGGGTGCCGAGGACAAGGTCAAGAACCTCGCGGAGAAGGCGAAGGGCAAGGCGAAGGAGACGGTCGGCAGGGCCACCGACGACCCGGGCCTGAAGGCCGAGGGCCGGGCGACGCAGGCCAAGAGCGACCTCAAGCAGGCCGCGGAGAAGGTCAAGGACGCCACCAGGGACTGACCGGCACCCGACCACCGCGTTCAGGAGCGCAGGTCATGGACGTCGGCCGGGCCCCGGCCGGGTTCACGGTGACGGTCACCACCCTCGGGCGGAGCGTGGTGGTCCGACCCGAGGGCGAACTGGACCACGACACGGCGCAGCCACTGCGTGAGGCGCTGGAGGCCGCCCTGCGCGGTCCACCCGGACCGGTCGTGATCGACTGCGCCGGACTGACCTTCTGCGACTCCACCGGCCTGAACCTGCTGTTGCGCACCCGCCTCGCCGCCGAGGGCGACGGCCGGACGCTGGTGCTCGCGGGCCCCAGCCGGATGCTGGCCCGCGTGCTGGAGATCACCGGGGCGGAGGCGTTCTTCCACATCCGCCCCTCGGTGGCCGAGGCACTCGCCGGTCCGGACGGCTGACCCCTTCCGGGGCCGGACGCCGACGACCACCGCCGGAGGCCCGGGCCGCGCCCGGCGCGGTCCGGGCCCCTAAGCTGGAAGCCCATCGCACCGTCCCCCCGGTAGCCGGTACAGGCGAACCGGGGACCTTGGCAGGACAGACCAGAGGGCGCGGATGTCGGAACCGGAGAGCGAAAGCGCCCGGCTGCAGGCCACCATCGACCGGCTGCGCGGCGAGGTGGAGGGCCAGCGCCGCGCGATGCGCACGCGCGCCGTGATCGAACAGGCCAAGGGAATCCTGATCGAACGGATCTCCTGCACCCCCGACGAGGCGTTCAGCCACCTCGTCCAGCTCTCCCAGGACGGCAACCGCAAACTCGTCGACATCGCCGCCGACCTCCTCGGGACGGCCGCGCCACCGGACGCCGACGAGCACATCCCCGCCGCCCCGCCGCCCCCCGTGGCCGTGCCGCGCGGCCCGGCCGCCCCGCGGCCCCCGGTCGCCGCGCCCGTGGTCACGGGGGACTTCGCGGCCCGGTACCACGTAGCCGCCTCGGCCCTCGCCTCGGCCGAGACACCCGACGAGCTCGCCACCCTGCTCATCGAGGCCGCCCTCGCCCCGCTCGGGGTCGGCGCGATCGCCCTCGCCCTCCTGGAGCCCGACGGCGCGCTGCGGCTGGTCGCCAGCCACGGTGTCCCCGCCCACCAGCTCAGCCAGTGGCAGCGCATCCCGCCGCACATGTCCCTGCCGCTGACCGACGCCGCCCGCGGCGGCGCGACCGTCTGGGTGCGCGGGCGCGCCGAGTTCGCCGCACGGTTCCCCGACCTGAAGGGCGAGGACCTCGTCCCCGGGGACACCATCTGCGCGCTGCCGCTGCGCGCCGGCGAGCGGGTGATCGGCGCGATGAAACTCGGTTGGCCCGGAGAGTTCCACGCCGACCGGGAAGGCGAGCGCTACCTCACCGCCCTGGCCCGACTGTGCGCCTCCCAGCTGCTGCGCGTGCTCACCCCCGGCACCGAGGCGGGAGCGCCGGTGCCGACCGGCGAGCCCTGGTTCCGGGCGGTGCTGGACGTGCTCCTCGACCCGGTCCTGATCCTGCACGCCGTCCGCGAGCGCGAGGGCAAGGTCACCGACCTGCGCGTCGAGCACGCCAACGCGGCCACCGTCGACCTGGCGGGCCGCACCGGCCAGGACATCACCGGCCGGCTGCTCAGCGAGCTCTACCCCGGCATGGTCTCCTCCGGCACCTTCCAGCAGCTGCTCGACGTCGCGGCCACCAGCGTGCCCTACCGGGGCGATGCCGAGCAGTACATCGAGGTCGTCGGCGGCGCGGTGCACGGCTCGACCATGACCCTGCACGCCACCCCGTTCCTGGACGGCGTCCTGGTCAGCTGGCGCACCCACGACGAACAGGAGCGCCGGGAGCAGCAGCTCGCCCAGGCCCAACGGCTGGCCGGCCTCGGGACCTGGCAGTGGGAGGTCTCCTCCGCGCGGCTCGACTGCTCGCCCGAGGTCTTCCGGCTGCTCGGCCTGCGGGAGCGGGCCGCGCTCGGCACCCTCGGCCCGGTGGAGGCCGAGGCCGCCATCGCGCCGGCCGACCGCGCCACCGTCCGCCTGCTCGCCGAGCGCCTGCTCGCCGGGCTCAGCTCCGCGACGCTGGAGTTCCGGGTGGTCCGCGCCGACGGGGTCACGCGGACCGTCCGGGCGATCGCCGAGACCGTCCCCGGGCACCGGGCGGGCGAGGTCCTCGCCGTGCGCGGCGTCATCCAGGACATCACCGCCTGGCGGCGCACGGAGAAGGCGCTCGCCGACACCCGGGCCCGGCTCGCCGAGCAGGTCCGGCAGACGGCCGTCGAGCACCGCGCCGTCCGCGCCCTCCAGCACGCGCTGATGGACGTGCCGAGCGGCCCGCCCGCGGACAACCTCGACGTGGCGGCCCGCTACCTGCCCGCCGAGAGCGACACCCGGGTCGGCGGCGACTGGTACGACGTCCTGACCCTCCCGGACGGCACCGTCCTCATCGTGGTCGGCGACGTCTCCGGCCACGGCCTGCGCGCCGCCGCCGGCATGGCCCAGCTGCGCGACGCCCTGCGCGGCATGGCGTTCACCGGCGCCGAGCCGGACCGGCTGCTGCAACGCCTCAACCAGATGCTCTGCCACCTCGGCGGCGACTTCATCGCCACCGCCGTCTGCGGCCGCCTCGACCCCGTCCGGCGCACCCTGACCTGGGCCAGGGCCGGACACCTGCCGCCCCTGCTGGTCCACGACGGCGTCGCCCGCTACCTCGACCCGCCCGTGGGGCCGCTGCTCGGCGCCTACCTCGCCGCCGACTACCGCGCCACCGTCCTGGACCTGGAACCGGGCGACCTGGTGCTGCTCTTCACCGACGGACTGGTCGAACGGCGCGGCGAGGGCCTCGACAGCGGGCTGGAGCGGCTGCTCAGGGCGGTCGAGGAGTACCGGGCGCCCGGCATCCCCGGCTGCCTCGACCACGTGCTGCGCCGCCTCAGGGCGCCCAACCCGCAGGACGACACCTGTGTCATCGGCATCCGGTTGACCTGAGCGGCCGTGCGCCCGCCAGAGGCGATCCACCTGGCCGGCCCGGAGGCCGTCCACCGGGCCGGCTTCGCCGCGTCGGCGAGGTGGACCGGGGACGGTTGGCACCCCGGACCACCGGGCATCACACAAGAACGGAGTGTTCTGGCTCAGCCCCTCCGCACCGGCGGACCCGCGTCCGCCGGATTCACGGCACGGTCACCGTGCCGGGATGCCGCCGCCTGAAGAAGCCGGGTGCCACGGTCTCCCATCTCACCCGAGCCCCGCGTGCCCCCGTCGGCGGTCGTCCGTGCCCGCCGTACGGCAGGCGACACCGCCCGAAGGTCCAGGGCGGCGGTTGTGGGGACGACCCAGGGAGATGACGCCCCTTGTCCGCCCTTCTCACGGCAGCGGCGCCCGCACGCGCGCCCCTGCCCCAGGACTTCCACCGACCGACCCGCACGGAGCTGCGGGCCATGGGCAAGACCGAGGCCCGGGCGGCGAGCGACGCCTTGTTCGAGCGCCTCGCCGAGCTGCCCCGGGAGTCGGCCGCCTACAGCTACGTGCGCGGCACGATCATCGAGCTCAACATGCCGCTGGTGCGCTTCGTCGTCGCGGGCTTCCGCAACCGCACCGCCGAGCCGGAGGACCTCATCCAGGTCGGCACGGTCGGCCTGATCAAGGCGGTGGACGGCTACGACCACCGCCGGGGCGTGGAGTTCGTGACCTACGCGATACCGACCATCGCGGGCGAGATCAAGCGGTCCTTCCGCGACACCTCCTGGCCGGTGAGGGTCCCGCGCAGCCTCCAGGAGCTCTATCTGCGGGTCGCCCGCCGCTCCGACGCCCTGGAGCAGCGACTCGGGCGGCTGCCCACGACGGAGGAGCTCGCCGAGGACCTCCACCTGGACCCCGCCGAGGTCGCCGCCGGGCTCGGCGTGGGCCGTGCCTACCGCTCCGAGTCCCTGGACGCGCTGCGCGAGGACCAGGAGGACGAGCCCGGCGGGGCACTGATCGACCGGCTCGGCGAGCGCGACCGGAACCTCGCCCTGGTCGAGTTCCGGGAGTCGGTGCGGCCGCTGCTCGGGGACCTCTCGCCACGCGAGCGCACGATCCTGATGCTGCGCTACTGGGGGGACTGCACCCAGTCGGAGATCGCCGAACAGATCGGCTGCTCCCAGATGCACGTCTCCCGGCTCTTGGCGGCCACCCTGGGCGGACTGCGCGAGCGGCTGGCCGATCCGAACGCGGACGCCGGCTGACCCGGCCATGACCGCGCGCGCCCGGCGGGTGGCCGCGGCGGCCTGGCGGCGGGGCCGCGAGGTGGAGCTCATGCACCGGGCGCTGGCCTTCGCGGCGCTGTGCTTCGTCACCCTGGTGCCGCTGCTCGTCGTGATCGCCGCCGCGTCGCCGACCCGCGGCGACGGGATCGCCGACTGGATCGCCGAGGGCCTCGGCCTGTCCGGCCGGTCGGCGACGGCCGTCGGGGAGCTGTTCGCCTCGCGGCGGGAGGTCCTCAGCACCACCACCGGCCTCAGCCTCGCCGCCCTCGCCGTCTTCGGGGTCACCCTGATGACCGCGGTGCAGAACGCGTACGAGCGGATCTGGCAACTGGCGCCCGGCGCCTGGCACAGCGTGTGGCGGCAGGTGACGGCCCTGACCGGGCTGATCGGCTACCTGCTGGTCGCGACCTGGAGCCGGGTGCCCTGGCAGCACACCCCGGCGCAGCCGGCCCTGCAGGCGGCCGCCGCGGTGAGCGGCGGCGTGCTGCTGTTCTGGTGGCTGCAGCGCCTGCTGCTCGGCGCGCGGATCCCCTGGCGCAGGCTGCTGCCGGGCGCCGTCGCGACCGTCCTCGCGCTGGCCGGCCTGCGGGCCTTCTCGCGCCTGGTGTTCGCACCGCTGATCGTCTCCAGCGTGGTCTCGTACGGACCGGTGGGCACCGTCCTGGTCGTCCAGTCCTGGCTGATCGGGGTGGGGTTCTGCGTGTACGGGGGTGCGATAGCGGGCCGCTCCCTGCTGTCCCTGCGGGCGGTTCCGCACCGCCGGGGCCCGCGCTGAGCGGCACCCGGCCGCCCGGCTCTGCCACGACTGCCCGGCTCTGCCACGACTGCCCGGCCGTGCCGCGGCCGCCCGGGCCTGGCGCGGCTGCTCCGACGGGCCGTACGGCACCGGCGCGGGTAGCGTGCCGAACGGGGAGGGCCGCGGTACGAGGGGAGTGCGGCGGCGCAGGGAGAGTGCAGCGGCACAAGGAGAGCCATGCCTGATGCCATCGTCATCGGCGCCGGCCCCAACGGGCTGGTGGCGGCGAACGTCCTGGCCGACGCCGGCTGGCGGGTCGACGTCCTGGAGGGCCGCCCGGAGCCCGGTGGCGCGGTCCGCAGCGACCGGGGCGTCCACCCCGGCTACGTCCACGACGTCTTCAGCTCCTTCTACCCGCTCGCCGCGGCCTCGCCCGCCATCGGGGCACTGGACCTGGGCGCGTACGGGCTGCGCTGGAGCCACGCCCCCACCGTGCTGGCCCACCCGCTGGCCGATGGGCGCTGCGCCACGCTGCACCACGGCGCCGCCGCGACCTGCGCCGCTCTGGAGAGCGCCTTCGGCACGGCGGACGCCGAGGCCTGGCAGCGGCTCTCACGGCTGTGGGGTGAGCTGGACCCGCACCTCCTGCGCACGCTGTTCACCCCGTTCCCGCCGGTCAGGGCGGGTGTGGCGGTGGCGGCGCGGCTGCGGGCCGCGGGCGGGCTGCGGGCGTTGCGGCTCCTGACCCTTCCGGTGCGCCGCCTGGCCCAGGAGGAGTTCACCGGACCGGGTGCCGGTCTGCTGCTGGCCGGCTGCGCCCTGCACGCCGACCTGCTGCCCGAGGGCGTCGGCAGCGGGGCCTTCGGCTGGCTGATGGCGATGCTCGGCCAGCAGGTGGGCTGGCCCGTCCCGGTCGGCGGCGCCGGCGCGCTGGCGGGAGCGCTGGTGCGACGGCTGGAGTCCCTGGGAGGACGGGTGTACTGCGACGCCCCGGTGGTGGAGGTGGTCGTGCGCGGCGGGCGCGCGCTGGGGGTGCGCACCGCCGACGGCCAGGCGTACCGGGCCCGTCGTGCCGTCCTCGCCGACGTCCCGGCCCCCGCCCTGTACGGCGGCCTGGTGGGGTGGGAGCACCTGCCGCCCCGGATGCGCGCGGACCTGCGCCGCTTCCAGTGGGACTTCTCCACCGTCAAGGTCGACTGGGCGCTGGACGGCGCGATCCCGTGGACGGCGCCTGCGGCGATCCCGGCCGGCACGGTGCACCTGGGCGCCGACCTGGACGAACTGAGCGACTACGCGCTGCAGTTGACCACCGGTCGGCTTCCGCGCCGACCGTTCGCCCTGCTGGGGCAGATGACCACCGCCGATCCCGCCCGTTCCCCGGCCGGAACCGAGTCCGCCTGGGCCTACACCCATGTGCCCCAGACGATCAGGGACGACCTGGGCCCGGACGCCATCACCGGCCGCTGGGACGACCGGGAGGCGGCCGCGATGGCGGAGCGCATCGAGAACCAGGTGGAGCGCTTCGCCCCGGGCTTCCGGGACCGGATCGTCGCCCGACGCATCCTCACCCCGCCGGTCCTGCAGAGTCTGAACCCCAGCCTGGTCGGCGGCGCGATCAACGGCGGCACCACCGCGCCGTACCAGCAGCTGGTGTTCCGTCCCGTGCCGGGCACCGGGCGCCCCGAGACGCCCGTCACCGGGCTCTACCTGGCCTCGTCGTCCGCCCACCCGGGCGGCGGCGTCCACGGCGCCTGCGGAGCCAACGCCGCCCGCGCCGCCCTGCGCGCGCAGCGGCTCCTGGCCGGCCGCGTCCTCGCACCGGGTCTGGCCGCGGCCCAGCGGCTGCTGTCCGGCCCCGGCGAACGCCACAACTGACGGCCGCCCCGGGAGTAACCGCCGTACGGCGGGGCGACCGGGCGGGCACCACGGAGGAGGAGTCCCATGGCACGGCGCCAGCAGTTCGTCGCATGCCCACCGGAGGCGGTCTGGAACGTCCTGGCGGACGGCCACCGCTACGCCGAGTGGGTCGTCGGCACCCAGGACATCGAGCATGTCGACCCGGGCTGGCCGGCGGTCGGCGCCGCGCTGCGCTACCGGGCCGGCCTGGGCCCGCTCACCATCGACGACCGGTGCGTGGTGCGGATCTGCGAGCCCGGCACCCGACTGGACCTGGAGGCGAAGGCCGACCCGTTCGGCGCCGTCCGGATCTCCTTCACCCTCGTCCCCTGGGGTGACAACTCCCTCGTCCTGTTCGACGAGCACCCGCTGACCGGCCTCGGCGCGCGGCTCCAGGGGCCGCCGAGCGAGCTGCTGCTGCACCTGCGCAACCGCCGGCTGCTCGGCAACCTCGCCCGGGTGGCGGTCAGGGAGCACCGGCAGCGCGTGGCGCGCTTCTGACCCACGGCACGAGGACCGACCCGTGCCCGATCGGTTCGCGGTTCCCCGGATTGAAAACCCGAGAAGCGGAAAGGCGTACGACGTCCTCCGTATCGGCGGGGGCAACTCGGCCGGGGGGAACCGGAGGTCATCGTGATCGTCATCGGAGTCATCCTCCTCGTCATCGGATTCGTCACCGGTGTTTCCATCCTGTGGACGGTCGGCCTCATCCTGGCCCTCATCGGCCTGGTCCTGTGGGTCATGGGCGCGGTCGGCCACGAGGTCGCCGGACGCCGCCACTACTGGTAGGAACCACCCCCGGTAGCAGTACGTCACGCCCGGCGCGCGCCACGGCCGCAGGTGTCACGGCGCCCGCAGGTGTCGCAGCCGGGCCGGTCAGACCCCGGTGGTCTGGTCCGCGATCATGCGGATCAGGCCACCGCGGCCGCCGTCGCGCAGCTCGCGGAGCTGGCGGGCGGCCCCGTTGCCCTCGCGCAGGATCCGCTCCAGCACGGGCGTGATGTGCCGCTCGTCCGCCCCGACCGCGGGGCCCGTGAACTCCAGCAGGGCGGCGACCGCGTCACCGGGCGCACACGGCCGGCCGTGGAGCGGGTCGAACAGCTCACCGCTGCAGCCGTGCCGCGCGCCGTACCAGACGGCCGCCGCCAGCGCCTCGGCCTCGGGCCGGGCCCAGGGCGCCGGCCGCCCGGCCGCCGCATCGCCGAGCAGACGCGCGGCGAGCGCCCGGACGGTGCCGGCGAGCATCACCGCCTCGTCCGGGCGCAGTTGCACGTCCATCGCCCGGACCTCGACGGTGGGGAAGTGCTCGGACAGCCTGATGTGCCAGTAGATCTGGCCGACATCGCGGATCAGCCCGCACTCCACCAGCGCACGCGTCCGGCGGTCGTAGTCGTCGGCGCCGTCGAAGACCGGCGGCGGCCCGCTGACCGGCCAACGGCCGAACACCACGGTGCGCCAGCTCGCGAAGCCGGTGTCGGTGCCCTGCGACAGCGGAGAGTTCGCGGCCAGCGCCACCAACAGGGGGAGCCAGGGCCGCAGTCCGTTCAGCAGCAGGACGCCGGTCGCCCGGTCCGGGATGCCGAGGTGGACGTGCATGCCGGTGATCAGCTGCTCGTCGGTGAGCCGGGGTGCGTCGCCGTGCATGGTCCGGTAGCGCAGGGTGTCCGTCACCGGCACCGGCAGGCGGTCGCTGAAGGGCGCGCCGGCGCAGGCCGCCAGCAGACAGCCGTCCTCGGACGCGGCCCGGCCGAGGGCATGGCGCATCCGCAGCAGGTGGCCGCCCACCTCCTCCAGCTCACGGCACACCGGGGTGGCGACCTCCAGCTGCGCCTGGAGCAGCTCGCGCTGGACCTCGTCCTGCTCCATCGCCGACTGGAGGCCGGCGGCCCGGCACACCTGGGCGGCTCGGGCGACGGGCACCCCGGTCGCCGGGTCGAGCAGGAGGTACTCCTCCTCCACGCCGATGGTGAGCATGTCTGGCGGATACCCCGCGAGGCCGGTGGCAATCCGTGCCGCACCGACGGGCCGCGGCCCTCGCGGATCGCGGCCCGTCGGCCGGCCTTCGTGTCAAGGGCTGGTAAAGGGCCAGGCAAGCTCGTCCCCCGGCGTGCGCCCGCGACCCGGCATCCCACCTGGAGGTTGTTATCGTTCCGGGTCGGGCACGGACGGGGATGAGTGAGCACCATGAACAGCCAGGCCGCGGTGGAGCAGGAGGCGGACCCGCTGATGCGACCGCAAGGGGTGGCCGACCTGCGGGGCGAGGCCGGAGCACCGTTCACCGTCCACTACCCGCCGGACGCCGTCGTGGTCGTCTCCGGGCTGCCCGGCAGCGGCAAGAGCACCCTGCTGCGCCGCTGGTCGGCGCAGGCCCCCGAGGCCGCGACCGTCGACCCCCGCACCGTCCACGAGGCCTGTGAGGCCGTGATGCCCGCCCGCCTCCCCTACGCGGTCTACCGGCCGTGGGCCCGGCTCGAACACGTCCGCCTGCTGCGGGCCTCCGTCCGCCGGGGCGGACCGCTGCTGGTGCACGACTGCGGCAGCCGGGCCTGGATGCGCCGCATGCTCGCCCGCGCCGCCGCCCGCCAGGGCCGCGAGCTGCACCTCGTGCTGCTCGACGTCGGCGCCGCCACCGCCCTCGCCGGCCAGCGCGAACGCGGCCGCTGGGCCCCGCGCCGCGTCTTCGACCGGCACCGCCGCGGCCTGGACCGCCTGCTCGCCGCCCTCACCGGGCACACCCGCGGCGCCGCCCCGAGCCCCGCACCCGAGGCCGCCTCCGTCCTCCTCCTCGACCGCACCTCCCGCGAACGCGCCGCCGCCGTCCGCTTCGGACCAGCCGGCGCACTGACCCGGTGACACTAGGTGTGCGCACCCTCACCGCCCGCGCACCCGCCGGGGCCGCCGCGCCGCCCCGGACGGCCTGATCGGCGGGGTGCCCTGGTGGGGGCGGGTGGTCCGTGGAGAGACTGTGGGCAGCTGAACAGTTGTCCCGTCTTGAGAGAGGCCCCACCGCATGGCCGCCAGCACCGCCACCGAGAGCCCCTGGTTCCGCCGCTTCCACCCCTCCGACACGGCCCCCGCCCGGCTGGTCTGCTTTCCGCACGCCGGCGGCGCGGCCAGCTGGTTCGTCGACTACGCGGCCACCCTCTCCCCGTACGCCGACGTGCTGGCCGTCCAGTACCCCGGGCGGCAGAACCGGTTCGGCGAACCGGGGATCGACTCGATCGACGCGCTCGCCGACCAGGTGTACGAGGCGCTGAAGCCCTGGGCCGACCGGCCGCTGACCTTCTTCGGGCACAGCATGGGCTCCGCCGTCTGCTTCGAGGTCGCCCGCCGCTTCGCCCGCGACGACCGGCCCGGACTGGCCCACGTCTTCGTCTCCGGCGGCCGCGCCCCCTCCCGGGTCCGCGAGTCGGCCGTCCACCTGCTGCCCGACGACGGGCTGCTCGCCCAACTGGCCGACCTCGGCGGCACCGACGCGGAGCTGCTGGCCGACCCGGAGCTGCGCGCCATCATCCTGCCGGCGCTGCGCAGCGACTACACGGCGATCGAGAACTACCGCTGCGTGCCGGACGCCGTCATCCCGCAGCCGATCACCGCGCTGACCGGGGACGCCGACCCGCGCGCCACCCTCGACGAGGTTGGCGACTGGGCCAGGCACACCACCGGCGCCTTCGACCTGCGGGTGTTCCCCGGCGGCCACTTCTACCACGCCGAGCAGGCGCCTGCCGTGCTGGACGTGCTGGCCGCCCACCTGAAGGCCTGACCCGGCCGGTCCGTGACGGCGCGTCGCCCCGCGCCGTCACGGGCACCCCGGCCGGTACCCCGCGCCGGGCACCAGCCGGGCCCACTCCTGCGGCCCCACCGGCGGCCGCAGCACGGCGCACACCCCGGCGGCAACCGCCCCCGCGTCCAGGCTCCACACCGGCGCCGCGCCGTTGTCACCCGCCGTCAGGACCTGCCCTCCGCCCGGCAGGAAGGCCAGACCGTTCAACGGCTGCACCGGGCCGGTGACGGTGGCCACGGGCGTCCCGGCCGCCGGATCCCACAGCCGCAGCACGCCCTGGCGGCCGACGTCCGCGACACGCAGGCCGTCCGGGGCGAACGCGAGCGCCCGGACGGTGTCCATGCCCACCGCCAACGGACCCCGGCCCAGCGGCTCCCCGTTGAACGCGTCCCACAGGCGGATCGTCCGGTCGTTGCCGGCGGTGGCCACCCGCCGCCCGTCCGGGCTGACGGCGATCCGGCGGACGTGGTCGTCGTGCATCATCCGGCTCGGCCGCGCCGTGGCCGACGGATCGCCGACGGCGAGCAGCTGCACCCGCTGCGAGTCGCAGGCGAAGGCCAGCTCGGCGCCCTCTCCGAGGAAGGCCACCGCCTGGACGGCGCCGAGCGCGGTGTGCGGGCGCGGGCGCAGCGGCGAACCGTCCGACAGACCGGTCAGCAGCCGTCCGTCCGCCGTCCCCACCGCCAGCACCGTGCCGTCCGGACCGATCCCGACGGCCGTGACCTCGGCGCCGACGGCGTGCTCGGCCAGCACCGCGCCGTCCGAGGCCCGCTGCACCCGGACCGTGCCGTCGATCCCGCCGCTCACCAGGGTGCGGCCGGCCCGGTCGAAGGCCAGGGCGGTGACGGCCCGTCCGCTCGGCGGGGAGACCGTCACCGGCCGCGCCGCGCCGCCCCCGACCTCCCACAGCGCCGTCCGGCCGTCCGCCGTCCCCACCGCCGCCCGGTCGCCGGCCGCGGCCACGGCCGTGACGGCGGGACGGTCCGGGCCGGGAGCGAGATCCGTGCCGCGCCGAAGGTCCCAGAGCAGCACACTGCCGGGCGGCGAGCTGATGCCCGCCGAGGTGACCACCGTGCGGTTGTCACCGCCCACGGCCAGCCCCAGGACGAAGGTGGGATGACCCCGCAGCTCGGCGGTGACCCGACGGGTCGCCAGATCCCAGACCCGCGCGCTCTGGTCGCCGCTGGCCGACACCAGGGTCGCGCCGTCCGGGGTCAGGCCCAGCGCGTTCACCGAGTCCAGGTGGCCCGGCAGGTCGGTGGCAGACCACTCGGACGACAGCGCGTCGTCCGCCGGCGGCCGCCACAGCCGGATCCCGCCGTGCACGTCGCCGACCGCCAGCACCCGCCCGTCGGCCGCGAACGCCAGCGAGCGGGAGTCCGGCGCGGACCCGGCGAACACCGGCTCCGGCTCGCCGCCGTCCTCCGCGGGCGACGCGTCCACGTCCCGCACCAGGACCCGGCCGTCCGTCGCCACCGAGGCGAGCCGGTGCCCGGGGCCGAAGCCCAGCCCCTGGATCACCCCGGAGTGGCCGGTCAGCGTCCGCACCGGGGGAGCGGCGCCCGCGTCCGTGCGCCAGATCCAGATCCGGCCCGGCAGGTCGGTGTCGCTGCTGCCCGCCGCCAGCAGCGCGCCGTCCTGACTGAACGCCACCCGCTTGGCCACCGTCGACCGGCCGGTGGGGCTCGGCGGCATCACCGGGGAGGGCAGCGCCTGCCGGTCGGCGACCCGCCAGAGCCGCACCCGCCGGGTCTGGTCCAGGGTGATCGCGGCGGCGAGCAGCGACCCGTCCGGGCTGAACCGCACGTCCTGCACCGGCTTGCCGACGTGGTCCTGGAGCTCGGCGACCAGCGTCCGGGTGTGCGCGTCCCAGAGCGCCACCTGCCCCTGCGAGTCGCCGGTCGCGACCAGCCGTCCGTCCGGGCTGAGCGCGAGCGCGTTGACGCCCCACTCGAACCCGCCGATCCGGCCGCTCAGATACTGCGACTGGGTGCTCAGCACCGCGTCCTCGGCCTGCCGGCGCAGCTCCGGCACCCCGGCCGTCGCCACCCGGCGCGCCTCGACGGACTGCAGCAGGGCCGCGTAGGGGTCGCGGTCGGCGCTGCGCTGCGCCTCCGAGACCAGGGCGCGGGCCAGGTTGCCGCGGTTGGCGGTGGCGGCCCGGTCCCGCTGCTGCCAGCCGAACCCGGCCGCGAGCAGGGCCGACACCAACAGCACCGCCAGCGCCGCGACCAGCCGGCGCAGCGTGCGGACCCGCCGCCGCTCGGCCGCCTGCTCCTGCGCCTCCCGGGCGGCCGCCGCGGCCAGGAACTCCCGCTCGACGCCCGTGAGCACCTCCTCGTCGGCGGCCTCGGCCGCCCACTGCCGGGCCAGCTCCAGCCGGCTGCCCCGGTAGAGCAGCGCCGGTTCGTGCCCGGCCTCGGCCCAGTGCTCCGCGTCCTGGGCGAGCTGCTGGTGCAGCCTCAGCCCGGCGCGGCCCTCCTCGATCCAGCCGCGCAGGCGGGGCCAGGCCCGCAGCAGCGCCTCGTGGGAGAGCGTCACGCCGGTGGCGTCCAGGGTGAGCAGCCGGTCGGCGGCGAAGGAGGTGAGGACGTGGTCGAGCGGGCGCGGGTCGGCGCCGGCCGCGAGCAGCCGGGAGCGCTCGGCCCGGCGGCGCGAGCACTGGCCGTCCGGCCCGAGGTGGACCAGCCGCAGCAGCACCCGGCGGGCGGTGGCCCGGGCCTCGTCGTCCAGCCGGGCCCAGGCCCGCTCGGCCGTCGCCGCGACCGAACCGTGCAGCCCGCCGATCGCCCGGTACCCGGCCAGGGTGAGGGAGCGGCCGGCCCGCTGCTGCCAGACCGCGCGCAGGGTGTGGGCGAGCAGCGGCAGGGCGCCCGGGTCGTAGGCGTCGGCGGGGCGGGCGTCGTCCAGCCCGAGGTCGGTCAGCACGAGGTCCAGCAGGCCGGGTTCGAGCTCCAGCCGGGCGGTGCGGGCGGGTGCGGTGATCGCCTCGCCCAGTTCGGCGGCGGTCATCGGCCCGAGCGCCAGCTGACCGTGCCGGACCGCCCGCAGCAGCCCTTCGTGTGCCAGGCAGTGTCCGTAGAGGTCGGCCCGGACGCCGAGCACCACCAGCCGGCTGCCGTCCGGGCCGGCCTCGCGGCAGAGCGCGTCCAGGAAGTCCCGCCGCCGACCGGGGTCGGGGCAGAGCGTGAACAGCTCCTCGGCCTGGTCGACGATCCAGACGGCGGACCGGTCCTCGGCGAGGCCGGCGAGCTGTTCCGACGGGTGGCCGGTGGGGGTCAGGACGGTGCCCGCGACGGGGCCGAGGCCGGGCAGGCCGCCGCGCCGCAGTGCGGGCAGCAGACCGGCCCGGAGCAGCGAGGACTTGCCCGCGCCGGACGGTCCGACCACCAGGACCGGCCCGCCGCGGTCCGCCAGGCGTTCGGCGAGCAGGCCGAGCAGCTCGGCGCGGGCCCGCTCGCGGCCGTGGAACCAGCGCTCGTCCTCCGCCTTGAACGAGGCGAGCCCGGGGTACGGGCACTGCCCCCGGGTGGCCAGCCGCACCAGGGCGCCCCCGGAGCGCAGCGCCTGGTCGCAGGCGCGGGCGAAGTCGGCGGTCGCGGGCTTGTCGCCGTTCTCCACCTTGCTGATGTGGCTCTTGTCGTAGTGGACCCGGCGGGCCAGGTCGGCTTGGGAGAGGCCCGCGGCGAGGCGCCGGGCGCGCAGCGCCGTCGCGAAGCCCCGCGCGTCGTCCGGCTCCTCGGCGGCGCCCTGTGCTGTGCCCTGTACATGTGCTGTGCCCTGTACAGCAGGGGGCCGTGCCGTGCCCGGTGCCCGGCTGTCCGCCTGGCCCGGTGAGTTGCTCTCCGTGTGCATCGCCGGCCCCCCGATCCGCTTCTCTCCGACCGGTCAACGACGGCGGGCGGGGCGGGTCACGGGGTGTCGGCGTTTCCCCTCGTAGGAGTGAGAAGGCCAGGTCAGACCTGTTGTCGAGGTGTCCCGCGCGGGCGACAACAGGCAACCGGTGCAAGCCCGGCCGGCCGTGGGCCAAGCTCTCACCAGGCAACGGACCGCCGACCGCCCCGGCGAAGGATCGAACGCTCCGTCACCACCTCGTGAACCACAGCAGAGGAGATCCCCCCTGTGAAGCTCCGCCTTCGTACGACGCTCTGCACGACCCTGAGAGCGGCCGCCGTCGCCGCGGTCGTGGCGGCCGCCGTCGGCACCACGGCCCTCGGGCCGGCGACGACCGCCGACGCCGCCGGCACCGGCACCGGCCAGGACCGCTACCGGGTGCGCGGCATCGACACCTACCACGGCAACCACGGCCCCCAGGAGAAGCAGGCCTTCGACTGGCCCGCGATCGCCCGCAGCGGGCAGTCCTTCGCGATGCTCAAGGCCACCCAGGGCACCGGGTTCACCGACGGCTGGTTCGCCCGGGACCTCGCCGGCGCCCGCTCGGTGGACCTGATCCGCTCCGGCTACCACTACTTCACCGCCGACCAGGACGGCGCGGCCCAGGCCGACCACTTCCTCGACGTGCTCCACCGCGAGGGCTTCACCGGCACCCACCCCGGCGAACTGCCGCCGGTCCTGGACCTGGAGCAGTGCCGGAGCGGTGGCCACCGGCTCCAGCTCGGCCAGGTCAAGGCCTTCATCGCCCGGGTCGAGCAGGCCACCGGCGCCGCGCCGATCGTCTACACCCGCAAGGGCTTCGTCGACGACTGCCTCGGCGGCACCAAGGAGCTGAGCGGCCACAAGGTCTGGCTCGCCCGCTACGGCGACACCCCGCCCGAGCCCCTGCCCGGCGCGGCCGGCTGGGAGTTCTGGCAGTACACCGACCACGCCTCGGTGCCCGGCACCGCGGGCGGGGTCGACGCCAGCGTCTTCCACGGCGACCAGGCGGCCCTGCGCCGCCTGGCCCACCTGGGCTGAGGCCCGGTCAACCCCCTTCCGCCCCACCCCTTCCACACCCCACAGGAGACATCACCGTGAACCGCATCCGCCGTTGGACCGTCCCCGCTCTCGCCGCGACCGCCCTGTTCGGCTCGCTCGCCCTGACCGGCCCCGCCGCCGCGCTCTCCACCGCGCCCGCCGCCGCACTCCCCATCGCCGCCGACACCGCCGCCGACTCCGACGCGGTGGAGAGCGCCGACGCGGTGGAGAGCGTCGACGCGGCGGACGGTCTGCGGGCGGCGCCGAGGATCACCCGCGCCGAGGAGATCAAGCGGGCGAGGGCCTGGCTGACCGCCAACGGCGGCAAGCCCGTCCCGTACAGCCAGTCGACGCACTGGAAGGACGGCTACCGCCAGGACTGCTCCGGCTTCGCCTCGATGGCGCTCAGGATCCCCAAGCCGGGTGCGAACACCGTCGCGCTGAAGAACGACGGCTGGACCAAGCCGATCCCGATGTCCGACCTGCGTCAGGGCGACCTGGTGATCAAGGCCAACAGCAACGACCCGAACCACCGTCACGTCGTCATCTTCGACGGCTGGGTGGACGGCAAGCACAACTCCTACCACTCCTACGAGCAGGCCGGCGGCGTCGGCACCCGCCACCGCGACCACGGCTACGGGCTGAAGGCCGGCGACGGCTACCACGCCTACCGCCCGGTCAACCTGGCCGACTGACACCCGGCGCCCGTCCCGCGACCCCGGCGGGGACCGATTTGCCCGGTCCCGCCGGGGTTCGGCGTGCCCGGGAGCGGCGTGCCACAAAAAGTTGACACGGCTGTGACAAATCGTCATGCGTAAAGCCTTCCCCAAATGGCCCTCCATCTGGCATGTTGCGATCAATTCCGTGCGAACCCCCTCACGCGCGGACCGATCGGAGGACGCACGTGTCACCCCTGATATCCCGGCGGATCGGTCGTCCGGCCGCAGCCTTCGCCTTTCTCACGGCCGTGGCACTGGGCGCCCCCGCGACGCTCGCCACCGCCGCCCCCGCCTCCGCACCCGTCGTCCCCGCGCCGGCCGCCCCGGCCGCCGCCCCTGCGGCGTCGCTCTCCGCAGCCTCGGCCCCCTCGCCGGTCGCTGCGGCCTGGGCCGCCGGCACCAGGGCGTACCTGGTCATCTCCGCCCCCGCCGACGTCGCCGCCGCCAAGGCCGCCGTCACCGCCAACGGCGGGACGGTCTTCTCCAGTTACGACGCGATCGGCGTGGTCGTCGCCCACTCGACGTCCGCCTCCTTCGCCGCCACCCTGCGCGGCGTCAGCGGCATCCAGAAGGTCGGGGCGACCCGCACCTCCGACGTCCCGGCCGACGCCTACAACCCGGCGCTGCCCGCCAACCCTGCCCAGTCGGCGACCACGCTCACCGAGTCCAACCGCTGGGACATGACCCAGATCAAGGCCGACCAGGCCTGGGCCGTGACCACCGGCTCGTCGAGCGTCAAGGTCGGCGTGCTCGACACCGGCGTCGACGACCAGCACCAGGACCTCGCGCCCAACTTCGACGCCGCCGACTCGGTGTCCTGCGCCTACGGCAAGGCCGACACCCGCTCCGGCGCCTGGCGCGACGTCGACACCCACGGCACGCACGTCGCGGGCACCATCGCGGCGGCGAAGAACGGCAAGGGCGTCATCGGCGTCGCACCCGGCGTCAAGATCGCCTCCGTGCGGATCGCCGAGCCGAGCAGCACCCTCTTCTTCGCCGAGAACACCGTCTGCGGGTTCGTCTGGGCCGGCGACCACGGCTTCAAGGTGACCAACAACAGCTACTACACCGACCCGTGGCAGTTCAACTGCCCGGACAACGCCGACCAGGCGGCCATCATCGAGGGCGTCAAGCGGGCCCAGGAGTACGCCGAGGGCAAGGGCTCGCTGCAGGTGGCCGCGGCCGGCAACTCCAACTACGACCTGGCGAACAAGACCACCGACAGCGAGAGCCCGAACGACTCGACCCCGGCCACCCGGACCATCACCAACGCCTGCCTCGACATCCCGACCGAACTGCCGGGCGTGGTGACCGTCGCCGCGATGGGCAGCGGCAACGTCAAGGCCTCCTACTCCAACTTCGGCAAGGGTGTCATCGACGTCGCGGCGCCCGGCGGTGACGGCTCCAACGGCGTCTACTCGACCCTGCCCGGTGGCAAGTACGGCACGAAGAGCGGTACTTCGATGGCCTCCCCGCACGTCACCGGCGTGGCCGCGCTGCTCGTGAGCGCCGACCCGACGCTCACCCCGGCCTACCTCCGCTCCCGCCTGGCCACCCAGGCCAACGACGTGGCCTGCCCCGCGTCCGACAGCCGCTGCACCGGTACCACGGCGACCAACGCCTTCTTCGGTGAGGGCCAGGTCGACGCGCTGAAGGCGGTCGGCGGCACCACCACCCCGCCGACCGGCAAGTACTTCGAGAACCTGACCGACGCGGCGATCGCCGACAACGCCACCGTGGAGAGCCCGATCGCCGTCACCGGCGTGACCGGCAACGCCCCCGCGGCGCTGAAGGCCGGCGTGGACATCAAGCACACCTACCGCGGTGACCTGGTGATCTCGCTGGTCGCCCCCAACGGCACGGTCTACCTGCTGGAGGACTTCGCGGACGGCGACAGCGCCGACAACGTGGCCAAGACCTACACCGTCAACGCCTCCGCGAGCGTGGCGAACGGCACCTGGAAGCTCCGGGTGAAGGACGGCGCCTCGGGCGACATCGGCACCGTCGACGCCTGGAACCTCACCTTCTAGCCGTGCCGCACCGACGACCCGTGCCCCGCCGCCCACCGGGTGGCGGAGCACGGGTCGTCGCGGTGGCGGGACCGTGCGCGGTAACCGAGACCTTGGGGCTCGCCGGAACGAGCCTGCTGCGCCCGGGAGTGCTGCTCGGCCGGGAGGGTACGTCGGCCGGCTGCCGTGGTGGCTGCGCCGCGCAGGGCGGGCGGATTCTCGCACCTGGTGATCCCGGGGCGGCGCACTGGAGGGCGGGCCCGGGTCCGGGCCGGTGAGCCGTGCGTGACGGGCCGCCCGCCCGCCGTGGTGATGGACCATCAGAATGCCTGCGGCGGCGCCCGGCAGGGGTTTGTCCGCTCCGCGAGGGCTGATGCATGATGGGGACGACCCGGAACGATCAGAGCCCGGACCTTGGACTGCATGGTGGTGGCGGATGGCGGGCAGCGCTCCGCGGTGCAGGCTGCGCGGCCGGCGAAGCGAGTGCGGAGTGCTGGATCAGGTGATAGCCGGGGCCCGGGAGGGCCGGGGCCAGGTCCTCGTGCTGCGCGGCGAACCGGGGGTCGGCAAGTCCGCCCTCGCGGAGTACCTGGTGGAGCGGGCGAGCGGGTGCCGCGTCCTGCGGGCGATCGGCGTCGAGTCCGAGATGGAATTGGCGTTCGCCGGACTGCACCAGCTCTGCGTGCCCCTGATGGGGCGGCTCGACCGCATCCCCGGCCCCCAGCGCGACGCCCTGTCCGTCGCGTTCGGCCTGAGCGCGGGGACCGCGCCGGACCGCTTCCTGGTCGGCCTGGCGGTGCTCAGCCTGCTGGCCGAGGCGGCGGAGGAGCAGCCGCTGGTCTGCGTCGTGGACGATGCCCAGTGGCTCGACCGGGTCTCCGCCCAGACATTGGCCTTCGTCGCCCGGAGGTTGTGGGCAGAAGGGGTGGCGCTGGTGTTCGCAGCGCGCACCCCGGCGCCCGTCGTGGGCGGCGACCCCTTCGGGGGGCTGCGCGAGATCGCGGTCCGGGGCCTGCGCGACGACGACGCGCGGGCGCTGCTGGAATCGGTGGTGCCCGGGCGGCTGGACGAGCGGGTCCGGGACCGCATCGTCGCCGAGACCCGCGGCAACCCGCTGGCCCTGCTGGAACTGACCCGGGGGCTGTCGGCGGCGGAACTGGCCGGCGGGTTCGGGCGCCCGGACGTCCGCCCGCTGGCCGGCCAGATCGAGCAGGCCTACCTGCAGCGCATCGGCGCACTGCCCGCCGCTGCCCAGCGGCTGCTGCTGGCGGCGGCCGCGGAGCCGATGGGGGACGCGCCGCTGCTGCGGCGGGTCGCCGAGCGGCTCGACCTCGGCGCGGACGCCGAGGGAGCGGTCGAGGCCGCGGGGCTGATCGAGTTCGGCACCCGGGTGCGGTTCCGCCACCCGCTGGTCCGCTCGGCGGCCTACCGCGCTGCCGACCCCACCGTGCGCCGGGACGTGCACCGCGCGCTGGCCGAGGCCATCGACCCCGCCTTCGACTCGGACCGCCGGGCGTGGCACCGCGCCCACGCGGCGGTGGACCCGGACGAGGCCCTGGCGGGCGAGCTCGAGCGGTCGGCCGGCCGGGCCCAGGCCCGCGGCGGGATCGCGGCGGCGGCGGCCTTCCTGCGGCGCGCGGCCGAACTGACGCCCGATCCGGCTCTGCGGGGCGCGCGCGCTGGTGCCGCCGCCCAGGCCGCGTTTGACGCCGGATCCCCAGACGCGGCGCTCGAACTCCTCGCCGCGGCCCAGCTCGGCCCGCTGGACGAGGCGCAGCATGCCCGACTGGTCCGGCTCCGCGCCCAGGTCGCCTTCGCCCGCCGGCGCGGCGGAGAGGCGCTGCCTCTGCTGCTCGACGCGGCCGGCCGGCTGGCGCGGGCCGGGGACGCGTTCGCGCGCGAGGCGTACCTGGACGCCCTCGGATCGGCGGTCTTCGCCGGCCGCCTGGGCCGGCAGATCGGGGTGCGGGAGGTCGCCGAAGCCGCCCGCACGGCACCGCCCGGGGTGCTGCCCGCACGGCCCACGGACCTTCTCCTCGACGGCTTGGCGGCCTGGTTCCTCGACGGCTGCGCCGAGGGCGGGCCGCTGCTGCGGTCCGCCTTGGGGGCTTTCCGCCAGGCCGCCGTCGGCGAGAGCGGCGACGCCATGCGCTGGCTCTGGCTGACCTGGCTGGTCGCCGGGGAGCTGTGGGACGACGAGGCATGGCACTGGATGACCGAGCAAGCGGTCCGCTCGGCCCGCGAGGCCGGCGCCCTCAACGTCCTCCCCCTGGCGCTCGGCTACCGGGCCGCCCTGTCCGTGCACGCCGGCGACTTCGACCTCGCGGCGGCGCTCATCGACGAGGCCGACACCATCGCGGAGGTGGCCGGCCACTCGCCGATGGCGTACCCCGCGCTCCTGCTGACGGCCTGGCGCGGCGACGACGCGCGGGCCGCCGAGGTGATCCGCAGCGCCGCCCGGGACGCGAACTCATGGGGCGAGGGTCGCGCGATCGGCCTGGAGCACTACCTCCTCGCTGTCCTCCACAACGGCCTCGGCCGCTATCAGGACGCCCTGGCCCACGCGGAAGGGGCCGTTGCGCACGAGGACCTGGCCGTCCACGGCTTCGCCCTCGCCGAACTCGTCGAGGCGGCCGTCCGCGCCGACGCCCCCGAGCGGGCCGCGGCGGCCCTGCGTCGGCTGGAGGACCGCGCCGGGGCGGCCGGCACCGACTGGGCCCTCGGCGTGCTGGCCCGCTCGCGCGCCCTGCTGGACGACGGCCCGGGTGCCGACCGGCTCTACCGCGAGGCCCTGGCCCGCCTCGAACGCAGCCGCATCGTCGTCCACCTGGCCCGTACCCACCTGGTGTACGGCGAGTGGCTGCGCCGCGAGAACCGGCGCGGCGACGCGCGCGGGCACCTGCGCACCGCCCACGACCTGCTGCGGGGGTTCGGCGCGAAGGCCTTCGCCGAGCGCGCCCGGCGCGAACTGCTGGCCACCGGCGAGACGGTCCGGCCGCGCCCCGCCGACGCGGGCGGGGCGCGGCGCGAGGCCCTCACGGCCCAGGAGGGCCAGATCGCCCGCCGGGCCGCCGACGGCCTGACCAACTCCGAGATCGGCGCCGAACTCTTCATCAGCCCCCGCACTGTGGAATGGCACCTGGGCAAGGTGTTCACCAAGCTCGACGTCAAGTCCCGCAACCGGCTCCGCGCCGCCCTGGCCGACGCCTGAAGGCCCGCCCTCCCCGGACCCCTGGGAGCCCCGGGGGACACCCGGGGGTCGACCCGGGGTTCCCCGGGCGCCGGCTGGCGGGCCGGGGCGGCAGGGTGGGCCCGGCGGCGCCGACCGGCGCCGCGTGCGAGCGCGGCCGCCCTCGGGGACGGCACCGTGGTCCGCGCCGGGAACGACCGCGCGCCGGGCCCGGGGACCCGGGTCCGGCGGGGACCGAAGTGGAGGCCGGCCGGCCGATGAATCAGGAGATGCTGGGGCGCAGCCGCGAGTGCGGGGCACTGGAGGAACTGCTCGACGCCGTGCGCGGCGGCGGGAGCCGGGTCCTGGTGCTCCGCGGCGAGCCGGGCGTGGGGAAGACCAGACTGCTGGAGCACGCCGCCGCCGGGGCGCGGGGACTCCGGACCGCCCGGGTCACCGGCGTCCAGTCCGAGATGGAGCTCCCGTACGCCGGGCTCCACCAGCTGTGCGCCCCGTTCCTGGACCGGCTCGGCCGCCTGCCGGCCCCGCAGCGCGACGCGCTGGGCACCGCGTTCGGCCTGACCGCGGGCACCCCGCCGGATCGCTTCCTGGTCGGCCTCGCCGTGCTCAGTCTGCTCGCCGACGCCGCCGGACAGGACCCGCTGCTCTGCCTCGTCGACGACGCCCAGTGGCTGGACGAGGTCTCCGTGCAGACGCTGGCCTTCGTCGCCCGGCGCCTGCTCGCCGAGCGGATCGGCCTGGTCCTCGCCGTGCGCGAGCCGTCCCTGGAGCCCCGGTTCACGGGGCTGCCGCAGCTCACGGTCGGACGGCTCGGCGACAGCGACGCCCGCGCCCTGCTGGACTCCGTGGTCCCGGGCCGGCTCGACGAGCGCGTCCGCGACCGCATCGTCGCCGAGACCCAGGGCAACCCCCTGGCCCTGCTCGAACTGCCCCGCGGGCTCGGCCCCGAGGAACTGGCCGGCGGCTTCGGACGCCCCGACGCGCGGTCGCTGGTCGGGCAGATCGAGCAGAGCTTCCTGCACCGGATCCAGGCCCTGCCGCCCGCCGCCCGGCACCTGCTGCTCCTCGCCGCGGCCGAACCGGTCGGGGACGTCGCCCTGCTGGCCGAGGCCGCCGCCCTGCTGGGCATCGAAGACTCCGCCGCCCCGTCGGCCGAAGCCGCGGGCCTGGTCACGATCGGCACCCGGGTGCGGTTCCGGCACCCCGTGGTGCGCTCGGCGGCCTACCGGGCCGCCGCGCCCGAGGCCCGGCAGCAGGTGCACCGGGCCCTGGCCGAGGCGACCGACCCGGACACCGACCCCGACCGCCGCGCCTGGCACCTCGCCAACGCCACCGCGGGGCCCGACGAGGAGGTCGCCGCCGAACTGGAGCGCTCCGCAGGCCGGGCGCAGGCCCGCGGCGGGGTCGCGGCCGCCGCCGCGTTCCTGGAACGGGCGGCCGAGCTCACCCCCGACCCGGCCGCCCGCGCCGTCAGGGCCCTGGCGGCCGCCCAGGCCAAGTACCAGGCCGGCGGCTACGACACCGCGCGCGAACTGCTGGACGCCGCCGCCCTCGGCCCGCTGGACGAGCGCCGGCTCGCCCAGGCGGACCTGCTGCGCGGGCGGATCGTGTTCGCCTCCCAGAACGCCGGCAGCGCCCTGCCGGTGCTGGTGCGGGCCGCCGGCCGCCTGGAGGCGCTGGACACCGGACTCGCCCAGCAGACCTACCGTGACGCGCTGCACGCCGCCCTCATCATCGACCGGCCGCCGAGCGGCGCCGCGCTGGCCGACATCGCCCGGGCCGCGCTCGCCGCACCGCCCGGGCCGCCCCCGGAGCGCAACGACCTGCTGCTGCGCGGCCTGGCCGCGATGACGGTCGACGGTTACCGGGCGGGCGCGCCCACGGTGCTGCGCGCCCTGGGCGCTCTGTGTACCGAGGAGGTCTCCGCGGAGGAGGGCCTCGGCTGGTTCCCGCTCGCCGCTCGGATGGCCTTCAACGTCTGGGACTTCGACAGCAACACAGTGCTCTCCTCGCGCCTGGTCGAGCTGGCCCGCGGGACGGGCACGCTGTCGGTGCTGCCGTCGGCCCTGCTGCAACTCGTCTCCAACCGCGTCCTGGCCGGCGAACTCGACCACGCGGACGCGCTCATCGCCGAGGCGCAGGCGATCGGCGAGGCCACCGGCAGCCGCTACCTCGCCCACTACGCCTCCCTGGTGACCGAACCGTGGAGGGGCCGGGAGGCCGAGGTGCTCAGGGCGACCGACGCCATGGCCCGGGACGCCGGCCCCCACCGGGGCAGGCCGGGCGACGTCCCCGGCTCCGGCGAGTGGGCGAAGGCCGTGCTGTACAACGGGCTCGGCCGCTACGAGGACGCCTGCGCCGCCGCCGAACGCGGCGCGGAGAGCCTCCAGGAGCTCGGCCTCGCGATCAGGTCGACGGTCGAGCTCGTCGAGGCCGCCGCCCGCAGCGGCCGGCCGGCCCGCGCCGCCGAGGCGGCCCACCGGGTCGCCGACCTGGCCCGGGCCAGCGGCACCGACTGGGCGCTCGGCACCTCCGCCATGGTGCGCGCCCAGGTGAACGCGGGAGCGGCCGCCGAGGCCCTCCACCAGGAGGCCGTCGAACGCCTGGGCCGCACCGGGGTCCGGATCACCCACGCCCGGGCCCACCTGCTCTACGGCGAGTGGCTGCGGCGGGAGAACCGCCGGGCCGACGCCCGCGAGCACCTGGGCACCGCCTACCAGATGCTGAGTCGGATCGGGGTCGAGGGCTTCGCGGAGCGCGCGTGGCGGGAGCTGCGCGCCACCGGCGCGACGGCGCCCCGGCGCCCGGCCGAGTCACGGACCGCGCTCACCGCCCAGGAGACCCAGATCGCGCGCCTGGCCGAGGGCGGGATGACCAACCCCGAGATCGGGGCCCAGCTGTTCCTCAGCCCGCACACGGTGGAGTGGCACCTGCGCAAGGTGTACACGAAGCTCGGCGTCACCTCCCGCAAGCAGCTCGGCGGCGCCCTGCTCGACAGCGCGGCGGCCACGGCCTGAGCCCGCGCCCGAGCCCCGGTTCCCGCCGACGGGGTGCCCGCCCCGGTACCCCCGGGGGTGCCCGCCCCGGTACCCCCCGGGGCGGCGGACCAGGCACCTTCCGGGGCGTCACGGCGGGGGCCGCGGCGGGAGCGTGTTCCCCGGGGGCATCGACGGATGCCGCAGGCGAAACGGAGCCGTGATGAGCATGTTGACAGACCTGCCCGGGACGCGTCCGGACACCCGGCCGCCCGCCGGCGAGGCCACCCTGGACGAGGCCGCGGCCGCCTTCGAGGGGCTGCGGCCCCGCCTCTTCGGCGCCGCGTACCGGATCCTGGACAGCGCGGTCGAGGCGGAGGACGTGGTCCAGGACGTGTGGCTGCGCTGGCAGCTGACCGACCGCTCGGCGGTGGTCAGCCCCGCGGCGTTCCTGTCCCGCGCCACCACCCGGCTGGCCCTCAACGTGGCCCAGTCCGCCCGGACGCGCCGCCAGACCCCGCTCGGCCCCTGGCTGCCCGAGCCCGTCGACACCGGCAGCGACCCCGAGGCCGGCGTGCAGCGGGCGGAGGAGCTGGCGTCCGCGCTGCTCGTGGTCCTGGAGCGGCTGACGCCCACGGAGCGGGCGGTCTACATCCTGCGCGAGGCCTTCGAGTACGCCAACGCCGACATCGCCGCGATGCTGCGCCTCAGCGCCGTCAACGTCCGCCAGATCACCAGCCGGGCCCGCCGCCGCCTGGCCGCCGAGCAGCGGGGGACCGCCGACCCGACGGAGCACCGGCGGCTGCTGGCGGCCTTCGTCGCGGCCGCCCGGGCCGGGGACACCGCCGCCCTGGAATCGCTGCTGGCGGCGCGGTGAACGGGGCCTCCGCAGCGGCTCCGGGCACCGCCGGAACCGCACCGCCCCACCTGCGGCGCAACGGGCGGAGCGGAGGCGGCCCGTTGTGCCGACCCCGCTCCGCCCGTCCGCCCCGGCTGCCGCCGGGAGGCCCGCGGGCCCGCTATCGGCGGATCACCCGCAGGTGGTCCCGGACGTCCTGCCAGGTGGCGAACGTGCCCACGCCGTTGACGGTCAGGGGAGGCGTGGACGGGACGGTGGTGATGTCGATCGCGAACTTGGAGATGGATCCCCAGGCGCCGCGCAGCGCCCGCAGCCGGGGGTTCGATATCTCGAAGAAGGCGCCGCCGTTGCGCCCGGCGACGACCGCGTCCCAGGTGTCGCGGAAGTCGGTGAACCGGGCCGCCTCGGAGAAGGCGCCGATCAGCTTGATCAGCGCCCGGGCGACGGTGGCCCGGCCGGCGGCCTCGCCCAGCTGCTGGTCGGCCCTGCCGACGGTCTCGGCCGAGCCGATGAATCCGTTCAGCCACTCGATCGACGGCTCGTCCCCGGCGGTGGAGACGAGCGAGCCGTAGCTGCCGCCGAAGGCCAGCGTGTTCACCTGGCCGCCGCGGCCCATCTCGGTGCGCACGTTCTCCGAGGCGTCGTTGAACGCGTACAGCTTGCCGCTCTTGGTGCGGAAGCCGCCGACGTAGAGGTTCGCCGGGTTGAAGTAGAGGCTCGACAGCTCGTTGCCGTCGCGGTCCTGGATGCGCAGGGCGATCAGGCCGGGCGGCGTCGCCTGGGTGAGGTAGACGTCGTCGTCGCGGAACTGCCGCCCCGCCGCCTGGCGGAGGCGGATGAGCGCCGTGTGGTACCCGGCGACGTTGCCCCCGGTGTAGTTGTGGTCGAGCTTCACCTCCACGACCTTGGTGGTGCCGTCGGGCGTGTCCGCCCGGGCCGGGGACGCGGCCCCGAGGCCGGGGACGGCGACCGCGGCGGCCACGGCGAACGCCAGCAGGGCGCGGACCCCGCGGCGCTTGAGAACTGTTGTCGTCATTCGGTGCTCCCGATGGGTGGTGCCGGCCCGAGGGCCCGGCGTCGGAGGGGGCGTTCCCGCTCCCGCAGAGGAAGACCGGGAACGCCCCCGTTCTGTGACAAACCGTCAGTGATCGGTCAGTCGGGCCACTTCGGAGCCCGCCAGCAGGAAGGCGCCGACCCCGAAGTCCGCGGTGGATCCGTAGCCGACGGGCTGGTTGGACTCCGGCCGGTCGCCGACGCCCTGCACCCAGCCCAGCCGCCCGTCCGGGTGGACCGCGTCGCGCACCAGCGCGTTCCAGCCCCGGGCGAGGACCGGCAGGTACGCGGCCCGGTCGATCACGCCCGTGCGGATGGCGAACGCCAGGCCGAAGCAGAACAGGGCCGTGCCGCTGGACTCCTTGCCCGGCAGGTGCGCCGGATCGCCCAGGGAGGGGCTCCAGAAGCCGTCGGGCGCTGCGAGGCGAGCAGGCTGCGGCTCACGCCCTGCGTGTTCCACCGGTACTCCGGCGCCCGCTTGTCGGCTCGGCAGGACGTCCGCCGCGGATGCCTCCGCGGCGGCGCCGGCCCGCGTTCGCGGGGCGGGGGAGCGCCGCGGCCAGCGGGAGCGCGGCGGCGGCCCGCAGGACGTCACGTCGTCGCACGCCGCCGCCTCCGTCCGCCGGGCCGCGGGTGCTGCCTCGGGTCGTTCACTGGGGGATCTCCTTCCAGGTCCACAGGTCCGCGGCGGTGAGGCTCTCGGTCACGGCGAGCCCCCGGGCGTTCCCGCGCGAGGTGAGGTAGAGGCGCTGGCCGGTGGCCGTGCGCTGGGTCAGCCGCACGCCCGCGGTGGCGTGCCGGTCCGGCGTGTCGGTGCACCACAGGTAGCTGGGGTGGTCGGGGCGGAACGGGTCGAGCGTCAGGAGCGCCTCGTGCCGGGGGTACGGGTCGGAGGCAGAGGTGTTGACGTACCTCCCGTTGTTGACGAGGTAGTAGCAGTAGTCCTCGCCGATCCGGTCCGCGGAGACGGTGGTGAACTGCTCGCGGGCGCCGTTGCCGTCGACCACCAGGTCCAGCGGGAGGCCGGTGCCGGTGCCGGTCGGCACGCCGACCACCAGGTCCTGAGGATCGTCGTCCTGCCGCAGCAGCTCGTCCACGTCCAGCGCCTCGACTTCGGGCTCCTGGAAGAACCACCGCTGGGAGGCGTCCTCCGAGTCGAAGTCGCGGAGCATCACCTCCTCTCCCTCGGGCCCGTCGACGGCGGCGAGCACCTGCGCGGTCTCGGCGTTCAGCACGACCCAGGTGCCGTCGCCCATGTCGATGACGCTCCAGATCTGCGTGAGCCCCTGGTCGCCTTCGGGCAGCAGCACCGCGGGCGTGCTGAGCAGGCCGAACTCCTGGCTCAGGTAGGTGCGGGTCATCCGGTGCAGGATGCGGAACTGGTCCGGGTGGTCGGCGGCCGGCTCGAACACGAGGGTCTCCATGTCGCGGTTGCCCCGGTTGAGCGGCCGGGTGCCGAGCGTCCGGCCGCTGCCGCCCGTGCCGCCGCCGGGCTTGCTGCTGGGGTAGGGCGCGTAGGTGCTCTTGGCGGAGCGGGCGGTGCGGTCCCCCTTCGGCTTCCTCTTCTTGGGGGCCGGCGTCGGCGTCGGCAGCGGATCGCCCGGTGTGGGGGAGAGCGTGAAGGCGACGGGGTAGTGGTCCGAGGTCCGCACGGACTCGACCCGGTCGGCGCTGGTGAGGTACACCTGTGGTTCGGGTCCAAAACGCGCCGGGATCGCCCCGAAGTCGTAGTTCCCCGGGGGCTGGTCGCCGTTGACCGGGTAGGTGTGGTCCCGAGCCCCCTGGACGTCCCACAGCCTGCTCATCGTCCGGCGGAAGGTGCCGAGATCGGTGTTGAAGTCGCCGAAGACGGCGGTGGGCAGCCCCTGCGGTGAGGCCACCCGGGACCTGATGGTGTTGAGCAGGCCGGTGGCGTTCGCGCCGCCGCCGGTGTCCATGTGCACCGTGAAGTAGATCGTTCCGCCGACCCGCACGCCGAGCGCCGGCCGGGAGAGGCCGGTCCCGAGCGAGGGAACGACGAAGATCCGCCCGGCGCCGGTGGGGTCGTCGGGGTCGATGGCCCGCTCCCGGGTCCAGACGGCCAGGTTCATCTGGCCGACTCCCGTGGTGTTGGTGTCCGTCTGCAGCCAGTACAGGTAGCCGTTCACGCCGTTCAGGGTGCGCCGGTACTCGCGGACGGGGGGCGTGTCGATGACCTCGCCCGCGGCGTTCCGCCGCTGGTACGCGGTCTGCTCGATGTCGATGCGTTCGGCGTTGATCCCCAGCGGGAAGGGCGGGGCGCCGGCCTCCTGCAGGAGGATCACGTCGGGCCGGTGGGTGGCGGCCATGTCCTCCAGACTCGTCCGCCACTTGTCGGAGTTGTTGTTCGACCCCGTGATGTACCGGCCGCGCATGTTCCAGGTGATCACCTTGCGATCGCCGTCGGCGCGGGGGTCGAGTTCGTCGCCGGTGTACCGCAGGAACAGGGAGTGCCGCTTGCCCACGTCGAGCGGCACCACCCCCGCCCCGGTGTAGTCCAGGGTCTCCCGGCCGGTCCAGTCGGCGATGGCCTGCCCGCTCTGGCCGAGCGGCTGGAAGCGGTCCGGGTCCTGGCTGTCGGAGCCGAACTGGAAGGCGGTGCCGGTCCGGGTGCCGTAGGGCCCGTACGGCTCGAACGGGCCGCCCGGGACGGTCTGTTTGAGCATGGTGTTGTTGTAGAAGACGTTCTGCGGCCCTGAGGAGCCGGACCACTTCCCCGCCTTGGGGCCGGCCGCCCACCAGATCGGGTACCACGTCCCCTCGTCCATCTCGCCGCCCTCGCCGCCGCAGTTGGCCTGGCAGCTGCCCGAGCGGTGCTCGTACGGGATCCGCAGGGTGTTCTGCTCGAAGAGGTTGTTGTGCTCCCAGCCGCCGTGCAGGTTGAGGTCGGAGTCGAGGTCGTTGCGGAAGGCGACGTTGCCGCCGGCCGACCACTGGAAGGTGAAGTGGCGCAGGTTGCGGCTGACGTTGTGGGCCCACAGGGAGTCCCAGACACGGCTGCCGCGCAGGTAGCCGTTGCCGCCCTTGCCCTTGTTCCAGGCGCCGTCGAAGCTGTTGCGCTCGATCTGCAGGTTGCGCGCGTTCTCCGTGACGATCGGGTGCGAGCCGGTCATCTCGGCCTTCAGGCCGCGCGCCCAGCTGTTCGCGGCCCACTTGAAGACGATGCCGTGCATCGCGTACTCGGGCGCCAGGTTGCCGTAGTTGTGCACGGCCTGCTCGGGCGTCAGCCGGTAGGTCTCCTGGCCGCCGATCTTGGGCAGGCCGTTCATGTCCTGGGTGAAGGCGAAGTCCTCGAAGCCGACGCCTTCGACGGTCCTCAGCGGGGTGATCTTGCTGGCGTACGGGGTGCCGCTGCCGTTGATCGGCGGGGAGCCGTCCGACTCGGAGTTCACCGGCAGGTCCCACTCCAGCGCGCGGTCCAGGGTGACCGTCCTGGCCGTGGCGTCGACGCGGACGACCTTGAACATCTGCTGGCGCATGTGGAGCGCCTCGATCATGCTCGGGTCGGTGATGCCCTGCTGCGCGTAGAAGTTCCTGCTGTTGGCCGCACCGACCCAGGCGTAGCCGCCGGTCCGGAACTTCTTCATGTCGGCCTTGGCGTCCAGGCGCACGACGGACGACCCCTTCCGGGCGGAGTAGCCCGGGTCGCCGTCCCGGGCGGCCAGCTTCAGGCCGGAGACCCAGTGCTGGTTGACGCTGCCCTCGAAGATGTCCTTGCGCATGGGGACGGTCGTGGCCGCCTCCCAGTCGTCCTGGTACCGGGCCGCGACCTCCCGGGTCTGGACCCGGAACATGCCGCGCCCCGGCCAGATCCAGCCGCCCGTGCCGACGTCGCCGCCGGTCCCGGCCACCATGGAGTCCTGGTCCCAGCGGCCGTTGGCCACCTGGTCGTACCGGGTGCCGAGGTCGGGCCGGAAGACCAGCCGGGTACCGCCCGCGCCGGAGCCCTTCCCCCGGAGGGTCAGGAAGCCGGCGTCGACGTAGACCTGCCGGGACAGGTCGATCCGGCCGGCGGGCAGTTCGATGAGGGAGAGGCGGTTGAAGTCGGCCTTGGGCGAGCACTGGGCCTTGATGTCGTCGATCGCCCGCTGCAGGCCGGCGGTGTCGTCGGCCCCGTCGTCCGCACGCACCCCGTAGGCGGCGGCGAGCTCCTGCGGCGAGATGCGGCAGGCGGCGTCCTCGGTGAGGGCCGACTCGCCGCGCGGCAGGTCCTGCCCGCCCCGGTAGCCGACGCGCGACCAGTCCGGCATGCCGATCGGCGGGGAGGTGCGGTTGGCGTAGCTGAGGTCCGGCTCCTCCGCGGCGGAGGCGGCCTCGGACGCCGCTGCCGGGGCGGAGACCGCCGGTGGGGCGGGTGCCGGGGCCGCGGTGGCCAGTTCCGGTGCTGCGAGGGGGATCACCAGGGCGGCCAGTAGGGCCGCCGCTGGTCGGAGGTGTTTCACGTGGCCTCGTTTCCTGCGTCGTCGTGCCGTCGGCATGGGCGCGGCGGGCCCGGGCCTGAGGCCGCCCCGGGCGGCCCGCCGCCGGAGCGGCCGCCCCGCCCGGCCGGGCTCGCCCGTGCCGGGTACCGGGGCGTCCGTTCCCATGCAGGAAGACCGGGCTCGCACCCCATCTGTGACACCTCGTCGCTTCGGCTCAGGCCGCGGTCGACGGTGTGCTGTGGCGGCTTCGGACCGGGGGGGCTGTCACAGACCGGACCGCTGGCCGGTCTGTATGGATGACTGGACGGCGCAGCCCACGGTGGCGCCGTCGAGGCCTCCGGTTGGCGCCCTTCGTAAGGAGAACACCCATGACCCAGGTCAACCTCGCCCGCCCCGACGCGCCGGGACGCGACGAACCGGTCCCGTCGCGCTACGCGTTGAAGGTCGGCGACATCGACGTGCTGGTGATCAGCGACGGGGTGCTGCCGATCTCCCCCACGACGCTGGCCACCAACGCCGCCCCGGCCGACCTGAAGGCCTGGCTCGGCGACATGTACCTGCCGCTGGAGTCGATCAACTGGCCGCTGAACGTGTCCGTGGTGCGCAGCGGCGGCCGGACCGTCCTCGTCGACTCCGGCCTGGGGACGGAGTTCCCGGGCTTCCCGCGGGCCGGGCAGCTGGCCGCGCGACTGGACGCCGCCGGGATCGACCCCGCGTCGGTGACCGACGTGGTGCTCACCCACCTGCACATGGACCACATCGGCGGGCTGCTCGTCGAGGGGCTGCGGGGTCGGCTGCGTACCGACCTGCGGGTCCACCTGGCCGCGGCCGAGGCCGAGTTCTGGGCGGCGCCCGACTTCTCCCGCACCGACATGCCCGCACCGGTGCCGGACGTGCTCCGCACGACCGCCTCGCGGTTCCTCGATCTGTACCGCGGCCAGTTGCGGCCCTTCGAGCGGGAGTACGAGGTGGCGCCGGGCGTCCTGATCCACCGCACCGGCGGTCACACCCCCGGCCACAGCATCATCCGCCTGGAGTCCGGCGGTGACCGGCTGACGTTCGCGGGCGACGCCGTGTTCCAGTGCGGGGACCGGAAGCCCGAGTGGCACAACGGCTTCGATCACGATCCCGAGGAGTCGGCCCGCATCCGGACCCGGCTCCTGACGGAAATGGCGGCGACCGGCGAGCAACTGATGGCCAGTCACCTGCCCTTCCCGTCCGTCTGTCACGTGGCGGATGCCGGCAGCGGCACGTTCCGCTTCGTGCCGGTGGTCTGGGACTACTGACCGCCCGACCCGGACGCCCCCGCCGTGCGCAGGAGGTCGACCCCGCCGACCTCCTGCGCACGGTGTGCCCGCGCCTGGGTTTCCGGTACGGGCCGCGCGGTCGTCGCGTCCGTGTACGGCTCGGTCGTCGACTCGCCCCGCGGGCGAGCGAGAAGCCCGGCTCAGCGGTGCACGGGCCCGCATTCTTCTCCGACGCGCGGCGGACGACCGCGCACTCGTACCGCATCGACTGGAGGGCCCCTGTGGAGCACCTCGTACCGGACCCGAACACGCCGGACCCGAATGCGCCGGACCCGATCGTGCTCGACCCGACCGGCCGTGCCCGTGAGGCCGAGACCGCCGAGCTGTTCGCACGCGGTCCGGCCACACCGGTCGACATCCTGGGCGTCCGGGCCTGGTCGGTGTCCGACCCCGTGCTGCTGGAGGAACTGCTCAAGGATCCCCGGGTCTCCAAGGACGGCCTGCTGCACTGGCCCGCATTCGACGAGGCGGTGCGGACCTGGCCGCTGGCACTGTGGGTGAGCGTGCGCAACATGTTCAACGCGCACGGCGCCGACCACCGGCGGCTGCGCCGACTGGTGAGCAACGCCTTCACGCCCCGCCAGGTCACCGCGATGACGGCGCGCATCGAAGAGCTGACCGACGCCCTGCTGGACGACCTGGCCGCGAGCGCCCCCGGCGAGGTGGTGGACCTGCGCGACCGTTTCGCCCATCCGCTGCCGATCCGGGTCATCTCCGAGCTGCTGGGCCTGCCGCACGAGGTGACCGAGGGCTTCCGGGGAGTGGTCGACAAGGTGTTCTCCACCACCCTCACCCCCGAGGAGGCGGCGGCCAACGCAGCGGCGTTCCAGGCCCTGCTGGAGGAGCTGATTGCCGTCAAGCGCCGCGTGCCGGGCGACGACATGACCTCCCTGCTGATCGCCGCCCGCGACGCCGAGTCCGACGGCGGCTCCGGCGCACTGAGCGAGGAGGAGCTGCGCGACACCCTTCTGCTGATCGTCACGGCCGGCTACGAGACCACCGTGAATCTGATCGACAACGGCATCACCGACCTGCTCACCCACCCCGACCAGCTCGCCCTGGTGCGCGCGGGCGAGGCCGGCTGGGACGACGTGGTGGAGGAGGCGCTGCGCCGCAACGCGCCGCTCGCCCACCTGCCGCTGCGCTTCGCGGTGGAGGACATCGAGCTGCCCGGCGGGGTGACGGTGCGCCGGGGCGAGCCGATCCTGGGCAGCTACGCGGCCGCAGGACGCCACCCGGCGCGTTACGGAGACAGTGGCGCCGCGTTCGACGTCACCCGGCTGGTCAAGGACCACCTCGCCTTCGGGCACGGTCCGCACTTCTGCCTCGGCGCGCCGCTGGCCCGACTGGAGGGGCGCACCGCGCTGAGCAGGCTGTTCGCGCGATTCCCCGGCCTCGCGTTCGCCCCGGACGCGCGGCTGGAGCCGGTCGACTCGCTGATCTCCAACGGGCACCGCACGCTGCCGGTGCTGCTCGGCGAGCAGGCGCCGGCCGCTTCCTGACGGGCCGGCCCCGGCCTCCCGCCCCGCGCCCTTGCACGAGTGGGCCGGCCCGCCCGGCGCAGCGAGCGGGAGGATACGAGGACGGGCCTTCGGACCTGGTCGGCAGGCCGGTGACGGCGGCTTGCCGCACTCGCCAGGAGTCTTCGGCGAGGAGGAATCTGCGCTTCCTTCCTGTTCTCCGCCGACGAGACCGCCGACGAGACCGCCGACGTCGGCCAGGACGCCGGCACCCCCGTGGCACCGGAGTACGACAGCCCGAACGGTGCCTTCACAGGCGACATCCACTGGGTCCAGATCGACACCGAACCCGGTGGCCCCGACCACCTCATCCAGCCCGAGGAACGGCTCCGGGCAGCGGGGCACGGGCCGTCGGTGCGACCGGGGCCGCTGCCGCGGGGCCGGACGACAGGGCGTCCACGCTTGTCCGATACATGACCGTCACGCGAAATTCACAGGCCGGTGTCTACTCGCATAGAGGGCGGTGGGGCCATCCTGGTGCCGCACCGGGTTCCACACAGCTCCGCGCACAGTCCGAGGCCCACCGCCCTCACCGGGAGAACAGATGAAGGCCCGCACCGCAGTCATCGTCGTCGCCCTCGCCATGGCCGGGCTCGCCGTCTCGGCGCCCACGGCCGGCGCCAGTGGTACCAAGCTGTCGCAGTCGACCGCCGCCGGTCAGTTCAGGAACGCCGGCATCACCTGGAGTTCCAGCGGCGGCTGCACCACCCGGTCCAACTCCACCTGCACGTCGTTCGAGCAGATCAACTCCGGCACGGTGAGCACGATCATCACCCTCAAGCAGTCCAGCGGCTGTGCCATCAACATCACGGGCGGCACCGAGGTGGGACACGCCTCCGGAACCTACAGCCACTACAACGGCTACAAGGTCGACATCTCCCGCAACTCCTGCATCGACGGCTACATCCAGAACAGCTTCACCTACATCGGCTACCGGGGCGACGGCTACCCGCAGTGGAAGGCCGCCTCGGGGAACCTGTACTGCAACGAGGGCAGCCACTGGGACATCCTGGTCTACTGACGCAGGACCCCGCGGCCCCCACCTTCCGAATCCCGCCCCTTCCACGACCGTCAGTCGACGACGAACAGACGGGCGCCCTCCTGCGTGCTGGAGCGGTGGGGCTCCATGTCGTCCCCGACCTGGTAGCTGCTGCCCGCCTTGAGCGTGACGACCTCGCCGTTCGCCAACTCGGTGGTGAGCGTCCCCTCCAGGACCAGCAGGACGTGGCCCCGACTGCACCAGTGATCCGCCACGTAGCCGGGGCTGTACTCCACCATCCGAACCCGTACCGAACCGAACTCACGCGTGCGCCACGTCGCGCTCCCGGAGTCGCCCGCGTGCTCCGTCGTCGGGACCGACGACCAGTCGGTGGTGCCGAAATTCACGCCGGTCATATCCATCCGGCGAGCCTATCCGCACGGCGGCGCACCGCGGGCCGGTGGCCCTGCGTCAGACCGCCGCGACGGCCTCCAGCGGGCTCAGCGCGGCCGCCCGGCGGGCCGGGAGGACGGCCGCCGCCACACCGACCGCGGGCGAGAGCAGGCAGACCAGCAGGAGCGTCCCCCAGGGCAGCGCCAGTGAGTACTGCTCCACCGCCCCGTTGGCCAGCGAGCCGACCGCCCAGGCACCGAACAGACCGCCCGCCAGGCCCAGCAGCGTGCCGAACGAGGCGACGATCAGGGCCTCCTGGCGGATCATCCGCCGAACGCCGGCGCGGTCCATGCCGAGGGCGCGCAGTGCGCCGATCTCGCGGGTGCGCTCGGCGACCGACATGGCCAGGGTGTTCACGATGCCCAGCGCGCCCGTCACGGCGCCGATGGCGAGCAGTCCGTACATCACGTCCAGCAGACCGCCCATGGTGCCGGCGGCGTCGCGGACGAGTGCGGGGCGGTCCTGCACCTTCAGCAGCGGGCTGTTGCCGACGGCGGTGCGCAGCCTGCCCTCGGTGGTCCGGGAGATCGCCGCGGGGTCGGTGCGGACCAGGATCCGCTGGACGGAGTGGGGCAGGAAGGCGTGCTGCTGGACCTCGGAACGGGCGGCCAGGGCGTCACGGGCGGTGGGGTTGTCCCGGTAGACGCCGACGACGGTGTACCCGGTGGGCCCCTGGCTCCGGCCGATGCGGGCGAAGACCCGGCTGCCGGTGCTCAGCCCGCTCTCCCGGGCGGTGGTGGCGGAGACGGCGATCCGGCCCGGCCCGAGGTCCTTGGCGGAACCGCTGACGAAGTCGAGCCTCATCACCTCGTCGACGGTGCCGGGGTCGACACCGGAGACGTCGTGAACGCCGCCGCCGGTGAACAGGACCGAGTCGGTGACGGCGCTCGCGGTCCGGACGCCGGAGGTCCCGGCCACCCGCTGCACGGCGGCCGGGTCGATACCGGTGGTGGGGGTACGGGAGCTGATCACGTAGTCGGCGCCGAGCCCGGCCGCGGCCTGGCGGTCGAGGGCCCGTTCGGTGGAGTTGCCGATGACGGCGAGTCCGGTGACCAGCGCGGTGCTGATCAGCAGGGTGGCTGCGGTCGCCGCGGTGCGCCGCGGGTCGCGCAGGGCGTTCTCCCGGGCGAGCCGGCCGGTGATCCCGGAGTGCCCGGCCAGGCGCCCGGTCGGCCGCCGGGTCAGTAGGCCGGTCAGCAGGTCAACCAGGCGTCCGGTCAGGCGGATCACCGGGACGGCGAGCAGCGGCGCCAGCACGATCAGCGCGACCACCAGGACGGCGCAGCCGAGCATCGCGCTCCGCAGGTTCTCCTCCGAGGCGTCCTTCGCCCCCGACAGGGACACCAGCAGGCCGGCGCCGAGGAGGAGCAGGGCAAGGCCCGCGGCACCGCGGATCCGGGACCGGGCGCCGGAGGGGGGCCGTTCGGCCGTCCGCATCGCCTCGACGGGGGCGACCCGCGCCGCCCGGCGGGACGGCAGCCACGCGGCGAGCACGGTGATGCCCACACCCACGGCGAGCGCCGCCATGACGGGGCGCGGGCCGATCACCAGGGGGCCGCGGGGCAGGGTGGCGCCGCCGGCGCCCAGGACGTCGGGCAGCACCGAGGCGATGCAGAGGCCGAGCAGGAAGCCGGCCGCCGACGCGACGAGGCCGACCAGGAAGGCCTCCGCGAGGACGGAGCGGGCCACCTGGCGGCGTGAGGCGCCGATCGCCCGCAGCAGCGCGATCTCCCGGGTGCGCCGCGCCACGAGCATCGTGAAGGCGTTGACGATCAGGAACGACCCGGTGAACAGCGAGACCCCGGCGAAGACCGTCGGCACCTTCTGGTAGCCCCGGGTCAGGGTGTCGACGAGGACGGCCTGTCGGTCGGCCTGGGCGGCGCCGGTGGTGGCCTCGGCCCGGTCGGCCGGGAGCACGGCGGTGACCCGGCGGGAGAGTTCGAACTGGTCGGTGCCGGGCGCGGCGGACAGGTCGATTCCGGTGTACCGGCCCGGGGTCGCGAACAGCGCCTGGGCGGTCGCCGTGTCGAACAGGGCCAGGGTGCCGCCGGCGGTCACCCGGGTGTCGGTGGTGGTGACGATGCCGACGAGTCGCTTGGTCATGGCCGGGCCGTCGGTGGCCAGGGTGACCAGGTCGCCGAGGGCGAGGCCGCCGGCGGCGGCGGTGCCGCGGTCCACGGCGAGTTCGTCGCCGCCCCGCGGGGCGCGGCCCTCGACCAGCGGATAGCGGCCGTCCCTGCCGTCCTTGCCCGGGACGTAGGCGCCGGCCGGGTTCGCCCCGGCCCTGACCCGCAGCGGAGTGCCGTCCGCGGCGTTCAGCGCGGCCGCTCCGTCCGCCGACGGCCGTACGGCGGCGACGCCGGGCACGTCGGCCAGTCTCCGTGCGAGTGCGTCGTCGAGCACGCTGTCCTGCTGCTCCGCGGCCGTCCCCGGCGGGGACTCCTTCGCGGTCACGGTGACGGCGATGCCGGCGTAGTCCTTCGAGGCGGCGGCGCGGTGGGCCGCGGCGGTGGAGTCGGCGAAGACGAGGGTGCCGCAGACGAACGCGACACCGAGACCGACCGCGAGGACGGTCATGGCCAGACGGGCCTTGTGTGCCAGGACGTTGCGCAGGGCTGTTCTCAGCATGGGGGGCTTTCGGGGAGGTGGAGGGCGGACGGGAGGTGCGGGGCCGCTGCGGGTCAGCTGGTGCGGGAGCGGGCGTCGAAGGCCTTCATGACGTCGAGGACCCGCTCCGGGGTGGGCTGTGCCATCTCGTCGACCAGGCGGCCGTCGGAGAGGAAGACCACGCGGTCGGCGTACCCGGCGGCGACGGGGTCGTGGGTGACCATGACCACCGTCCGGCCGAGTTCGCGCACCGAGTCGCGCAGGAAGCCGAGGACCTCCGTCCCGGCGCGGGAGTCGAGGTTGCCGGTGGGCTCGTCGGCGAAGACGATCGAGGGCTGGGAGGCCAGCGCGCGGGCGACCGCGACGCGCTGCTGCTGGCCGCCGGACAGCTGTCCGGGCCGGTGGTCGAGGCGCTGGGAGAGGCCGACCATGGAGACCACGCGGTCCAGCCACTGCGGGTCGGGCCGGCGTCCGGCGAGGGCCAGCGGCAGGGTGATGTTCTCCAGGGCGGTCAGCGTCGGCAGCAGGTTGAACGCCTGGAAGACGAAGCCGATCCGGTCGCGGCGCAGCCGGGTCAGCTGCCGGTCGTCGAGCGTGCCGAGTTCGGTGGTGCCGATCCGCACGGAGCCGGAGCTGGGCGAGTCCAGCCCGGCGAGGCAGTGCAACAGGGTGGACTTGCCGCAGCCGGAGGGGCCCATGATCGCGGTGAACCCGCCCTCCCGGAACTCCAGGTCGATGCGGTCCAGGGCCACCACCCGGGTGTCGCCGCTGCCGTGGACCTTCGTCAGGCCGGCGGCGGCGGCCGCGGTTCCGGGGGTCGTGGGCAGCGCTTGCAGCGCCAGGGGGTTGGCGGTCACGGGGACTCCTCTTCGGGTGCGGACGGGTGCACTTCGAAGGGTGTCCGGGGAACGTATCGGGGCCTGAGCCGCCGTGTATCGGCGTCCGCTCTGCTGTGCAGCAGTTCTGTAGGGGGCGCCCGGCGGGGATCAGCGGGGCAGGCGCAGGGTGGCGACGGCGCCGCCGTCCGGGGCGTTGCCCAGCCGCAGTTCGGCGCCGAGCAGCCGGGCCTGTCCCAGGGCGATGGTCAGTCCGAGGCCGTGGCCCGGGCCGCGCTCCGCGGTGCCCGTGTGGAAGCGCCGCGGACCGTGGAGCAGCAGGTCCGCGGGGAAGCCGGGGCCGTGGTCGCGCACGACGACGGTACGGCCGTCGACGAGGACCTGCACCGGGCCGGCTCCGTGCCGGTGGGCGTTGACGACGAGGTTGCCGATGATGCGCTCCAGGCGGCGCGGGTCGGTCTCCACGGTCCCCCTGCTCCGGGCGTCCTCCGGTTCCGCGCTGTCCCGGTCCGAGGCCCCGGAGCCGGTCGTCTGGTGCCCGGGGGTCTCGTGCCCGGCCGTCTCGTGCTCCCGGGCCCCGGCGACGGTGACCTCGGTGTCCAGGCCGGTGCGCGCCACGGCCTCGGAGACGACGGCGCCGAGCGGCACCCGGGCGCGGACCGGCTGTTCGGCACCGGCGTCGAGGCGGGAGATCTCCAGGAGGTCCTCGACCAGGGCCCGCAGATCGCGCACCCGGGCCCGGAGCAGGTCCTCCGTCTCACCGGGCGGCAGCAGGTCGGCGGCGGCCAGCAGACCGCCGACGGGAGTGCGCAGCTCGTGGGCCACGTCCGCGGTGAACTGGCGCTCGGTGCGGAGCCGTCGGCCGAGGCTGTCGGCCATCAGGTCGACGGTGGCGGCGATGTCGGCGACCTCGTCGCGGCCCTTGGTGGGCCCGGTCCGGGCGTCGAGGTCGCCGGCGTGGATCCGGCCGGCGGTCTCGGAGACCTGCCGCAGTCTGCGGGCGAGCAGCCCGGCCCCGTAGACGGCCAGGGGCACGGACGCCGCGAGTGCGACCAGCGAGGCGACGACCATGGTCACGTCGAGCCGGTGCAGCCCGTAGAGGTCCGGGCTCATGTTGACCCGGACGGCCAGCACCGGGCTGCCGGGACCGCCGGTCAGCTGGGCGGCCCAGACGCTCGGCCCGAGGTTTCCCTCGACGTGCCCGTCGTAGGCCGTGTGCCGGTCGCCGTCGGTCGGGTGCCGCAGTGCGGCGGGCAGTTCGGCCGGATCCAGCTCGGCACCGTCCGCCAGCGTTCCGGTGCGCCGGTAGACGTCCATGGCCGAGTACACGGCGTTGAAGGCCCGTGCTCCGGCCCGGTCGCGGATGTCCTGCGCGGTGAGCACGTGCACCAGCACGCCCACGGCCGCCGCGACCAGGCAGGCGGTGGCCGCGGCCAGGGCGGCGATCTTCCAGCGCAGGGACGCGCGGGCCGGCCGCAGCCGGTGGAACGGACGCACCGGCCTCAGCGCCTGAGCTTGTAGCCGAAACCGCGGACCGTCTCGATCCGCTCCCGGCCCAGCTTCCTGCGCAGCCGCTGCACGCACAGGTCCACCACCCGGCTGTCGCCGTCCCAGCCGTAGTCCCAGACGTTGCGCAGCAGGGTGTGCCGCTCCAGGACGACGCCCGGGCGGGCGGCGAACTCGAGGAGCAGTCGGAGCTCGGTCGGAGTCAGCGCCACCGGGCTCCCGGAGACGGACACCTCCATGCCGGCGGTGTCGATGGCGAGGTCCCCGAACGCCAGGACCTCCCCCTCGGAGCGCGGCTCCTCGGCCGCGGGCTGCTCGGGATCCGGCGCGGACGGGTAGGTCGCCCGCCGCAGCAGCGAGCGGATGCGCGCCACGAGCACGTAGGTGTCCACGGGTTTGACGACGTAGTCGTCCGCTCCGGCCTCCAGGCCGGCGACGACGTCGAGCCCGTCGCCGCGCGCCGACATCATCAGTACGGGCACCAGGCTGGTCTCCCGGACCCTGCGGCACAGGCCGATCCCGTCCAGGCCGGGCAGCATGACGTCCAGGATCAGCAGGTCGAAGTCCTCGTCCCGGAAGAGTTCGAGCCCCGTGAGCCCGTCGGCCGCGGCCTTCAACTCGTAGCCGTAGCGCTCCAGGGCGACGGTGAAGGAGCGGCGCATCAGGTCGTCGTCCTCCACCAGCAGCACGCGGACAGGGCGCGGGGAGGCCCCGGCCGGGGCGGGCGAGGACACGGGCGGACGACTCCTGGTCGGACGGGTTCGGATGGGCGCCGGTCCCGGCTGCACGCGCAGCCGGTGGCCAGAACGGAACGATACGGCAGACACCGGACACGGCGGCCGCGTCCCACGGAGGGACACGCAGCACCCTCCCGCAGGCCCTCCCGCCCGCGAACCCCCAGGCCGGAGCGGGTGGCACCGGCCCGGACGGCCGGAGGGCGCGGGATCTCCCGGCCCCGCCGGCCCCTCCGCGGCACGGCCGGCGCACGGATTCGATGCACGACCAAGCGCTCCCTGATACCCACCGGATACAAAGCCGGCCCGGTCCGGGTGCTGACACCGACTCGCCCCCCTGGTGAGCACGGAGACGAGCACGGCGGCGAGCACGGAGACGAGCACGGCGTCACCGGGGATCCGGGAAGCGGTATTTGTGCACCTTTCGGGTCCGGATGGGCGTTTCCCGGAGTAACCTGGACAGTGCCGGAAAACCTACCGGCAGGGCGATCGCGAGGAGGCGGATATATGCGGATCAGCGAAGCAGGAGCCCTGATTCTGCGGCTCGTGATCGCGAAATCCCCACCCGGCTTTGCGGGCGGGGGATAACGGGACCACCGAGGTCTCGGGGGGCGCAGGTATAGATCCTGTTGTTCAGCTTAATGCAGGGCGTGGGCCGTTTCCGCGGTGAGATGTGGAGGCGGCCTTTCTTTGCGCTCGGTCCTGTGCCTCACCGCTTTGTGCCTCCCGGCTCTGCGTATTCCGGCTTTTCGTCTCCCGGTGGCCGATGAACTCGTCCTCCTGCGCGACGGATTCCGGTCAGTCGGCGGCCAGGTCGACGAACAGGGCGGCGGACCAGCCGAAGCCGGAGGTCGCACGAGGGGCGCGGGCTCCGGTGAGGGGGTTCCAGTACTCGTAGAGGCCGCCGGTGTCGCGGACCATGGCCAGGGTGCGGTGGCGGAGTTCGTCGGCGGTGGCGGCGAAGCCGGAGCGGCGCAGGCCCTCGATGAGCAGGTAGTTGATGTTGAGCCAGACGGGGCCGCGCCACATCGCGTCCGGGTCGAAGGCGGGATCGTCGAACGCCACGGTCGGGACAGGGTGTTCGCCCCAGTAGGCGGGGGAGCGCAGGGACTCCTCCAGGGCGGCGGCCACCTCGGCGGGGAGCCGGCCGGTGAGCAGGGGCATGAGGTCCAGCGCGGTGCGCACCGGGACGTCCTCGGCATCCGCCAGGGTGCGGAACCGGGTGCCGTCCCAGCGCCTGGCGACCAGCAGTTCGGTGTGGGCGGCGGCGCGCCCCCGCCAGCGGGCGGCCTCCGCGGGCAGGTCCAGGGCGTCCGCGATGTCGGCCAGGCGGTCGGCCTGGAGGATCAGGTAGGAGCTGAGGTCGGGGGGTTCGGCCCGGGGGCCGTAGTCCCAGACGGGGCTGTCGTCGAGGCCGGAGGAGTAGGGGTGCAGATAGGCGGGGAGGCCGTCGCCGTCCGGGTCGGAGGCGGCGAACCACCACTCGTGCGCGCGGACGAGCCCGGGGTAGACCGCGGCGAGGAAGGGCAGGTCCGGGTCGGTCTCGTGGATCTTCCACACGGCCCAGGCGGCCAGCGGCGGTTTGGTGACCGGTACCGGGTCCGCGCAGGGCACGGCGCCGTTCGCCCGGCCGACGTGCTCGGCGAGCCGGGCGTGGTCCGAGCGGGGGAGGTCGGTGGTCTCGGCGAGCACGCCGTGGTCGTGGACGACGTCCGGGAGCCGGCCGTCGGGGAGCTGGTGGTCGAGCAGCAGCAGGACCTGCTCGCGGGCGAGGGCGGGCGAGGCGTGGCGCAGGGCCAGGGCGTGGAACAGCGCGTCCCAGTTCCAGACGCCCACGTACCCGTACTTGGACGGGACGAGCCCCTCGCGGCCGGCGATCGGCAGCAGGTTGACGGCCAGCGTCCACCAGGCCATCCGGGCCCGCTCCGCCAGGTCCGGCCGGACGGCCGGCATGCGGGCGAACCACGCCTCCCACCGGGCCTCGGCCGCGGCCCGCACGGCCGCCTCCGACCAGCTCCCCGGCGGGCCGACCAGGACGTGGCAGCCGGCCAGGGGCAGGCTGCGCTCAGTCCCGTCGGGCAGCCGCCAGCAGGCCCGCGCCCGCTGACCCGCGATCACCAGGGTCGAGGGGTCGGCGAACAGCAGCGACACCCCGTTCGCGAACGCCACCTCGGTGGGGGTCGCCGCGACGACCGGCAGGGGCCGCCCGGCGAGGTCGCGCACCACCAGCCCGGTCAGTTCGACGGTGTCGTCGAGAGCGGTCTCGTACTCGGACCGGGCGACCCGCAGGCCGTCCGGTCGGGCCGTGACCAGCAGCCGCGAGCCGCGCTCGGTGAACGGCCGCTCCACGAGGTCCAGTGCGAACATCAGCGCCCTCCCAGGCCCGACGAGGCCATGCTGTTGAGGATCTTGCGCTGCCCGACGAGGAAGGCGATGAGCATCGGCACCACGGTCATCGCCGACAGCGCGGCGGTCAGCCCGTAGTCGATGCCGCCCCGTTGGGCGTTGAAGGAGTCGAGCAGCAGCGGGATGGTGAAGAGGTCCGGGGTGTTCAGGAACACCAGCGGGAAGAAGTAGCTGTTCCAGCTGGCCAGGAAGACGATGATGCCGAGCGTCCACAGGCCCGGCCGGATGTTGGGCAGGATGATCCGCCAGAAGATGGTCCAGCGGCCCGCCCCGTCGATCCGCGCCGCGTCCTCCAGTTCGACCGGGACGGCCCGGATGAACTGGCGCAGCAGGAACACCGCGAACGGGTTGGCGACGGCCGGCAGAATCAGCGCCAGGTGCGAGTCGATGAGCTGGAACCTGGCCAGCATGATGTACAGCGGCACGATCGTGACCTGCGCCGGGACCATCTGGGTGGCCAGGAAGAGGCCGAACAGCGGGCCCGATCCGCGGAACGGAATCCGGGCGAAGGCGTAGGCCGCCATGGCGCCGGTGAACAGGGTGGCCGCGACGGTGACGGCCGCGATGTACATGCTGTTCCAGTAGGCCTGACCGATCGGCACCTCGTCCAGGACGTCCGGGTAGTTCCGCGGCCGCCATGGCCCGGGCAGCCAGGCCAGCGGGTCGTTGATCATCTGGCTGACGCCCTTGAAGGAGGTCAGGATCATCCAGATGAACGGGAACAGCATGACCAGGCCCCCGAGGGCGAGGCCGGTGTGCAGGAGGAGTTGTCTCCGCTTGGTCATGCCGGCCTCACGACTCGTAGTGGACGAAGCGCTTCTGCGCCTTGAACTGGATGGCCGTGACGACGAGCGTCAGCAGCAGGAGGAGCAGCGCGGCGGCGCTCGACAGGCCGAACTGGAACTCGCGGAAGCCCTGTTGGTAGACCTTGTAGACGATCGTCTGGGCGCCCTCGTTGTGGTCGGGGTTGACCAGGACGTAGATCAGGTCGAACGCCTGGAACGAACTGATCACCGACACCACCAGGGTGAAGAAGACGGTCGGCGAGAGCATCGGCAGGATGACCGAGCGCAGGGTCTGCCACGGCCCCGCGCCGTCGATCCTCGCCGCCTCCAGCAGGCTCGGCGGGATCGTGGCCAGCCCGGCCAGGAAGATCACGACGTTGAGCCCGAGCGAGGACCAGATCGTCACGACCGCGATGGCGGGGACGACCCAGACGGGATCGGCCAGCCAGTTCGGCAGCGTGGCCCCGAACAGGCTGTGCACCGTGCCGTTCAGGATGCCGTCGGTGCCGCCGCCGAGGATCATCTGCCAGATCACCGACACGGCGACCGAACTGGTCACGACCGGCAGGAAGTAGATCACCCGGTAGGCCGTCCGCCCCCGCACGCCGTGCAGGGCGAGCGCCAGCAGCAGGGCCAGGACGAGCCCGCCCGGCACGGTGATCAGGCCGATCTTGACGGTGTTCCAGACCGCGCGGCCGAAGGACGGATCGGTCAGCTGGGCGCGGAAGTTGTCCAGCCCCACCCAGGTCGCGTCGCCGAGGCCGTCCCACCGCATGAAGGACAGCACGATCGCGAAGCCGAGCGGGCCGACGAGGAACACCAGCAGGCCGAGCAGCTGGGGGGCGAGGAAGGCCGCGGCCCACCAGCGGTCCCGCCGCCGCCAGAGCGGCTCGCGGCCGCTCCGGACGGGACGGGCCCACCGGCGGGGCGAGGCCTGGGTGACGGCGCTCAACCCTTCTGGCCCTTCATGCCGTCGACCAGGCCCTGCAGCTGGGTCATGCCCTCGTCGAACCCGGTCTTGCCCTCCCAGATCTTCATCAGCTGGTCGTTGATCGCCTTGGTGAGGCCGGGGACGGCGACCTCGTCGGGGTAGTTGGCGAAGCCCTTGTCGCGCACGTCGAGGAAGGTCCGGGCGTGCGCGGGGTAGTTCCCGTCCGTCACCAGGTTCTCGGCGCCCTTGATCGACGGCACGGCGCTGCCGCCCTTGAGCCGCAGCTGCTGGCCCTCCTTGCTGACGAACTCGCTCAGGAAGGTGAAGGCCTCCTTCATGTGCTTGGTGTCCTTGTTGATGGTCAGGTAGGAGGCCGCGACCGCCCCCTGGATCGGCTGCCCGGACTCCGAGGGGAACGGCACGATGTCGTAGTTCTCGCGGTCGCCGCCCTTGTCGATGCTCTCGATGACCCAGCGGCCGCCGGCGTAGAAGCCGGCCTTGTGCTTGATGAACTGGGTGGCCGCGCTGTTGCCCTCGGGCAGCAGGTCGGCGGAGGCGAAGGTCTTGTCCCGGTAGCCGTCCGAGAGCGTCTTGAGCGCCTGCCGCGCCTTCGGGTCGGACGGCGCGACGAACCTGCCGCCGTCCCAGACCTTTCCCCCGAAGCCGTTGACGAGGCTGTAGTTCGCGCCGTACCAGTTCCAGAAGATGGAGCCGTACTTGTCCGCGGCCTTGAGCTTGGCGTTCATCTCCAGGTACTTCGCCATGGTCCACTGGCCGGACGCGTTCAGCGCGGCCGGGTCCTCGGCGATCCCGGCGGCGGCCAGCGCCTTCCTGTCGAACCAGAGGACCTCGGGGTTGGTGTCGTTCGGGACGCCGAAGGTGACGCCGCCCTTCTTCGCGCCGCCGTAGATGCCCTCGAAGAAGTCCGCGGGCCTGCTCCTGCTCAGGGGCCCGGCGAGCTGCTCGTCGAGCGGGGCGAGCACGCCGTCGGCGACGAGCTTGCCGATGTAGTCGTCGCCGACGTAGAACACGTCGGGGGCGGTCTTCGAGGTGAGCTGGGTCAGCAGCTTGGGGTGGTAGTCCTCGTAGGAGGCGACCGGTTCGAGCTTCAGGGTGATGTTCGGGTACTTCTTGTTGAAGTCGTCGGTGAAGGCCTTGAAGACCTGCATGTCCTCGGCCGAGCCCCAGGTCGACCAGCGCAGCGTGACCTTGCCGTCCTTGGAGCCGCCGGCGGCGCCCGCGCCGCCGGTCCCGCTGCACGCGGACGCGGACAGGGCGATCGCGACGGCGACCAGGATCGTTCTGCTCTTCGAAGCGGACAACGGGTGCCTCCGGGAGTTCTCTTGGGGGTGTCTCAAGGGGGTGGGGTGGAGCGCGTTCAGGCGAGGCCGCCGCCGTCGACGACGAGGGCGGACCCGGTGACGTAGCTGCTGGCGTCGCCGGCCAGGAACAGCACCGCGGCGGCGATCTCCTCCGGCGAGCCCGCGCGGCCCATCGGCCGGTCGGCGGCGTCCAGTTCGAAGGCCGGCCAGTCCACCCGGAGCTGCTGCGCCTCGTCGCGGAGCATCGGTGTCACGGTGTCGCCGGGGTTGACCGAGTTGACCCGGATGCCCGCGGCGGCGTGGTCGATGGCCAGGGCGCGCGTCATGTTGACCACCGCGGCCTTGGAGGCGCAGTAGGACAGCGCGTTGCCGCCGCCCTTGAGCCCCCAGCCGGAGCCGGTGTTGACGATGGAGCCGCCCTTGGTCATCGCCGGGATGGCGAAGCGGCACATCAGGTAGACCGACCTGACGTTGACGGCCATCACCCGGTCCCAGTCGTCGGCGGAGATCTCCAGTGCGTTCTGCCGGCGGATGATCCCGGCGTTGTTGAACAGGACGTGCAGTCCGCCGAAGGTCTGCACGGCGGTGTTCACGATCCGCTCGCAGTCGGTCTCGGACGAGACGTCGGCCCGGATGGCCGTGGCGCGGCCGCCGTCGGCCTCGATCTCCCGGACGACCTCGGCGGCGTCCGCCACGTCGGCGATGACCACGGCCGCGCCCTCGGCGGCGAACAGCCGCGCGGTGGCCCGGCCGATGCCGGAGGCGCCGCCGGTGACGATGGCGACCTTGTTCTGCAGGGTGTTCATAGGTCCTCACTTGCTGACTGGATGCGGTACATCACTGATTCGCGGTGCCCGGTGACGACCCGGGTGTGTCCGCCGAACGCGGCGTCGGCCGCGAGGTCCCCGCTGTCCACCAGCAGGGGCCGGCCGCCGAGCGCGGCGAGCTTCTGCCGGGTTGCGAGCACGGTGATCCCGGCGAGCCGCGCCAGCACGCGCGGGCTGAACTGCTGGTTGCCGCGGCCGATCACGAAGCCCTGCCCTCCGATGACGGACAGAACGCCATGCGTGACCTGTGACATGGCAAGGGTGAGCAGGGTCTGCTCGGTGACGTCCGAGGCGAGCACGGCGCCGTCCCGGACGACGTCCACACCCAGCGGCGTCAGCTCCAGGCCGAGCTCGCGCCCCACCGCGAGGGTCGTCGCCCCCGGTCCCAGCGCGTAGGCCGTCCCGGGCAGCATGGACGCCGCGACCTCGCGCGCGATCGACTCCGCCGAGCCCGGCGGCGCCGCCGAGGACCCGGTCTTGCGACCGCTGAGCCGGGCCCTCGCGGCGGGCACCCGGAGGATCCCGTACAGCCGGACCCCGACCCGACCCGACCGGTACGCCTCCTCGTCCAGGTCGACGACCTCCGCCTCGACCGTCGCCCCGTCGAAGCCGGCGGCCGTCGCCCCCGCGGCGAACGGGCTGAGGCCGAAGCACCCGGAGTAGACCTTCACCCCGGCGGGCACCCCGAGCACCGGGCTCCGCGGCCCGCCGTCCAGTACGTCCCGCGCCGTGCCGTCCCCTCCCGCGAACAGCAGCAGGTCCACGCCGCCGAGTGCCGCCACCGCCGCCCGGGTGTCCGCGGCGCCGGTGCCCGAGGCGCTCTTCGTCCTCGCCCGGGGGTGGTGGGCGATCTCGTACGGGACGCCGGCGGCGACGGCGCTGTCCTCGCCCATGGCGCCCGCGACGGTGCGGACCCGGAGGCCGGGCCGCCTGCTGTGGAGCGCCCCGAGGGCCGCGGCGGCGCGGGCGGCCGCGCGGGGGACGGCGCCCAGGGCGAGCGCCCTGGCCTGGACGTCCGCGCCGTCGCTGCCCTTGAGGGCGACGGCGCCGCCGAGCCCCGCCACCGGGTTCACGATCAGGCCGACGATCACCGACGGTGCTTCCGGCAGTAGGCGCGCCAGGTGGGCGACCACTGCGCCGGATCGTCCAGCGAGGTGGTGTCGATCCGGTGGACGCTCTGGTTGTAGGGGGCGTTCCTGACGAACTCGGGGTTCTCGCGCGCCTCGGAGGCGACCTGGGTGAGGATCGCGGCGTACTCGTCCAGGTCCTCGCGGGAGTAGGACTCCGTCGGTTCGAGGGTGAAGGGCTCGGGGACGACGTAGGGGTGGTGGCTGGTCCAGTAGTGCACGCCGAAGTCGGCGGCGCGGACCCCGATCTCCTCCGAGTGCACACCGGTCTCCTCGGACAGCTCCTGCCAGGAGTAGCGGACCTGCTCCACGCGCCGCTTGTCCGCCCAGGGGACGGAGGCGCCGGGGATCTGCAGGACCTTGTGCATCAGGTAGTTGTTGTTGAGCACCGCCGTCTCCGCGACCTCCCGCAGGCCCTCGGCGCCGAGCGCCATCACCCAGGCGTAGGCGCGCACGACATTGGGCGTGACCCCGAGGAACGGCCGGATCTTCCCGACCGAACGGGCCGGGGAGTTCAACGTGAACGCCTCGCCGTCGCGGTCGACCACCGGGCCGGGCAGGAACGGGACCAGCGCCTCGGAGACCCCGCAGGCGCCCGCCGCCGGACCGCCGCACGCGTGCGGCGTCGAGAAGGTCTTGTGCAGGTTGAAGTGGCACAGGTCGAACCCGGCGTCACGGGCCCGGGTGATGCCCAGGATGCCGTTGGCGTTGGCCTGGTCGTAGCAGGCCAGGCCGCCGGCCGCGTGGACCAGGCCGACGAACTCGCGGATCCGCGGGTTGAAGATCCCGGTGTCCTCCGGGTTGGTGATCATCAGCGCGGCGGTGCGCGGGCCGACGGCCGCGCGGAGCGCCTCGATGTCCGGGTAGCCGTCGGCGTCCGGCATCAGGGTGACGACCTCGTACCCCGCGACCTTCGCGCACGCCGCGTTCGAGGGGTGCGAGAACATCGTGGTGATGACCTGGTCGCGCTGCCCGCCCTCGCCCCGTGAGGCGTGGTAGGCGCGGATCATCGCGATGTTGGCGTAGATCGCCGCCGAGCCCGCGCCGGGCTGCAGCGAGACCCGGGCCATGCCGGAGACCTCCTTGAGGATCTGCTCCAGCCGCCAGTAGATCTCCAGCACGCCCTGCACGGAGTCCTCGGGCTGCAAGGGGTGCAGCTCGGCGATCCGCGGGTCGCGCACGAAGGTGTCGTTGACCTTCGGGCTGTACTTCATGGTGCAGGTGCCCTGGCCGACGTCGATGTTGAGATCGGCGCCCAGGGTCTCCTGGGAGAGCCGGAGGTAGTGCCGGACCACCTGGTTCTGCGACAGCTCGGGCAGCGCGGGCAGGGTCCGCCGGCCGACGCCCTCGGGCAGTTCGACCAGCGGCGCGTCCGGCGCCGGGACGCCCACGCCGCGCCGGCCGGGGCGGGAGAGCTCGAAGATGATCTCCTCGTCCCAGCGTGCCTGGTGGAAGCGGCGCAGGGCGGGCTTGGGTGCGACCGGCAGCGTGGCGAACGATTCCCCGTGCGAGCTCACTTGGCGCCTCCGATGGCTGAGAGGGCGTCCTTCACGGCCGCCGCGAGGGTGTCGATGTCGGCGATCGAGTGCCGCTCGGTGACGCAGACCAGGACCTCGCGGGGCCCGAGTCGCACGCCGCCGAAGATGTTCCTGAGCCGCAGGGCCGCGAGCAGCCCGTCGGGGTCCGCCACCTCGATGGCGAACTCGCGGAAGTGGACGGCGTCCTGGTGGCGGACCAGGGCTCCGGCCGAGGCGAGCGCCTGCATGGCGTACCTGGTCCGGGCGAGGATCGTCTCGCCGATCTCGCGCATGCCCTGCGGGCCCATCAGCGCGAGGTAGACGCCGGCCGTGATGCCCCACAGGGCGGCCGCGGTGCCCACCCACTCCTTGCCCTCCTCGCGGAGCGCGAAGGAGGTCCGGTCGTAGAAGACGTCGCCGAAGCCGTACTCGCCCGCGACCGCGGTCGGGGCGATGCCGAACAGCCGGGACGGGTACTCCGCGACGAGCCGCTCCTCGTCGTGGCTGGCGATGAACCCGGCCTGGCCGCCGCCGTACTGCTGGTGCATGCCGAGCGACTGGATGTCCCCGCAGACGAGGTCCGCGCCGTAGGAGGCGGGCGGTGCGAGCACCCCGAGCGAGATCGGGTCCGTCCCCACGACCAGCAGGGCGCCGACGCCGTGGGCCAGATCGGCCAGTTCGCGTCCGCGGGTCTCGACGACGCCGTGGAGGTCGGGCGTCTCCAGGTAGAGGCCGGCGAAGGTGTCGTCGACCCGGACCTCGCCCGGCTCCCCGGAGCCGGCCGCGGGGGTGAGCACGACCTCGATGTCCGGGGCGAGGTAGTCGCGGATCTTGGCGAGCTTGTCGGGGGCGATCGCGCTCGCGACGAGCACCCTGCTGCGGCCCGTGTAGCGCGCGGCCATCCGCAGGGCCGTCCCCGCGGCCTGGAAGCCGTCGTAGGTGGGCACGTTGACGACGTCCATCTCCAGGAGCTCGCCCATCATCGAGACGTACTCGAAGAGCGCCTGGAAGCGGCCGTGGTCCTCGAACGGCTCGCCCGCGTAGGCGGTCAGGAACTCGCCGCGTCCGTTGACCTCGTCGCACACCGCCGGGACGTGGTGCGGATAGCAGCCGTGTCCGAGGAAGCTCAGCGCCTGGGTCGTGTCGGTGTTCCTGGCCAGCAGGCCGCGCATGTGCCGGACGAGGCCCTGCTCGTCGGCGAAGGGAGCGGGCAGGTCGAGGGGGCGGTCCAGCCGGAGGTCGGCGGGGATGTCGCCGTAGAACTCGGCGACGCTCGGAGCGCCGATCTCGGCGAGCATCGCCGCCCGGGCCTCGGGCCCCGCGTTGGGGATGTAGGGATGGGTCACGGGTACTCCTCGGTGCTTCGGGGCCGGGTCGGTGGCTCGGGGGCCTGGAGCTTGGTGCTGCGCGGTGCTTCCGGGCCGGGCTCAGTGCTTCAGGACGACGGCGTCGCGCGGCGCGATGTCCACGGAGCCGTGCAGGTGGCGACCGGTCAGCAGGTCGGTCCCGGAGGCGGGCAGGGGGACGGTGGCCGCAGCGGCCCCGTGGTTGAGCAGGAAGAGGAGGTCGCCGCGGCGGCAGGCCTCGACGCCCTCCGGCAGGTCGGGCCCGGTGACGCCGGTGACGCCGGCGGCGTCGAGCACCTCGTCCAGCACCGGCGCCACGTCCTCGGGGAGGCAGCCGAGGTAGGTGGCCCGGCCGCGCCGGGTGATGGCCGGCCGGCCGTCCAGCGGGCCGCCGCAGTACCGCGCCACCACCTGTGCGTCGTCGACCTCCAGCCACTCGCTCCAGGTCCGGGCGACCAACCGGGTGCCGTCCGCCGTCACGACCTCCTGGGTCAGGCCGTCGGGGATCGGCCAGAACTCCTCGGTGCGCAGGCCGAGCAGCTCCCGCAGCGGCCCGGGCGCCCCGCCCTCGTGGACGTGGTCGGCGGCGTCGACGACCCCGCTGAACGGGCCCACGACGAGCCGGCCGGGGAAGGCCGCGAGCGCGGCGGCCTGCTCCGCGGTGCACAGATAGAGGTTCGGGGCGATGACGACCTTGTAGCCGGAGAGGTCCCGGTCGGGCGGTGTCAGGTCGACGGCGATGCCGCGGGCGTGCAGCGGGGCGTACCAGGAGAGGAGGAGGGCGTGCAGCCTGAGCCGGTTGGACGGCAGCGACTCGGGGGCCTCGAGCCCCCACCAGCTCTCCCAGTCCAGCACCAGGGCGACCTCGGCGGAGGTGGTGCTCCCCGCCACCTCGGCCAGCCGCCGCACGTCCGCGCCGAGGGCGAGCGTCTCCCGCCACTGGCGGGTGTCCGTCCCGCCGTGCGGAAGCATCGCCGAGTGGAACTTCTCCGGCCCGTAACGGGCCTGGCGCCACTGGAAGAACATCACGCCGTCCGAACCGTGGGCCACCGCCTGCAGGCTGTGCAGGCGCATGGTGCCCGGCTCCTTCGGGACGTTCACCTCGCGCCAGCTCACCGCGCTCGGCGCCGACTCCAGGAGCAGCCAGGGCTGCCGTTTCAGCGACCGCATCAGGTCGTAGCTGAGCGCGGCCTTCACCCCGGCCCTCGGGTCGGCGGGGTCGGGGTAGGCGTCGTCGCTGACGACGTCCTCGGCGGCGGCCCACTTCCAGTAGTCGAGGTGGTGCAGGATGCTCATGAAGTTCGTGGTCACCGGGATGCCCGGGGTGACCTCCTTGAGCACCCGGCGCTCGGCCTCGAAGCAGGCGAGCAGCGCGTCGCTGGAGAACCGCCGCCAGTCCAGGACCTGCGTCGGGTTGACCGGGCCGGGGGCCTTCCGGGGCGGCGCGAGCTGCGCCCAGTCCGTGTAGTGCTGGCCCCAGCAGGACGTCCCCCAGGCGGAGTTGAGGCCGTCGAGGGTGCCGTACCGGCGCTCCAGCCAGCGGCGGAAGTCACGGGCCGACTCCTCGCAGAAGCACTCCGCCGTATGGTCGGCGTACTCGTTGCCGACGTGCCACATGACCAGCGCCGGGTGGTCCCGGTAGCGCTCGGCCATGGCGCGCGCCAGCCGGACGGTGGCGTCCCGGAACACGGGGGAGGAGGGGCAGTACCCCTGCCGTGAGCCGAACTCCAGCCTGGTCCCGGCGGCGTCGACGGGCAGCATCTCGGGGTGCCGCCGGACGAGCCAGGGCGGCGGAGTGGCCGTCGCCGTCGCGAGGTCCGCGGCGATCCCGTGTGCGTGGAGCAGGTCGAGGATCCGGTCGAGCCAGCCGAAGTCGTGAACGCCGGGCGCGGGCTCCAGCCGGGACCAGGAGAAGACCCCGACGGTCACGATGTTCACGCCGGCCCGGGCCATCAGCCGGACGTCCTCCTCCCACACCTCCTCAGGCCACTGCTCGGGGTTGTAGTCGCCGCCGAACAGCAGGCCCGGTACCCGCGTCAGGCCCATGATCCGCCTCCCCATCACCGCGTTGGCATTTTGTATTCAGAATGCATAGTGCAGTATTGTGGACCCGGTCAAGAGCCAGGCCGCAGATGCCGGAGATTGGGGACCCCGATGGCGATCGAGCGCCGTCCGCTGCGCGAGCAGATTCGCGACGAGTTGATGGAGCGACTCACCCGCGGTGAGTTCGCCGCGGGTACCGACGTCAACGAGGCCGTTCTGGCGGCTGAACTGGGCGTCAGCCGCACCCCGTTGCGCGAGGCGCTGATCACGCTCGCGGGCGAGGGCGTCCTGGAGAGCAGCCAGGGGCGCGGCTTCCGCTTCGCGCCCGTCAGCCGCAAGGAGTTCCGCGAACTGGTCGCCATCGTCGCGGCGTTGGAGTCCCTGGCGCTGGAGTCCTCCGACCCGGCGCACCTGCGCAGGATCGCCCCGGAGCTGCTGCGGCTGGCCCAGGGCTTCCCCGACGCGGTGGCCGAGCACGCGACGGTCGACCGGCGTGACGACGAGTGGCACGGCCTGCTGCTCAGCGGGTGCCCGAACGAGCGCCTGCTGGAGCTGCTGGCCGGCGTCAAGGCCGGGATGCGGCGCTACGAGAACCTTGTCGTCGCCGAGGACCAGCCGGTGGCCCGTGAGTCCGAGGAGCACTGCGAGATCGCCCGCAGGCTCCTGGAGGAGGACCTGCCCGGCGCCATCACGGCCCTGAGAGCCAACTGGGTCGGCGGCATGGAGCGGATGCTCGCCCACATCCCGGCGGACTAGGCCGGCCCGTCGGCTTCGAGTGCGCGCTGCCCGGGCCCCGTCGGGACGCGTCGCAGGCCCCGTCCCGGCGGGTCCGGAGGCCTGGGAAGTAGCTCTCCGTGGCCGATGTGACGGACCGTTGCCGCGCTGGCCTCCCGGTAGCGGCGGGGGAGGGGCGGGGCGGATACTGGGAGGAGTAGGCAGACAGCGGGAGACGTGCACGCACGCAGGACCGCCGGAGAGGCGGCCCCGAGTCCTATTCGCACCTTGACCGAATTGGGGGCGGCTATGACCGAGGATGTCGTCGCCGTCAGATTGCGACTAGCGGAGATCGTGGCGAAGGCCGAGACCGACGATGAGTACCGTCAGCGACTGGCTGACGAGCCCGGCGCGGTCCTGGCCGAGAACAACATTCCGGAGGGCGCGGTCGAACAGCTCTCCCAGGACATCAGCCGGTCACGTTCCAGCGCCTCCCTGGCCGATGAGTCCTTCGATCCGACCGGGTGCATCCATACCGACGGCTGCAACGACTTCACCTGTATCGGCAGCACCTGCGGACCCACCTGCTTCGTCACCATCAAGATCGACGCCCCCGACGCATGAGCACCGCCACCGGCGGGCCCGACCGATGGCTGCTGGAGACGGTCGTGGAGGCGGTCGGCGGTCACTCGCCCGACTGGCAGATCACCCCGGCCGCCGACCCGCTCCAGCCGTGGATATCGGCCGCACCCCGCGACCGGGCCCTGCCCCGGCAGGGCTGGAAGCTCCACGTTTCCAGCTACGCCTCGACGGCGGCCGAAACCCTTCGACGGGCCCTGCCGCCCCTGGTCGCGACGGGAGCCGCCTTCAAGGTCCTCGGATCCCTCGACTGGCTCGCCGGTCTGAACCGCGGAGCAGCGGGGATCTCGCAAATCGGAAAGTTCATCACCGCCTACCCGAGGGACGAGGACGAGGCCCTCGCGGCGGCGGCCGCCGTCCAGGCCGCCACCCGGGGCATGCGCGGACCTCGGATCCCGTCGGATCTCGCCTACGCCGACGGGAGCGTGGTCTTCTACCGGTACGGCGGATTCAGCGACACCCGGATGCAGACCAGGCTCGGCGAGGTCGTCCTTGCCGTGCTGGACCCGGCCGGCCGGCTGGTGCCGGACGTGCGGGGAGCGACCCCCCATGTGCCGGCATGGGTGGACGACCCCTTCCGGCGGAACGGTCTGAGCACCTCGCACCCGCTGGCGAGAACGGTGGCGGGCCGGTACCGGCCGATAGTCACCCTGGCCCACTCGCCCGAGGCCGTCGTCCAGCTCGCGCTGGATCTGGCCGTGCCCCGGGTGTGCGTGCTGAAGCGCGCGAGAACGAGGCCGGCGGACCACGAGGTCGAGGTGGACGACGGCGCCCTGCTGCTGCGGCGCGAAATAGCCGTGCTGGCCCGACTCGCCTCACAGCGCGTCACACCGGCGGTCCTCGATGTCGTCGAGAGCGAGGACGAACTGGTACTCGTCTCGGAGGATCTCGGGGGCGAGACGCTCGACCGGTATGTGCGGACCCTTTCCGGAACGGGTCGCGTCTGCTCCACCGCCCGCACCGTGGAACTCGGCGCCGCCATCGCGGAGTCCGTGTCCGCCCTGCACGCGATCGGCCATGTGCACGGGGATCTCAAGTCGGCCAACATCATCCTCCGGCCCGACGGCGCGGTGCGGCTCATCGACTTCGACCTGGCGCATCCCTTCGGCGCCACGGAGCGGCCCGCCGGAGCCGGCACCCGCGGCTACGTGTCCCCCGGCTGCAGGGCGGGGGACGCGGTGGCGGCCTCCGACGACATCCACGCCCTGGGCGCGGTGCTCTACCTCCTGGCCACCGGCGCCGAGCCGTCGCGGGCACCCGACGCGGACGACCTGCTCTCCCGGCCGCTCGGGCGGCTCAACCCGAGCGTGGACGGCGCGCTGGCCGCGGTCGTGTCGCGCTGCCTGGCGCGGGATCCCGCCCGGCGGTTCCCCTCGATGCGCGAGGTCCGGCGGGCGCTGCTGACGGTGACGGAGCCGCACCCGGCGCGGGTGCCCGCGCCGCCGGCGGTCACCGGTGTCCTGGAGCCGGCCGCCGACCTGCTTCAACTGGCCAGCCGGGCCGGTGACTTCATCTGCCACCAGGCCGATTCGTCAGGGCAGGAGGTGACCTGGCGAAGCCGCTACCGGATCGGCAAGGGGTTGGTGGGCCGCGACCTCGACTCCGGAATGGCGGGCACGATCCTCGCCCTGGCGGAGCTCACCGACGAACTGCGGGTACCGCACCACGCGGACGTCCTGCGCGCCGCCGCACGGACGCTGGACGCCATGCCACCCGTCCCCGGGGACCGGCCGCACGGGCTCTACGTGGGGGACATGGGCGTGGCCGCAGCCGTCCTGCGGGCAGGGCAGGTGCTGGCCGACGACGGCCTCGTCCAGGCCGCCGCCGACCGGGCCGCCGGGCTGCCGCAGGCCAGTCCCGACGACTCTCCCGACCTGTTCCACGGCCTCGCCGGGCGGCTGTTGGGGAACCTGCTCCTGTGGGACCGGACCGGCGACGGGCAGTGCCTCGACCGCGCGGTGCAGTGCGGCGAGACCCTCCTGCGGCAGCGCGAGGGCGAACGCGGTACGGCGCACTGGCCGATCCCGCCGGGGTACGGGGATCTCAGCGGCAGGAGCTTCCTGGGCTACGCCCACGGCGCCGCGGGCATCGCGGACGCCCTGCTCGACCTCCACGAAGCCACCGGCGCACCCGGGTACGAGGCAGCCGCGCGGGACGCGCTCTCCTGGATCACCCGCCAGGCCGTCCCGTGCCTGGAGGACGGCAGCGGGCTCGGCTGGCCCGTGGTCGAGGGCGGCCCGGCGACCGCACCGTTCTGGTGCCACGGCGCGACCGGCATCGGGCGGCTGCTCCTGCACACGCGGCGCCTCGGCATCGGACCCGACCCGACACCGGTGCTCCGCAGAGCCTGCCGCTCCGTGTCCCTGGGGGCCCGGTGGAGCGGACCGACCCTGTGCCACGGACTGGCCGGCAACGCCGAGCTCCTCTGGGATGCCGCGCTGGCCCTCGACGACGACGGACTGCGGGCGCAGGCCCGTGAACTCGTCGGCATCCTGGACGCGTTCGCGACCGAGTCCCCGCAGGGGCAGGCCTGGATCTCCGACGTCCCCCGCCGGATCACCCCCGACTACCTCGTGGGATACGCGGGCATTCCCCTGGTCCTCCTGCGGATGGCCAGGCCCGGGCGCAGATACCAGCTCAGCCGGGAGGGCTTCGGCCAGGCCGTCGGTTGGTAGCTCGGAGGCCGCCGGATCGGCCGTCCCGTGCGCGGTGCCGCATGGCAGGTCACATTCCGTCCGGTTCGGTCAATATTTACTTTTCCGGAATCCGTCTGCATAGTGGCGCCTCGAAATGCTTGGTGGGTTGAGCCGAGAGGGCCTTTTTTCTTGTCCCAGATCAACGATGTTGCCGAGCGCGAGGTAGAGCTTGAGCGGGTTCAGGTCGCCGGCATAGCCGAGCTGTTCGACGAGCGGCTGGCCGGGGCGCAGACGCAGCTGGCGGGCGTGCTCGCGGCGCCGCCCGAGGGGGCGGGCAAGGCGTACGAGCGGGACCTGGCGGCCGGGCGGCTGGCGGGGGAGATCCGCCGACTGGAGGGGGCCGAGGAGGGGTTGGTCTTCGGGCGGATCGATCTGACGGACGGGACCGTCCTGCGGATCGGCCGACTGGGGCTGCAGCGGGACTCTGACGAGCTGCCCGTCCTGGTGGACTGGCGGGCCGAGGCCGCGCGGCCCTTCTACGAGGCGACGCCGGTTCATCCCCTGGGCCTGCGGCGGCGCCGCCACCTGCGCATGGCAGGCCGCAGGGTGGTGGGCGTGAGCGACGAACTGCTCGACGGATCCGCACCCACCGGACAGGACGTGGTCGGTGACGGTCCGTTGACGGCGGCGCTCCAGGAGCGCCGCACGGGGCGGATGGGCACGGCGGTCGCCACGCTGCAGGTCGAGCAGGACGCGATCGTCCGGTCGCGGCACCGCGGGGTGACGGTGGTTCAGGGCGGTCCGGGCACCGGAAAGACGGTGGTGGCGCTGCACCGCGCCGCCTATGTGCTGTACGCGTTCCCGAAGGCGGCCGAGCGCGGCGTGCTGGTGGTGGGGCCGAACGCGCGGTTCCTCGAGTACATCGGCCAGGTCCTGCCCTCGCTCGGGGAGAACGACGTCCTCCTGTCGACGTGCGAGGAGCTGGCCGGCGTCGTACCGGGCGCTGCGGACTCGTTCGAGGTGGCGCGCCTGAAGGGGAGCGACGCGCTGGCCGGGGCGCTGGCCGAAGTGGTCCGCTCTCGGCAGGCCCCGGGCGGCGGCTTCGACCTCCGGGTCGGGAAGGAGTGGATCAGTCTGGATGACGAGGACGTCGCCCTGGCCCGGGAGTCGGCACGGACCAGCGGGCTCGCGCACAACCGGGCGCGTCGGCTGTTCAAGGAGCTGCTGGTCGACGCCCTCATCCGGGAGCTCGCCCGCAGCGGCGTCGAGGTGCTCGAAGACATCGACGCCCAGGTCGCACAGCTGACCGGCCTCGACCTCGACCGGGTCGCGGCGGCGGACCTGCGCCGCCTCGGTCTTGACGCCGCACCCGCCACGGGCGCCGACGAGTTCGACGCCGACGCCGTGCGCGCCGAGCTCCTGGACGACGACCTGCTCGACCGGTCCGTCGAGGACCTGTGGCCGCGGCTCACGCCGGGCGACGTGGTCGACGCCCTGCTGGCCGACGACGAGGCGCGGGCCGCCTACCTGCGGGAGTGCACCGACGACCAGCGGGCCCTGCTGCGGCGGGCGCCCGGTGCGCCCTGGACGGACGCCGACGTGCCGCTTCTCGACGAGGCGGCGGGCCTGGTCGACGGCCCGCCCGAGCGGACCTTCGGGCACGTCGTCGTCGACGAGGCGCAGGAGCTCACCGTCATGCAGTGGCGGATGATCGTGCGCCGCTGCCCGGGCAGGTCGATGACCCTGGTCGGGGACTTCGCCCAGGCCGGCCCGGCGACGGTGGCCAGGGACTGGAAGGAGGCGCTCGGCCCGCACCTCGGAGGCCGCTTCGACCTGCGGACCCTGACCGTCAGCTACCGGACCACCCAGGAGATCCTCGCCGTCACGGACGACCTGCTCGCCCGGATCGCCCCGGACCGGACCCCGATCCGGTCGATCCGGCGCGGCGAGGTGCCGCGCACCCTCGCCGCGGCCCCCGACTCACTCGTCGGCGCCCTGGTAGGGGAGCTGCGGGAGCAGGGCGCCGCGTACCCGGGTGAGCTGGTCGGGGTGGTCTGCGCCGACGACAGGACGGAGCAGCTCGCGGCTGCGGGGGTCGAGCAGTACGCCCGACTGGTGCCGGCCTCACAGGCGCGTGGCCTGGAGTTCGACGCCGCCGTCGTGGTCGACCCGGACGGGATCACCGCCGCCCGCCCCGGCGGCGAGCGCGACCTGTACGTCGCCCTCACCCGGGCGACCAAGCGGCTGTGCACGGTCACCGTCCGGCCGGAGGGCCAATCGGCCGAGGATCGCTGCTCCGGGTAGTCCCACGGCCGCCACCCTGTCGGTCTAACCTCGACGGCATGGACGCGTTCGAACACCCCGTCGCGCAGGTCCGGCCGGTTCGGCAGGCCCCTCGGGCCCGACCGGGCCGGCCGGACGAGCCGGACCTGCGGACCGGGGATGCCCTGGAGGCCCTGGTACGGCTGCTGGACCGGCGCGCCGTGGTGGTGCTCAGCGGGGCAGGCCTGTCCACCGAGTCCGGCATCCCGGACTACCGCGGCCCCACCGGCCGCCGCCGCAACGGCACCCCGATGACCTACCAGGAGTTCACCGGCAGCGAGGACGCCCGCCGCCGGTACTGGGCCCGCAGCCACACCGGCTGGCCCGCGATCGCCCAGGCCCGCCCCAACACCGGACACCACGCGGTGGAGCGGCTGCGCCGCACCGGGCACGTGTCGGCGGTCATCACCCAGAACGTCGACGGCCTCCACCAGGCGGCCGGCACCCGGGAGGCCGTCGAACTGCACGGCGGACTCCACCGCGTGGTCTGCCTCGACTGCCGCCGCACCAGCACCCGGGCGGAGCTCGACCAGCGCCTGGAGGAGCTCAACCGCGGGTTCCGCCGCCCGGGGGCAGCGCTGCGCCCGGACGGCGACGCGCAGCTGTCGCAGCCGCTGGTGGACGGGTTCCGCATCGCCCCCTGCGCGGACTGCGGCGGCACGCTCAAGCCCGACGTGGTCCTCTTCGGCGAGAACGTCCCCGCGCCCCGGGTCGAGCAGTGCTACGACCTGGTCGACGCGGCGAGCTCGCTGGTGGTGCTCGGCTCCTCCCTCACGGTCCTGTCGGGGCTGCGCTTCGTCCGACGCGCCGCCCGGGCGCAGCTGCCGGTCGCGATCGTCAACCAGGGGGCGACGCGCGGTGACGACCTCGCCGCGCTCCGGCTCGACCTCCCGCTGGGCCCGACCCTGACGGAGGCCGCCCGGCGGCTGAATGCCTCCTGAACGCCGCTTGACCGCCTGGTTGAGAGGCCGGTCAGCCGGCCGGGTGCCAGGGCCGCCCCGGCACCCACAGCGGTACCCGGCCGTCGCGCGGCATGGAGCGCGCGGCGTCCTCCTCCAGCCAGGCGGCCACCCGCTCCGGATCGCCCTCGCACAGCTCCACCAGCGCGGCCGCGGCGATCCGGGTGCAGCACAGCACGAGCGCCAGCGTGTCCTGGCGCCGGTGCCGCTCCCGAACGTACGCCTCCCCCCGCTCGTCGATCCGCCTGGAGTGGTCGGGCCCGTCCCCGGTGGCCAGCGACTGGACCCCGTGCCACACCAGGGTCAGCGCGCAGGGCTCGGCCGGGTGCGTCGAGCCCTCCCGGTGCGCCTGCTCGCGGGCCTCGGCCGAGCGCTGCCCGAGCCACTCCAGCGCCGTCGGTCCGTCCTCCCGGCAGGACCGGAGGACCAGCTCCGCGGTCCGGTCCACGACGGCCCGCAGCACCGCGGCCGCGGGTACCCGCAGCCCGGCCCCGGACGCCGGCGCCTCGCCGAACGCCACCCAGGCGTCCGCGAACGAGGCCGCCCGCAGCTCACCCACCCAGGCCGGTGCCCCGCCCGCCGTGCCCAGCCACTTCTGCGCCCCCAGCCGGACCAGCCCCACGGCCACCAGGCACGCCGCGTCCGGATCCAGCTCCCGCAGCCGTCCACTCCGCACCACAAAACCCCCGTCAGCGGTCCTCACCCCGTGCGAGCCCATCCCACCACACCGGAACGCAAACGAACTAGACAGGGCCACGTCACAATCCGGGGCGGATGCGCCGGAGGCCCGTCCGGAGGCCGACTCCGCTCCCGTCCCGGGCCGCGGGTCGCAGGCCTCGGGCCTCGGGCGTCCGGTGGATGGCGGACGGCCGCCATTCGGCGCAGCCGCCCTCCGCGAGTCGCGGGCCCGGTACGCACGGACACCTACCGTGAATGAATGACCGATCATCGGACCGCGCGGCCCGGCGCAGGTCGGGCGGGCTACCTCGGGGCCGCCGCCGCCTTCGCCGTCTGCATGGCGGGCACCACCCTGCCCACCCCGCTGTACGGGCTGTACCAGGAGGAGATCGGCTTCTCCGAGCTGATGGTGACGGTCGTGTTCGCCATCTACGCCTTCGGCGTGATCGGCGTCCTGCTGTTCGTCGGCAACGTCTCCGACTCCGTCGGACGCCGGCCCGTCCTGCTCTGCGGACTGGCGCTTGCGGCCTGCAGCGCCCTCGCGTTCCTGGCCGTCGGCGGCCTGCCGCTGCTCTGCCTGGGCCGCCTGCTGTCCGGCCTGTCGGCGGGCCTGTTCACCGGCACCGCCACCGCGTACGTGCTGGAGCTCGCCCCACCCGGCCGCCGGGCCCGCGCGGGCTTCGTCGCGACCGCCGCCAACATGGCCGGCCTGGGCTGCGGACCACTGCTGTCCGGATTCCTCGCCGAGTACGCGCCCGATCCCCTGGTGCTGCCGTTCGTCGTGCACCTGGTGCTGCTCGCCGCGTCGTTCACGGTCAGCTGGTTCCTGCCGGAGACGGTCGCCGGGGCCCGCCCGCTGCGCACCGCCCGGCCGCAGCGGCTGACCCTGCCGCCCGAGGTCCGCGGGGTGTTCGTCCCGGCCGGGATCGCCGCGTTCGCCGGCTTCGCCCTGCTGGGGCTGTTCACCTCGGTCAGCCCCGCGTTCCTCGCCGAGAGCCTGGACGTCCACAACCACGCGGTCGTCGGCCTCATCGTCTTCGCGGCCTTCCTCGCCTCCACCCTCGGCCAGCTCCTGGTGCCCCGGCTCGGCACCGCACGGGCGATCCCGCTGGGCTGCCTGGTGCTCATCGCCGGGTTGGCCCTGCTGGCCGCCTCGCTCGCCTGGACCACCCTCCCGCCCCTGGTGCTCAGCGCCCTGGTGGGCGGCGCAGGCCAGGGGATGGGCCTGCGCGGCGCAGTCGGAGAGGTGGCGGCAGCCGCCCCCGCCGAACACCGCGGCGGCGCCCTTTCGGCGCTCTTCGTGGTCGCCTACCTCGGCATCTCGATCCCCGTCATCGGCGTCGGCCTGCTCACCGAATCGATCGGCCTGGCCGACGCTGGACTCGTCTTCACCGCCTGCATGGCCGCCCTCGCCGCAGCCGCCGGAACCTACCTCCTCCACCGGGCCCGCCGTCCTGCCTAGGGCCGACGCGAGTTCCTGGTGGCCGTGGGCGGTTGTCTGCGGCCACGGCCACCGGGTCACCGTGGGCGGCCGTCCGCGGTCAGCGGTCCCGGTGGACGTCGGCGTCGCGCGGCGTTGCGGACCGCAGCCACGGGGCAGGGCCTCCCGACGCCGCCGGCACCGACCGCATCACCGGTACCGCTGGGCGCGTCCGTCCTCCGGAAGAGGCCGGTGCGGGTGTCGGTTGACCCCTATGCTGCCCAGCGGTGACCGGATTTACCAAGGGGGAGAGTGGATATGACGGAGCGCCATGAGATCGAGCTGGGGTGGATGGGCGGCGACGACGACGGCGACCTGCGGCCGCCCGCCGACCTGCGGCCGGAGATCCCGCACCCCGCCCGGATGTACGACTACTACCTGGGCGGCAAGGACCACTTCCCCGCCGACCGCGAGGCCGCCGAGAAGGTGATGGCGCTCAGCCCGCTGGTGCGGATCAGCGCGCTGGCCAACCGGGCGTTCCTCGGGCGGGCCGTGCACCACCTCGCGGCCTCGGGGGTACGGCGGTTCATCGACATCGGCACCGGCATTCCGACGGCGGGCAACACCCACCAGGTGGCCCAGCAGGTGCATCCGGACGCCCGGGTGGTGTACCTGGACAACGACCCGATCGTGCTGGTGCACAGCCGTGCGCTGCTGAGCGGGACGACCCCGGAGAGCACCGCCGTGGTCCAGGCCGACCTGCGCGAGCCGGCCGCGATCCTGAAGGCGCCCGAGGTGCGCGAGGTGCTCGACTCGGGGCAGCCGGTCGCGCTGCTGCTCTTCGCCGTCCTGCACTTCATCGACGAGGCGGACGACCCGCACGCCATCGTCCGCACGCTGGTCGACGCCCTGCCCGCGGGGAGCCACCTGGCGATCTCGCACGCCACCGGGGACTTCGCCCCGCCGGCCGACGCCGCCAAGGGCCCCGCGCTGTACCGCAACGCCTCCGCCCAACTGACCATGCGCAGCCGGGAGCAGGTGCTGCGGTTCTTCGACGGGCTGGAACTGCTGGAGCCGGGCCTGGTCACCGCCCCCCTCTGGCGGCCCGACCGGGAGCCGGAGCCGGCCGACGCCCGGGTCGCCTTCTGGGCCGGCGTCGGCCGCAAGGCCTGAGAGGGCCGCCGAGGCACCCGGGCGTACGCAGGCACCAGGGCGTACGCAGGCACGCGGCCGTGCGCAGGCACGCGGCCGTGACCAGACACCCGGGCGTGCGCAGGAAGTCGGCGGATCCGACTTCCGACTTCCTGCGCCGGGCTGGTTCCGCCCTTGCCCCGTGGGGGCGGGAACCTCGGGTGGGTGCCGGATCGTCGTAGCGGGCATGATCGATATTTCTGACCCCGAGGCGAAGCGGCTGATCGAGTCGTGGGGGAGCGTCACGGCGGATTCGGCGCCTGCCGAGGTGGATCCGCTGGTGCTGGACTGTGCCCGCAGGCTGGCCGCCGATCCCGCTGCCGCGACGGCGCCGCTGTGGGTGTTCGGGCTGGTGCAGATGGGCGGGTACCTGTCCTGGCAGCCCGGGCGGGAGGCCGAGGTGGCCGCCCTGGAGGCGCTGCTCGCCGTGGACCGGGCACGGGGCGATGCCGCCTGCGCCCACGACGGGCACCCCTACGAGGACGCGCTGACCGGACTGGTGAACGACGAGGTGTGGCCGGCCGGGCCGGAGGTGGAGAGGCTGGTCGACGGAGCCTTCGAGGACGACAGGTGGCTGTGCCCGGCGAACGTGGCCGGGTTTGCGCGCATCACCGTCGACGTCATCGCGCCGTTCACGGTGGGCGGTGTTCCCGAGCTGCTTCCCGAAGCCCACGAGGAGAGCATGGGCGAGCTGTCCTCGGTGCTCTACGACTACCCCGACGGCGACCCTGGAGAGGAGCTGTCCCGCCAGGCGGGCAGCCTTCCCCGCCATCCCACGAAGGGCGTGCGCGCGGGCTATGTCGTCACCCAGCACGCGAGCCAGTGGTACGCGGTGTCGGGCCGGATCACCGAGCGGTCGGTGCTCGACGACATGATCGCCGGACTTGAGGCGGTGCTGCCGCAGCTGGGCGAAGCGGCCTGCACGCATGCCGCCGACGGGCATCCCGAGCTGGACGGCGACGCGAGCGCCGCCGCCGAGATCGGCTACCACCTGCGCAGTCCCGGCGGGCGGGCCGAGCTGAGGTCGTGGGACGAGGACGCGGCCCTGGAGCGGTGGCTTTGTCCCGCTTTCCTGCACACCCTCGCCGCCGAGGCGCTGGTGAACCTGCGTCAGGGGCGGGACTCGTTGGCCTGAGGCCCGGCTTGGGGCCTGCCCGGCCGGGCAGGCCCCAAGCGCAGACCCTGAGCCGCAGACCGCAGACCGCAGACCGCAGACCTTACGACCTTGGGAGCGATTGCGCTCAGAGGACGTTCTGAGTCGATTCGACCGTTGGCCCGGGTCAGGAGGGCTGGTGAGCCGCTGTCAGGCCCAGTGAGGTCCGGGTTCATTGAACTGCCGGGCCCCCTGTCGTCATTCGTTTGCCGACAGGGGCGGGACCGTGCCACGGCGGTCCGTCCTGCAGCCGGGTTTCGAACCCGGAGGGGATGCCAGCGAATCGGCGAGGCCTGGTGGTGGTTCGGTGGTCAGCGGTAGGCGGCGAGGAAGGCGCGGGTGCCGGTGGCGGCGTAGCGGTCGAGGTTGGCCTCGGTGTGCTGGGCACTGCCGGTGAACATGGCCTTGTTCACCGGGATCCACAGCAGTAGGCCGGAGAAGTGGTTCGCGGCCAGGAGCGTGTCGTCGATCCGGAGCAGCCCCTGGTCGGACAGCCGCTGGAAGGTCGCTGCCAGCGTGGCGAGTCCTCGTTCGAAGCCCCGCTCATACCACTCGGTACCCAGGGCGGGGAAGACGTCGGCGTTGGCGATGATCAGGCGCCGAAGCTGGATCACTCGGGGATCGGTGAGGGCGGTCAGGAGCTGACGGGCGAGCCTGGTGAGGTTCTCTTCCAGGTTGGCGGCGTCGGTCGGGAGGTCGGCCAGCAGGTCGATCGTGCTGTCGAGCCGGTCGGTGGTGGCCAGGACGATGTCGGCGAAGAGCTTCTCCTTGTCGGAGAAGTGCTTGTAGACGGTCTGCTTGGACACCGCGGCCAGCTTCGCGATGTCGTCCATGCTCGTTCCTGAGTACCCCTTGTCCAGGAAAACGCTGGTCGCGGCCTCCAGGATCGCCTCGTGCTTGCGTGCTGAACGGCTGTCCATCATCGGCTCCTTCTCTATTGGCCTCATCCTCCGGCGAAAGAGTACTGGACTGACCAGTACCCGCGTGGGTACTGTACCGTCTAGTTTCGAAGGGCGCGGGGCTTCCTGCCCCGTGTACCGCGCAGCAATCTGGAGTGATTCCTCATGGACAAGGTGTTCTCTGCCGACGGCACGGCCATCGCCTACGAGCAGCAGGGCTCGGGCCCCGCTGTCGTGCTCGTCGGCGGCGCATTCATGACGCGCGGCGATTCCGCCGCACTCGGTGATCTGCTGGCCGAGCACTTCACCGTGCTCACCTATGACCGCCGGGGCCGCGGCGACAGCGGGGACAGCCCGAAGTACGACGTGCAGCGCGAGGTCGAGGACCTGGACGCGCTGATCGGGCGCGTGGGCGGAGAGGCGATGGTCTTCGGGATGTCCTCCGGTGCCGTACTGGCACTGGAGGCCGTGGCCCGGGGCAGCGCGGTCTCCCGGCTGGCCGTGTACGAGCCGCCCTTCATCACCAACGACAGCCGCCTGCCGTTGCCCGCCGACTACGTCACCCACCTGACGGAACTCGTGGAGCAGGGGGCGTACGGCGATGCCGTGGCCTACTTCATGACCGCGGCCGTCGGTATGCCCGCCGAGGCCGTCGCGGGAATGCGCCAGGCCCCCTTCTGGACGGGTATGGAGGCTACCGCCCGCACCCTGCCCTACGACGGCCAGGTCATGGGAGACACCATGTCCGGCCGACCGCTGCCCGCCGACCGCTGGCAGTCCGTGGCCGTGCCCGTTCTCGTCGGCAGCGGGGACGCGGGCGCACCGCAGATGCTCGATGGGGCGCGGGAGCTCGCCGCACTGGCTGACAACTTCGCCCTGCACGTCTTCCCCGGCCAGGAGCACAACATCACCCCGGAGATCCTTGCCCCCGTCCTGACCGGCTTCTTCACCACCGGGGAGCAGGCATGAGCAAGGTCTTCGCCAGTCTTGGCATATCCCTGGCCGGCGTGGATCTGCGCCCGCACGTGCTCGGGCGTGTCCGGTCGGGCGAAGACCTTCGCACGGACGCTCAAGGCCGGATCGACGGCAAGGGCCTCGCGGGCCGGTGGCGGCAGGTCAGGATGCCGGGCGAGCGCAGCCTGAACGTCGCTGTCCGGATCTGCGGCGAGCCGCTGGAGGGTGTCCGCGTCGAGAACGGCGTGAATGACCGCGCCCGCCCGAGTCACCGGGTCCGCCAACAGCGCCGGCAGTAGGTCCGGGTCAGGAGGGCTGGTGGGTCGGAGTGTCCGGGTGGGGCCGCATCAGTAGTAGGTCCTCGCCCCAGGCGTCCAGCACCGCCGCGTGGTCGGCGGCCCGGGCAGTGGCCTCGACCTGGGCGAAGAGCCGCTGCTGCAGTGCCACTTCGCCGGTCGCGGTGATCCGGGCGATGGTGTCCAGCAGCGCGGCGCTCTTCCAGCCGGGCAGCGGGAACCGGTCCAGCTCCCAGGCCAGGTACTTGTTGTAGGGGCGCGGTCGGCGGTCCAGGGCGAAGAGCAGGTCGAGTAGGAATCCGACACTGGCGGCCGCGTCGAGGTGGCCGGCGAGCGGGTTGCCATCGCGGTGGTTCTTGACCGAGCGGTAGAGCGAGTTGGCGTAGGCGTCCAGCAGGGCGGCGCCGGACTGGAAGGCCTCCTCTGCGCCGAGCCGTCCCATGGCGGCGACGATCCGGGTGACCTCCCCGTCGCGGCGGTCGACCAGCACCCGGGAGCGGGCGATGGCGTACCGCTCCCAGTCGGCGGGCCGGCGGAACCGTTCGAGGGTGGTGACGACCAGGTCCAGCTGCGCGGAGCGGTAGCCGTCGAGCGCAGCCAGCTCGCTCGCCGCGTCGTCGGCGAGGATGACGTAGAGGTCGTGGTCGGAGTGACGGGTGGTCATCCCTTCGTAGGCCTGGGAGCCCTTGAGGACGAGCCCGACGACGGCCGGGTCGGCTGTCGCGTCGGCGACGAACGCCGCGAAGTCCATCGTCACGCCAGGTCCTTGCGCATCAGCGTGCACATCGTCTCGTACCGCTGGAGCGAGCCGTCTTCGGCCTCCACGTCCCAGGAGTCGAGCTCCCGGCTGAAGGCCCGGTAGCCCAGGCGTTCGTAGAGGGCGCGGGCGCGCGGGTTGCGCTCCTCGACGCCGAGTTCGGCGCGGGTCAGGCCGCGGGCGCCGATCCGCTGCTCGGCGGAGCGGATCAGCAGCGTGCCGATCCCGCAGGACTGCAGGGCCGGGTGGACGCCGAGTTGCCACAGCGTGCCGGCGCCGGGCTTGACCGTGTAGTCGATGCCGCCGACCGCCACCGGGAGCCCGACCGGCGTGCACACCGCCAGGTAGTCGATCTCGCCCGCCTCGGCGCGGCGGATCTGGTGGACGAGCTCGCGCACGTGCTTGGGGGAGCCGGCCCAGCCGCAGGACGGCAGGTCCGCTTCGGTGAGGCCGCGCACCGACAGGTGCAGCCTGATCTCGGTCATCGCCGCATCCCTTCGACTCCAACAGCGGCCGTCTCTCATTTCAGCAAGCCGATCCCCGTGCCGTCCAAGGAGTTTCGGACCGGCCCCGGCGTCAGCCGGAAGGGCCGGCGCTCGCGACTGGGGGACCTGCCAGCGCAGCAAGGTGGTTGATCCTCACGTCTGTGCCGTCGTCGCGCCAAGCCGCGAAGTAGTAGTAGTAGACGGCAGACGTCGGCGGCAGGTCGTGCGGAAGGCAGTCCCACTGGCAGCCGGTCCTGCCCTGGTAAAGGATCGCGTTGACGATCTCCCGTATCTCGTAGCGGCCCTGGTGCCTCGTCGGAGACGGTCCGCCTGCGGGTTAGCCTCAACTGCATGGAGGAATTGGATCTTCTGCCGCATCTGGACGGGGACGGAGCGCGGCTTCGTCGTGATGATGTGCGGCCTGCCCGGCTCGGGCAAGAGCACATATGCGCGGGCCCTTGAACGCCGCGGCTACAGGCGGTTGTCGATCGACGAGGTGGTGTGGGCGCGCATCGGCCGCGACGCGGCCGACCTCGACCCGGCGGAGTACGAGCAACTCAAGTCCGCCATCGAGCAGGAGCTGTGGGAGGAGCTGATCCGCTTGATGGAGGCGAAGCTGCCTGTCGTCATCGACTACAGCTTCTGGAGCCGGGCCACCCGCGACCGGTACAAGGCCGCGATCGAGAGCCACGGATGCCGATGGGAGCTGATCCGTCTCAAGGCCGGTCTTGAAACCCTGCGACGCCGGCTGGCCGGCCGCAACCAGCGGAGCGACGCGAACAGCGTCACCGTCTCCGATGAACTTCTGGAACGCTACTTCGCCAACTTCGAGGAAGCGACCGGAGAGGGCGAGCGCGTCATCGTCCAGGAATAGTTCCCCAGGTCGTCAGAGCCGCGGGCGGTGCGCCTCGGCCGGGCCCGGGACCAGGGGGCCGGTGACGTGGTCGGTGTCGTCATCGCCGTCGCTGAACGTGCCGGTGATCGAGCCGGTGGCCGAGGACGCGATGCCGATCAGGATGAACACCACCAGCAGCGCGCGCCCGCCGCCGCTCAGCACCAGGGGTCGGGTCGCCGACACCGGACCGCCCGGCACCGAGCCCGGCTCCTCGCCGAAGAGCCGCTTCGGGTAGGCGGAGGTGAGCATCAGCATGTACGCGATGTACCGCATCCGGTAGCGGAGGATCGCCGTCGTGGCCTCGTACAGCGGCTGCGGCATCCGGCCCAGGATCAGCACCACCAGCCAGCTGATGAACGCCACCGTCCACCACCCGGCGTACAGCACGCCCTGGATGATCATCGCGGGGATGGCCAGGATCAGGCGGAAGAACACCGCCAGCCGGTTGAGCTCGCCCGGCCGCAGCTCCACCTGGACGGGGTAGTCGGGGGCGCGGAAGGCGAACGGCGGGTAGCGGTCGACCGTCAGCAGCGCACTGGCGTTGATCCGGGTCTCGTACGGGACGTAACCCGAGAGGTAGTCCTCGACGAATCCCGGCAGCCGTCCGAGGACGAGCGCCCCGAACCAGCCGATCACGGCGATGAAGAACGCCACCACCGACAGCACCCACACCACCACGAACTGAGGGATCAGCAGCAGCAGGCGCAGCAGCACCGTGAGCCGGTTCTGCGGTGCGGACCCGGGCATGTCCAGCACCGGTAGCCATTCACCGGCGACAGGTGCCGGGGCGGGGGGAGCCTGCCACATCCGGGCCTCCAGGGGGTCGACACAACGTGCTCGCGGCGGACACGCCGCTGCTCCGAACCATCCCAGCCCCCCGGCGCCCCCGCGCGCTCTGGTGCGCCGCCTGGGCGATGCGGGTGCTGGAGGTGATACGGGCGGTGGGGGTGCCGGGTCGCCACCCGAGTCGGCGGCTGTTCCGTGCAGGATCGATCCTCCGGAGGTCAGAAGAGATCGAACCCTCTGCAAGATCGGCCACTTTCGTGCACCGCGTGTGCCGGGCGGTCCGGGAGAGGGAGGATCGCAGACGGCAGCCGGTCACGACAGGAGTCCTGTCATGGCCATGTAGCGATGACCTGGGGGGCGCCCATATGCCGGCCATCGACGACCTTGACGGCCCTGACGACCTCGACCACCTGGACGACTTCCACCGCTTCCTGCGGATCTCCGCCGAGCTCACCGGCTTCGACGAGGCCGAGCTGCGAGCAACGGGCGTGGCACACGAGCACCACCGCACCGCACTCGCCCACCCCGTGCGCGACGAACACGCGCTCACCCACCTCTGGTACGCCGGAGCCTGGCCCGACGAACCGCCCTCCTCGACCCGCGCCTACGAGCAGGGACTGATGTGGCGGACCTTCCACGCCACCGCACCCGGCACCTCGGCGCCGGGCTACGGCAGCTGGGCCGACGCCCCGCGCGGCGGCGCCCGGTGAACGCGCGCTGGGACGCCATCGTGGTCGGCGCCGGGTTCGCCGGATCGCTCGTCGCCCAACGCCTCGGTGCGGAGGGCTGGCGCGTCCTCGTCCTGGAGGCCGGCCGACCCGCAGGCAGCACCGGAGACACCGCGACGGCCCACCACGAGGCGGCCGTCCGAACCCCCATCTCCCCGTACCCGCGCAGCGCGGACGCGCCGTCCGCCGACGCCAGCGACCTCGTCGGCCGGCCCGACGGCGGATTCACCGCCACCGGCTACCTCCTCCAGCACGGACCGTTGCCCTACGCCAGCGGCTACCTACGCGCCAACGGCGGCACCGGTCTGCTCTGGACCGGCCTCGCCCCGCGCATGCACCCGGAGGACTTCCGCACCGCCGACCACGGGCACGGCCGCAACTGGCCGATCGACTACCGGACGCTCGAACCGTACTACCGCCGAGCCGAGCTGGAACTCGGCGTCGCCGCCGACGCCGACCAGCAGCGCGAGGCCGTCGGCCTGCCCATGCCCGACGACTACGCCTTCCCGATGCGCGCCATCGCGCCCAGCTACCTCGACCGGCAGGTGACCGCCGCCCTGGACGGCCGCACCGCCCACGACCCCGCCATGCCCGAGCAGGCCCGGCTCGCCGTCACCGCCACCCCGCACGCGCGCAACGGACTGCCCGGCGCGGCCCGCCCGCCGGGCGCCCCCTGCGCGGGCAGCGCCAGCTGCGTACCGATCTGCCCCACCAACGCCAAGTACACCCCGCTGCGCACCCAGGCCCGGTGGGCGCCGACCGTCCGGCTGCGCACCGAGGCCGTGGTCGGCCGGGTACTCGCCGACGGCACCGGCCGGGTCACCGGCGTCGAGTACCTGAGCGGCGGCGCCACCCACCGGGTGGAGGCCGACCTGGTCGTCCTCGCCGCACACGCGATCGAGAACGCCAGGCTGCTGCTGCTCTCCGGCCTGGCCAACCGCAGCGACCAGGTCGGCCGCAACCTGATGGACCACCCGGCGCTGCTCACCTGGGGCCTGATGCCCGGACCGGTCGGCCCCTACCGGGGGCCCGGGTCGACCAGCGGACTGGAGGCGTTCCGGTTCGGTCCGGCCAGGGCCCGCCGGGCGCCGTTCCGGATCGAGATCGGCAACTGGGGCTGGTCCTGGGCGTCCGGTCCACCGGAGGCGGACCTCGCCGACCTGCTCCGGGCGGGGGTGCGCGGCAAGGAGCTCCGGGCGCGGCTGGGCGACAGGCTCGGGCGGCAGTTCTCGCTGCAGTTCGAGCTGGAGCAGCCCGCCGACCCGGCCAACCGGGTCACCCTCGACCCGACCCGGCGCGACCGCCTCGGCCTGCCGCGCCCGGTCCTGGCGTACGACCTCTCCGACTACGTCCGGCGCGGCATGGCCTCCGCCCGGGCCGTCTCCGACCAACTGTTCGCGCTGCTCGGCGCGGAGGACCACACCAGCTACGAGCCCGGCCCGCAGTGGCCCGGCCGACTGGAGTACGAGGGCCGCCCCTACGCGTACCGGGGCGCGGGCCACGCCGGCGGCACCCACCTGATGGGGGAGTCGCCCGGGACCTCCGTCGTCGACCAGTGGCAGCGCTGCTGGGACCACCCCAACCTGTACGCCGTCGGCTGCGGCTCCATGCCCTCGCTGGGCACCTCCAACCCCTCGCTGACGATGGCCGCGCTCGCCCTGCGCAGCGCCGACCGGATCCACCTCGACCTGCTGGCGCTGGGCCGCCCGGTGTCCCTCTCGCCCGCCCGCCCAGCGCCGACCCGCGAGCCCTCCTGGGAGTCCTCATGACCGGCCTTCCGCTCCCGCCCGTGCCGGAGCCGTACCACCTGCCGTTCCACTACGGCGCACTGCACAACCTGGGGGTCGACTACCTGGTCGACCCGGAGCCGGTGCGCGCACTGCTCGCCAAACGCCACCCGGGGCTGACCGCCGCCCGGTTCGACGGGATGGCCTGCGTGTCGCTCAACTACCAGCTCTACTTCGCGCAGTACCCGGGTGGCGGGGGCATCACCCAGGAGGTGGAGATCAACATCATCGCCCACCCGCAGTTCGGCGAGGACCGCCTGCCGGTGCTCAACTACGGCCAGTACGCCCGGGGGTACGACCAGACCAAGCTGCTCGGCATCGCACGGCTGCACGTCCTGTGCGACAACCTGCTCGCCATCGACGCCGGCACCAGGCTGTACGCCGAACCCAAGTACCCCGGGTGGTTCGAGACCGTGATGCCCTCGCTCAACGCGGCCGCCGTGCGCGACCGGTGGTCGGTCTCGTGCCGCCGGGCCGAGGCCGGTCCGGACGGGCTGCGGCGGGACCAGGAGGAACTGTTCTCGCTGGAGGCCGATCTGGTGGGCCTTGCCTCCGAACCGGTCAACAACACCCCGATCACCGGCTACGGCACCGACGGCGAGGGCCGACTGCTGGCCGGTCCGCTCAATGTGCACCAGCCGTACCGCTACTACGCCCTGGACGATCGCACCGCGGGCCGCGTCCGCCTCGCCGTCGGGTCCGGTGGGGCGGGGTCTGGCGGCGAACGCTTCGGAGCCGACGAGGCGGGGGAGGCCGCCCGCGACCTCGGGCGGCTGGTCGCCGATGCTCCCGCCGCCGGGGTGTGGACCTACCAGTCGGCGCCGGTCGCCGCGCACAACCGCCCGTACTACGTGCGCTGAGCGGCTCCGCCCCTCCCGCGGTCAGGGCCGGACGGGAGGGGCCAACGCCCGCCGCAGGGTACGGATCTCGTTGGAGACGATCGCGTCCACCCCGATCGACGCCAGGGCGGCGATCGAGGCGGGCCGGTCGACCGTCCAGGCGCAGACCCGCACGCCCCTGCGGTGCCACCGGCCGACGATCCGCCGGGTCAGCCAGCGGTGGTACTGGTTGAACCAGTCCGGGCGGACCACGTGCAGCAGCCCGGCGGTCGGCGGCAGCGGGGACCTCCAGCTCATCGCGATGCACGCCCCCGGCGCCGCCGCGCGGACACCGACCAGGGCGCACGGGTCCCCGGCGAAGACCACCTGCTGGTACGCGTCCAGCGCGCGGACGGTCCGGGCGGCCGCGTCGGCCTCCACCGTGCCGGGCAGATCCAGCATCAGCCGCACGCCGCACTCCCGGGCCAGCGCGATCGCCTGGGGCAGCGACGGCACCTGGTGCCGACCGCCCGCGAACACGCGCTCCAGCTCGGCGTGGGCGAGCGAACCGATCCGGCGGCGCCGCCGCCAGAGCCGCGCCAGCGTGTCGTCGTGGAGCAGCACCGGCACCCCGTCCCGGGTCACCCGGACGTCCACCTCGACCCAGTCCGCCCCGGCGTGGACGGCGGAGGAGATCGAGGGGAGGGTGTTCTCCCTGATCCGTCGGGGATCCCCGCGGTGCGCCACGGCCAAGGTCATGGCGGGATCCTGCCACACCCCGGGGCAGCCGGCTCGCCGACCTGGTCGGGTGCGCGGTCGTGGGATCGTCGGTGCATCGAACTCTCGTTGTTTCCACGGGATTTTCCCGGCGTACGGGTGGAAGTCGGCAGTACGTCCGTGCTCCTTCCGTACGCCTGACCGGCCCGCGGCCTGCCCGTCCGCCGGTGCCCGTCCGCCGCTGTCTGTCCGCCGGTGTCTGTCCGTCAGTGTCTGTCCGCCGGTGCTCGACGCTCCGGTTGGAGGGGCTCGTCTCGTCGCGCTCTGCGGATGACAAGCTGGGCGGAGCGTGAACGAGCCACCGGGCCAAGGAGTATCGCGTGACTGTCATCCTGCGACGTACGTACACCCTGGCCGCGTGGCCGTGGCGGGAGATGCCGTGGGTACGGGTGCCCGAGGGGCTGGAGTTCACCCTGTACGACACGACGAGCCTGGGCGTGAGGGGCACCACCGTGCCCGGTACGCCGGAGGAGGAGGTCCGTTGGGCGGCGGCCCACCGGGCGTTCCAGGAGGCGTTGGGACAGGCCGAGTCCGACGTCCGTCACGCCCACGGCGTCCGGAGCAGGAGCGGTTTCATGGTGGACCGGCGGGCGGTGCGGCTGCGCCGGTACGGCCTGACACCCGGTCGGCGGGCCCGGTCCCGGCGGCTCTTCGCGGAGTGCGAGGCCCGCATGCGGGCCGCCGAGGAGGTGTACCGGCCGGTGCGCGAGGAGATCGAGGCGCGGCTTGCGGAGGCGGCCGCGAGGCTCGGTGAAGCCGGATGAGACGATGTGAACAAGGTGTTCAAAACAAATGATTGACGCTGGATGGTTTTCTGGGCGAAGCTGTCCTCATGGCACTGACACCGGAGATCTCTGACCAGTCCGCCGACCCCTTCACCGCCCCGGACCCGGAGCAGACGCGCGCCCACCGGGTGGCCGCCTCGCTGTTCCGGATCGGCGAACGCCACGGCGCCACCGACGAACAGCGGCGCCGACAGACCCACCCGTACGTCCTCGGATCGCACGAGGCCGTACGGCTGGTGTCGTTCCTGCTCAGCGGCGCCGCCCTGCTGGAGGAGGGCGAGCCGGAGGTGGACCAGACCGACATCACCGCCGCCCTGAGCCTCGTCCCGCTGGCACGCGCCGAGATGGACGACCTGGAGGCCGTGCTGCTCAGGATGGCCCGGGGCCGCGGGATGACCTGGCAGGAGATCGCCTTCGGACTCGGCCTCGGCACGCCACAGGCGGCCCGCCAGCGGTACGAGCGACTGGCCGGGCGCACCGCGGTCGAGGCGGAGACGGGGGGTTGAGGGGCATCCCTAGGCCCTTCCCTCGCCCCGGGCCGACCGCCAGCTGCCCCGGGCCGGCCGTCAGCGCGGAATGGTCCAGCTCTTGAGGAGCTTGCGGGCGGCGCCGCTGTTGCCAAGCCGGTAGACGGCGACGGCTGCCGGGTGGACGTCGAAGGCGTCGAACGGCTCGGCCTCGATGGCTGTGAGGTCGTCGAGGGTGGCGAAGCCGACGGTGACGTGGGCCGTGTACCTTCCCGCCCCGATCTGGTCGGGGACGTAGCCCTCGACCCAGTCGCGGGTGCTCTGGCTGATGTCCTCGCCCGGGTCGGTGACGAATGCTGCCGCCGTGCCGCCGGACTCGCTGAAGGGGGCGACGGCGGCGAGCAGGGCGGCCTGGAAGTCGAGCACCTGCCGACTGGGCTGGAGGAGGATCCCCGCGAGCCCCTGGCCGGGCACAGCCCAGTCGGCGTACTTGATCGCCACCGCTCGGTAGGACAGCGCTGCCGTGTCGGTCGCGGCCAGGATGTCGCCTATGGCGGCGTAGACGTCCTCCAGCCGGGCGGTGCGTACGTAGCGCTGGAGGGTGGTGATGTGCGGCTGGTGGGAGGCGTCCAGGGCGAACCCGTCCGGGACGCTCCCGCGCATCCGGTCGTTCCAGGCGCGGGCGCGGCGGAGGGTGTTCTCATCCGGGTTGACGAGTACGTCGATGGCGGTCAGATCACTCACGGATCCTCCTGGTCAGAAGACGGTGGTCCAGTCGTTCTTCATGCTCACGACCGTCCAGCCGAGCTCCCCGGCCTTGGCGAGCGAGGTCTCGGCGCCCTTGGTGTACGAGAACTCGCGCTGTTCGTCGTCGTGGTTGACGAGCAGCGCGAACCGGGCGCTCCGGAGCATCTCGATGTCGACGTCGGCGTTGCCGCCGGCGAGGACGGGCAGGCGGCCGGTGTGGGCGAAGATGTGCTCGGGCTTGCCCGCTCCCAGGTTCAGGTTGCCGAGGAGTTCGCGGGAGCGGACGAGCCTGCCGTCGGCGTAGGTGTACGCGGCGGCCGAGCCGATCACGTTCTCCTTGGGGATCCCCCAGGTCTCCTCCGCGAACACGCGCATGAAGTCCCGGCCGCCACCCGAGCAGACGAACACCCGGAACCGGTTCGCGCGCAGGAGGTCGAACAGTTCCAGCATCGGACGGTAGACCAGTTCGACGTAGGGGACGCCGAGCCTCGGCTGCTTCACCGTCCGCATCCACTCGCGCACCTGCGCGTCGAACTCCTGCGGGGTCGTGCCGACCCACGAGCGGGCGAACGCCTCCAGCAGGGTCGACACCACCTGCGGTTCCTGAGTCGCCAGACCCTCGAAGAACGCCTGGTCCCGCTCGATCAGCGCCTTGTACGGCTGCCGGGCGGCGAGCTGTGGGTCGGCCTCCACCTCCCGCTCCCATGTGCGGAACGCGAAGTCGAACTGCGGGGGCAGCGGCTGCTCGACCCACAGCGTGCCGTCATTGTCGAACGTGGCGATCCGATCGCCCACCTCGACGAACGCCGACCCCGGTGTCGTCGCCGCGTGGACGAAGTCCACGATCGCCCGCCGGGCCGGGCCGTCCTTCCAGCTCGCCAGCACCTTCTCGGTCACGGGCCCTCCTCGGCTCGGCGGTGGCGTGACCCGGCTCGCCGGTCGCGCCACCGGCAGATGCGGCAGTCAACCAGTGACCGTGCCCGGCATGCGAAGGTTTTCAAACTGAATGGCACGATTTGAGACCGTTTGGAGGGCTGTACAGGATTGGCCGTCTCGGCGCCACGATTCCGCCGGACGATCACCACGACGGCCGTCACCGGCGCGCGTCACCTGACGCGAGCAGGCCGGTGAGCTCGGCGATCGCCTCGGGGGACGGCTAGGAGTGGCGGCGGACGTTGTCGGCATTCGCGTGCCTCGACCTGGCAGAACGAGAGTCGGAGCTTCCGGAGGCAGGTGTTGCCACCCCGATGAAGCAGGAGAAGGTGGCCGTGCCGGTCTCCGCTCCGGACGCAAGGCACTGTGCGACCGCTCCGCGACCCGGCAGCCGCACCTACGTCGAGTCGCTCGGTTTCCACGTGCGCGGCGGGAACGTGTCGCAGGCGGTCCTGGACCATCTGAACGACAACCGCCGCCACTACAGCCAGGCCGTGCGGGCCAACGCCGACGAGTTGACGCTCAGCCGCATCCTTGCCAACTACTCGTACACGCCGGCGGGCTCGAACGCCGCGCCGGTCCTGCTCGGCACGCTGCTGGACCCGAAGCCGATCGCCGCCACCGGCAACTACCTCGGCTTCAGGCTCAACACCATGAGCCAGGCGCTCACCAAGGGCATCGAAGCCGCCGCCGGCAACGACAAGGCCGCCGGCGAACGCGCGCAGGAGGCCCTGAAGACCGCCACCGAACACCTCCAGAAGATGACGCAGATCGCTGCCGACGCCATGACCACCCCGATCGACGGCAACCTGAGCGCCCTCGACGGCCTGCTGAACCAGGGCGGCAAGAAGGCCGGTGCGGACACCAAGCCCGATGCGCCGTCCACCGGCGGGTCCGCAGCCAAGGCCTGATCACCGCACCACACGGGTCCGGGCCGCCACCCGGACCCGCCCCGCCCGAACAGCAGCTGCACGCCGCCCTGCTGACCGAACGGTGCCGCGCGGTGCCGGGGCCTGTGCCGGGACCTGTGCCGGGACCTCACCCGGGAGCCTGCTGTCCGGCCGCCGGGCCGATTCGGGTCGGCGGGCCGGTGGCCGGATGCGTCGTGGTCGGCTGGTCATCGGTCGGTTGGTCGGATGGAGGGTCGGGCGGAGAGGTGTCGGCGGCGCGTGACCAGTGGCCGGCGAGCAGGGTGCCTGCGATCAGCTGGATCTGGTGGTACGCCATCAGCGGGAGGACCAGGAGTCCGGCCTGGGGCCCGAAGAGCACGGTGGCCATCGGCAGGCCGTTTGCGAGGCTCTTCTGTGAGCCGCAGAGGACGGCCGCGATCCCGGAGGCCCGGTCGAGGCCCAGGAGGTGCGCGCCGAGCCGGGCGCAGCCGAGGGCGGCGGCGAGCAGCGCGAGCAGGACGGCCAGCAGGCCGAGCAGGGCGGCCGGGGTCGCCCGGTGCCAGATGCCCGCGGCCATCGCCGCGCTGAAGGCGGTGTAGACGACCAGCAGGATCGAGCCCCGGTCGACCGGGGTGAGCAGCCGTTTGTGGCGGGTGAGGAACGCGCCGATGCGCGGGCGCAGCAACTGGCCGGCGAGGAAGGGCGCGAGCAGCTGGCCGCCGATGCGCAGCAGGCCGTCGGCGGACAGTGCGGTGTGCGATCCGAGCAGCCAGGCGGCCAGGAGCGGGGTGAGCAGGAGTCCGGCCAGGCTGGAGTAGGTGCCCGCGCAGATCGCGGCCGGGACGTGGCCGCGGGCGGCGGCGGTGAGCGCCACCGAGGACTGGACCGTCGACGGGACCAGGCAGAGGAACAGCACTCCCGTGCGCAGCTCCTCGGTCAGCGGATAGGGCGTCAGGGCGGCCGTGGCCAGCCCGAGCAGGGGGAAGAGGACGAAGGTGCAGGCCAGCACCAGTCCGTGCAGGCGCAGGTGGCGCAGCCCCGCCACGGTCTCGCGGGCGGAGAGCCGGGCTCCGTAGAGGAAGAACAGCAGGCCGACCGCGAGGTCGCAGGCCAGCTCGGCCACACGGGCGGCCGAGCCGGTGGCGGGCAGGGCCGCGGCGAGGGCGACGGTGGCCAGCAGGGCCGCCATGTACGGGTCCAGACCCCGCAGCCGGGTCCGGGACGGTGGCAGTGCGGGCCCGGGCCCGGCCGACAGGCCGACCGGGAAGCTCGGCACCCTCGGGTCCGCCGCGTCCGCCGGGGCGGGAGGCGGCAGGGCGGACCCGCGCTCCCGTCCGGCGCCGGTCATCTGCCGCCCCTGCCGCTCGGGATGGGGCGGCCGAGCCCCAACAGGCCGCCTGCCAGGCCTCCCGAGCCGTCGTGATCGCTGCCGGCGGCCCCGCTGCCCACCTGGAGGTTGCCCGTCCGGTCGATCTCCACCACCGAGTCCGCATGGGAGTTGTCGATCACCGTGATCAGGCTCCGCTCGGCCTGCGCCGACGGTACGCCGCAGACGAGCAGCACGCAGGCCCCGGCCAGGCCCGCGGCACCCGCCCGCCACCGGGTCGGGAGCCATCGCGCCGCCAGGCCGCGCACCGCCGTGCCGTGCGAAGCCTCACCGCGCGCCTCCGGGCCGCGTGCGGCGCGCCTCATGCCGTCACCGCCTCGCGGGGGCGCGGCCGGGCGATGTTGCGCTCCAGGAGCTCGGTGGACTCGCGCACGCCCACCTGGCGGCTGTCCCCTGCGGGGGCCGGCAGCCGGCCGTCCGCCACCTTCAGGCCGGCCAGCGCCTCGTCCATCGCGCGGTGCGCCGCGAACAGGCACGGTGTGCTGTAGATCGCGACGTCCACACCCAGCTCGTCCAGCTCCGACAGCGAGAGCCGGGGGGACTTGCCGCCGGCGATCTGGTTGAACAGCAGCGGCTTGCCGCCGACCACCTCGCGGATCCGCCGGATCCACTCCTCGCTGCGCACGCCGTCGACGAGCACCACGTCCGCATCGGTGGCGGCCAGGGCCTCGGCGCGCAGCAGGATGTCGCTCTCCTCGGTGGCGTCCGTCCGGGCCACCACGACGAGGTCCCCGCGGTTGGCGAGCACCAGGTTCAACTTCTCCAGGTACTCGGCGAGCGGCAGTACCTGCTTGCCGTCCGCGTGGCCGCAGCGGCGCGGCCGCTTCTGGTCCTCCAGGATGATCCCGGAGGCGCCGATCCGCTCCAGCCGGCGCACCACGTGGCAGGCGACCTCGGGATCGACGTAGCCGTCGTCGATGTCCACCAGGAGGTGGTGCTGCGGGAAGGCGCCGCGCAGCCGCTCGACGAAGGCGACCATGTCGGGCCAGGCGATGAAGCCGATATCGGGTAGGCCGTAGTAGGAGGCCGCGAATCCGAAACCGGAGACGAACATGCCGTCGTAGTGCTCGGCCGCGATGGAGGCCGAGTACATGTCGTACACGCCGATCAGAGGGGTGGTGCCGGGGGCCGCGATCTCTTCGCGGAGTCGCCGTCCGTGGTCCGATGCCGTGCCTGCGTGCAGCAATGCCTTCTCCTCACCTGTCGACGGGCACCCCAGGGGCGGGGTGCGGCGTCGCTCTGACGCTGCGTCCGCCCCGTGCGATGCCACGGAACTTTGCCTGGACTTGGCCATTTCTAGAACCAACTGAGGCCTTGTCACTATGCGGCCTTTAATGTTCCGTGGGCAAATCTTTAAGGCATTTTCCCTCGTGTGGGTGAGGTGAATTCAGATGAATAGGAATGTCTTACGAACGTGGGCCGATGGACCGGATCAGAGTTCCAGCCAGCCGCTGACGACGTGCCAGTGGCCGCCCCCGCGCAGGTGGTCGACCAGGGCGCGCTGTACGGCGGTGTCCCGCGGCAGCTCGGCCAGGGGGAGGCCCGGGTCGCGGAAGACGTACCGGAGCGGGTTCGCGTCGTCCGGCGGACCGGGCGGCCGCAGCGGGGTGAACCGCCGCTGGAACCGGATGATGTTCGAGTCCTCGGCGAGGTAGCGGCCGAGCTGCCCGTCCAGCAGCCAGGAGAAGATGCAGGCCGTCCGGTGCGGCTCCGCGGGGAAGTGCCGGGCGAAGAAGTCGCGCGCCAGGGCGAGCGAGCGGTCGCACGCCGCGGGGGAGAGCGGGCCGCAGTGGTCGGGCACGTGGATCTGGAGGGCCCACTCGCCGTACCCGGCCGCCACCGACTCCTCGGCGTCCTGGCCGGTGAGGCGTATCCGCTGGAACTGGAGCCGGCCGAGCTGGTAGAGCTCGCCCCGGAAGTGCAGGGTCAGCCACGCGGGGTTGCGCAGGCCGCCGCCGCCGCGCCAGCGGTTCACCGTCAGCTGTCGGCCCAGGTCCGCCAGGGTCATCCGGGACACCGCCGGGGTGATCCCCCGCGCCCGGTGGTAGGCCCGTGCGTGCGGCGCGAGCGCCACGATGAGCAGCGCGGAGAGGTATCCGGCCCCGTCGAACCCCTCCGGCCACCCACGGGGGAGCCCGGACGGACGGCCCACCGTGCCGATCGCCGCGAGCTGCCCGCGCAGGGCCTCGTCGAAGAGGGCGCGCAGCCCGCGGTCTCGGGCCAGTCGGCCGCGCGCCGAGAGAAGGGCGTTCACCTCGTCGAACGGCACCCCCAGTTCGAGCAGCGCCTGCGGCAGCTCGTCGCCGTCCGGCAGGAGCTCGGCGCTCGACAGGGCATCGCCGCTCGACAGGGCGTCGGCGCCTGACGGGACGTCGGCGCCTGGCAGGGCGTCGGCGCTCGGCGGTTCATCGGTGTTCGGCAGTGCATCGGTGTTCGACGGTGTGAACGGCTCCACCATGCCCCCTCGGTCCCGACCGGTCGGCGGCCGGACCCGCTGGGAACCGGCCGGGGCCGACGATACCGGGGGGGGCCGAACGGCCCGGGCTCAGCCCGCCCGCAGCGCCCGGCGGCCGCGCAGGGAACTCAGCAGCTGCCGGGCGGCCCGGGTCGCCGCGGGCGGCAGAAGGTCCAGCGCGAGCCTGCGCGGGAGCGAGCGCCGGGCCGGCGCCGCGGACGGCCCGTTCCGGTGGTTCAGCCGGATGACCAGGCCCCCGGCGATGGTGTCCTCGTCCACGGTGTAGCCCTCGGCCTGCCAGTCGCGGGCGAGCAGCGTCTGCTGGGCCTGCGCCGGATCGCCCCACGTCCCGTAGAACTTCATCGGGGTGAGCAGCACCGGCCGCAGGCCGCCGGTGAACACCGCCTCCCAGACGGCCGCCGAGACGCCGGGGGTGTGCTCGGACCGGTAGTCGTCGAGCGCCACCAGGCCGTCCGCGGCCAACGCCAGGCGGGCCACCTCGATGTCCCCGGCCACGTGTTCGTACAGGTGGGAGGCGTCGACGTGGACGAAGCGGCAGCTGCCGTCCGGGATCCGCCGGTCGGCCAGCAGCGAGGTCGGTCCCTGGACGATCTCCGGCAGTTCCGGGTGGAAGGCCAGGTAGTTGGCCTCGAAGGCGCTTCTGGTGAGGGTCCTGCGGTAGGACATCACCATCTCGGCGGCGTTGTCGGCGTCGCCTGCGTCGGAGTCGAACAGGTCGCAGACGGTCAGCCGCTCGCCCGGCTGGAGCCGCTCGCCCAGCAGGACGGCGCTGCGGCCGAGGTAGGTGCCCAGTTCGAGGATGTCCCCGGTGAGGCCCGCCGTGCTCTGGGCGGTCAGGAAGTGGGTGAAGGCCTCCTGGTCGACCGTGAAGAACCAGCCGGGGATGCCGTCCGGCGTCAGCCGTGGCCGAGGGGAGGCCGTACGGAGGGACCTCCCGGCCCGGGCGGCTCCGGAGCGGGTGGTCGCCGCTTCGGCGGTTCCGGTGTCGGCACTGGGCACGGAGGCCTCCTGAGGTGCGGGTACGGTCCGGCGTACGGCTCGTCGGCCGCCGCTGCCGTGGTGTGAGGCGGATCATCTTAGCCACGGTCGACCCGGGTTGCGCCCGATGCGTCACGAGGTGTTTCCGGTGCGGCGCAAGGTCGGTGGGTCAGGGCGCGGAGGAGGCCTCCAGCGCTGCGATCGTCTCGGTGAGCCAGGCCCGTTCGGCCGCCCCGGAGGCCCGTGCGACCAGCAGCATGCCCCGCCGGAACGGGTTCGGCTCCTGCTCGGCGGAGACCGGCCGGCCGGCCGCGTCGTAGAAGAAGCTGCTCGGCGCCTCCAGGAACGCCAGTCGGCGCCGCAGGACGGCGGCCTGCCGGACCGGATCGGCCAGGCGGTCGAGGAAGGCCGCGACGGTGAAGAAGCGGATCTGGTCGGAGATCTCCACCTCGGCCGGATCGGCCAGCCGGCGCTCCAGCTCGGCCCGGCCCTCGGCGGTCAGCTCCAGGACCTGCCGGGGCACCGCGCCGCTGCCCGGCTCGCTGCGGCGCAGCAGCAGTCCGGCCTTCTCCAGGCGGGTGAGGGCGGGGTAGAGCGCGCCGTCGCTGACCGGCCGGATGTGGCCGGTCAGGCCGGTGATACGGGACTTCAGCTCGTAGCCGTGCAGCGGTTCGGCGTGGAGGAAGCCCAGGATCGCGAGGGTCAGCACGGTCGAAGCCCTTTCGTCGTCGCGCGCTCCGTCGTCCGCCGATCTTACCTCTTGCCGATGTGCATCGATTCGATGTATCTCTATTCGAGGCAACGTCGCGGCAAGCGGCCTGGACGAACGGCCTGGACGAACGGCCTGGACGAACGACCGCGGCGAACGACCGCGGTGGGCGGAGGGGGATTCATGCGGGGGCATCTGCCGAGACTGATCACACTGGCGGGACCGGTCTACGCCGAACTCCTGTCGAACGTCCTCGCCACGGTGGTCGGCACCTTCTGGGTGGCAGGCCTCGGCGGAGCCGCCGTCGCGGCCGTCACCCTGGCGGGGACCGTGGAGAACCTCCTGCTCGGCCTGGTGCTGGTGGTCGCCTCCGGCACCAGCCTGCGGCTCTCCCGGGCGCTCGGCGCCGCCGACCACACCTCGGCGGGGCAAACGGCCCGCGCCGCCTGGCGGCTCTGCGCACTCGGCAGCGTCCTGCTGTCCGTCCCCGGGTTCCTGCTGCGCGAGCGGCTGGCCGGGGCGTTCCTGGACGGACCGGCCGCCGGGCTCGCCGCCGACTACCTCGCGATCGCCTTCCCCGCGTTCGCACTCTTCTTCGGCCAGCGCGTCGCCGACGAACTCTGGAAGGGGGCCGGCGACACCCGGACGCCGATGCGGATCGCGCTGCTCTCCAACGCCCTGCTGCTCCTGCTCGACCCGCTGCTGATCCTCGGCCCGGGGCCGCTCCCGGCGCTCGGTGTCCCGGGAGCGGCGCTCGCCCTGACCGCCTCGCGCGCCGTCGCCCTCGCCGTCACGGCGGTGGTCCGGCGGCGCCGGCGGCTGCCCGCGGCCCCGGCGGCCGCCCCGAAGGCCGGGGGATCGCCGTCCGGGGGACGGTCGGCGATGCGCCGGGTGGTGGCCGCCGGTGCGCCCTTCGGCCTGGACTTCACCGCCCGGATGGGCGTGGGCGCCGCACAGCTCGGACTGGTCGCGGCCTTCGGTGTCCCGGCGGTGGCGGGGTACGGGGTCGGCTACCGCGTGCTGCTGATCGTCACCATGGCGTTCTACGCCGTCCGTCAGGCCGCCGCGATCGAGGCCGCCCGGCTCGCCGGAGCGGGTGACGGAGCGGCCCTGCGCGCCCTGGGCCGGGACACCGCACGCCTCGCCGGGGTGCTCGGGGCGGGCGCGGCCGTGCTGTGCGCGACGCTGGCCGTCCCCGTCACGGCGTTGTTCACCGACGATCCGGCGGTGGCCGGCCAGTCGGTCGGCTTCCTGCGGATGGTCGGCCTCTACCTGCTCCCGTACGCCCTGGTGGTCGCCCTCGGCGGGGTCCACCAGGCGGCGGGCGCCGGACGGTCGCTGGTGGCGGCCGTCCTGGTCGGGCTCACGGCCCAACTCGCCTCCGCCGCCGCCCTGTCCGGTCCGCTCGGCGTGCACGGCATCTGGGCCGGGATGACCGTCGGCGCCGTCGCCCAGCTGGCCCTGCTGCACCTGTTGACGCGAGGGCGGCGGACGCCCGCGCGGGCGGTGGGCGGGGAGGCGGAGGGTGCGCCGGTCGTGGCGGCGGCGGAGTGAGGGGACGGCCGCCCGGCCGATCAGGGCGCCGCGGTGGCCGTCCGGGTCCGGTTCGGGCCGGGGAGGTGAACGGTGAGCAGCGCGCCGGCCGCGGACACGGCGGCCAGTGCCAGCAGGGCCGGGCCCAGCGCGGTGACCAGCGCCTCGCCGCCGACCAGGGTGGTCGCGGCGGCGGTGCCGAGGGCCGGGCCGACGTTCATCGCGGTCTGCTGGAGCCCGCCGGCCACCCCCGCGTCGGCCACCGAGGCGTCGCGCACGATCACGGCCGTGGCGGTGACCATGACCGTCCCGAACCCCGCGCCCAGCAGCACGAAGCAGCCGCCGATCACGACCGGGCCGGAGGACCCGTCGAGCCGGGAGGCCAGCGCCGCGCCGACCGTGATCAGCGCCATCCCCGCTCCGGTGGTCCACCGGGCTCCGCGGCGTCTGATCAGCGCGGGCGCGACCGGGGCGGCGAGCACCATCAGCACGGCGAGCGGCAGCGCCTGCAGCCCGCTCTGCAACGGGTCGAGCCCGAGGACGTCCTGGAGGAAGTAGGTGCCCAGGAACAGCACCCCGAAGAGCGTCGCGGAGGCCGTCAGCAGCACGCCGAGCGCCGAGACGAGGGTGGTCGACCGCAGGACGGCGGGCGGCAGCAGCGGACTCGCCGCGCGCCGCTCGTGCCGGGCGAACCAGCACCCCGCCGCCACCGCGGCGGCCAGCCCGAAGGCGGTGGCCGTCGTCCAGCCGTGCTCGGGGATCCCGACCAGCGTGTGCACCAGACAGGCCAGTGCCACCGCGAGCAGGCCCGCACCCGGCAGGTCGAGCCCCGCCGTGCGGTCGGCCGATGGCTGCGGCACCCGGACCACGAGGGCCAGCAGGCCGGCCGCGACGGCGGGCACGGCGGTGAGGAAGAACACCGACCGCCAGCCGAGTTGGTCGGTCAGCGCGCCGCCGACCACCGGGCCGGCGGCCGCGGCCAGGCCGATCGCACTGGTGCGCAGCGCGATCGGCATGGCGAGCCGGTCGGCAGGGTAGGCGGCCCGCAGCATGCCGAGGGTGGCGGGCTGCAGCAGCGCGCCGCAGACGCCCTGGGCGACGCGCAGGGCGATCACCCAGCCGACGCCGGGCGCGAGGCCGATGCCCGCGGAGGTGACCGCGAAGCCCAGGATGCCCAGGGCGAAGAGCCGTTGGTGTCCGTAGCGGTCGCCGAGCCGCCCGGCCAGGACGAGCAGGCAGGCCACCGCGATCAGATAGGCCGTGCTGGTCCACTGCACCGCGACGAGGGAGGCGTCCAGGTCGTGCTGCATGCGCGGTCGGGCGACGATCAGGACCGTCCCGTCCAGTGCGACGATCGCCGCCCCGGTGATGCTTCCGGCCAGGGTCAGCCGCTGCGCCCGGGTGTGGCTCGCGCGCGGGCTCACTGGGCCGCCGGACCGAGGTGGGCGTCCAGGGCGGCGCGCAGCAGTGGTTCGACGTCCTCGCCGCCGGTGGCGAGCCGGAGGGCGCCCCAGGACCGGAGTTGGGCGAGCCCGTGCAGGTTGGCCCAGAGCGCGGCGGCGACCACCGGCGGCTCGGCGCCGGAGGGCGGCCGTACAGCGGCGACGAGGCGGACGAGGGTCTCGAAGAGCGGCAGGGTGGTCTGCCGCAGGCCGAGTCCGCTGTCCTCCAGGAGGTCGTGGCGGAACATCAGCTCGAACATGCCGGGGTTGGCGGCCGCGAAGTCCAGGTAGCCGCGGGAGAGCGCCGCGATGCGGGTCCGCGGGTCCGTGCCGTCGTCGGCGCCCTGGCCCGCGAGGCCGACGGCGGTGGCGAGCTCGGCGAAGCCCTGTCGGGCGATGGCCGACAGCAGTTCGACGTGGGTGGCGAAGTGGCGGCGGGGCGCGCCGTGCGAGACGCCGGCGTGGCGGGCGATCTCGCGCAGGGTGAGCGCGTGGACGCCCTCCCTGGTCACCAGATCGACCCCGGCCGCCACCAGGCGGGCGCGCAGGCCTGAGTCCTGATCAGTCATGGACACTGTCTACCAGCGTGGCGTAGACAGTGTCTACTCGATGGCCCGGGGGTGCCCGGGGGAGAATCGACGACATGGGTGAAGGCGGCGAGTCGGCCTGTTGGCTGGACCGGGTGTGCGAGGAGTGCGGCAGGCTGCGCGAGCGGCCGGGGCCGGGGCCCTGTGAGTTCTGCGGGTACCGCGGCGACGGGCCCGGAGGACCCGTGGAGCCCGCAGGGCCCGACGGCACCGCGGACCGCGGCGGCGAGGGTGCTGCGCCCCGGGCGGGTCGCGAGGGCTGACCCGCCCGGGGCGCCGGTCAGTGAGACAGGCCGGTGACGGGGTCGGCCTGCGGCTGCTCCCCAGGTCCGGAGAGCACGCCGCCGGGCTGTTCCAGCACGGGCTGCTCTGCGAAGGGCTGGTCCGGGGCGGCTGCGGCACCCCGCGCCGCCGGGGACCAGCGCCCGCGCCGGCGCAGTGCGCCCAGCCGCTCCACCGCGGGCTGGGTGTACCGGGCCGCGAGCGGGCCGGTGACCACCAGGATCAGCACGTACGCCGTGGCCAGCGGTCCGAGGCCCGGTTCGATACCCGCCGTGACGGCCAGACCGGCGATCACGATGGAGAACTCGCCGCGGGAGACCAGCGCCCCGCCGGCCCGCCAGCGGCCGCGTTCCGCGATACCGGCCCGGCGTGCCGCCCAGTACCCGGTGGCGACCTTGGTGAGCGCGGTGACCAGGGCCAGCAGCAGCGCCGGGAGCAGGACCGGCGGAATGCTCGCGGGGTTGGTGCTCAGCCCGAAGAAGACGAAGAAGACCGCCGCGAAGAGGTCCCGCAGCGGGCTGAGCAGGGTGTGCGCGCCCTCGGCGGCCTCCCCGGACAGCGCGATGCCGACCAGGAACGCCCCGACCGCGGCCGACACCTGGAGCTGCTGGGCGATGCCCGCGACGAGCAGGGTGAGCCCGAGGACGACCAGCAGCAGCTTCTCCGGGTCGTCGTGGGAGACGAACTTCGAGATCAGCCGCCCGTAACGGAGCGCGACGAAGAGCACCGCACCGGCCGTGGCGAGCGCGATGGCGAGGGTGATCGAGCCCGCGAGGAGTCCGGCCCCGGCCAGCAGCGCGGTGAGGATCGGCAGGTAGACGGCCATCGCCAGGTCCTCCAGCACCAGGATGCTGAGGATCACCGGGGTCTCCCGGTTGCCGAGCCGCCCGAGGTCGCCGAGCACCTTGGCGATCACCCCGGAGGAGGAGATCCAGGTGACGCCCGCCAGGACGACGGCCGCGACCGGTCCCCAGCCGAGCAGCAGGGCGGCCGCCGCGCCGGGCAGCGCGTTCAGCAGGAAGTCCACGGCGCCGGCCGGGTACTGGGCCTTGAGGTTGGTCACCAGGTCGGCCGCGGTGTACTCCAGACCCAGCATCAGCAGCAGCAGGACCACGCCGATCTCTGCGCCGGTGGCGACGAACTCCTCGCTCGCGCTGAGCGGCAGCAGTCCGCCCTGGCCGAAGGCCAGCCCGCCGAGCAGGTAGAGCGGGATGGGCGAGAAGCCGTACCGGCCGGCTATTCGCCCGAGCAGGCCGAGGACCAGGATGACCGAGCCGAGTTCGATGAAGACGCTCGCGGTGTGCATCCGATCACTCCCTGTCCAGGATCGCCGCGGCGGCGTCGACGCCCTCGCGGGTGCCGATGACGATCAGGGTGTCCCCGCCGGCCAGCCGGAAGTCCGGGGCGGGCGAGGGGACGGCCCCGGTGCGGCGCAGCACGGCGACGATCGAGGCGCCGGTGGCGGTCCGCATCCGGGTCTCGCCGAGCAGCCGGCCGTTCCAGTGGGAGGTGCCCGTCACCGGGATGCGCTCGGCGACCAGGCCGAGGTCGGTGGTGTGCAGCAGGCCCGGGCTGTGGTGAGCGGGCGTCAGGGCGTCCACCAGGGCGGCGGACTCCTCCGCCGTCAGCCGGAAGGCCTGCGAGCAGGCGTCGGGGTCGTCCGAGCGGTAGGCGTTGAGGCTCCGTGAGCCGTCCCGGTGTGCGATGACGGACAGGTGCCGCTGTTCTCGGGTCGTCAGGTCGTACTGCACTCCGACGCCGGGCAGGGCGGTGGTCCGGACACGGGGAATCGACACGGCGGCTGTCCTCTCGTCAGGGCTTCCCGCTGGCGTGTGCGGCTGCACCGGTGCACGGTCCGGCCCGGCGGGCGACACGGGGGGCCGTGTCGCGCCGCCTGCGACACGCGGAAGCACTACCGGGACAATAGTAATGAGTATGTAAAGTCCCGTTCGGGACGGGGGTCGTTCGACGGCGTCCGACCGTGCCGGGGAGGCGCCCGGGCGCGGCCTGCCGAGCGCGCGCGGAGGGCCGATCCCGTCGCCGGGCCGCGGTGCCGGGACAGGGCCTACGGGCGGGAAACGTGCGTCACCCCGGTCCGGACGCGGAGGTCGGGCCGGGGTGACGGGCTGTAGGGGCGCTGAGCTACTGGGCGGTTCGAGGTGCCGGGCTGCCGGGAGGGCTACTGCGGCGGCTGGTCGCGGAACTGCTCCTTCATCTTCTCCTGCGCGGTGTCGACATGGCCGCTGTACTTGCCCTGGGTCCGGTCGTCCACGGCGTCGCCCGCCTTGTCGACGGCCTTGTCGGCCTGGTCCTCGTGGCCCTTCAGCATGTTCTTGATCTTTTCCATCATGGACATTCGGTCACACTCCTGGATGAGACGGCCCCACCCCTCCAGCATCACCGTGCCACCGGATGTCCGCATCCGGTCAGCTTGTGCGCCGGACTTGGCAAGGTCGCGACGAGCATGTCAAATCGGGAGTCCCACGGACTCTCGGAAGGACTCGCCTTGAACGCTCGGACCCGCGGCCTCAGCGCTCGGACCCGCCGTCTGACCTCTTCGCCGGGATCGGCTCGCAGGACCGCCGGTCGCGCCGCCGGCGCCGCCCTGGCGGTGGCCGCGCTGGTCACCCCGGTGCTGCTGGTCGGCGCCGGGACCGCCGCCGCCGACCCCGACCCGGCCCGGAAGGGGGCGAAGCTGGCCGCGAAGCTCGTCGACGAGAGCAACGCCCGGGACGCGTACGACATCCTGAAGACCTTCCAGCGGTTCGCCGACCGGAACGGCGGCACCCGGGTCGCGGGCTCGCGGGGCCACGAGGAGTCGGCCCGCTACGTGTACGAGCAGGCGCGCCAGGCCGGGCTCAAGGTGTCCAGGCAGGAGTTCGAGTACACCTTCTTCGAGGCGCTCTCGGAGCAGCTGAAGGTGGTCTCGCCGCAGGCCGAGAGCGTTCCGGTGATCGCGATGACGTACTCGGTCGGCGGACCGGCCTCCGGGCTCACCGCCGACCTCGCGGTCGTCCCGGTCGACGACACCACCGGCTGCGAGGCGGGCGACTACGCGGCCGGCGCGTTCACCGGGAAGGTCGCGCTGATCAAGCGCGGCGGCTGCCCCTTCGCGGCCAAGCAGGCGGCCGCGGCGGCCGCCGGGGCGGCGGGGGCGATCATCTACAACAACACCGACGGCGACCTCAACGGCACCCTCGGCGAACCGGATGCCGGCCGGGTCCCGACCGGCGGGATCACCAAGGCCGCGGGGGAGGCCCTGGCCGCGAAGGCCGCCGCCGGGCCGGTCTCGGTGAACCTGGACATCCGCACCTTCATGGAGAAGCGCAAGACCTGGAACGTCATCGCCGAGACCCGCGGCGGCGACGAGAACAACACCGTCTTCATCGGCTCCCACCTCGACTCGGTCGCGGCGGGCCCCGGCATCAACGACAACGGCTCCGGCTCGGCGGGCATCCTGGAGGTCGCCAGGAACCTGGGCACCCGGCAGGTGCAGAACAAGGTGAAGTTCGCCTGGTGGTCGGCCGAGGAGTTCGGCCTCAAGGGCTCCGAGGCGTACGTCGACTCGCTCTCCGACGCCGAGAAGAAGAAGATCAGGCTCTACCTGAACTTCGACATGATCGCCTCGCCCAACTACGCCCAGTTCGTCTACGACGGCGACGACTCCGACCACGTCGGCGCGGGCCCCGGCCCGGCGGGATCGGCGCAGCTGGAGCGGAACATCACCAAGTACCTGGACGGCCGGCGCAAGCCCCACGAGGGCACCGACTTCACCGGCCGCTCCGACTACGGCCCGTTCATCGAGGCGGGCATCCCGGCGGGCGGCACCGACACGGGTGCCGAGGTCATCAAGTCCGCGGCGCAGGCGGCGCGATACGGCGGCACCGCCGGGGTGGCGTTCGACAAGTGCTACCACAAGGCCTGTGACAACCTCGGCAACCTGGACCGCGGCGCCTTCGACGTCAACATCGACGTGATCGCCAACGCCGTCGGCACCTACGCCTGGGACCTCTCCTCGCTGTACGCGCCGGTCGCGCCCGAGCACACCGACGGCCAGGCCGGCAGCGGCGGCGGGCTGCAGGACGGCCACGAGGTGGCGTCCTGACCGCCTGACGGTTGAGCCACAACGGTGCGGCGGACCTCCCGGCGAGGACCGCCGCACCGTTGCGGCTCCGGGGTGCCGCTCCTGGCCGGTCGGGAGGCAGGCACGGGGAGGGGTCCGATGGGTGCGCCGCGACCGCTCCTGACACCATGGCTCCTAGATCACGTCACCGTGACACCCTCGGAGGAGTCAGCACCATGAGCAGCACGCACTACGACGTCGTCGTCCTCGGCGCAGGCCCCGGCGGCTACACCGCCGCCGTCCGCGCCTCCCAGCTCGGACTGCGCGCCGCCGTCATCGAGGCCAAGTACTGGGGCGGGGTCTGCCTGAACGTCGGCTGCATCCCCTCGAAGGCGCTGCTGCGCAATGCCGAGCTGGCGCACATCTTCACCAAGGAGGCCAAGACCTTCGGAATCAAGGTCGAGGGCACGGTCAGCTTCGACTTCGGCGAGGCCTTCCGCCGCAGCCGCACCGTCGCCGACGGCCGGGTCAAGGGCGTCCACTACCTGATGAAGAAGAACGGCATCACGGAGTACGACGGCCGCGGCACCTTCGTCGACGACCGCACCCTCCAGGTGGCGCTCACCGGCGGCGGCTTCGAGGTCATCACCTTCGACCACTGCATCATCGCCGCCGGCGCCACCACCCGCCTGCTGCCCGGCACCAGCCTCAGCGACCGCGTGGTCACCTACGAGGAGCAGATCCTCACCGAGGAGCTGCCCGAGAGCATCATCATCGCGGGCGCGGGCGCCATCGGCGTCGAGTTCGCGTACGTGCTGCACAACTACGGGGTCAAGGTCACCATCGTCGAGTACCTGGACCGGATGGTCCCGCTCGAGGACGCCGAGGTCTCGGCGGAGCTGGCCAAGCAGTACCGCAAGCTCGGCATCGAGGTGCTCACCTCCACCCGCGTCGACGCCATCGACGACAAGGACCCGGCCGCCAAGGTCAGGGTCACCGTCACCCGCGACGGGCAGCAGCAGATCCTGGAGGCCGACAAGGTCCTCCAGGCGATCGGCTTCGCCCCGCGCGTCAACGGCTACGGCCTGGAGAACACCGGCGTCAAGCTCACCGAGCGCGGCGCGATCGCCGTCGACGGCCGCGGCCGCACCAACGTCGAGCACATCTTCGCCATCGGCGACGTCACCGCCAAGCTGATGCTCGCCCACGCCGCCGAGTCCATGGCCGTGATCGCCGCCGAGACCATCGCCGGTGCGGAGACCATGGAGCTGGACTTCGTGATGATCCCGCGCGCCACCTACTGCCAGCCGCAGATCGCCAGCTTCGGCTACACCGAGGCCCAGGCCCGCGAGCAGGGGTACGACGTCAAGGTCGCCAAGTTCCCGTTCACGGCCAACGGCAAGGCACACGGCCTCGGCCACCCGATCGGCTTCGTCAAGGTCATCAGCGACGCCAGGTACGGCGAGCTGCTCGGCGCCCACCTGATCGGCCCCGAGGTCACCGAGCTGCTGCCCGAGCTGACCCTCGCCCAGCAGTGGGACCTCACCGTGCACGAGGTCGCCCGCAACGTCCACGCCCACCCGACCCTGGGCGAGGCGGTCAAGGAGGCGATCCACGGCCTGGCCGGACACATGATCAACATGTGACGCCGGATCCGCCGGCAGGGCCCGCCCGTTCAGGCGGGCCCGGCCCGGCGGCTGCGGGAGAATGCGGGCATGCAACGGACACCCGACCCGACGGACCCGACCCTCAACCTCTGGCGGCAGCAGCTCGGTTCCGTCCCCGGCACCGTCTGGGACCGCACCGACCTACGGGTGCTCATCCTGGCCGACACCGGGATCAGCGAACTGCCGCCCGCCATCGGGAGGTTGCGGCGACTGCGCACCCTCGACCTCGGTCACAACGCGCTCACCGCCGTACCGGAGGAACTCGGCGAGCTCACCGGGCTCAGCGACTTCCTCTACCTGCACGACAACGCGCTGACCACCCTGCCGGAGGCGATCGGCCGACTCACCGCACTGCGCTACCTCAACGTCGGCGAGAACCGGCTCACCGAACTCCCCGACGCGCTCGGCGAGATGACCGGGCTGGTCGAACTGCGCGCCCAGCACAACCGGCTCACGGCGCTGCCCGGCCCGCTCGGCGGGCTCACCGCGCTGCGCGAACTGTGGCTGCGCGGCAACGCCCTCACCGCACTGCCGCCCTCCACCGCCGCGCTCACCGGGCTGCGCGAGCTGGAGCTGCGCGACAACGCCTTCACCGAGATCCCCGGGGTACTGGCCCGACTCCCGCTGCTGCGGCGGCTGGACCTGCGGAGCAACCGGATCACCGGGCTCCCGGACTGGCTGGCCGACCTGCCCGCGCTGGAGAAGCTCGACCTGCGCTGGAACGACGTGACGCCCGCCCCGAGGCTGCTCGCCGCCCTGGCGGAGCGCGGCTGCGTGGTCCTCCACTAGGGCTTGTCTCTGACAATTCGCGTCGCGTCAGCGCGCGGCGGGAATTGTCAGACAAGCCTAGGCCCTGTCCGGTCCTAGGCGGTGTCTAGGCCGTGTCGGATCCCGTCCTCCACGCGAGGCGGAGCTTCTCCGCGGCGTCGGCGGCCTGGCGAAGCCCCTCCTGGTAGGCCGGCGCCCAGGTCGCCCGGTCGTTCAGGTCCGAGCCGAACACGCGGATCGACGCCGGATCGGGCTCGATGGTCACCACCGTGTGCGCCGCGGCGACCGCCAGCTCCCGGTGGAGCAGATCGCGGGGGAACAGGTGCGCCTGCGGGTCGATCACGACGAGGGTGCGGGCTCCGGCCGCGAGGTCGGCGTTGGTCGCCGACTGCAGGGCGCCGTCCATGTACCGGCGGCCGTTGATGGTGATCGGCGGGTAAAGGCCGGGGAAGGCCGTGCTGGCCGCCACGGCGGAGGACAGCGGGGCGCCGCTCGCGCGGTCGAGGACCTCCTGCTCGCCGGTCTCGGTGTCCAGCACGGTGATGAGCAGCCTCCGGTCCGGCCACTCGTCGGTGCCGGCCAGGGCGCGCATCCGGGCGATGTGCGCCTGCTCGGGGCCGGTCTCGGCGGTGAGCGCGATCCGGCCCACTCGGCGCCGCGCCTCGGCCGGGTTCGAGGCGGCCTCGCCGAGCGCGGCGAACACCTCGCCCAGCCGGCGCCCGTCCACCCGCGGCGGGGTGATGCCGGAACCGGCGGGGCGCACCGGGGCGGCGAGCCGGTCAGGGTCCTGGCCGGTGGCCAGCAGTGCGGCGAGGATCGCGCCGGCCGAGGTGCCGACGAACAGATCGGCCTCGCCGAGATCCACCCCGTCACGGCGCAGTCCGCCGGCGAGTCCGGCCATCCAGGCCGTGCCGACGAGACCTCCGGCGCCCAGTGCGAGCGCCCGGTCGAGTGCGTGCATGACTGTTCCCTCCCGTTGTTGAAACAGTCGTACCATATACTGATGCGGGCTCAGATTCGCAGCACCGAGAGGATGATCCACCGTGGGGCGACCACCAGATCCCGCCCGGCGGGAGCGCACGCTGGCGCGGGCGACCGACTACGTACTGGCGCACGGCCTGGCCGGGTTGAGCCTGCGGCCGCTGGCTGCGGCCCTCGACACCAGCCCGCGGATGCTGCTCTACGACTTCGGCAGCAAGCAGGAGCTGGTGGCCGCCGTGCTCGCCGAGGCCCGCCGCCGCGGTGCGGCGCGGTTGGCCGACAACCTCCCGTCGGAGGCGGCCTGCCCGGAGGCCCGCCTGCGCGGCATCTGGGCCTGGATCAGCGCACCGGAGCGCACCCCGTACGTCCGACTGATCTTCGAGGTGCACGCCGACGGCCTGGCGCACCCCGAGAACTACCCGGACCAGGCCGAGGCGATCACGGACTGGTTCACCACCCTCGGCGCCGCCTCCCGCGACGTCGCCGCCGACCCCGACGGCACGGTCACCCCCACGCTGGTCATGGCTGTCCTCCGGGGCCTGCTGTTCGACCTCACGACCACCGGCGACCGCCACCGCGCCGACCGAGCCCTGGACCGCTTCTGCGAACTCCTCCGGCACTGAGTGACGACCGGCGATCCCGGCGGGCCACCGCCGGAGGGCCCGGGCCGGCCGTAATTCCGTGGCGTGGTCATACGAGGCCCTGTTACCGTCGGGGCATGAAGCGCGCTGCAGTCGTCACGACGACGCCGGAGAGAGTCCCGGCGCGCTGACTTCTGTCGTAGTCGAAAGCCCCGGGGCGAGTGCCCCGGGGCTTCGTCGTGCCGGTCACTCGCCCGTTGCCCGAGTGGAGACCGCCATGACCGCCCAGCCTTCCCACGCCGCCCGCCCTTCCCGTCCCTCCCCGTCGGCTGCGCCCTCGCCGCCCGACCACCGCCGACTCGGCCGTGAGCTCGACCTGTTCGACACCGACCCGCTGATCGGCTCCGGACTGCCGTACTGGCTGCCCGACGGCGCCGCCGTGCGGCACGCGCTGGAGGAGTTCATCCGCGGCAGCGAGCAGCGGGCGGGCTACCGGCACGTGTACTCGCCGGTGCTCGGCAAGCGGGAGCTGTACGAGATCTCGGGCCACTGGTCGCACTACCAGGACGACATGTTCCCGCCGATGGAAGTCGGCGGCGAGGAGCTCGTCCTGCGGCCCAGCCTCTGTCCGCACCACGCCCTGATCTACCGCTCCCGCGCCCGCAGCTACCGGGAACTGCCGTTTCGCATGGCCGAGTTGGGTGGCATGTACCGCTCCGAGCGGTCCGGGGTGCTCGGCGGGCTCACCAGGGTCCGGGCGATCCAGCTGAACGACGCGCACGTCTTCTGCACCCCGGAGCAGGCCGGGGACGAGGCGGTGGCCGCGCTGGAGCTGATCCGCGAGGCGCACCGGGTGCTCGGCATCCGCCCGGTCCGCTACCGGCTGTCGCTGCCCGGTGCGGGCGGCAAGTACGTGGCCGACCCGGCGCTCTGGGAGCGCGCCACCGCGCTGCTGGTCGAGGTGCTGGAGCGGTCCGGGGTGCCGTACGAGGCGGCCGAAGGGGAGGCGGCGTTCTACGGGCCCAAGATCGATGTCCAGATCGCCGATGCCGCCGGGCGCGAGTCGACCCTGTCGACCGTGCAGATCGACTACCACCAGCCGGAGCGGTTCGGACTGCAGTACATCGGAGCGGACGGCGCCAAACACCGGCCCGTGATGGTCCACCGCAGTGTGATCGGCAGCGTCGAGCGGGTCGTCGCCCACCTCATCGAGCTGTACGGCGGCGCCTTCCCCGGCTGGCTCGCGCCCACCCAGGTCGTCCTGCTGCCGCTGGCCGAGGAGCAGGTGGCGCAGGCCGAGGCGCTGCGCCGGCGCTGTCTCGAAAGGGGACTGCGGGTGGAGCTCGCCGGGCCAGAGCAGGGCAGCCTCGGGGCCAGGATCAGGGCCGCCCGGCTGGTGCCCTACCAGGCGGTGATCGGTCCGAAGGAGGCCGCGGACGACCTGGTGGCCCTGCGGCTGCGCGACGGCCGGCGACTCGCCCCGCTGCCGGCCGACGAGGCGGTGGCCCGGATCGGGGCCCTCGTCGACGGGTACGCCGCCGGTCTGTGGGAGGGCGACGCCGTCGGGTAGGGGCCGCCCGCCGCCCGCACCGCCCGCTGCCCGCACCGCCCGCCGCCGCCTGCGTCCGGCGCCGGCTGGTGCGGGCGGCCGGGTCGGCGTCAGGCGCTCGGGGAGGGGCGCCGGGCTCCTGCGAACTCCTCGGCCCAGCGCGGGATTTCGAGCACGCGCTCGACCCGGGCGACCAGCGTTCCGGTCCGCTCGGCGTGGATCATGGCGCCGTCGCCCGCGTGGATCCCGACGTGGTGCAGGGGTGCGTCGGGGCGGGAGAAGAACAGCAGGTCGCCGGGGAGCAGCTCGTCGGGCGGCACGGCGGCGGAGCGGTGGTACTGCGCGACGGTGTAGTGCGCGAGTTCCACCGCCCCGCCGCTGGCCCGGTACCAGCAGTACAGCGCCAGGCCGCTGCAGTCGAAGCCGACCGTGCTCTCGCCGAGGCACCGGCCGTCGAGGTAGCCGTTCTCCTCGTCGCAGAAGCCGAGGCTGGGCCCCAGCCGGTCGCCGCCGCCCCACGCGTACGGGGTGCCGATCTGTGCGGCCGCGAGCTCGGCGACCCGGCGCCCCAGCGGGTCGGCGGGCTCCCCGGACCGGGTGGCCGCTGCGGACCCGGCCGACCCGGCTGCTGCTGCGGGCCCGGCGGCGATGGCGGGGCCGAGGCCCGCGCCCAGGGCCAGGCCGAGCACCCGGCGGCGCTTCATGCTGCGATCCGGCAAGGACATTCCCATGCCAACCCCCTGAATTCCGGTGAAGCACCAGGATCCCGGCGCGAGGTGCCCGCCCGCCATCCCCCGCACCGGTGAACCGGTGGTGCCTCGGGCGACGGTGCGCGCCCGCGCGGGACGGGGTGGTGAGGACCGGTCAGAGCCCGTCGTAGATCCCGGCGAGTCCGCGCAGCACGGTCGAGACCGCGTCGACGGTGGCATCGTCGAGCCCGGCCACCAGGCGTTCCAGGTCCGTGACGAGTGCCTGCTGGCGCTGGAGGTGGCGTTCGAGTCCGGCCGGGGTGAGGGTGACCAGCACCGAGCGGCGGTCGTGGGCCGGTCGCTCGCGGGTGACGTAGCCGGCCTCCACCAGTCCGTTGACCAGCTGGGTCGCCGCTGCCGCGGTGGTCTCCGTCCCGGCCGCGAGCCGGCTGACGGGCAGCGCGCCCTCCTCGGCCAGGACGCGCAGCGCCCGGGCGTGGGTCAGGGAGAGCGCCCCGGGGGCGCGGGTGGCGCGGCCGCGCAGGCGGGAGTCCGCGGCGCTGAGGCTGTAGGCGGCGCGGGCGAGCGTGTCGAGTGCGGCGGCGCGGTCGGGCCCGGACGGGCCTGGTCGGCCGGGCTCCGGCCGGGCGGCTGGGGATTCGGTCATGGGGTGATCCTCTCCTGCGGGGAGCGGGGTTGACGGCACCCAAAGTATCAGTACTTAATGATTAAGCACTTAGCAATCACCTCCGAAACGGAGAGCACCTGATGACCGTCCGATCGAACGGGCAGAGCTGGATCCTGGACATCGCCCTCGCGCAGGGCGGCTTCGACGCCCTGCATCCGCAGGCCAAGGGCACCATGGAGCAGCTCGGCCACGACCACACCGACTTCGACAAGGTGTTCGCGCTGGTCCGCAGCGGTGCCATGCTCCCCAAGGCCTGGGCCACCGTCGCGGCGCAGGCCGAGCAGCGGGCCGCCCACCACGAGCGCGAGGGCTTCGGTCGCACCGCCGCCGACCTCTACCAGCGGGCCGCCGTGATGTGGGGCCGCGCCCAGTACTCCGTCTTCGACGCGGCCGACCCGCGCAAGGCGGCCCTTCGCGAGCGGACCAACCACTGTGTGGCGCGGCTCGGTGAGCTCCGCGGCCACCGGGTCCGCCGGGTGGTGCTGGACTTCGAGGGCCGGCACCTCTACGCCCTGCTCCACCTGCCGTCCGGGCCGATCGAGAACGCCTCCGCCGTCATCCTCGGGCCGGGGATGGACATGATCAAGGAGGACTACATCTACGCCGCCGAGCGCTACTACACCTCGCGGGGCATGGTGGCGCTCTCCATCGAGGGCCCGGGCCAGGGGGAGTCCCGCGCCAACGGGCTGACCGTTGACCTCACCAACTACGAGCGGGCGGTGAGCCGTTACATCGACTACCTGGCCGGGATCCCGGAGGTCGACCCGCAGCGGATCGGCATGTTCGGCATCAGCATGAGCGGCTACTGGGGCATGCGGGCGGCCGCCACCGATGTGCGGCTCGCCGCGCTGGCGACCTTCGAGGGCGTCACCGGCGACTTCGGGACGATCTTCCAGCGGGCGCAGCCGACCTTCAAGCGCAACTTCATGTTCATGGCCGGGTACACCGACGAGGCCGCGTTCGACCGGGAGTTGGGCGACCTGCTGCCGCTGGGCGAGCTGGTCGGCCGGGTCGACTGCCCGGTCCTGGTGGGGATCGGGGAGTTCGACGAGCTGACGCAGCTGGAGCAGGCGCTGGCCGGCTACGAGCTGATTCGGGCACCCAAGGAGATGCGGGTCTACGAGGGCGAGTTCCACCCGCTGGGCGGGGTCGCGGCCGAGGTGTTCCGCTTCGGCGCCGAGTGGCTGGAGCGCGCGCTGGCGGGCGAGCTCGCCGAGCCCGGTCGCGACGCCCGGTACTACGTCCACGCCGACGGCGGGACCACGGACGGCACCGCCAACCCCGACTGGTGGCTCGGCGCGGACCCGGTGGCGGCGCTGGGCCGGTGACCGCGGCCGTGCGGCCCGGCCCGTCCGCCCTCGCGGCAGGCGGGCCGGGCCGCACCCCGTTTGGATCCGTGGGCTCGGCCCACCCCCGGGTCGGCGAACCGCGGCCGGTGTCGGGCGCGGGAGTCTGCAGGGCCCCTTCGGAGATCGGGTCCGATGTGGCCGAATGCCGACGTGGTACGGCATGTGTGGTGCCGTCCGGTTTCTCCGCGTGTCGCGGCGGACCGCCGATGTGACCACCTCGTGGGAGATCTCCGCAGATCCTTGACCCTCGGAGTTGGTCTATGCCAATCTCTCAGCCAGGTCTGGACCAATACCCCATCGAGAGGTGTTAGGGGCTGACCTGAAGGAGCAACGGGGAGAGTGTCAAGTTCCATGCGCGGAGCCACATTTGGCGAATCCGCGAAAGACTCCGAGCGGGCGGTCGGCCGTACGGTCCATGGCCTGCTGGAACTCAGGTCGGCTGTCCAGCCCGACCGTACCGCGATCAGTACCGATGACGGACAACAGTTGACCTTCGCCCGGTGGCAGGCCGCGGCGACCGCCGCGGCCACCGCCCTGGTGCGGCGCGGAATCCGGCCGGGCGACCGGATCGGCCTGCTCTTCGGACTGCGCGACTGGCCCGAATTCGCCGTTCACTACTGCGCGGTGACCAGGGCGGGGGCGGTGGCGGTCCCGATCTCGGACCGCCAGCCGGCCGAGGCCGTCGGCTACGTCCTCGACCACTGCGGAGCGGCGGGCCTGATCGCCGGGCCGTCCGCGTCCGCCCCCGCCGGGCCCTGGTGGACGGCCGATCCGGCCCGGCTGGCCGCCGAGGCCGCCGAACTTGCTGATCAGGCCCTGCAGTTGCCCGAGGTGTCCGCCGACAGCCTGGCCCAGGTGCTGTACACCTCGGGTACCACCGGGCGCCCCAAAGGTGTCCTGGCCACCCACGGCAATGTCGTGCACGGCACCCGGCCGACCGCCAAACACCGGCCGCTGACCCACTCGGAGGAGTTCCTGCACTCCTTCGCGGTCGGCACCAACGCCGGCCAGACCATGCTGATCAACGCCCTCGACGCGCACCCGGCCGCCCTGGTGGCCACCCGGTTCACCCCGGGCCGGTTCGCCCGGCTGATCCAACAGCGCTCGGTGGGCAGCGTGTTCGTCGTCCCGGCGATGGCCGCCGAACTGCTCAACGCAGGCGTGCACACCCGCTTCGACCTGTCCTCGGTAAGGCTGCTCGGCTCGACCGCCGCAGCCCTGCCCCCCACCGTGGCCACCGCACTCGGCACGGCGTTCCCGAACGCCACGGTGGTCAACTACTACACCTCCACCGAGGCCGCGCCCGCGCAGACCGCGATGATCTACGACCCGGACCGTCCGACCGCACTCGGTCTGGCCGCCCGGGGCTCGGTCATGGTGGCCGGCCCGGACGGCCGCCCGCTGCCGCCGGGGGAGACCGGCGACGTCCATCTGAGGTCCCCCGGCGCCCAGCGCGCCTACTACCGGGACGCCGAGGCCAGCGCGGCGGTCTTCCGCACCGGCTGGGTCCGGATGGGTGACGTCGGATACCTCGACGAGGACGGCTACCTGCACCTGGTGGACCGCGAGTCCGACGTCATCAAGTCCGGTGCGTTCAAGGTCTCCACGCTCCAGGTGGAGGCGGCCGCGCTGGAGCACCCGGCGGTCGCCGAGGTGGCCGTCGTCGGACTGCCGCACCCCGTGCTCGGGATGAGCGTCGGGGCGGCCGTCGTCCCCGCGCCCGGCACCGCGTTCGACCCGGCCGAGCTGCGGGCCTTCCTCGCCGCGCGGCTGGCCGCGCACGAGATCCCCGCCCGGATCGTCACCCTGGACGTCCTGCCCCGCAACGAGGGCGGCAAGCCGCTGAAGCGCGCCGTCCGCGAACGGCTCACCGACCCGGCCTGACGCCGGGCCCCTCGTCCTCAACTCCTCACTCCTGCCACGTATGTGCCGTCACCGGTGCCTGCGCATCCGCGCACCGGGCGCTCCGCCGAGTGCGGACGCCCTGCCCCGGTACGTCCCGACCCTGAAGCGAGCTGTCGATGCCTGACCACGCCGCCAACCCGGGCACCCCGGAACCGAACGCCGTCACCGCCGGCCTCCCGCAGCAGGGAGTCTGGCTGACCGAGCGCCTCGGAGCCGCCCGCACCAGCTACCACATGCCGCTGCGGATCACCTTCGAGAAGGTCGACACCGCTGCCCTCGGCGCCGCCTGCACCGCACTGGCCGAGCGCCACCCGGCACTCGGCGCGGTCCTCGTCGAGCGCGACGGATCCCTCGAACTGCGATCCTCGGGAGCGGAGTTCAAGGTCACCGAGGTCGACGCCGGGACGTCCGGACCGGACGGCCTGACCAAGCTGATCGCCGAGGAGGCCGCCCGGCCGTTCGCGCTGGACGCCGGTCCGCTCGCCCGGTTCACGCTCTACCACGGAGCGGGCGGCGGCGCGGACCTGCTGGTCGTCGTCCACCACGCCGTCTTCGACGGCATGTCCAAGGACATCCTGGTCGCCGACCTGGCCGCCGCGTACAACGCCCTGGCGGCGGGCCGCCCCGTACCGGCCGGCCCGGACCGCGGGACGCCCGGCTACCCGGTCGCGCCCGCGCCCGCCGCGGAGTTGGTGCAGGAGGCCGCCGACTGGTTCGGCCCGCGCTGGTCGGACTCCGCCGACGTCCTGCTGCCCGGTGTCCGCCGGACCGCCCAGGGCGCGGGCGCCGGCGAGGCCGTCACCCGCGAGCTCGACCCGGTGGCGCTCGGCCGGGCGGCCCGCGCCTGTGGCGTCACCACCTTCGAGTTCCTGCTCGCCGGCGTCCACGCCCTGCTCCACCGCTACGGCAACGCGGACACCCCGGTGGCCGTCGCCCTCTCCACCCGCACCGACGAACTCGCGGGCGAGATCGGCCTGTTCGTCAACGAGCTGCCGCACCACGCACCGCCGGCCGCCGAACCCGGCACCGGCTTCGCACAGTTCGCCGCCGAGGTGCGAAGGACCCTGCGGGAGCTGTACCGGTTCCGCACCGTGCCGTTCGGCGCCGCCGTCGGCGGGCTCACCCCCCGGGTCGGCCTCACCCCCGTCTCCTTCGGCTACCGCCGTCGCGCCCTGGCACCGGAGTTCACCGGCACGAACGCCCGGGTCGACTGGATGCTCTTCAACCGGACCGCCCGCAACACCCTGCACCTCCAGGTGGTCGAGGCCGCCGACGAGTGCGTGCTCAGCCTGCAGTACGACCCCTCGGTGCTCGCCCCCGACGCCGCCCAGCGCATCGCGGCGCAGTTCGACACCCTGCTCGCCGCCGCCATCGCGGACCCGGGCACCGCCGTCGACGCGCTGCCGCTGCTGGACGCCGCCGAGCTCCACCTGGTCACCGAGGCCTGGAACGACACGGGCCAGGAGTATCCGTCCGACCGCACCGTCCTCGACCTCTTCGACGCGCGGGCCGAGACCACCCCCGGCGCCGTCGCCGTCACGGCCGCCGACGGCGTCCTCACCTACGGCGAACTGCAGGACGAGTCACGGGCGTTGGCCGGGCGACTGGCCGCCCTGGGCGTCGGCCCGGGCGACCTGGTCGCGCTGCACCTGAAGCGCACCTCCCGACTGCCGGTCGCCCTGCTCGCCGTGCTCCGCACCGGCGCCGGCTACCTGCCGCTGGATCCGGGCTACCCGGCCGAGCGGCTGGCCTTCGTGCTCGCCGACTCCGGCGCCGCGCTGCTGCTCGCCGACGGCGGGCTCGGCGAGGAGGTGGCCGCGGCCGCCCCGGAGGTGCTGCGTCTGGACGAACAGGCGTGCCGGACGGGCGAGACGGGCCAGCCGGTTCAGCTGGGCCAGCCGGTGCCGGCCGCCCTCACCGCTCCCGGGCCGGAGGACCGCGCGTACGTGCTGTACACCTCCGGTTCGACGGGGCGGCCGAAGGGGGTGGCGGTCGGGCACCGGGCGTTGGTGAATCTGTTGACGTCCTTTGCGGATCGGTTGGGTTGTGGTCCGGGGTGTGTGTGGTTGGGGTTGACGTCGCTGTCGTTCGACATCTCCGGGCTGGAGTTGTTCCTGCCGTTGGTGACGGGTGGGCGGTTGGTGGTGGCGGGGGACGGTCTGGCGGTGGACGGTCCGGGGTTGTGCGGGTTGGTCGCGGCGGAGGGTGTGACCCATGTGCAGGCGACGCCGTCGGGTTGGCGGGTGGTGCTGGCCGGGGCGGCGGCGGGCGCCGAGGCGCGGGCCGGGGCCGGGGTGTTGTCGTCGGTGGTGGGGCTGGTGGGCGGGGAGGCGTTGGCCTTGCCGCTGGCCCGTGAGTTGCGGGCGGTGACGGCGCGGTTGTTCAACGTGTACGGGCCGACGGAGACGACGGTGTGGTCGACGTGTGCGGAGGTGGTGGTGGATGCGGTGTCGGTGGGTATCGGCCGTCCGATCGCCAATACGCGGGCGTATGTGCTGGACGGGTTCGGTCGTCCGCTGCCGGTCGGGGTGGCGGGGGAGTTGTACCTGGGCGGGGACGGGGTGGCCGAGGGGTATCTGGGCCGGCCGGAGCTGACCGCGGAGCGTTTCGTGGTGGATCCGTTCGGCCCGTCGGGTGCGCGGTTGTACCGCACGGGGGATCTGGTGTCCTGGACGGCGGGTGGTGAGCTGGAGTTCCACGGTCGGATGGACGGCCAGGTGAAGATCCGCGGGCACCGGATCGAGCTCGGCGAGATCGAGTCGGCGCTGCTGGAGCACCCGGCCGTCGCCGAGGCCGCCGTCGCCGTCGACCTGGACGCGACGGGCGAACCACGGCTGGTCGGCTACGTCGTCCCTGCGGACGCCTCCGCCGAGGCGTCCGCAGGCGAGCTGCGCGAACACCTGCTGCGGACCCTGCCCGGTTTCATGGTGCCGCAGCTCTTCGTGCCGCTCGCAGCCATGCCGCTGACCCCCAACGGCAAGCTCGACCGCCGCGCACTGCCGGCCCCGCCCGCGGTCGAACCGGCCGCTGCCGACGCCGCCGTGGCCGCCGACGCCTCCGGCGACCCGGTGGAGGCCGAGCTGTGCGCGATCTGCTCCGAGGTGCTCGGCCTGCCGGACGTCGGCGTGGACGAGGACCTCTTCGACCTCGGCGCGCACTCGCTGAGGTTCATCCAGATCGCCGCCCGGATCCGCAAGTCCTTCGGCGTGGACGTCGACTTCGACGTCTTCTTCGACACCCCCAGCGTGGCCGGCATCGCCGAGGCCGTGAAGGAGCAGCTGTGACCGACCACGTGATCGACCGGACCACCGACCGGACGAGCGACCGGACGACTGACCGGACGAGCGACCGCCCACCGGCCGTCGGTGGCCTGCCCGCCGTCCTCGCCGCGATCGTCGCCGACGCCAGCGACGGCGCCCTCACCGCCGCCGAGCTGCTGGCCGCCGCAGACACCCCGTTCGTCGCCCTCGGCATCGGATCGCTCGCCCAACTACGCCTGGTGGACGCCGTGGAGACGAGGTACGAGGTCTTCCTCGACCTCGACGGCGGAGGCGACTTCCTACGCAGCCTCGGCGCACTCGCCGAGCACCTGGTGACCGAGCACGGCGTGACTCCGGAGGATGCGGCATGAGCGGGACCCAGACCGGCACGGCCGGCCTTTCCGACGCCAGGCGTGCCCTGCTGGCCCAGCGGTTGCGTGGTGCTGCTGCGCCGGCGCGGGTGGTGGAGCCGAGGGCGGCGGGTGTGGTGCCGCCGTTGTCGAGCGGGCAGGAGCGGTTGTGGTTCATGGAGCAGTTCGCGCCGGGTGGTTCGGCGTATGCGCTGGCGCCGGCGCGGAGGTTGCGGGGGCCGTTGGACCGGGTGGCGTTGGACGGGGCGCTGGCGGATCTGGTGGCGCGGCACGAGGGTCTGCGGATGGTGTTCCCGACCTCGGAGGACGGGGTGGCGCGGGTCGTGGTCGCGGATCCGGGGCCGTTCGCGGTGCGGTTCGTGGATGCGGCGGGCGAGGCGGATCCGCAGGGGTGTGCGGCGCGGGAGGTCGGTGCGCTGGTCGGGGAGCCGTTCGACCTGGGTGCGGGTCCGTTGCTGCGGGCGCTGCTGGTGCGGATCGGGGAGGAGGACCACGTCCTGGCGCTGGTGATGCACCACATCATCTGCGACGGCTGGTCGGTGGACGTGCTGAACCGCGAGCTGGACGCGCTCTACGCCCAGCACGCCCACGGCACTCCGGCGGAACTCCCGGTGCTGGAGGTTCAGTTCGGCGACTACGCGGCCTGGCAGCGGACCCGCCTGGACGGCGGAGCGCTCGCCGCCGACCGGGACTACTGGCGGACGGCCCTCGACGCCGTCCCCGCGCTGGACCTGCCCACCGACCGCCCCCGCCCCCCGGTCCTCACCTTCGAGGGGGCGGCCCACGGCTTCCGCTGGTCCCGCCAACTGACCGACCGGATCGGCGAGGTGGCGCGGGCCTACGGCGCTTCCACCTACATGACCGTGCTGGCGGGCTTCCAGGTGCTGCTCTCCCGGCACAGCGGCCAGCAGGACTTCGCGATCGGCTCGCCCGTCGCGGGTCGGTTGCACCGTGAACTGGAGGGTGTGGTCGGTGCGTTCGTGAACATGCTGCCGATCCGGGCGCGGTTGGAGGGGGATCCGACCTTCGGTCAGCTGTTGAGCCGGGTGCGGGAGTCGACGCTGGACGCGTTCGCGCACCAGGAGGTGCCGTTCGAGCAGATCGTGGCGGATCTGGAGGTGGAGCGGGACGTCAGCCGCTCGGCGGTGTTCCAGGTGACCTTCGCGTTCCAGAACTACGGCGACCGGACCGCTGTCGGCGCGGTCGACGCCCTGGAGTCGGAGGTCTTCGGCTACGCCGCGACGACCACGCACTTCGACCTCGCCCTCTACCTCACCGAACAGGAGGACGGGCTGTCGGGCCTGTTCACCTATCGCTCGGACCTGTTCGACGAGCACACGATCGAGCGGCTGGCGGAGCGCTTCGAGCTGCTTATGACTGCGGCTCTCGCGGATCCTTCGGTGGTGGTGTCGCGGTTGCCGTTGGTGACGGGGGCGGAGCGGGTGGCGGTGTTGGAGGAGTGGGCGGTCGGTGGGGTGTTGCCGGCTGGTGGGGGGACGTTGACGGGGTTGTTGGCGCGGGCGGCGGCTGGTTCGCCGGGGGCGCCGGCGTTGGTGTTCGGTGATCGGGTGGTGTCGTACGGGGAGTTGGAGGGTCGGGCGAACGGGTTGGCGCGGCGGTTGCGGGCGCTGGGGGTGGGGCGTGACGACCGGGTGGCGGTGTGTCTGGAGCAGTCGCCGGAGCTGGCGGTGTCGTTGGTGGGGGTGTTGAAGGCGGGGGGTGCGTATCTGCCGTTGGATCCGGAGCAGCCGGCGGTGCGGTTGGGCCGGCTGGTGGCGGATGCGGGGGCGCGGGTGCTGGTGACGGATGCGGTGCTGCGTCCGTTGTTCGGGGGGTTCGGGGGGGAGGTGCTGCTGGTCGACGGGCCGGGTCCGGTGGTGGAGGAGGGGCCGCTTGAGGAGGTGTCGGGGCCGGGGGATCTGGCGTATGTGATCTATACGTCGGGTTCGACGGGGGTGCCGAAGGGGGTGGCGGTCCAGCATCGTGAGGTCGTGAACTATCTGGCGGGTGTGGGGGAGCGGTTGGGGGTGGTGGCGGGGGCGTCGTTCGGGTTGTTGCAGTCGTTGTCGTTCGATTTCAGTATCACGATGCTGTATCTGGCGTTGACGACGGGTGGGCGGGTGCATCTGCTGCCGCGGCGGATCGCGGGGGTGGAGCTGGCGGGGGAGTTGGAGCGGGCGGGGATCGATTATCTGAAGATGACGCCGTCGCATCTGGCGGCGTTGTCGGCGGATGTGGCGGTGGAGCGGTTGCTGCCGCGGCGGGCGCTGGTGCTGGGGGGTGAGGCGTCGTCGTGGGCGTGGGCGCGGGAGTTGGCGTCGGTGGGCGGGTGCCGGGTGTTCAACCATTACGGGCCGACCGAGGCGACGGTGGGTGTGAGTGTGTTCGAGGTGGCCGCGGGGGATTCGGGGGCTTCGGGGGGTTCGGGGTCGGGGAGTACGCCGATCGGTTCGCCGTTGGCGGGGGCGCGGTGTTATGTGCTGGACGGTGGGATGGAGCCGGTTCCGCCGGGTGTGGCGGGTGAGTTGTATGTGGGCGGGGAGCGGTTGGCGCGGGGGTATCTGGGGCGGCCGGATCTGACGGCGGAGCGTTTCGTTGAGGATCCGTTCGGTGGGCCGGGGGAGCGGTTGTACCGGACGGGGGATGTGGCGCGGTGGCGTGCGGGCGGGGTGCTGGAGTACCTGGGGCGGGGGGACGACCAGGTCAAGGTGCGGGGTTACCGGGTGGAGCCGGGGGAGGTCGAGGCGGCGCTGGCGGAGCTGCCGGGGGTGGTGCAGGCGGTGGTCCTCGCGCGTGGTGAGGGTGTGAGGCAGAACCTCGTCGCCTACCTGGAGCGTCCGGGGGAGGTGGAGCCGCTGGTGCCTGCGGAGGTGCGGGCCCGGCTGCTGGAGGTGCTGCCGGACTACATGGTCCCGGCGCGCTACGTCTCGCTGGAGCGTTTCCCGTTGCAGGCGCACGGCAAGGTCGACCGCAGGGCGCTGCCGGAGCCGGAGGAGGCCCGCTCGCAGACCGGGTACGTCGAGCCGGGGACGCCGCAGGAGGTGTTGATCGCCGGGATGTGGGCGGATCTGCTGGATCTGCCGCAGGTCGGGGCGCTGGACGACTTCTTCGAGCTCGGGGGCCATTCTCTGCTGGCGACGCAGGTGGTGGCGCGGCTGCGGCGGGCGTTCCCGGAATTGCCGGTGCCGGTGGGGGTGATGGACCTGTTCCGGCACCCGACGGTGCGGGCGCTGGCGGCGCTGGTGAGCGATCCGGCGGCGGATCGCGGCCCGCGCCGGCTGCTGCACCGCCTCACCCCGCCGCGCACCCGGACCACCGCGAGTGTGGTGTGTGCGCCGTACGGCGGGGGCAGCGCGTTGATCTACAAGCCGTTGGCGGACGCGCTGCCCGAGGACTGGGAACTGCACTCGATCGCGGTCCCGGGGCACGAACTGGGCGAGGAGGCGCTGGGGATCGAGGAGGTCGCCGCCCTGTGCGCACGGGAGATCGTGGAGGAAGTGCCGGGCCGGCTTGTGCTGTACGGCCACTGCGGGGTGGGAGTGCGGTTGGCAGTGGAGATCGCACGGCTGGTGGAGGCCGCGGGACGGGAAGTCGAGGCCGTCCATCTGGGAGGGATCTTCCCGTTCGCACGTCCCCAGGGGCGGGGCGCGGCGGTGGGGGAGTGGTTCGCGGAACTGGCGGACCGGTGGCGCAGCGACCAGGGAATGGTCAACGCACTGGCAGCGGCAGGCCTGGACACCGACGAGGTGGAAGCAGAACAACTGCGGCTGATCGTGCACAACCGGCGAGTGGGGACAAAGGAAGCGGAACGCTACTTCACGGAGCTGTTCGCGAGCCAGGGCGGGACGATCGCTGCGCCGGTGATCGCGGTGTGCGGGGATCGGGATCCGGCGACGCAGTTCTATCAGGAGCGGTTCCGTGAGTGGCATCGGATCACCGGGACGGCGGCGGTCGTGGTGCTGGACGAGGCGGGGCATTTCTATCTGAAGTACCGGGCGCAGGAGTTGGCGGACATCGTGACGGGTGTCCACCGTTCGATCGCGGCGGGGACGGAGTCGGTCCACCACCGTCGTGAGGACTCCACCTGGTGGCTGGAGGACGTCTCCCGCAACCACGCGGCCGAGACCGAGGAGAGCGCCGAGCCCTCCGAGCCCTCCCCGGCGGCGAAGCCCGCCCGGGCGGTCAAGCGGGCCGAGGTCCGCCCCACGATGGGCCGCTTCCTCACCGTCGCCTCCGGGCAGCAGGTGTCGATGATCGGCTCGGCGCTCACCGAGTTCGCCCTCCCGATCTGGATCTACCTCAAGACCGGCTCGCTGGCCCACTTCGGCCTGCTCGCCGCCTTTGCCCTGGTCCCCGGGATCCTGGTGGCCCCACTGGCCGGGGCCGTGGTCGACCGGGGCGATCGCCGCCGGATCATGCTCTACGGCGACATCGCGGCCGGCGTCACCCAAGCGGCCATGCTGGTCCTGGCACTCACCGACCGCCTGGAGGTCTGGAACGTCTACCTGCTGATCTCCGTACTCTCCACCGCGCTCACCTTCCAGCGCTTCGCCTGGGGTTCGGCGGTGCCGCAGCTGGTGCCCAAGCGCTACCTCGGGCGTGCCAACGGCGTGGTCCAGATGGCCTTCGGCTTCGCCCAGTTCCTCGTCCCGCTGTTCGCCGTGAGCCTGCTCGACGCGATCGGCCTGCGAGGCATCCTGGCCTTCGACGTGGCCAGCTACGTCTTCGCGGTCGCCGTCGTGGCCCTGGTCAGGTTCCCGAAGGCGATGGGCTGGCGACGGCGCGAGTCGGTGACCGCCGAGATCCGGGCCGGCTTCCGACTGTCGCTCGGCAGCAGGCACTTCCGGGCGATGCTGGTCTTCTTCGCGGTGCTGAACATCTTCCTCTCCCCGCTGTTCCTGCTCACCACCCCGCTGGTGCTCTCCTTCAGCGATCTCTCCGCCACCGGGTGGGTCGCGATGGGCGGCGGCGCGGGGGCCGTCCTCGGCGGATTGACCCTGCTGGTCTGGGGCGGACCCCGGCACCTGCGGCTGCGCGGAGTCCTGCTCTCCACGCTCGCCCTCGCCGCCGCCTGCCTGGTGACCGGTCTGCGGCCGACCCTGCCGCTGGTCGCCCTGGGCGCCTTCGGCATGGCCTTCGGGCTGGCGCTGGTGAACGGTGTGTACGCCACGATCATCCAGACCAAGGTGCCGCTGCGCTTCCACGGCCGGGTGATCGCCGTGAACACCATGGTCGCCTGGTCCACCCTGCCGATCGGCTTCGCCGTGGTGGCACCCTTCGGACCGAAGCTGCTCCAGCCGCTGATGGACGGCGACGGCGCGCTCGCCGACACCGTCGGCCGGTTCATCGGCACCGGCGACGGACGCGGCATCGGCCTGCTCTACCTGCTTCTGGGCCTGGCCATGGCCGTACTCGCCGTGGTCGCCATGCGGGTGCCGGTACTGGCCCGCTTCGACCGCGAGGTGCCCGACGCGGCGTCGGACGACCTGGTCGGACTGGAGACCCTGCAAGCCCGGATGGCCCCTGCCGGCCGTGCGGCCACGACCACCACCCGAGGTGCCGAGTGAACAGCCCCGCCCCCGAACGCCGTTACCCCCTCACGGTGGACCAGCGCCGACTCTGGTTCCTCCAGCAGCTCGATCCCTCGGACGCCAGCTACAACATGTACCTGGCCCAGCGCTGGCGCGGCCCGCTGTCCCTGCCCGCGCTGAACACCGCGCTGAACCGACTGATCGCCCGGCACGAGGTGCTGCGTACCCGCTTCGAGCTGGTCGACGAGGAGCCTCTGCAACTCGTCGACCCGCCGGTCGCGCTCGCCATCGAGGAGATCGACCTGCCGATCGCTCCGGGCACCGACCCGGCCGCCGTCGAGCGGACCGTCGCGGCCGCCGCGGGTGAGCGTGTCAACGCCCCCTTCGACCTGGCCACCGGTCCGCTGCTGCGGCCCACCGTGTACCGGCTCGGCCCGGACGACCAGGTGTTCTGCCTGGTGCTGCACCACATCGTCTCCGACGGTTGGTCCGCCAGGATGATGTGGGAGGAACTGCTTGCCTCCTACCGCGCCGAGCTGGCCGGCACTCCTGCCGGACTCGCCGAGCCGCGGCTCCAGTTCGGCGACTTCGCGGTCGCCGAGCAGGAGCGGATGGCCGGTCCGGACGGTGAGCGGGACTTCGAGTACTGGAGCGGCAAGCTCGCCGGGATCTCCCCGCTGATCCTGCCCACCGACCGCCCCCGACCGCGCAGGCCGGCCCACCGGGCCACCTTCGGCGTCGCCCGCCTGGACGGCGAACTCACCGCGGGCATCGAGCGGTTGGCCCGCCAGGAGCGCTGCACGCCGTTCATGGTGCTGCTGGCCGCCTACCAGATCCTGCTCGGGCACTGGTCGGGTCAGCAGGACTTCGCCGTCGGCACCCCGGTCGCAGGGCGCAACGAGGTGGAACACGAGTCGCTGCTGGGCTACTTCAGCAAGACCGCGGTGATCCGCGCCGACCTGTCCGGCGCACCTGACTTCCGGACGGTGCTGCGGCGGGTGCGCTCCGCCGCGATGGGCGCCTTCGGCCACCAGGACGTCCCGGTGGAGCGTCTCGTGGCCGAGCTCGGGCTGCCGCGCGAGCGCCACCGCCCGCCGCTGTTCCAGACCCTCTTCGTCCTGCAGAGCCAGAACGAAGTCCCGGCGGCCGAGGCCGGTCCGATGCTGCCCGCCGGGGTCACCCTGGAGGCGGTCGACGCCGGTTACACCCAGGCCAAGTTCGACATCCTGCTCGACATCTGGCGGGACGGCGACGGCATGCTCGCCTCGTTCTGCCTGGACGACGAGCTGTTCGAGCGGAGCACGGTGGACGCGACCGCCGCGCGCTACCGCGAACTGCTGACCCGGGTCGTCGCCGACCCGCTGCAGCCCGTGGAGGGCGGACACCTGCTCGGCGCGGCCGAACGGGAGCGGCTGCTCGCCCTGGGCACCGGGCCGTCGCTGCCGGCCGAGCCGCCGACCGCGCTGCAGCTCTTCGCCGCCGCCGCGGCCGCCCAACCGAACGCGGTGGCCCTGGAGTTCGGCGCTGAGACGCTCTCGTACCGCGAGCTGGACCGCCGGTCCTCGCTGCTGGCCGAGCAGTTGGGGGACGAGAGCGGCCGGTTGGTGGCCGTCCGGATCGAGCCCTCCTTCGATCTGGTCACCGCGCTGCTGGCGATCTGGAAGGCCGGCGCCGCCTACCTCCCGCTCGACCCGGCGTATCCGGCGGAGCGGCAGCGGTTCATCCTCGCCGACGGCGGTGCCCGGCTGCTGTTGACCACCGAGGCGGAGCGTCCCGAGGCCGCCGCCTCGGTCTCGGGGGTGTCGGTGGTCGGCGTGCCCGCAAGCTGGCCGGACGGCCCGCCGGCCTGGGCGTCCGACGCGGTGGCGCCGTTCCCGGTGGGCGACCGCACGGCCCCCGCCTATCTGCTCTACACCTCGGGCTCCACCGGCGTTCCCAAGGGCGTGCTGGTCGACCACGAGGCCCTGGCCGCCCGGGTGCACTGGATGGCGGGCCCGGACGGGTACGCGCTGCAACCCGCCGACCGGGTCGTCCAGTTCGCCTCGATCGGCTTCGACACCCACGCCGAGGAGCTCTGGCCCGCCCTCGCGACCGGCGCCCGCTGTGTGCTGCTGCCCGGCGGCGGCCGGATGCTGCCGGACTTCCTGCGGACGGCCGCCGCGGCTGAGGTCACCGTGCTCGACCTGCCGACCGCCTACTGGAGCGAACTGGTAGACCTCGGTGAGGACTTGACCTGGCCGACGGCACTTCGCCTGGTCGTCCTCGGCGGCTCCGAGGCCCGTGCCCAGTCCGTCGCCGCCTGGCGGGCCCGGCACGGCGACAGCGTCCGGCTGGTCAACACCTATGGTCCGACCGAGGCCACCGTCATCGCCACCAGCACCGAACTCGGTGCCGCCGACACACAGGGGCGGCCGCCGCTGGGCCGCCCGCTGCCCGGCGTGCGGTGCTATGTGCTGGACGACCGGCTGGGCCTGGTCCCTGCCGGATTCGAGGGTGAACTCGTGCTGGGCGGAGCCGGGTTGGCCCTCGGGTACCACGGCCGCCCGGAGCTGACCGCGGAGCGGTTCCCGGCGGACCCATACGCCGGGGGCCGGATGTACCGGACCGGCGACCGGGCCCGCTGGCGCGCCGACGGGCAACTGGAGTTCCTCGGCCGGGCCGACGACCAGGTCAAGATCCGCGGCCACCGCATCGAGCCGGGGGAGGTCGAGGCCGCGCTGACCGGCCACCCGGCCGTCGCGCGCGCCGCCGTGGTGGTCCGCGACGGCAGCCGCCTGCTCGCCTACGTGGTGCCGCAGCCCGGCGCCGTCGCCGACCCGACGGCCCTGCGCGACCATCTCGCCGACCGGCTGCCGGCCTTCATGGTCCCGGCCGGGTTCGCCCTGGTCGAGGCCCTGCCGCTGACCGCCAACGGCAAGCTCGACACCGCCGCCCTGCCGGACGTCGCCCCCGAGGCGGTCGCCGCGGGCGTCCGCGAGTACCTCGCGCCGCGTACCGACGCCGAGTTGCTCATCGCCGAGATCTGGCAGGACGTCCTGGGCGTGGCGAAGGCCGGTGCGCTCGACGACTTCTTCGACCTCGGCGGGGACTCGCTGCTGGTCACCCGGGTCGCCGCGCGCATCCGGGCCGGCGCCCAGCTGGAGGTACAGGTCCGCGACGTCTTCGAGCGGCCGACTCTGGCCGCCCTGGCCGAGCGGGTCGAGGAGCTGCTGATCGCCGAGATCGAGGCGCTCAGCGACAGCGAGGTCGAGCAACTGCTCGACTAGGTACTGCTCGGCCCTTGGCGTGCACACCCGAAGGCTCCCGGCCCACCGCACGGTGGACCGGGAGCCTTCGGTGCTTCGCCGGTGAGCGGGGGTCAGCCCGCGGCGGCCACCACCCGCTCCTCTACCGCGCGGAGGAACGGCTCGACCTCGGCCGCCGGAACGTACCGGGTGTCCACCAGCAGGGTGGCGAAGGCCTCGCCGTCGCGGTGTGCCAGACCGAAGAAGAACTTGCAGTCCTGCCGGGCCCATCGTGACCGCCACCCGAAGCGGCCGGCCGGCATGCCGTCCAGGTCGGCCGGCTCCGGGGCGGCCGCCGCGGCTCCGGGGCCGGCCGGGCGGTCCGGCTCGCGGTGGTCGTTGAAGAGGGCGTTGAGGTCCATCTCCGCGCCCCGCCGCTTCTCCTCCGCCAGGACCGCCGCAGCGAGTGCCGTGGGGTCGTAGTGGCCGTGCCGCGAGGTCTGCATCTGGGCGCGCCAGGCCTGCTGTGCCGATTCGTCGAGCCCGCCCCCGTTCCCGGCCCCGCCTCCTTCCCCGGCCCCGGTGTCCAGCACCACGAGCCCGTTCTGGGCGAAGGCGCCGACCGCCGTCCGCTGGGCCTCGCTCACCCGGTTGCCCAGGATCACCTTCAGCGGCACCGCACCGACGCCGGTCCGCGCTCCCAGCTCCAGTCCGACGGCGGCCAGCACGACCGCGCTCGGGGACGTCCCGGTGCGGACCGCGGCCAGTCGGCTGGCCAGGTCCAGCCGGGGGCAGGCCAGTTCACCCTCCCACCAGCGCTCCGGCTCCGCGGGGCCGGTCTCCTCGGGCCACAGGGAGGCCGGTATCCCGGCGAGTTGGCGGGTCCAGAGCGCGATCGCGGCCTGGCTGCGGGCGGTCGCCTGCGGCCCGGCCTCGTACGCGGCCTGCTCCATCGGCTGCCGACCCGGCACCGGGGGCGGCAAGGTCCCGGGGCGGCGGCGCTGTTGGACCAGCAGGCGGCGCAGATCGTCCCGCACGACCTGGGCCCCGGTGCCGTCGGCGGCGATGTGGGCCATGGTGAGCGCCGCTGCGGCCACCAGGCCGTCCACGAGCAGGGCGCTGACCCGCAGGGGCAGTCCGTCCCCGAGCAGGTCGAAGCGGACCGCCCTGTCCTCGGCGGCGAGGCGTTCCACGGCGGCGGCGATCGGCTCGCCGGCCGTCGCCGCAACCGTCCGCACGGTGAGCGCCCCGTGGCCCTGGAGACGTTGCTCCAGCAGGCCGTCGGGCCTGGTGCGGTACATGGTGCGGAGCGAGCCGTGCCGTTCCAGCAGCGCCCTGAGCGCCGCCCCGAAGGCCTCCGGCTCCACCGGATGGCGCAGCTCCAGCGGCAGCGCGATGTTGAAGTAGTGGTCGTCGGGCGCATACCAGGAGATCGGCGCCCAGATCGTCCGCTGCCCCCAGGTCGCCGCCTCGATGCCCTCCGCCAGCCCCTCGAAGCGGATTTCCAGCCGTTCGTCGTCGTGCATCGGACTTCCCCCGTCTATCCACCATGGTCCAGACCAATACCGTGGCACCGGATCTTAGGGCCACGGCACCGGGCCGGGCTACGGCCGACGCATCCTGCGGATAAATACCATCTGGTCGGTTTCCATGGTGGTTTTTGTCACGCGGATAGACAGGGTCATGAGCTGGGAGGCGTTGTTAAGATACGGGGTGTTTGGTTTTGTTTCTCCGGTCGGTCGATGGGGTGGTCGTGGTGGTGCGGCAGGAGCGGGCGGTGCGGACGCGTCGGGTGATTCTGGAGGCGGCGGCGTCGGTTTTCGACGAGTTCGGTTACGAGGGTGCGACGATCGGTGAGGTGGTGTCGCGGGCCGGGGTGACCAGGGGCGCCGTGTACTTCCACTTCGCGTCCAAGCGGGAATTGGCCCAAGGGGTCGTCGAGGAGCAGTTCGCCCAGGAGGCGATTCCCGAACGGTCATGCAAGCTCCAGGAGTTCGTGGACACCGGGATGGTGGTGGCGCATTTGATGCCGCGCGACCCGTTGCTGTCGGCGGGGGCGCGGCTCTCCCTGGGCCAGGACGTCTTCGAGGATCTGGGTGGGGGCGCGATTCCGGGGTGGATCGCGCGCCTGGGGGGTTTGCTGGAGGAGGCGGGGGAGCGCGGTGAGCTGCTGCCGCACGTGGTCCCGGCCGACACGGCGTGGCTGGTGACGGCGGCCTGGACGGGTGTGCAGATCCAGTCGCAGAAGCTCTCGGGCCGCGCCGACCTGGAGCGGCGGATCTCCGCGATGTATCAGCACGTGATGCCGAGCGTGGCGGTGCCGGGGGTGCTGGCCTCCCTGGAGATGGGTGCGGACCGGGGCGCCCGGGTGCTCGCGGAGGTGGCCGCGGCGGGCGCGGCGGCCGGTGCGGCGGTCGGCGTGGTGGGCGTGTGAGCAGGGTGGCGGCCGGCTCCACCAGGGCGCGGTGGGGGGCGGGTTCGGCGCCCGGGCGGTAGCCGTCCGTCCGGTTTCTCGGCGCTGGGGCCGGGGGGTGCCCGCGCCTGGCGGCCGTCGGCGCGGTGGAGCCGGCCGTGCGTGCGGGGTGCGTCCGGTGGCCTTGGTGCGGTGGAGCCCGGGGCAGGTGCCCGCACCTTGATCGAAGCTGTTGGGGAAGTTCCGACCCGGTCCTTGGACCGGGTCTTTTGCGTGTCTGCTGCGGGTGGGGTGCCGCGGATCGGCCAGGATCGGATGATCGTTAAAAAAGACAGCCCGTTCGGTTTTGTATTGACAAACCGTCTGTCCTGTTTTTGAATCGAGGTAGATGCCTAGCCGGGTTGTGGAGGTGCTTGACCGGCGTCCGAGTGTGTCCGTGTCCCATGTCCGGTGTCCGTGTTCTCTGGGTTTGTTGTGATTGGGGTGGTGGTTGTGGAGGTTCGGGTGTTGGGGGCGTTGGGGGTTCGGGTGTGTGGGGTG